>DASXHD010000019.1:0-119065 GCA_036488725.1 Polyangiaceae bacterium | reverse complement strand
CCGATGCACCGGCGCACTACGCGGCGGACGGGGCGTTCGGAACGCAAGGCGTCGTCGCGCTGCCGTCGAACGCGACCGCGCTCTCGCTCGACGTCGCGTCGAACGTGCTCCTCGCGCGCGACTCGCCCGACGTCGTGATGCGTTTTCTCCCGCAAGGCGCGCTCGATCCGGCGTTCGGACAAAACGGAATCGCGCCGCTCCCGTTCGAGCCGACGGCGCTCGTCGCGAGCCTCGCGGTCGGGCCGACGTCGAACGACACGTTCGCGGTCGCGGCGGGCTCGCTCTCGTCCGGAATCGAGCTCGCGCGGCTCGACGCGAGCGGCGCGCCGGTCTCGACGTTCGGTCTCGGCGGGTTCGCGTTCACGAGCACCGACGTCGACGTGCTGCCGCAGCGCGCGATCTTCGACTCCGCCGGCCGCCTCTGGGTCGCCGTGAGGGCCGATCAAGGCGGCGCGTTCATCGCGCGCTATCGCATCGTCGGTCCGTGAGCCGGTCGGTGACGATCACGTCGTCGCGTCGTCGCCGCCGTCGCCTTCTTCCTCGAGGGCAGCGCCGTGGCACTTCTTGAATTTCAATCCGCTGCCGCACGGGCACGGATCGTTGCGGCCGATCTTCGGTGACTCGCGTCGGATCGGTTGCGCGACGACGCGGGCCGGGCGCGCCGGTTGCGCCGGTTGCGGGCCCTCTTCCTCGTCGGCGCCGGGATCGACCTCGCCGCCGTGGCGCGCGACCATCTGACGCTGCTGCTGCGCGTGGCGCTCGGCGTCCTCGCGCTCCATGCGCTCGACGTCGGTCTCCTTGCGTACTTGGACTTTGGCGACCTTGCTCGCCACGTTGCTCGACACGCCCGCCATCATGTCGACGAAGATGTCGTAGCCCTCGCGCTTGTACTCGTTCTTCGGATCGAGCTGCCCGTAGCCGCGCAAACCGATGCCGTCGCGCAGATGCTCCATGCTCGTGAGGTGCTCGACCCACTGACGGTCGATCTCTTCGAGGTAGTAGTGACGGAAGACGCGGAGGAAGAGCTCGGTGCCGAGCTCTTCTTCTTTCGCGAGCATCGCGACCTCGGCTTGCTTGTACAGCTCGTGCGCGAGGTCTTCTTGGTTTTGCAGGTGCTTAAAGTTGTCGGCCTTGCGACCGAAGTGATCGAGGAACCCGGCGCTCAGGCCCTTCCAATCCCAGTCCTCCGGCGGCTTGTTCGCCGGGCAGCACTCTTCGATCATCGCGCCGACGATGCCGTCGACGAGATCGAGCATACGCTCGCGCTGCTCGGTGAGGCTCAGCGGAATTTCTTCGAGCAGACGCTCGTAGACTTTGTCCGGCTTCTTCGCGTCGCTGTCTTTGAAGTCGATGCGGTAGCCGTAAAATTGGTAGACGTCGGTTCGAAGCGAGTCGAGCTGGTAGAGCTCTTTGATCTCTTCGACCTTCTCCGGGCGCTTCGGGGTCTCTGCGGGTTGACCGTCGACCGGCGCCGGCGGCATCGGCGTGCCGTAGTGGAGCAGCATGTCGATGATGGCTTGCTTCACTTCTTCGGCGAGCCGCGGGAGCGTCTTGATCTCGCGCATCTTGCCGGTGGGCTTGCCCTCTTCGTCGAGGATCTCCGGCTTGTAGATGCCGAGCAGCAGCTGCTGGCGGATTTTGTAGACCGTCTTGCGCTGCTCGTTCATCACGTCGTCGTACTCGAGCAGATTTTTGCGAATGTCGAAGTTGCGCGCTTCGACTTTGCTCTGCGCGTCGCCGATCGATTTCGTCACCCACGGGTGCTCGATCGGCTCGTCGTCGGGTAGGCCCATGCGCTCCATGAGCCCCTTCACGCGGTCGCCGGCGAAGATGCGCATCAAGTCGTCTTCGAGCGAGAGATAAAATCGGCTCGAGCCGGGATCGCCCTGGCGCCCCGCGCGTCCGCGGAGCTGGTTGTCGATGCGGCGCGACTCGTGGCGCTCGGTGCCGAGGATGTGCAGGCCCCCGGCCTCGCGCACTTCGTCGCCCTCGGCTTTGCACGCGTCGGTGTACTTCAAGACGAGCTTGTCGAACTCGTCCTTCTGGGTGAGCTCGTCTTTGCCCTGCTCTTTGAAGTCGAGCTTGGCGAGCATCTCCGGGTTGCCGCCGAGGATGATGTCGGTGCCGCGGCCGGCCATGTTGGTCGAGACGGTGATGGCGCTCTTGCGGCCCGCTTGCGCGACGACGAACGCCTCTTTCTCGTGGTGCTTGGCGTTCAACACCGCGTGCTTCACGCCGCGCTTCTTCAAGATGCGCGAGATGGCGCCCGACTTCTCGACGCTGGTCGTGCCGACGAGCACCGGCTGCCCGCGCTCGTGGTACTCGAGAATTTCTTTGATGACCGCGGTGAATTTCTCGCGCTCGGTTTTGTAGACCTGGTCGTCGGAGTCTTTGCGGACGACCGGTTTGTTCGTCGGGATCTGGACGACCGAGAGCTTGTACGTCGAGTGAAACTCTTCGGCCTCGGTGTCGGCCGTCCCGGTCATGCCGGAGAGCTTCTTGTAGATGCGGAACAAGTTCTGGAACGTGATCGTCGCCATCGTGCGCGTCTCTTCTTGGATGCGCACGCCTTCTTTGGCTTCGACGGCTTGGTGCAAGCCGTCGCTCCAGCGGCGCCCCGGGAGCACGCGGCCGGTGAACTCGTCGATGATGAGGACCTTGCCGTCCTCGGTGACGAGGTAGTTCACGTCGCGCTGATAGAGCGTGTGCGCGCGAAGGCACTGATTGAGGATGTGGAGCGACTCGAGGTTGACCGGGTCGTAGAGATTTTTGACGCCGATGAGCTTCTGCGCGGTGTCGACGCCGTCGTCGGTGAGGGTGACCTGGTGGTTTTTCTCGTCGACGATGTAGTGCTCGTCTTTGCGGAGCCTCGGGATGGTCTCGTTGATGAGGCGGTATTTTTGGCTCGACGACTCGGGCTGGCCGCTGATGATGAGCGGCGTGCGCGCCTCGTCGATGAGGATCGAGTCGACCTCGTCGACGATGGCGTAGTTGAGCTCGCGCTGTTTCCACTCGAGCGCGCTGAAGCGCATGTTGTCGCGCAGGTAATCGAAGCCGAACTCGTTGTTCTGGCCGTAGGTGATGTCGGCGCCGTAGGCCTCGATTTTTTCGTGGTCGCCTTGCGAGTGGACGACGACGCCGGTCTTGAGCCCGAGAAAGCCGTAGAGGCGGCCCATCCACTCGGAGTCGCGGCGCGCGAGGTAGTCGTTGACGGTGACGATGTGGACGCCTTTGCCGTCGAGCGCGTTCAAGTACGCCGCGAGCGTCGCGACGAGTGTCTTGCCTTCGCCGGTCTTCATCTCGGCGATGGAGCCTTTGTGGAGGACCATGCCGCCGATGAGCTGGACGTCGTAGTGGCGCATCTTGAGGACGCGCTTGCCGGCCTCGCGGCAGACGGCGAACGCTTCGACGAGCACGTCGTCGAGGCTCGCGCCGTTTTCGAGCTTCTCCTTGAACTCCACCGTCTTCGCCGCGAGCTTGGCGTCGGACAGCTTCTGCATCTTGGGCTCGAGGTCGTTGATTAACGCGACCTTCGGCATGAGGCGCCGCACTTCGCGATCGTGGCTCGTGCCGAGAACTTTCTTGAGGGCCCAAGTAATCATGGATGCAGAGAATGACGATCTAATGCGGCCCGAGCCTTTTCGCCACCCCTGACGCGCGCCGGGCCGTTCAGCCGGCCGTCGCGAGCGCCGCTTGCGCTTCGGAGACGGCGGCGCCGAGGGGCGCCGGGTGGTAGCCGGTCGCGTGGAGCGCGCGCTCGACCGCGCCGATCGCGGCGAGCGTTTCGTGCGGGCCGATCGCGCCCATGTGGCCGACGCGGAAATATTTTTCGCGCGCGTCGGGGTGCAGGCCGCCGGTCACGATCGCGCCTTCTTCGCCGATGCGCGCGACGAGCGACGCGTCGACGCCCGGCGGAAAATAAACCGCGCTCAGCGTGTGCGCGGCGACCTCGCCCGAGACGGGGAGCATCGCGAGCTTGAGCGCGGCCCACGCCGCGCGGAATGCGCCGGCGATTCGCGCGTGCCGCTGGACGCGCGCTTCGACCCCGTCGGCGAGGATGCTCGCGACGCTCGCGTCGAGCGCCTCGACGAGCTGCACCGGCGGAGTTGCAAAATACATGTTTTTCTTGGCCTCGTAGGCCTCGAGGACCGGGAGCCACGCGCCGAAGTCGGCGTAGTACGAGGCGACCTTGGTTTTGCGGGCGCGCCACGCGCTCATCGCGCGGGGCGATGCGAGCACGATCGCGAGGCCGGGCGGGGCGCCGAGCGCTTTCTGGCTGGCGGTGAGCGCGACGTCGACGCCCCAGTCGCCCATGCGCAGGGACTCGCCGCCGACCGAGCACACGCCGTCGACGATCGAGAGCGCGCCGTGCTCGCGCGCGATCGCCGCGATGCGCTCGACCGGCGCGAGGACGCCCGTCGACGTGTCGACGTGCGTGACGGTGACGACCTTCGGACCGGACGCGAGGGCGCTCTCGATCTCGGCGAAATCGGGCACCGCGCCGAGCGGGCCGGCGACGCGCGTCACGCGAGCGCCGTGGCGCTCGAGGATGTCGGCCATGCGCCCGCTGAAGTAGCCGGTCTCGACCACGACGGCGCGATCGCCCGGCTCGATCACGTTCGCGACGGCCATCTCCATCGCGAGCGTGCCGCTCCCGGCGACGACGAACGGCTGCGCGTCGGGCGCGAGGAAAACTTGGCGAAGCGAGCCGAGCAAACGCGAAAAGGCTTCGACGAAGCTCGGCGCGAGGTGGCTCTTCGGCGGACGCGCCATCGCGTCGATCACGACTTGCTCGACGTCGATCGGGCCCGGAATCATGAGGAGCGGACGATTTTTCATGGCATGCGGCAGACTGTGAAAGGGTCGTTGGGCGTCACCGTACCGCGAACCGTACAGGGGGGCCGAGGCCGCCGCTGATTCCGGTTCCGCAAACGGGCGAACAGATTTTTCCGCGCTCGCGTCGAGGAGCGTGTCGTTGCCCGCGACGACGACGCTCGGCGCGTTGGCTGGGCACGCGGCCCGCTCACCCGCTCGGGGGCGAAGGCGCGCACGAGAGTCCCGCGCCCTCGCACGAAGCCGCGCGAGCATTGGCCGTCTCCGCGTCCCCGGCGCCGAGCCCCGTCGAGATCGGTCAGCAAGCTACACGCGGCGATCGCGAGAGAGGCCGCGGCGAAAGCAGCGGCTCGGAAGCGTGTCCCCAAGCTCGGCTCACGTCACAGCCAGCCGTTCTCACGATACCACGCGACCGCGCGGCGCACGCCTTCGCGCAGCGGGACCTCGGGCTTCCATCCGAGGTCTTTTTGCGTGCGCGACGACTCGCATACGAAATGCTGGAGGAGCATGTCGGCTTTCTCGCGCGTGAGCATCACGGCTTTGCCCGACGCGCGGCCGTAGGCTTCGACGCCGAACGCGACAGTTTTGAGAAAGCCCTTCGGGAGGCTCATGCGCACGAGCGCGCGGCGGCCGAGCGCGTCTTCGATCATTTCGAGAAACTCGCGCTGCGTGACGGGAGGACCCCCGTCGTCGACGAAGTAGGTGTTGCCGCTCGGCACGTCGGCTTCGAGCGCGCGGATGCACGCCGTCGCGCAGTCGGGGCCCCAGACGAACGAGCCGCGCGCGCGGCCGCCGTCGATGGTCGGCATGAGCCCGCGCTTGAGGCTCTTGAACGCTTCGAGAATTTCGGCGTCGCGCGGCCCGTAAATCGCGCCCGGGCGGAGCACGGTCGTGTGGACGTCGGCTTTGTCGGCGAGCACGGCTTTTTCGCCAGCGAGCTTGCTGCGGCCGTAGGCGGTGACCGGGCGCTCTTGATCGATCGTCGGGACGGCGCCCTCGGCGGACGGCCCGGTCGCTTCGAGGCTCGAGACTTGAACGAAGCGCTTGGCGCCGTGTTTCTTCGCGGCGGCCATCACGTTGCGCGAGCCTTCGACGTTGACCGCGCGAAGCTCGTCTTCGTTTCGCGCTTTGACGAGGCCCGCGCAGTGAACGACGGCGTCGACGCCGCGCGCCGCATCGTCGACCGAGCGCGCGTCCTCGACGGTGCCTTCGACGAGCTCGACGCGCTCGAGCGTGCGGAGGTGCTTGGTGCTCGACGTTCGCCGAACGAGCGCGCGCACGTCGTCGCCGCGTTTCGCGAGGAGCTCGCAAACCCAGCTGCCGAGAAACCCGCTTCCTCCGGTGACGAGAACGCGCATGAGCGCGATCTACTCTACCTGCGAACGGCCGTGTAGAAGGTCGCGCCTTCGCGCTTCACGCGGAGGACGATGACGCCGTCTTGGGCGGCTTGTTGCACCTGAGCCGTGCTCGGATCGCTCGTGCCGTCCGCGTCGACGATGAGGTCGCCGCCTTTGAGGCCCGCGCGGTCGGCGCTCGAGCCGGGCGTGACGCTCGTCACGATCGCGATCGGTTTCGCGGCGAGGCCAATCGACTGCGCTTGCTCGGGCGTGATGTCGCGAATGCTGAGCCCGAAGCCGGCTTGCGGCGCGTTTTCTTGAACGGGCGCGGGCGGCACGCGCTGCGACGGACGCGCGCCGAGCGTGATCTGCGTCGCGTAGCGATGACCGTCGCGCATGACCTCGAGCGACACTTGCTGCCCGACGTCGTGCATCAAAACTTCGCGCGTGAGCTCGTGCGCGTCGTGGACGGTTTTGCCGGAGACCGCGGCGATGAGATCGCCGGGCTTGAGGTGCGCGCGCTCGGCGGGCGTGTCGTGGCCGACCATGTTGACGAGCGCACCGGCGCGCGGGTCGACGTGCATCGCCGACGCGAGGTCGGGCGTGAGGTCTTGCGCGCCGACGCCGATCCACGCGCGCTCGACGTGACCGGACTTCAAGATTTGTTCGGCGACGCGCCGCGCGAGCGATGACGGAACCGCGAAGCCGATGCCGCTGCCGCGCCCGACGATCATCGAATTGATGCCGAGCACTTGTCCGTCGAGGTTGCAGAGCGGGCCGCCGGAGTTGCCCGGATTGATGCTCGCGTCGGTCTGCAAATAATCTTCGATCGCGTTGACGCCGAGCCCGCCGCGACCTTTCGCGCTGAGGACGCCGGTCGTCACCGTGTAGCCGAGGCCGAACGGCGAGCCGATCGCGACGACCATCTCGCCGACGCGCGCCGCGTCCGAGTCGCCGAAGCGCGCCGGTTGCAGTCCGTGCGCGTCGACCTTGATGACCGCGAGATCGGTCCCGGGATCGCGCCCGACGAGACGCGCCGGAAGAAACCGCCCGTCGCGGAGGTGAACGTTGATCGTGACCGCGCTGTCCACGACGTGGTTGTTCGTGAGGATCGCGCCGTCGGCGGTGAAGACGACGCCCGATGCGGTGCCGCGCGCGACCGGCGTGCCTTCGCCAGACTCGCCGAGGATGCGAATGAGCGGGTCGCTCGACTCGCCGCGCTGCGTGACGTCGATTTGAACCACGCTCGGGCTGACGCGCTGCGCGACGTTCACGAACGCGTCGGACATGCGCCGCGCTTCGACCTGGGCGTTGCCTTGGGTTTGCTGCGGCTGCTGCTGCTGCGCGAGCGCCGCCCCCGGCACGACGAGAAACGCCGCAAAAACCGCCGATTTCAGACCCATGTGCTTCATCTGCGAACCCGCTCCTCTGCTCCGAACAGCGCAGCCGAAGGCCGCATTCCTTGGCACTTTAAGGATGTGCCCTCGGCGGCCAGTCGGCAAGCGTGGGGTTTTGCTACGCTCGCGCGCGATGGCACTCGGTGAAAACCCGCTCTTCGACGATCGCGAGATCGATTTCCAGCTCTACGACGTGCACGACGCCGCGGGCCTCACGGCGCTTCCAGCCTTCGCGGATCATTCGCGCGAGACGTTCGACCTTTTGCTTCGCGAGACGCGCAAGGTCGCGCGCGGCGCGCTCTTCCCCGCGTATCGCGAGATCGACGCGAGCCCGATGTTCGAGGGCGGCGCGATACGACTCCACCCGAAGATGCGCGAGCTCGTCGCGCGCGTGAAAGAGCTCGGGCTCATTCCGGCGACGCGCGGTCCGGAGGTCGGCGGACAAAATCTTCCGCTCACGATCGACTGCGTCGCGCAGTCGTACTTGTGCGCGGCGAACCTCGCGCCGGCGTCGTTCGTCATCTTGTGTCGCGGGCCGGGTCACTTGATCGAAGCGTTCGGGAGCGACGAGCTCAAACGCCGTTTCATGGAGCCGCTCTATCGCGGCGAGTGGACCGGCACGATGGCGCTCACCGAGCCGCATGCGGGCTCGAGCCTCGGCGACATCACGACGACCGCGCGGCCCAGCGGCGATCACTTTCTCGTGCGCGGCACGAAGATTTTCATCTCGGGCGGCGACCACGACATCGCGGACAACATCGTTCACCTCGTGCTCGCGCGCATCGAGGGCGCGCCGGCCGGGACGAAAGGAATTTCGCTCTTCGCGATTCCGAAGAAGCGCGAAAGCGGCGAATCGAACGACGTCGCCGTCGCGGGGATGGTCCACAAAATCGGCTGGAAAGCGCTGCCGAGCTTGATCATGAGCTTCGGCGAGCACGATGACTGTCGCGGCTGGCTCGTCGGCGAGCCGAACCAAGGCCTCGCGTACATGTTCCAGATGATGAACGAAGCGCGCATCGGCGTCGGCCTCGCGGCGACCGCGACCGCGAGCGCCGCGTATCGGCAATCGCTCGATTACGCGCGCACGCGTCCGCAAGGTCGCGCGCTCGGCACGCGCGGCGGCGCGCAAGTTCCGATTCTCGAGCACGCCGACGTGCGGCGCATGCTGCTCCGGCAAAAAGCGATCGTCGAAGGCTCGATGAGCCTGGTCATCGCGACCGCGCGCTACGCGGACGTCGCGTCGCACGGGAGGACCCCGGAAGAACGCGAGCGCGCGCAGATGCTCCTCGATTTGCTGACGCCGATCACCAAAACTTTTCCCGCCGAAAAAGGTTTCGAGTCGACCGCGCTCGCGGTGCAAATCCACGGCGGCTACGGCTACTCGAGCGAGTACTTGCCCGAAGCGTGGCTGCGCGACCAAAAGCTCAACACGATCCACGAAGGGACGACGTGCATCCAGAGCCTCGACTTGCTCGGTCGCAAGGCGATGGGCAAAGGCGGCGCGGCGATCCGGGTGCTCGCCGAAGAGATCGGACGTGCGATCGAAGCGAGCCCCGAGCCCGAGCTCGCGAAAGCGATCGGCGGCGCGCTCCGCACGGTGACCGAGGCGTCGATGAAGCTCGGCGCGATGGGCATGGGCGGCGACGCCGACGCGATGATGCGTCACAGCGTCGACTACCTCGACATGATGTCGACGCTCGTCATCGGTTGGCAGTGGCTTTTGCAATCGACGGCCGCCTCGAAAAAACAGGGCGATTTGTACGACGGCAAAAAACAGGCGGCGCGCTACTTCATCCGGACGGAGGTGCCGCGAATCGATCACCTCGCCGAGTTGTGCACGAGCGCCGAGGACAGCTTCGCCGCGATGAAGGACGCGTGGTTCTGAGGAGCTCCAAAATCGACGCGACGAGCGCGCCTTGCGCCGTCGTCGTTAGTAGTGGTGCCCGCCGCTGGCGAGGGCCAACCGGAAAATGATTCCCGCGGTCCACAAGAGAATGTCGACGACTGCGATGACCCTCGCGGCCGTGGCCATTCCTCCACGTAGGCCCATCGCTTTTCGGTACGCGAGCGGGCCCAAAATGATCCCGAAGCAGAACAGCCCGCCGATCGCCATGAGCAGCGCGTTTCGACCCTCCTCGTTGCTCCCGAAGTTGGGTTGCGGCGGGTACGCGTAAGGTTGCGGCGGATAAACTGGATAGGCAGGAGGCGGCGCCCCGTATCCGCCCGAAGGGGGATATCCCGGTGACTGCGCGCCCGGCGGGTTGTTTCCTTGCATGAGACCCTCTCGATCGTTGCCCGGTTTACGCTCGCGCGCGCCACAAATTCCCAACGACCTCGGCGGCCCGCCGTTTACCGTGACGCGCAATGAAGACGCCGGGGGACGTGCTCGCGTTCTGGTTCGGTGCCGACGAAGCTGAAGAATTGGTTCCAAGGCGGACCCGAAATGGATGCGGCGACGAAGTGCGAGCTTGGCGCGGAGACCGACGCCGCGATCGACTCAACACGCGACCGACCGCGTCCAATCGCTCGTCGATCTCGTTCCACGCGTAGATGAGGACCGCGTCGGCATCGGCACCAATCAATCGACGCTCGTAAATGGGCAGCCAGCTCTTGGGGTGTAGGCGCGGCGTAATATCGATTGATTGCTTTGGCATCATTAGGCCCTTCCCACGAAACCGGATACTGCACGCCGGTCGTCTCGCTTCGAAGGACCGACGAGAAAGACGACGTAGGACTGCACATCATCGCGAAATGGACTCACCGCGCTGTTTGCTGTTCGTCGTCGGATCGCTCGGCGCGTACATGACGAATGCCCAATAGTCGATGGCGCGATCACGGGGCCCATGACTGATTGCGTATTCGAACGAACGGGTACTTGCGTATCCGATATCTCCGTCGCAAAAACGGCAGGCCTACATCGTAGCCCCGAAACCTGGCCGATCCACGCATCCGATCGAATCGCGCCGACCACCGGTGGCGCCGGCAGGCTCGCCGAGGTACGGGCGCGGCAGTCGTCGTATGGGAGCGTGTCGCGTGAGATCCGCACGCGACGAGAGCGCTACGCACGCCCACGTCAGTCGCAGAAACGTGATCACTTCGAACGGGTCGTCATGTGGATCCGGCGCTCGACTCCGCCGTCGAGGTCCGCGCGCGAGAAGCAGAGCATGCAGCCCTGGGTGCTCACGGCCGACGCGATCTCCGGCGGCACGCCGACCGCGTCGTTCGGCGTCGCGCGGTGAGCTTCGTAGATGCGTCCGTTCTGGCCGGCCAAGATGGTGTCTTCATCGGGCGTGACGACCGGGAATCCGAAGCCGGCGAGGTTCGTGAGCGGCTGCGGAGGATCGAAGCTCGAGGCGCCGCGATGCGCGTGCTCGACCCGGATGGCGCTGCCGTCGCCCGGGTCGAACATGAAGTCGACGACGTGTCGCCGCGGTCGGCCAAAACAGATTGCTCGCGAGCCGTCGGACGAGAAACGGATCGAATACGCCGGCGCGCCGTTCACGTGGACGCCGACGATCTCGACGCGCGCCGAACGCGCCAGTCGGCGAGCATGCGGCTGCGTCGGCGGGGCCCGAGTCCGCGTCTGCCGCGGCGTCCCTGGATTGTTGGAGTCGTCGCTGACGCACGCGCAGCGCCGGATATCCAATCGTCATCGCCGCAGCGTCTTGCACGCGGCGAGGGCCGCGCGCGCCTCGTCGCGTCGGGCGACGAGCGCTTCGCAGCGGTAAACGCGCGTTCCGAGGCGGCGCACCAATTGGAGTCCGTGGGTTTCCCCGATGAGGCCGGTGCGCTCGAACGTCATCCAATGACCGTCGTCGGTCTCTTGCGTCTCGACGTCTCTCGCGTCGAGGCGGGCCGCGGCGGCCAACGCAACGGCGAGCGTATCGGCGGGTGATCCCTCGTCGACGGTCAGCCGCCAGCCGGAAGCACTCGTGACGACGAGCGAGCCCGGACGATCGCCCGCGGCCACGCCCGCTCCTCCAGGGACATCGATTCGAAGGCCCAGCGCGTCGAGCCCGATCGTGGAAACGACGGCGACGTGTGCAGGTGCAATCGATCGCGGCGCCGGAGTCACGGTCTTCACGCAAGCCGCTACGGCGAAGAGCACGGTGAGGGCGAGCCATCGAGGAGAGCGCATGATTGATTTCAATCGTATAAGGACTGAAGCATGAGCGCGATTCTCGAAGCGATCGAAGCGTATGTCCGCGCTTGGAACGAGCGCGATCCGGCGGCGCGCGCGAAGCTGATCGAACAATGTTGGGCGGTCGACGGCCGACTCGTCACGCGGTCGCGCACCATTCGCGGGCGCGACGCCCTCGACCGCGAGATGGCGGGTTTGCAAGCCGACCCGCAGTGGAAAGTGATCCGCTTGGGCAAGTGCGACGCGGTCGGGACGACGTTTCGCTTCGAAGGTGCCGCCGAGCGTCACGATGGAACGTCGGCCTACGCGTTCGACGCGGGCGAGATCGACGCCGACGGCCGCATCGTCTTGATCCTCACGTTTCCGGACCGCTTCGGGTCCGACGCTTGAGAGCTTTCGTTTCGATCCTGGTCTGCGCGGTCGCGTGTGCGGCGCATCCCGTCGCGACCGTCACCGTCTCCGCCACGACGCCCGCGCCGAGCGCATCGATGGCGGCGCTCCCGCGTCCGACCGGATCGCCGAACCCGCGGCTCTACGCCGAGCTGCCGCCGCTCGACGGTGACGGGCTGATGCTCGCCGACCGCCGCGTCGGCTTCTCGCGCGACGACGCGTATCTCGGTTGGGCGATCTCCGGGTGCGATCCGTGCCCGCTCGCGTTCCATTTCGAGAGCCCGCGCGCGCCGCCGATCGACATCGCTTATCGGTGGAATCCAAAAGACGACGGCCTCCTCCCGCCGGAGCAAGCGAAGAAGCTCGCAGACGCGGACGCTGCCAAAGTCGATCACATCCTCGAGTCGCTCGGGATCGAGAAGGCGTCGAACGGACGCACGCTGCGCGGCCCGTTCCCGTATCCGGATCTCGTGTTCGCGACCGCGCACACGCCTGCCGACGCGAAGGGCATGGTCACGCTCCACTTCGGCGCGCGCGTCGTCGGTCACGCGCCGATCTTTCCCATTCACATCGCGCTCGGTCCGCATCCTGGATGGCCGGGCGCATCGATGCACGAGCCGACGCTCGCGTACGCGAACGTGACGCACGACGGTTCCGAAATCGGCGTCGTCGCGATCGCCAACGGAGACATGTGGATGGAGCAGGGACGCGTCGCGCGCATGTCGACGGCGAAGCTCGTGGGCGAGGTGTACAACGACACCGCGATGGGCTTGTACAAGCGAGGTCGCTTCGCCGACGCCGCCGCGCTCTTCGTGTCGGCCGAGATCGCGAATCCGAACGAGTCGCTCTTTCCGTACAACCTCGCGTGCGCCTACGCGCGCAGCGGAGACGCGCGCGCGAAGGAGGCCCTCGAGCGCGCGATCCACATCGGCGGCGAGGCCATCAAGGCGCGCGCGCGAGGCGACGAAGACTTCGCCGCGGTGCGCGACGCGTCGTGGTTTCGCGCGCTCGTCTCGTGATGGCGCAGATGAAGCTCCTTCGCTCGACGGATTATCGCGTGATGCGATGGCGAAACGGCGGCGGGACGACCACCGAGCTCGTCATCGATCCGGGAGAACGATTTCGTTTTCGCGCGAGCATCGCCGACGTGCGAGAGAGCAGTCCGTTCTCGCGATTCGACGGCTACGACCGGCACATCATGATCGTGGAAGGAGCCGGGATGACGCTCGCGTGCGGCGCGCACGGCGACCTCGAGCTCGAGCCGTTCGCTCCGCGGTTCTTCTCCGGCGATTGGGACGTCCACGGAACGCTCCGCGCGGGTCCCGTGCGCGACTTCAATTGGATCGTGGACCGTTCGACAGCGCGCTCCGCGCTCGAGGTGCGCCTCCTCGATGCGCGCACGCCGGTGCAGGTCCCGCGCGGCAGCACGTGCGTCATCCACGTCTTCAGCGGAAGCCTCCGCGAAGCGACCGCGGGCGAAACCCTCGTCGCATCGGAGGACGTGGTGCTCACGCCGGAAGTGGAGACGCGCGTCGCCCTCGCGTGGGCGCACCCGAGGTGAACGTATGAACGTCGGCATGCGTCACGTGTGGCTCGCGCTCGTATGTGCGTCGTGCGCGGCCGGTCGCCCGCCGGCCGTGACGTTGAAAGCCGCGGCCGCTTCGTCGTCCGTCGCGCCGAGCGCGCCACGCGAGAGGTGCGAGCTCGCATTCGACTCGCCGAAGCGTCTTGCGATCTCGCCGCAGCTCGCGCGTCTTGGACCGCAATATTTCCATGCGAGCACGCGCGACGGCTTCGAGGATCTCGTCCCCGGCACGAGCCGTTACGCGTGGTTCGATCCGTCGAACCTCGACGTCGCGGTCGATCCGCCGGCGGATTGGGTCACGATTCGGCGCTCGACGCCGAGCTTCTTCTTCGGCTGGTCGAGTGACGATTCGCTTCATGTCGCGCGGCGGAGCGACGGCGTCACCGCGACGCTACCCGTTTCGCGGACCGACCTCGACGTGATCGAGGACGAGCACGACGCGTGGGTGCTCGCGGGCGATCGAGAAAATCTCGAGCTCGTTCGCGTGCGGCCTTCGCTCGAGATCAAGTCGTGGCCGCTCGTCGCGGCGATGGGCAACGAAGTGGATCGCCAGATCGCCGAGACGGCGAGCGGTCACGTGGTCGTCCTCTATCCGATGCACACGATCGAAGGGCTCGAGCTCGAGGCGAGGTGGCTCGGTCCTTCCGGCTTCGAGTCGATGACGATCGATCGCGTCGCGATGGACGACGACGCGGCGGAGCTTTCGTTGCGATCGCGGGTGGCGCTGAGCGCGGCGGCCGACGGCGATGGGATCGCAGTCGCGTGGCGGCCGCTCTCACCGAAAAAACGTGTCGACGTCGGCTCGCGATCCACGCCGCCGCCGGAGGACGCCGCCGCCGAGGTGCGCATCATTTCGATCGCGCCGGGCCGCGCCTCGCTCGCGCGCGTCTACCCGACCGTCGCCGAGAAGCTCGACTTCACGACGGGCATCGGCCCGTGGCCGCTCGGAGGCAACGGCATGATCGCGGGGAGCGTGCGCGATCACGCGTTCTTCGCATGGATCGATCGCGGGAACGTGCTCGTCGCGACGCCTCACGACGAAAAGCCGCACGCGATCGCAAAGGGCGAGCCGCGTCTCTTGACGCGCAAAGCGCGCGACGGCGCGGAGCTCTTGCTCCTCTCGGTGGACGCGCAGTCGCTCGTGCCAATCGCGTGCCGTTGATCTAGCACCTCGATCGCGCACGAAGACCGGAGCCGTGTCGCCGCGCGCGTTGAGCGACCGCTAGCACGACGACGACGTATTTCCCGTCGAGTGCACATCCGCGCGCGGGCGGCATCTCACCTCATCACGCGCGATGACTGGGCGCTCGCAGTCTTCGCCATCGAGCCCGCCGGCGGAATCGCCTGCACGCCGAATGGGACTGTTCGCGACCGCGCGCGGTCAGGCTGCTTTCGAGTACCCTTGACAGATTAGAACAATGTACTAATCCATCGACATGAGCGATACGCGCCGCCGCATCCTCGACACGGCCCGAAGGCTTTTCAACGAAGAGGGCCTCTCGCGCGTCGGCGTGCGCGACGTGGCGCGCGCGCTCGAGATGAGCCCGGGCAACCTCGCTTATCACTTTCCGACGAAGGACGATCTCGTCGAGGCGCTCGTCGTCGAGCTCTGCGAGCTGAACCTCGCGACCGTGTTCGCCGACATCCCGTCGCCGATGTCGATCGAGACCCTCTACCGGCTCGCGATGGGCGCGATGCGCAACATGGTCGCGTATCGCTTCGTGCTGCTCGGTTATGCCGACGCAGTCTCGCGCTCGCGCCGCCTGCGCAAGCTCGAAGCGACGCTGGGCGAAAAGCGACGCGCGCGGCACGAGGTCATGCTCGCCGCGATGGTCGAGGGCGAATGGATCGAGCGGGAGGCGCTCGCGCGCAGCGAGGTTCTCTACGAGCAGAGCACGATGATCTCGAGCGGCTGGATGTCCGTCGCCGCCGTGCGCGGGTGGACGGATCGGGCGGCGATCCCGCATTTCGCGAAGCTCGGGTGCGCGCTCCTCGAGCCGCATTGCACGCCCAAGGGCAAAAAGCAGATGCGCCGCGTGCTCGCGGGCGAGCTCGACGCCAAAGGTGAATCGTGACGAACGCGACGAGCGCGGAGTTCCGCGAAGCGCGCGAGGCGAGCGGGCCGCCCAACGTGTCGCTCTTGCGCGTCTTGCGCGGCTACCGCCCCGATCCGTACGAGCGTTGGACTCGGATCCGCGTCGAACATGGCCCGATCGCGCGCTATCGCTTCGCGTTCGCGGACAGCTACCTCGTGACGAGCGCCGAGGGCGTGAAGCGCGTCCTCCAAGACAACGCCGCGAACTACACGAAGGAGCACCCCGCGTACGCGATGCTTCGTCGCCTCTTCGGCGATGGCCTGCTCACGAGCGAAGGTGCGCTCTGGCTCCGTCAAAGGCGGCTCGCGCAGCCCGCGTTCCACAAGGAGCGCATCGCGGCGATGGCGGAGTCGATGACCGAGGCGGCTCTCGAGACGAGCGAGCGTCTTCGGGCGTCCGCCTCGTCGGGTGAACCGGTCTCCATCCTCCACGAGATGTCGCGCTTGACGCTCAAGGTCGTGGGCGACGCGCTCTTCGGCGCTTCGCTCGGGGCGAAGTCCGCGCTGGTCCAGGAAGCGTGGAACGTGATGAACGCGCAGCTCGTCGAGCGCTTCAGCAAGCGCCGTTTGCTGCCGCCGATCTTGCCGACCGCGTATGATCGCGCGTTTCGCCGTTCGCAGCGCACGCTCTTCTCGCTCGTGGACGCGATCATCGCCGAGCGACGCGGTGCGAGCAGCGACGATCTGCTCTCGATGTTGATGAATGCGCGCGACGCGGACACCGGCGAGAGGATGACCGACGCGCAGCTCCGCGACGAGATCGTGACGATGCTCCTCGCCGGTCACGAGACGACTGCCGTCGCGCTCACGTGGGCATGGGCGCGGCTCGACTTGCACCGCGACGTCGCCGCGCGCCTCCACGAAGAGCTCGAGCGCGTGCTCGGAGGGCGCGTTCCCACGGCGGACGACGTGCCGAAGCTCGTCTACACGCGCAGCGTCGTCGAAGAGACGCTCCGTCTTCACCCACCGGCGTACATCTTCCAGCGTCGCGCGAAGGCCGACGACGTGATCTGCGGCAAGCGCGTGCACGGCGGGGGCAACGTCGTGATGAGCCCGCTCGTCTTGCATCGTCACCCGGATTATTGGGACGAACCGAACGCGTTTCGCCCGGAGCGATGGGCCGATCCGGAAGCGCAGAGGCGCAGGCCGCGCTTCGCGTACATCCCGTTCAGCGCAGGGCCACGGCAGTGCATCGGCAACGCGTTCTCGATGATGGAGTCGGTGCTCGTGCTCGCGACGCTCGCGCAGCGCTTCGAGCCCCGGCTCGTCGCGTCGCGTTTGCCCGAGGTCGAGTACCTCGTCCTCGCGCGTCCGAAGGGCGACGTTCTCGCGAGGATCGAGACGCGCTGATCACGAAGGCGCGACCGCACTTCGATGCCGCTTGCGCCGACATCTTCAAGGTCGCCGAGCAGCACGACCTCGTGGTCGTGTTTCGCTGACCCTCGAATCAGCGCCAGTCGTCAGCGTCTGAATCGTTACCGGCAGGTCCCCGCCGGCGCGCAGCCCGAGGGATTCATCGTCGAGCATGCTTGGAACGACGCCTGATCGGGGCACGTGTAGCGCGCGCCGTTGATGCAGCAGACGGCCGACGACACGCTGACGCCCGCGTTCACCTGGATCACCGGCGCGTTCTGATACGTCGCGTCCCACGACGGCCCCGCGCCAGTCGCGTCGTCGTCCGAAGGAGGCGTTCCGTCGTCGGCCGCTTGCATCGGCGGAGGCGGTTGCATCTGCGCCTGGAGGTTCGCGTTCGCGGTCGAGGCTTCGGCTTGCGCCTGCGCGGTGCGCGCGGCCTGCATGCGCATCTCGTAATCGCGCTGCGCCTTCTCTGCTTCGGCGCGCTCTTTCGCCGGCCGCGCGAGCTCGCGCTCGATCGCCGTGTGCAAGTTGCGGAGCGCGCTCGTCACGCGCTTCTCGACGAGGAGCTCGCCGCCGTCTTGCTTCGTCTTGTAACCGCGCGTCGCGATGAGGTGCACGGTGTAGTGCGACGCGTCGTAGTCGATGAGGACGCGCAAGCCGCTCGGCCCGTGCGAGTAGTGGGCGATGACCTGCGAGCCGCGCTCGCCTTCCGTCCGGAACCTGCGATCGGCGAGGCCGAGGATGATGGCCGAGCGAACCTCGCCCGGCGACTCCGCCTGCGCGAGCAGCGAAGGCTCGGCGGGCGGGGGCATGTACTTGCCGCCTCCGCACGCGGTGAGGGACCCGAAGACAATGGCTGAAAGGATGACGCGTCGAATCGACATGGCCGCCGCATACCGAGAACGTCGCCCGCACGCAAGGGGAAGGTCGTGGAACCTTACAGCGTAAGACTGCCCGAAATCGAGGTCCCCCGTGATGATTGGTTTTTGGCGTTCCGTTGCTCTGTTCAGCGTGCTCATTGCCGGCTGTCGGCAGAAACTTCCGTCCGGGTCGACTGCGACGACGGCGGCATCGGTCTCGGTCTCGGATGAAACCCAAGAGACGGACGTTTCGCTGAGCGAAACGCCATCGTGGCCGGCGCCCAAGCTCACGCCGGAGCATCCGATCGCGATGCGCATCGCACGCACCAACGGAGGCCACGTCGCCTGGGCGTACGGCGGTCAAGACGCCGAGGGGCTCGCGGTCCGAACGCAGTGGCGCGACGCGGACGGCGCGATCGTCTCGTCGGAGACTCGAACCGGTGGAATGTTCGATCCGGCGCCCGGCTGGTGGCATTATTCGGACATCAAAGTACCGACGTTCAATTTGCCGCCGTCATCGATGCCGGTGAGCGTCGAGGCCGAGGTCTACCAAATCATCTACAAGGGCGGACGAAAGTGGACCTCGTCGCCGTTCGGATGGCGCTACGCGAGCACGAAACCCACGATCGTCGACAAGAACATCGGCATCGAGGTCACCGCGATCGAAAAGGAGTGGTGGGTGAACCGCTTTCAAGGCCACGTCTTCATCGAGGTCTACAACATGGGCCAAGCTCCGTTGAAGCGCGTCGATCTCGAATGTCAGGTTCACGATCGCAGCGGCACCGTCCTCGCGACGATCACGCCGAGCTGGATTCCGACCGAGGGCGATCATCCGATCCCGGAGCTCCTTCCCGGCGTGCACGCGCAGATCGACATGAGCCACGACTTCAAGGACGACGCCGCGAGCGCCGCTTGGTCGAAGAAGAACGGCCTCACCGGGTCGTGCAAGGTCACTTCGGTGGAATGAGCTCGGTGATTCGGCCCGCGACGCGGAGACCGTCGACGATGCGAAAAACGTTGGCTGCGAGCACGAAGACCATGCGCCGGTCATGGAGATGACGACCTCGCGAAAGTCCATCGGAGGAGACCATGAGCGACGCCGGCATCGCGCGCGCCGAAGAAGCAGTGGAAGGTCCGTCGGCTTGCGCTTTCGAACGCAGTCGCCCGCTCATTCGAGCGACCCTCGCCGGCGGCGCGAAGTCGGTCGCTGTGGCTCACCGACAATCTGATTGCACACGCGTTCGCGGCCTCGTGACGTTCGATATCGGCGTCAGGCTGCGCAGGTGGTCACGGCGTCGCGTCGGCGGCGATTTCGGCGGCGGTGCGCACGCGCGCGTAGACGAGCACGTCGTCCATCGCGCCTGCGTAGACGCCTTGCGGGCGCGTTCCGCCTCCGCATGACGACGCCGATGTCGAGCCGAGCGTGAGGTACGGCTCGCTGAACGTCTCGTTGTTGGCCGACGCCGTCGTCGCGACGAGCGCGCCGCCCACGTAGAGGTTCAGGCCCGTCGCCGAGCTCCACGTCTCCGCGACGTGCGTCCAGGTGCCGGTCGGCGGCGTCGTCGGCGCGTTGGCGACGTCGTCGTCCGCTCCGTTGAAGACGTGCGCGGTGAGCGTGCCGTTGTAGAAGCCGAGATACGGCACGCATGATCCGCCGCCGTCGGCTCCCGCCGATGCGTAGAAGAGGACGCCGGCCGACGTGGACGTCGGATTGATCCATCCTTCGAACGAAAACGGCTGATTGGAAATTCCGAAGGGCGTCATCCGCCACGCTTGGACGAGCGTGGTCGCGCCGTCGAACGAGATGCCCTGTCCGTGCTCGCCGGGCACGAAACTGTAGCCCGTGCCGCTCGTCCAAAGGTGATTGGGGCCCACGTCGAAGAGGTTGCCGTCGAACGGAAGCTTCACGAGCGCGGTCGCATCTTCGAGCAGCTGCGCGGGCGTGCGCGCGTATCCGTAGACTTTGACTTCGTCGACGATGCCTTCGAAGCCGGTCGCTTGCCACGGAGGCGGACCGCCGATCGACGCCGCGACTCCGCCCGAGCCGAGAAACGCGCTCGCCGCGGTGCGCGTCGAGTCGAGCGCGCCGTTCACGTAGATCGATTGCGTCTTCGTGGACGCGTCGAACGTCCACGCGACGTGGTACCAGGTCGACAGGCCGAGCGTCGTCGCGCCGCCGAGATCGTCGTTGCCGAACCCGAAATACGGCATCGAGTTGCGCACCGTGAGGTGCAGGCACTCGTCGTTGACTTCGTTGCATTCGACGAAGACGGGATTGTCGAGCGCCGCCGGCGTCGCAGACTCGTTGATCCACGCTTCCACGGTGAAGCTCGTCTTCGTGAAGGCCGAGTCCATTGCCGGAAGCGCGACGTTCTCGCCGCCGTCGAGGCGAAGGCCGTCGCGCGCGTACGCGATGACGGGAGTGGGGCCGTTCACGGCGTTGCCGTCGTAGCCGTGGCCGGTGACGTCGACCGTCGAGCCCGAGGGATCGAACGGCCACGAAGCGATGATGCCGACGCACGCGCTGTTCTGGCAAACCTGGTCGGCGCCGCACGTCGTTCCGCAGGAGCCGCAGTGGCTCGTGTCGCTCGTCGTGTCGACGCACGTCGCGCCGCACATCGTGAGGCCCCCGGCGCAAGACACGGCGCACGAACCGGCGACGCACGTCTGGCCTTGCGGGCACGCGCTGCCGCACGCGCCGCAGTTCGCGTTGTCGGTTTGCAGCGCAGCGCAATAGGGCGCGCCCGCGTCCGCGCCGGCGTCGGTCCCGCACATCGTCTGGCCGCTGATGCACGTCGTTCCGCACGAACCGCCGGAGCAGACGAGGCCCGCGCCGCACGCGTGTCCGCACGTGCCGCAGTTCGCGTTGTCGGTCGACGTCGTCGCGCAGAACGCGGCTCCGCCGTCAGGCTCGCAAAGCGTCTGGCCGCTCTTGCACGTCGAGCTGCACGTTCCGTTCGAGCAGACTTCGCCGACGCCGCAGGTCTTGCCGCACGCGCCGCAGTTCGCGTTGTCGGTTTGGAAGTCGGCGCAGTACGCGCCCGCGTCGGTGTCGCACTTCGATTGGCTCGCGGCGCAGCTCGAAAGACATTGTCCGCTCGAGCAAACTTCGGTCGCGCCGCACGCCTTGCCGCAGCTGCCGCAGTTGGCGGGATCGGTCTCGGGCGAGACGCATTTCGATCCGCAGGCGAGGGTCCCGGACGAGCAGGTGAGCGCGTCGATCGCGGCGTCGCTGCCCGCGTCCGTGTCGCCGCTCGTGCCACTGCAGTGCGTCGCGCCGACAGAGCCCACGATCGCGGCGGCCACTGCCACCGACGTCCAACTACGATTCATTGCTAGCGTCCTCTCTTCTCTTCTCGCGGTGCGATTGCAAACCGCGGCAGCTTACGTCTAGCAAAGGAGTACGCTCGCCTGTCAACTCGAAATCGTCGGACCTCCAACGATTCGTGCGGGGCAAAAATGCGGGCGCCGTTCGCTTCATTCACGGCGCGACGCGAAAGACCACGGCGGCTTGCGGTCAATCGCAGTTGGCTTAGAGGACGCGCGCTTCGAGCGAGCCGGCGGTGCGGAACTGTTGGATCAGCGCGGCGTCGCGCACGACGAAGACGCGCAGGTCGCCATGGGTCTCGAGCTCGATCAGTCGGCGTGAGATCCCGAGGGCGTCGAAGCGGGTCTGAAAGAATTGGGCGAGCTCCGACAGCTCGCGACGCACGGTGACGGTCGCCGACGGGTCCGCCGCGTCGACGACGACGATGCCGTCCGAATCGTTTCTGATCTGCGTCGCAGGCGGACATCCGAGGACGCGGACGAACTCCGCGACGATGTCGTCCGTCTCCTGTCCAAACCGCCAATCGTGCGCGAGATAACCGTCTTGGACTCCGCGCTCGGTGGGTCCGGTCCCGTAATAATCCGCGAGAAGGTCCATCGCGTGGACGCGGGTGAAGCGTTTGGGAATCTCGCCATAGAGCCGAGGCACGGCGCGCTTGGCGTCGGCGAGCTGCCACGCGCTCAGAAAGCCCAAGGCTCGGAGCTCTTTGAACGCGCTCGTGAAGCTCATGGGCTTCGGCGGCGGCCGGTCCAAAATCACCGCTTGCGCCCGCCGCTTGCCCATCGACGTGAACGTGATCGACACCTTCGCCGTATCGCCGATCACGACGTCGGAGGCAGGTGTCATGTCCGCGTCCGAGTAGAAGACGTACTGCGCGAGGAACGGAAGCTCGACGCCGGACTCGAGCACGATGATTCCTTCCCCCGTCTCTTTCGCAAATGCTTTCACGACGCCGCGCACGTCCTTCATCGCGCGCCATTGTGGCGCAGTGCTCGACGGACGACCAGCTCATACGCGGCGCCGAAAAAGTGACCGTCGCGCGTTCACCCGCGCCGGCGGAGGCCCGGCGCGGGACCGAACCTGCTTTTTTTCAATACGCGTACGGGGCCGCGCACGCGCATGCCACGTTCGTACAAGCAGCGTCGCTTTCACACGTTCCATCGAAGAAGCATGCCGTCGCGCACAGGGTGCCGTTTTCGCCATCGCAGGTGCTGCTCCAGACGAGGAACGAATAGTCGTTCTCGGGTGAAGTCCACGATCCGGTGCAGCCGCCGCCGAGTTCCATGACTTGCGCGCTCCCTGAGTGGCTCACGTCGAATCGCTCGATCACCTTTCCCGTCGAGTCGTAGATTGCGCCACCGAGCTCGCGGGTCGCCGTCTGCAAGAGAAGAGCGCCGCGACCGTCCGCGTGCTTGTAGTAAACGCGCGTCACTTGCTCGCCGCGAACTTGGCTTTGCGTGGCGGGCCGATTCGTGTCGATGGCGAAGCCCTCATTTTGCAGCTCAGCTGCGATGCTCGACGAATCGGAGACCAAGCTCACGCCAGGGTCCTGCGCAGAAGAACAAGCCGCTGAAATCAGACCCGCGAACATCGCCGCAAAAAACATTTTCTTCATTGAAGCCTCCTCGCTCTCCTTCGAGAGCGGGCATCTCTTCGCACGTTCGGCGCCCCGTCACTTCCGGGGGCACGCCAATGCGTTCCATCTACGCGCCAATCGCGCCGACTCCTGTGTGCGGCTTGAAACGGCCGGCGGCGTGCGGTGTACTGGATGCGTGAAACACTCAGGCGCGTGCTTGCTTCTCCTCCTCCTTGCGGCTTGCAGCTCGACCTCCGATTCGTCGCCCGACGCGAGCACCGACGCGTCGACGGGCGCCGACCAATCGACGAGCGACGCTGACGCCGGCCCCGAGCCGCCCATCGTCACGCACCCGACGAACATTTTGAACAACGGCGGATTCGAAGACGGTCTCATGTGCTACGGCCAATACGAGTGGGGGATGGACTCGTCGAACGTAGGGACCGGTTATGCGTTTTCGCTCTCCACGAAATCTCACGGTGGAACGTATGCGCTGCAGATGTCGTGCGTGAATGCTCCGGATTGTGGGTTTCCGGCGAAGGCTGCCGTCGAGGCCAACGGTTTCTTCACTGCGCCGAATCAAACCTACGACGTCACGATCTGGTCGAATTGTCCGCCAGGTGACAATGGGTTTTTCTATACACCCACCGTTCCGAGTGGAAGCTTCACGTCGGCATTCGCGTGCACGGGTGATTGGGCGAAAAATACGTTCTCGTTCACGACGACCGCAACCGACGATAGTGTGTATTACGCGCTTTATTACGCCGGTACCCAAACCCTTCTTCTCGACGATCTCGTCATTACGCTCGGCGACGGAACCGTTCCCGAACAGACCATCAAACATCCCGGCACGCGCAACGTGAAGGTCCAGGGGACCAGCTACCAGGTCGACGGCGCACCTTACATTCCGTTGGGCTTTTATGGCATCCCGGCGAGCGCGCTCGCGCAGGCCAAACAAGCCGGAGCCAACGCGGTCGCGTGGGGCGATCCCGGCTGTTACAACACGAGCGCCGAACGTTATGCCGATGCGGCGTACGAAGCCGGAATTGATCTCGTGCCCGAGTCTTCGACCACCGCGCGGCTTGCGACGCCTTCGGTTTTTCCACGAGTGATGACCGACTTCGGACACCACCTTTCGGAGGTGGCTTGGTACTTGGATGACGAGCCGGATCTGCCGGGATCTGCCGTCGTCTACGAGCCCATCACGCCGGGGGTTTTGGCCTCCGAATATGCCGCGATTCATGGAGCGTCGACGCTTCCGGCCGCTGTCATGTTGCAGCAAGCACACTATAGCCCTCCAGCCGTCGATCAACCGTACGCCCCGGCGATGGATGTTTACATGTCGGAGCCTTATGGGTCTTCCCTGGCGGGAATCACACAAACACAAACAGTGTTTTCGACGATGACGCCGCGGCCGGTGTGGCTCGCGGAGGACGACTCCGACGGCGCCGCGCTCATCGTCCCGAAGGCTTATTACGGTTTCACCAGCGGCGCGACGGGCCTTTTCTTCTTCACGTGGGGCGCATTCGTCGCGGACGGTACGCTCGCGGCCGCGACTCAAGCGTTGACCGAGCTCTCGTCGCTCTCGCCGGTCATCACGTCGACGGACGTCACGAGCTCCGTCACGGCTCCGTCGGGTGTGAGCTTCATCGCGCGTTCGTACGGCGGCAAGACCTATGTTCTCGCCGTGAACCCGAGCGCCACCAACGTGACCGGCGCGTTTTCGATTGCGTCACTCACGCAAGGCCAGACCGTGACCGTTCAATTCGAATCGCGCACGATAGCGGCTGCCGCAGGCTCGTTCACCGACACTTTCACGGGCGTTTCGCGCCACGTTTACGTCATCGAGTGACAACCAGCCGGCGACGCCCGCAGCCGGATGCGACCACGAAGGGCCCGGCCCCGACGTCGCCGATCGCAGAGCTCAGCGACTGTTGACCTCGAAGGTGCCGAGGTATTCGAACGCGCCTTCGCCCGTGTTGCTTCCGAAGAAGATGACGTTCCAGCGGCCCGTCGGCAGCTCACACGACGCGTGCGTGAAGCCGTCGACGTCGCATTGCCTGCCGTGCTCGTTGGAGCCACGCAGGCCGTAGTTGAAGAGCAGGTACGTCGACGGGTTCGTGAGACGCACGTCGAAGCGGCCACTGACGGTCACCTGGGAGCGATCCGGCGCTTCGAGCTTCATGCCGCGTGCGTAGAACGCGGGATCCATCATCGGCTGGCGAATGAAGTCGCCGCGCGAAATGGGTTTGTCGCGGAGCTGCCACTTCGGGTCCTCGGGAAAGTGCGAAACGCCGAAGACGTCCGGCGGCGTGAAGAGGTAGTCGGTCGTGTAGCGCTTGTGGAAGGTCGAGCCTTCGACGCTGCCGGCGTCGAATGTCGGGTCGAGCAGATACCAGACGCCGTTCACCTTCGCGGCGTTCCACGCGTGCGGCGCGCCGTCGACGGGCGAGTCGAGCGTTCGCACGCTTCCGGTGACGTAAGCGATTTCGTCGCCGCTCGCTTTTCCGAGCGCGACGAGGAGCTCGGCGTAGCCGGAGCAAACGCCGATCTTTCGCGCGAAGGTCCCCGATGCTTCGTAGTCCTCCTGCGGGATTTTGTCGGCCTGGAACGCGGGCGCGTCGTACGCGATGCGATCGGCGACGTAGTCGTGGAGCGCTTTGATGCGCAGGACGGGATCTTTTTCGTGCGCCGCGATGTACTTGCCGACACTCTCGATCGACGTCTCTTCGTCGGGTGGAATGGAATGCACGAGCGGATGAACGGCGTGCGGCGTGGGCCACATCGGCGTTCCGGTCGGCGCCTCCGCGGGCGGGGGCGTGGGCTCGATCTTTTGTTCGCGCGGTACGTGTTGCGTGTACGGGTTCGGGTGCGTCGCCTCGTAGAGCCACTCGAGGCCGCCCGCGAGCTCGAATGCGCGGCGCCGCACTGCGTCCGCGACTTTGCCGTGGTGGTCGCGCAAGAACCAATCGCCGCGCGCCGCGAGCGCGACGAACGCGACCTTCGGCCGCGCCGCGACGAGGATCACGAGGAACGCAATGTTGATCACGAGCGTCCGCAAAACGATCCGGTCGCCGAACGTGAGAACGTGAGGCTTCGTCACGCCGCGCGCGCGCCGTCTCCATTCCGAAAGGCCGACCCACGCGAGCGGCAGAACGGGAAACAAAAGCAGCCCCGACGCGACGACCCATCCCACGCGCGCGTTCGCATACGCCGCGAGCGACGAAGCGATCCACACGCCGAGGAGCGGCGCAGCGATCATGAGCGTCGTCGCGACGACTTTGAAGAGGACCGACAGAGCTTTCAGGATCGAAAGGATAACGCGCGGAGGCTCGCTCGGACAGGCAACGGCGACTGATCGAGTCCGTTTCGCGTTATGATGCACGCATGCTTAATCGACCTTTGGGGATGTTGGTCGTCGGGGGAGCTTTCTTCGTCGCCTGCGTCGGCGATTCTTCGCCGCCCGCGCCGGACGCCAGCACGGACGCGACGACACCCGACACGAGCACGTCCGACGCCGCGACCGACGTCGTTCAAGACGTTCCAGTCGACGCGGCGTTCAATCCAGCCACGCTCGGCAACTTGCAGCTTTGGGTCGCGGCAGACGTCGGGCTCGCCCTCAGCGGCGGCAAGATGACCTGGACGGACCAGTCGCCGCAAAGTCATCTCGTGCAGTCTCCGAACGACAGCAGCCCCTGCTCGAACCCGACGATTCAGACTGCGGCGATCAACGGGCTCTCTGCCGCGAGCTTCGACGGGCACACGAACTGTTTCACCGTCTCGTCGGGCTTCAACGACTTCACCAACGGCGTGAGCATCTTCGTCGTTGCCCAGCCGCAAAATCACAACAGCCCGTTTTTGGGCGCCGAGTCGGCGTTCGTCGATTTGAGCGGATCGTCCGCGGCGCAAAGCGCCGAAGTGCTTTTTGGCCGGGCGTATCAACCCACGAATACGTCGACTGGCGACTTCCAGCTTCAAACGAACAACACCTCGACCACGACCGGTCTCATCGATACCGGATCGGGCGATACGTATTTGAGCGGCGTCACGCATCTCTTCGAGGTCGTGCTTCCGGCGCTTCCCGAAGATCAGTCGGGCACGGGCACGCTCTACGAAGATGGCACCGTGACCGGAGCTGCGACGAACAATCCGCTCGGCCCCACCATCGCGGCGCGCGCATACAACTTCATCGGTTGGAATGCGTGGGAGCAGGTCAACAGCTATCCCGCGTACTCGGGTCTCATCGGCGAGATCTTGGTTTATTCGAGCGCGCTCACGACCTCGCAGCGTCAATCACTCGAGGCCCATCTGAAGTCGAAATGGGGTTTGTGATTCGGCCCGACTGACGAATTCGAGCGATGACGATGGTGAATTGAGCGTACGCTGTACAACGCTCGCGGCGACGCTGTACAACCGAGCGATGAAAATCGAGGGGATGGTCATCGGGGCGACGGCGATCGTGTCGCTCGCGATCGTGGGAGCTTGTTCATCGTCGCCGGCGACGGACGACGGCGGAGTCGACGGCGCGATCGCCGACGCCTCGCCGGACGGCGACGGAGCGATCGCAAAAACCGACGGCGACGCTGCGCAGCCCGAGACCGGCGGAGGCGACGGCGCAGTCTGCAACGTCGCCACCAGCTTCGCGACCACGACGAAATCGTCTTACCCATTCGGCGTTGCGAAGGGTCCGGACGGAAACGTCTGGTTCACCGAGAGCGGCATCTTCCAAATCGCGATGATCACGCCCGCCGGCCAGATCACCGAGTTTCCGTCGAAGACGACGTACGCGCCGCGCTTCATCACGACCGGCCCCGACGGCAACGTCTGGTTCACCGAGTTCACGCAGAACGTCGGCTCCAAAATCGGCACCATGACGCCGAGCGGAACGCTCACCGAGTATCCTCTCACGTCGAACGCGGGCCCGGACGGCATCACGACCGGGCCCGACGGCAACGTTTGGTTCGCCGAGAAAAACAACGTCGCGAAAATCACGCCGACGGGCACGCTCACCGAGTACCCGCTCACGCCGGTGGGTCAGGGCATCGTCCCGACGGGCGTCGCCATCGTCACCGGTCCGGACAACAATCTTTGGTTCACCGAGTACGGCAACAACAAGATCGCGAGCGTCACGACGAGCGGAACGATCACCGAGTACCCGGTCCCGACGGCGATGGCCGGCTTGTCCGGGCTCACCGTCGGCCCCGACGGCAAGCTCTGGTTCACCGAAGAAGGGCAGAACCCGAAAATTGGAAACATCACGACGTCGGGCACCGTCACCGAATACGCGCTCTCCGGCCTCGTCGCTGCGCCGAGCGCAATCACGACCGGCGCCGACGGCAACTTGTGGTTCGCCGAAGCCGGAGACAACGTGATCGGGCGCATCACGACCGCCGGCGTCATCGTCGGTTGCCCGGTAGGAATCACCGGGGCCTCCACGCAGTCGATCGTGAGCGGCGCCGATGGAAACATTTGGTTCCCCGGTTACCTCGGCAGCGCCGTCTGGCGCCTCGCGCCGTGAGCCGTCACTCCTGGTTGATGTCTTTCAGCGCGGCGATCACTTTCGGATCCGACTGACACTTCTGCGCCGGCCGAATCTTGCGCGGCCAATCGGCCATGTCGGCCTTGTGCGTCTCGAGCGAAGTCTTCTTGAACGCTTTCGCCTTGTCGGGATTCTGGTGCGCCCACGCGCGGAACTTCTCGAGGTACGCGCGGTTGTCGGTGTTCCAGCGTTCGAGATCCGCGGCGAGCTTCGCGCAGGTCGAGAAATGATCGTAGGAGCCCATCATCTGTTTTTGCAGGCCGAACCACTCGGTGTCGCCGGGCTCGAACGCTTCGGTGGTCGCGGTAGTCGTCGCCGCCGCGGTTTCGGCGGCCGTCGCCGAGGCAGTCGGCGCTGCCGAAGCGGACGGTGCAGCCGCCGCAGACGCGCTCGCGGACGCTGTGGCCGTCGCCGCACTGTCTTTCTTGTCGCAGCCCACCGCCGCCAGAGTCAACACGAACGCAGCGATTGCACACGAACGATGCATGAGAGCCTCCCGCCCGCGACGGTAGTCGAGCTCGCCGATTCCGTCCCACGCGTCAGTCGCCACGCGCGGGAAGAGGGTGGGCGACCTTTGCAGCTTCTGCATCCAGCCGCCCTAGTAGCTCCAAGTCGAGATCGAGCTCCGAATATTCGAGCAACTGCGAGGCCTGTTGTTCGAGTCCAGCGTCATAGCCATCTTGCTTTTGCTTGAGCGTGGCAAAACGCTTGAACCGGAAATATCGATTATAGAACGCGGTGACCTGATCGAGCGGAGGCCCCGGGACGAGCTCCGGCCAGTGCTGGAAAAGGAGCGACCAGGCCAATGCGTCGCCCACGGCCCCCGGCTCGATGTCCAAACCAGGTAGCGACCGCGCGATGCGCGCCAGGACATCTTTTTTCAGCGGAGACATCGTCTCGACGGAACGACGGGCAGCTCGCTCATGGCTCACCAAACGAACGGAATGAGCCGGGCGACGCGCTTGCGATACGCGCGGTGCTCTTCGCCGAATCGTGTGGAGAGAAGCTCGTCCTCTTTCGTGAGCTTGAGCGAAAAGCCGACCGCGATCAGCGCGAACGCGACGAGCGCTTTCACATAGCCCGTCGCGATCGCGACGCCGAGCGCGCCGACGAGGGCGCCCGTGTAGATCGGATGTCGCGCGAGCGCGAAGGGTCCCGACGTCACGAGGCGATGACCTTCTTTGACCGTGATGGTGCCGCTCCACAGCCGCCCGAGGTGCGCGCGCGCCCAAAGCGCGAACGCGATGCCCGCGTACTCGATGCCCACGCCGATCCAGTATGGCGCCGGGCCCGACCACAGACGCGATTGAAGCCACGGAAACATCGCCGCTGCCGCTCGCGAGAAGACGAGCGCCCCGGCGATGACGATCGGCAAGACGTACGAGAGGCGCGAGCGCATTCCTTCCGACTGGATCGTCTTGCGCGAGAACGGCGCAGCGACGAGCCACACGAGCCCGAGCACGATCCACGGAGCGATGATCACGTAGCGCTGATACACGCGCGTCGAACTCTAACCACGCGATGCGGCTTGTCGACGACGGCGCTGGCCGTTCCCGAAGCTCAGGGCGGCGAGCCGCACATCGCAGTCGCGATGGCTTGGATGGTCGCCGACGACGTCGTCGCGGTGATGCCGCAAGCGGTCGCCGCGGGGTGGTCGGCCGGGTCGGCTTTCATCGCGCTCTCGCACGCCGCAGCGGCGCCGGCGAACCCGCTGCAGCTCGTGCAGGTCACCGCTTCGTTCGTGCACGCGAGGATCGCCGGCGCGCCCGCGTCATCGCAGCCGGGGCCCGTCGTGCACGCCGCGATCTGACACTCGTTAAGGTCCACGTACGCCGCGGCGCAGGCCGCGTTGCACGGCTCGACGAGCGCGATGCACTCGCCGATGTTGATCAAGAAGCTGTCGTTCACGAGAACGAGCGGTCCCCACTTGGAGGCCGTCGCGGCGGTCAGCACGCAGTTGGAGCACGCTCCATTCGATGCGACGAACGAGTTGCACGCGCTCGTCGTCGCCGAGGAGCCGATGCAGCTCTGATAGAGCGAGCCGATTTGCTGCGACGTGCACAGACCAGGGTAGGGTGTCGCGCTGACCGGCGGCGGCGGAGCTCCTGCCGAGAACGCGCTTTCGTTGCCCGGGCTGCAGCTCGATGCGTCGAGGCTGCACGCGCCGCCACCATGGACGGGCGGCGCGGGTGCGTCGATGAGCGCGCACGCCGCGTCCGATGGTTGCGATTCATCCGCCGCGTCCACGCCGCCGTCGCCTCCAAGATCCGAGAGCCCGACGAGGAGCGAGCACCCACTCACGAGCGAGAGCGCCGCTGCGCCGAACGCAACGGACGAAGAAGCTGAGCCCACGAAGCCAGGATATGTCAGCTCCGTGCGAGGACGCTAGGCGTCGGGGCGAGGCGTCGCGTGGCATGTGTGCGCCCGCAATCGAAGTGGCGACGAGCATTCCAATTGGACATCATTCGATGATGCGCCGAACGATCCTCTTCGTGCTCATCGTCACCGCTGGATGCGGAGCGCGCTCCGAGTTGGCGAATCAGGGCCCAACGTCTTCGACGCCGGCGGACTCCGGCAGCCAACCAAGCGCCTGCACGCTGGCGGCAGCGGTCACCCTCGCGAGCTTCTCGAGCACCGACGACAATGCCAGCGCGCCGTACGTCCACGATGGGTTCCTCTATTGGTCGGAGACGTCGCCGACCTCGGTGCACGATTGGTGGACCGGCGATGGCGTGGAAAAGAGCACGACGGTTCGGCGCGTTCCGACGAGCGGCGGCGGCGTTCAAGCGCTCGCGTCGTTCAATGCTCGCGCGGATCGATACGCGCTCCACGTCGCCTACGACGACGCGTTCATGTACTGGGCGGCCGACCCGGTCGGCGGACCTGGCGAAACGAACGGCACGATCGTGCGCACGAATCTCGACGGGTCGAACGCGACGACGCTTCTCGGCGGCCTCACGAGGCCGAACGGCGTCGTGCTCGCGGGCGGTAAGCTTTATTTCACCGCCATCGTGCAGAACGGCGGGGGGACGGCCTATCGGATGAACGTCGACGGCTCCGGAGAAGAAGTGATCGGGCACGCCGAGCTGCCGTTCCCTTCCGAGACGAGCGACGCGGTTTGGACGGCCGACTACGTCTACGCGTCTGAAGGAGGAGAGGGGATCATCAACCGCGTCGCGACGGATGACGAACAAACGACCGAGCTCGTCGATTTGTGGGACGGCGGTCTCGCGCCCGGCGAGCCGGAGCTGGACGGCCTGTCGCTTCAGGGCAGCACCGGCCTGGCGCTTTCGTGGACGTCTGGAAACGCGCAGGAACCGCAGCCCGCCGAAATTGTCCGCTGGTCCCCGGCGAGCGGCGCACTCGAGACGATCGCGACCGGGCTGCTCGTGAACAGTCAGTCGGTACCGAGCCCGCTGCACCGGACGGCGAGCGACGGCGTGAACGCGTACGCGACGACGAACGGCAGCATCGTGCGCGTGCCGCTCACGGGCGGATCGCTCGAAACCGTGGGCCCGACGGAGAGCACCGGTGGCATCGCGTTCGATGATTCGCGCGTCTATTGGATTTCGTACGACACGAGCACGGTCACGATTTACGCGGCCTGCCGGTAGAGCGCCGGCGGTTCTCGCGGAGCTAAGCGGGCGCTATCGCGCGCGCTCTCGGTCGTCGCACCTGCGAGAGTCTCGCTCTCTGTGGCGCTGCGAAACGGTTGCAGCCCACGGTGCGTGCGCTCGAAGCGAGCTCCGCCGTCAAAGAGATCTTCGCCGATGCGGACGCGGCTCAGTGACGGAGCGCTTTGAGCCCGAAGAAGATCACGAGGGCGCCGAAGATGCCGCCGCCGAAGAGTAGATAGAGGAACGCCCAGCCGGCAGCGAGTACGGGGGTTGCGAGGGTAATGGCTTGAATCATGGTGACCACTGCTCTCGCAAACCGCTTGCCACGGCTCGTCGCGCCTTGGTGGCACACGGCCGCGCTGGTTCTCGTGATCGTGTCGGTCGCCGTCGTCGGATCGCTCTCGTCGCCCGGTCTGCCGCCGTCGTCGCGCATCGCAGCCGTGTACGTGCCGACGATCATCGTGCAGATTGCACTCGTCTATTGGGTGAGTCGCGCGTTTCGTTCGCGCAGCGTGCTCCGCGAGCTCGTCGGACGAGCCGTGCTCCTGGACGTTCCGATCGCGCTCGCGCTGGCGGCTCTCGTCATCGCAGTCGAGCTCGTATTCGGTTCTGCGAACGGATCGGCCCTGACGATCTTGCCTCGAACGGGGCCGGAACGTTTGGTGTGGATCCTGCTCGCCGTGTCGGTGGGATTCGCCGAGGAGCTCGTCTATCGCGGCTACCTCGTCGTTCAGCTTCGCGCTTTCACGCGCAGCACGGCCGCAGCCGTCGTCCTTCAAGCGCTCCTCTTCGCAATCGCGCATGCGAATCAGGGCGCTGGCGCCATGCTCCGTTTCGCATGCTACGCGCTCGTCTTCGGCGTCGTCGCGGTGCGGCGCGGGTCGCTCGTGCCGACGATCCTCTGTCACGTCGCCATCGACGCCCTCGCTGCATTCAAGACCTGAACCGCCGCCAGCGCTCGATGAATTCATCGATGTGTGCGGCAAAGTCCTTTGCAGTTAGTGTCAAATCGACTGGGCTGTCGTTTCCATCGACATAGTAGATCGAGACGTCCGCGTTCTCGTTCGCGCAAAAGACATAATAGGAGCTGTCACCGTAGCCCTGCTGGAACACCAGCCCACGGTCGAGACGGGACGCGGCATCGCCGTTCCCGTACGCGTCGCGAAGCAACGACTGGAGCGTCGTGGTCATATGCAATGCCTGTTCGGGCCATAAGAAGCTGAACCAGTAGTCGAGCCCAACCTCGGAACGGTCGACGCGCTGCAGTCCGTCACGTCGAGACGTACTGCCCTCGTCGGTGTCCAAATAGATGACGCCGTGTGTGATGAGGAGCTCTCGATATTCGTTTGGTAGCGGTGCGCCGAGTCGCTCCTCGAGCGCCGTCAGCTCGCGGTCCGCGACGGGCCCGCAGAGCTTCACGACACAATTCGGTCCTGCCGCGCGCAGCTTATCGAGCGTCAATGCAGCGTCTCTCCGCGCTCGAGCATGGCGAGGAATAGGTCGAAGCGCTGCTTGCGGGTCTCGGGCTTCTTCGCGGAGTGGAGCCGATAGACGATCGCGTAACGGTTGGCTGCGTTCAGCGTCGCGTAGAACGCGGAGGCCTTCTTGCTCTTCGCGAGCGCCTTCGCGAAGTCATCCGGGAGCTGGGCTTTGGAAGGTGATTCGTAGGCGTTGGCCCAGCGGCCGTCCTTTTTCGCACGGTCGATCTCGGCGAGGCCGGCGCGCTGCATTTTCTTGGCTTTGATGAGCGCCTCGGCTTTGGCGCAGTTGATCTTGGACCACGGGCTCCGCGCCTGGCGACGCGTGAACCGCTGCAGCCAGTGATTGTCGTCGAGCGGCCGCTTCTGACCATCGATCCAGCCCCAGCAAAGAGCGACCTCCACCGCTTCCGGATACGTGATGCTGGGCTTCCCCGAGGACTTCTTCGCGATGCGAAGCCAAATGCCGGGCGACGTGTCGTGATTCGCTTCGAGCCAACGCGCGAACGCCTGCGCATTCTCGAACGCCTGTGATTCGTGCGACGCCATGTTTCGTTTTTACCAATAGACCACGCGCCGTGAACGCAAGAATCCTCGAGGACCACGACAGCGAGCGCTCAGCCCGCGGCGAGCCCGGGCCGACGGTGACCGTCGACCTCAACGTGACGTCGAAAGAAGCCAAGGTCGAGATGCACTGAAGCCTCTCCGCCGAAGTCTGCCGCTGAGTCGCAGATCAACGATCGAACGACGCGCAGCGCGGGGTGACGCGCTCGGGCTTCATGTCGACCATCTTCACGGGGGCCGGCGGGAGAACGTTCAGCGAAAAGGGAGCGGGGAAGGGCTGCGGCCGCGCGATCGATTCGCGGAAAAGGGTCTCGTCGATCGCGGGCACCGCGAGCGTCGTGTCATCGTGCTCGATGCCGAGCTCCAGCGCGCTGACGCTCTTCGCGTCGCGCGGCGGCGCTGGGACGTCCCAAGCGCCGGCGAGGTAGAGCGTGCCGCGATGGCGTCGCGGCGTCGTCGAGAAGAGGTTCTCGTCGCCGCGCGCGAGGTACGCGTCGATCGCGCCGGCCAACGACGCGAGCTCTTCGCGCGTCACGCGGCGACCGTATGCGGTGCTCTCCACGCTGGTGCCGGCGCCCTCGATGCGTTCGACTTCCTCCGAATCGAACGACGGTTCCGCGTGCGCGCGCAAGAACGCGCGGATCGCGCCGCCGAGCTCGGGCAGTCGATCGTGCACGCCCTCGGTGTCGACGATGATCCAAAGCGGCCCGGCCTCGACGAAACGAAACCGATACGACGAGCACAAGAGGAGGTCCCCGTTGGAGCCTTGTCGCCAGCGCCCTGCGTCCGATTCTGCGACGCGCGCGTGTTCGCGCGAAACCGTTCGATACGACCCGCCGGCGCGTAGCTCGGTGAATCGGCCGCTTTCGTAATCATGATTCTCCCAAAAGTAGTGAGCTCGATCGGCGGCGAGCGGCGCGACGGCGTCGGGGTGAGCTTCGACGGGCGCGCACGCGGCGAGGAGGAGGAGAGGAAGGATTCTCACGAGGGGAGACATCCGAGATCGCGGTCCCCTTCCCTCCATTCTGCGGTCGGGGACGCGGTGGCGCTCATCGTGACGAGTGGTGGGCGCAGACGTCGGCGGGGTCCTGCTCGGCAGCCGATTGGCGCAAGCAACGTTTGGCTTCCGACCACGTCGTTGCGCGCATCGAACAAACGCCGAGTCGGCAGCTCGACGTGCTCCTCTGCGCATTCTCGCGTTTTTCGTGCGCGACGCATTCGTCGGGGCTCCCGAGCGCGAGCATCGCGCCGCTCGCTCCTTCGGACGCGACCGCCAACTCGAAGAGATGGTCACAAAGGATCTTCGGTGTCGGAGGTACTTTCTCGTCGATCCCGGCATCGGTCGCGCCCGCATCGGCGGCGGGGAGAGCGACAGTTGCCGGCAAAGCGCTCGCGCTTGGTGCGGAAGGCGAGGCCTCGCGTTTGTCACACGCATGGACGCCGAGGCCTGCGAAGACGACGACCGCGCCGAGCGTGAGTTGGCGGTGCATGCTCACTTCATCACCGGACGCGGTTTTTCGTAGCACTCGTGGAAGCGGCCGAAAGTTTGGTGCACGATGAAGTGAATGACGTCGACCGGAAGGCGCCCGGTCACGGTCACCTTACCTTCTCGCTGTCTCGTGCGTCGTCTTTCGCGAAGTCACGCGCGTCGGATGCAGCGTTCGAGGCGGCCGGCGACGCGATCGAGCAGCGCGAAGAACTCGTCGTCGCCGAAGCGCGCGCCGCTCGTGAGAAGACCCGGGTCGATGATCTTGCCGTCGAGCAGCGAAGCGCGATGGTAGCGACCGAGCACGTCGACGTGGTCGCCCAAGACGAGCGCGAGCGGCTCGCCCGCGACTTGCCTCAGCGACGAGACGACGCCGTCGTTGTCGCCGGCCTCGATCGCCGGAAGCGGCAGCGACGCCTGCGGAGCGAGACGAAGCTCGGGCGAGGCGAGCGCCGTCGCGTCGACCGGGGCCGGCGCAAGCGTCTTCGCGCCTTCGAACGTCCAGCGCCACATGTCGCGAAAGAGCTTGTCGGGGTGATCCTCGGGCGGACGCGGCGCGACCGTCACGACGCACGCGAGGCGCGCCGCGCCGTCGCGAAATGGGATGCGCGCGAGGTCGCTCGAGACCGACGGGTGGAGATCGCGCGCGAGCTCGTCGCGGATCGCGAGCTGAGCCAAGAAGAACGGCGTCTGCGAGACCTTGGGCATCGCGCTGAAGAAGAACCCGATGCGCGAGCGGAGGTCGTCGCGACGGAGGAGATCGAACGCCGCGGCAGCCGCGTCGCGCACAGCGCCGAGCGAAGGACGACCGGCGGACCAGCGCGCGAGCGCGCTCTCTGCGAGCGCGGTTCCGAAGTGCGGCGCGGAGATCGTGACCACCGACTCGAGACGCGAGACGAGCTCGCGATCGGCGCCCCATCCGCCGTCGGACGCAACCGTGTGCTCGCCTCCGTCGCGCACCGGCCGCTCGCGAAGAAGGAGCGCCGCGTCCACGCCCCCAGTGCTGTGGCCGACGAGGTGCCACTGCCGAGCGCCGCCGAGCTTGGCGTCGAGCGCTCGAAGCTCCCGCAGAAGCTCGCGCTGCCTCCGCCAGAGGCTACCGATCCCGAGCGTCGAGATCGCAATGACCGGCACCTCACTCACGCCGCGCGCCGCCAAACCCGAGCGGAGCCCGGCGATGAAACGGTCGGCGAAGTACGTCCGACTCTCGCGATGATCGAATCCGAAGAACCCGGGCACGAGCGCGACGGCGGGGGCTTGCATGGATCGCACGGGCTACCGATGCACGATCCAGTCCGATCCGTTCGGCCACGTGGTGACGACTGACGTCTGCTAGCTTGACGCCTCATGCGTTTTCCGCGGAGTCGCTTTGGGTTTCTCTTCGCTGGCGTCACGACCCTCCTCTACTGCGGCGGTGACGGGACGACGCCGAACGACGGCGGCAGCGATGGCTCCATCAGCGAGACCGGCGCAGCCGACACGAGCACCGACGGCGCGATCGCGGACGTCGCCGCCGACGCTCCGGCACCGACGGGCAACGTCCACTTCTCCCCGTCGCCCGGCTCGCTCACCGGGGCGCAATCGATCTGTCTCTACTCGGGCGCTTCGTGCGGCGACAACATCGCGGGCACCGCGATCTTCTACACGCTCGACGGCTCTCCCGCGAACGAGGCCTCGCAGCTCTACACGGGTCCCATCACGCTCCCGGATCCGAGCGCGTCGCGCACCATCGTGATCGACGCGGTGCTCGTTCAGATGGTGAGCACGACAGCCGCCGGCTGCTCGACGCAGAAACCTTGTTACGGCGTCATCGTGCAAGACGGCATGAACGTGAAAGCCAATCTCAATACGAACGTGGCTTGTCCCGCGACGGGAACCGACTCGTGCCCGGCCGCGAATTTCGCACAAACGGGCGCCGTGATGCCGCCGGTCCAGCACGGCGACTGTTATGCGAACCCGAGCAACGATCTCGGCGTGCGCGGCGTGCCGTCGGCGGCTTGGTATTACGTGTCGCAGTCGCAACCGACCGTCGACCCTTACGTGAATTCGAATTTGAGCGTGCAGATGGGCCTCGCCGTGACCGCGGCGAAGGACTGCGGCCCGGGCACGGCGGGGACGGGCGACACGGAAATCCTCGTTCCGGCGATCAAGAACGCCAATCAGCTCGCGGGCGCGAGCGGCACGGGTTGCGATCTCTGCACGAGCTTCGCGACGAGCTTCTACATCGCGCACGACTACGAAGGCACGACGGGCACGACCTACGACGCGGCGAATCTCTCCGAAATGGAGCTCGATCAGAATCAGATCAATGCCGCTTACGTGACTTCGACGGGATATGGATATGGAACTTTCAACATGCGAGCATCGTCGAGCCACGCGCCGCCGGTGACCGTCGGGAATGCCAAGTACGGCCAATGGGAGTACAGTAACCAATCCGGCGATTGGGAGACGTTTCCGAAGTTCTTCCCCGGCGTCGCGGCCGTCACGCACGACAGCCCGATGCCTTTCGGAAAGCTCGCGGCGCTCGGCGTGACGGGATGCCCGACGAACGCGTCCTTCACGCCCGGCGTCACGAACGCGAGCTACAACGGCGGCGAGACCTCATATGGCCTCGAGCCCGGTTTCTTGCTCGTCGACCAAGGCACCGCGAACGCCGAATCGATTTTGCTCACGGGCACGCCGGGTGGCACGGTGACCGGCTGCATCCGCGGCGCCGGAGGGACGACGCCGCACGCGCACGCGGCGGGCGCGCTCGCGTCGCTCACGGTGAAGGTGCAAGCGCACGCGACGCAAGGCGTGGGCACGGGGTCGAGCGGATGCATCGGCCCGTCCGCCGCGAAGAACGCGATGTACATGGATTACCTCGCGCTGAATGGCAACTACTACGGGACGTCCGCGAGCTCGGGCCCGAGCTATTCGATGTTGATGGGCGCCGCTTTGCCCGAGCCCAGCGTGACCGTGCTCGGCACGTGGGGAACGCAATCGGTCGGCGGCACGACACAATCGAAGGTGTGCAGCTTCTTCTTCAACGCGACGACGTACGGGTTGGACAAGTTCTTCAATCAGAAGCAGCCGTACACGAAGCCCGGCACGGGCAACGACGCGAAGGTCGGCATCTTCGACATGCACGACAACGTGACCGCATCGTGGGGAATCATCGGCGCGCCCTCGCAGGCGATCTACACGCAAGCGCCGTGACCGGACGCGGCGAAAAGGTCGAGACCCTTGATCCAGCTTTCAGGCTGACCAACATTGCGCGCATGGAGCGCGCCGCCACGCCCGAGATCGAGACGCCGGACGGCGCCCGCCTCTACGTGCGCGCGTGGGGCCGCGGCCGGCCGGTGGTGTTCGTGCACGGCTGGGCGGTGACATGCGACATTTTCCAGTACCAGATGGCCGCGCTCTCGGCGCGCGCGCTGTGCGTCGCGTACGACAAGCGCAGCCATGGCCGCAGCAGCGATCCCGGGCAAGGCTACCGCTACGACCGCTTGGCCGACGATCTCGCCGCCGTGCTCGACCGCCTCGATCTGCGCGACGTCGTGCTCGTCGGACATTCGATGGGACCGGCGGAAATCGTCCGCTATCTCAGTCGCCACGGCGGCGCGCGCATCTCGAGCTTGGTGCTGATCTCCTCGGCGCTGCCGTTCATCATGAAGACCGCCGACAATCCGGACGGCGTCGAGCCGGCGCAGCTCGCCTTGCGCCGCGAGCGTTTGGCGGCGGACGCGCCGAAGTTCCTCGCGGACAACGCGCGCAGCTTCGTCCTGCCCGAGACTTCGCCCGAGACCGCGGCGTGGATCGCGGCGATGGGGGCGCAGGCATCGCTGAAAGCGCTGATCGATCTGAATCACACGATCACCGAGACCGATCTTCGCGCAGAGGTCGCGTCGATCCGCGCGCCGACGCTCGTGATCCACGGCGAGCAAGACAAGTCGGCGCCGTTGGAGCTCACCGGCAAGCGGACCGCTGCGTTAATCGCCGGCAGCCGACTCGAGGTCTACGAGGGCGCGCCGCACGGGCTGCTCGTGACGCACGTTGATCGGCTGAACCGGGACTTGGCGGGTTGGATCGACGCCTGACGCGCTCACTTCACTTCAATCACGACGTTGTCGACGTTGATGTCTTGCGCGTCGCGCGGGGCTTGCTCGAACGCGAGGCCCATCTGCAAGTCCGGGACTGCGGGCGCGGTGGCGCTGAGCCACGCGCCGAGACGGACCGCGACCGAGTCGTACGCGAGGGTGACGGTGCCCGACGCGCCGAGCGTCATGGAAAGCGTCACGTGCGTCCATTTCCCCGCGGGGAGCGGCGTTGCGGCGATCCAGCGCAAGTCCTGATAGCCGCCGTCGGGCGCTGTGTACTCCTCGCGTCCCTGGTCGCGCCCGGGCTCGAGAAGAAGGCTGAATTCGAGCTCGCCGACGGTGATGTCGACGAGATCGACGTTGGCGATGGTCGGCCGCGCGACGAGGTAGACGTCGAAATCGAGCTGCACGTTCTGTGCGGTCGACGGGAACGCTTTTTCGAGACGCGCGATCGCGAGACCTGCGTCCGCCGCCGAAACGTGGATGGCCGCCGAGACCGGCGACGACACGAAACGGCTCGACGTCGGACCGAGCGCGCTCCCGTCTCCGCTGACCGTCGTCCCCGACCAGCGAGCGCCGAAGGCGACGGCGTCGTCGTCGAAGTCCTCGCAAAAGCTCGCGTCGGCGTGCGCCGCGCAGAAGGGCCCGTCCGGCGCGGTCGAAGCGTCGCCGGCGTCGCTCGCGTCTTGGGCGTCCGTCGCGTCACCGCCCGCGTCGACCGCGGCGTCGCGCGGGCCTTCCAAGTCGCCGAGCGACACCACGAGAGAGCACGCAGCTGTACAGACGCTCACGACGACCAGAGAGCGACGCGCCCACACGCGACAAGATTATCACGAGGGTCAGCGCGAAATGCACAGCTTGCGAGCGCGTTCGCTGATCGCCCAGCCGAAGGATCGAGTGCACGAGCTCCCGCCCCAATCGCAGCACGGGTCGGCGTAAGCTGCGTAGCCGCCCTTTGAGTCGGTTTGCGCGTTCACGTCGGCGCAGACCGCCGGCCCGCCGCGAGGAAGCGTCGCGCCGGTAATCAACGTCTGCGCCTCGGCTGCCGAGAGCTCGGCGAGACACCTGCGTCGGTCGCACGTCAGCCCGCCGTCGAGATGGAACTGGGCCGCGAGCGCCGCGACTTGCTCGCCTTCGCAATCGCGCTGAGCGTCGGCGACGGGCGCCGCCGCGGAGGCCGTGCTTCGCGCGAGGGAACGTTGGCGTCCGTCTTTCGCGTCGCATCCGGCGATGTACGGCGAGCAAGCGAGCGCCAGAATCACGCTCGTCCGCTGAATGACCGCGCCGCGTCCACTCTCGGTCAGCACGTCGCGATGATACGACGGACTCCGAGGTTCCGACGCGATTGCGCGCGCGCGTCGTTCGCGCCATTGCGTCCAAGCGCGCGACTGATTTGGTATCACTGTCGAACTAACGTCAAGGAGACTTCGAGATGAGAACGACCACGCCAGGGAACCTCGGGAGGCAATGGGTTCTCTTTGCAGCAGCCGGGGCGCTCGGAGTCCTTTCGTGCGCCGCGTCCGACAACGCCTTTGCCCGCCGAGACTTCGCTCAGCACGTGAGCTGCCCGCCGGAACGGGTCGTCGTCGTGCACCGCCGCGACCTTCACCGGCCTCTGCCCCCGTACCCCACGCCGCCGGCGGACGTCGCCGCGGACGCAAGCCGGCTGGCCTTCTGGCGATCGAACGTCGACGCGAGGAGAAAGATAATGGCCGACGATCTCTGGGAGGCGACCGGCTGCGGCCGACGCGAGGTTCTCTCTTGTTCCTACAGCCGATCGGGTACGCGTGCTTATTGCGAAAACATCCTCCGCGCTGACGGCACGCTGGAGTCGCTGAATGTTCCGGCGGAATGATCAAACGCCCGATCTCCGCGTTGCGCGAGCTTGACGTCGCGCGTTCGAATGGCTTCGGGCCGGCCGAAGCGATCAAGGCACAGGGCACGCGGGCGCGACGAGGGTGGGCGTCGCGTGCGGCGTCGTCGTGCCGTCGCCGAGCTCGCCCATCGGGTTCGCGCCAAAGCAAAGGAGCTGGTTGTCGTTGGTGAGCGCGCACGTGTGCTGGTAGCCCGCGGAGAAGCTCGCGACGTTGGAGTAGACGACCGTCGGCGGCAGGCCTCCGTCGAGCACGGGCGCGCTCCCGAGCTGCCCGGTCTCGTTGCCTCCCCAACACACCAAGACCGAGTCGTTCAGCTTCGCGCACGCGTGATCGTCGCCGCCCTCGACGTGACCGAAGCCGATCGTCATCTCCTGGGCGCTGAGCGCGACCTCCGTCGGATTGCCCGCGGGCGGCGGGAGGTTGGCGCCGAGTGAGTTGAAGCGATTCTCTCCCCAGCACCACACTTGCGCGGGCAGCCCGGTGCGCGCGCAGCTGAAGTAGTTGCCCCCGGGCACTGCGCGGCGCTCGTGCAGCTACTCGTCGATGGCACGTCGGAGCTCGCGTCCGGCACCACGCCCGCCTCGCCGCGCAGATCGGAGAGATCAATCAGGCTACACGCCGCGGGCACGATCAGCAGCGACAGCGCGCCCGCGATGCGCCACGAGTCCATCGTCTCATTCGAGCGCGCCTTCTGCGTTCTCGCAAGCGCGACGTTTTCCGGCGCGCGGCCGCGTCGAGCGTCGCGCGCCACGCATCGGAGGCGAGCGCATTCGGCGCCGCGCGAACGCGCGATGTCGAGCTCAACGACCTGCAGGCCGCCCGTCTCACGCCTGACACGAGCTGACGTAAGATGCGATCCGATGAGACGAGTCGCGGTCGTTTTGATCCTTTTGGGATGCAACGAAACCCAACCGGCGAGCACCGTCACCGTGGCGCCGCTGCCGACGAACGCCGCCACGGCCTCGGCGTCGGCGACCGCGACGGCGTCGGAGTCGGCAACGGTGACGGCCGCGGCGTCGGCGCCTGCCGCTCCGACGGTGGACCGGCGCTGTTCACCCGGGCAGCTCGACGTGCCCTGCGTCTTTCAGACGAACGGAAAGTGCTTCGTTCGCCGATCGAACTGCACCGCCCTCCCGTGCACCGAGTCGGCGCCGGCCGAAGTCTCGTGCGACGTCTTCGCGAAAGCTCGCGCTGCGACGCCATGCGACGTCGTCCGCTCGTGCCAAGGCATCAGCGACGAAGGCTGCGTCGTGAACGTCGGGTGTCACGCGCAGATGGCGACATGCATCGAAAAGTCGTGCGCGCCGAAGATCCTCGCCGCGACCGTGTGCCGGGCGATTCCGTCTTCGTGCATCAAGTGATCGGCGCGTCGCGAGCTCAATGTTCACAGCGCGTAGGTGTCGTTGAATCGCTCGGCGCCCGTTCGCGCGTCGAGGACGCGCATGCCGTCTTTGTCGCTCAAGTAAATGCGATCGGCCGTCGGAGTGAACCCGACGAACGCGCCGACCGGGACGTCCCAGCGTCGCGCGCCGTCTTTCATGTCGAACGCGGCGAGGTGCGGGTGATTCGCCCAAGCGTCGTATTCGAGAAAGAGCGTTCCGAACGCGATGTCGACGAAGCGATGCGGAAAGAGCGCGTCCTCGGCGGCCTGTGCTTGCGTGTCGGCGGGCGGCACGACGAGCGACCATCGCTTCGCGTGGCTCGTCGGATCGATCGCGACGACCATCGGCAGCTTTCGGCCTCGCGTGCGATGACCGAGCAGCACCTCGTCGGCCCCGCTGCGGAGCGTCGACGCTTCGTAAAATCCGGAGACCGCGGTCGTCGGGGGTCGCCGCTCGTCGCGCGGCTCGAGGCATGCGAGCGCCGTTCCTTCGTCGCATCGCGTGAACGGCTCGACCGGACATCGCTGCGCGCCCGCGGGATCGACTCGCATCGTCCCGAGGTCGACCACCGCGTCTTTCGTTTTATCGTCCCAATCGCTGAAAAACGCACGATCGTGCGGCGCGTCGACGCACACTTCGCGACCGAGCACGGGATCGCGGACGTCGTTGCGACGCTCGCCCGTCGCGACGTCGAAGAGCGCGGCGCCGCCGGGACCTGCCGCTAGAAATCGATCGCCGAGCACGATCATGAAGCGATGACCCGGCTCGGTCGGGCTTGCCCAAATCGGCGCGCCGTCACGATCGAGCGCGTCGACCCAAGTCGTGCACGAGTGAAAATCGGATGCGGGCGCCGTGAAGGTCCCGGCTCCGAGCTTCGGGAGGTAGACGGTGCCGCTCGGCCCCGGAATTTTTTCGCAACGTTCGATGCGTCGCAAGAGAACGAGCCGATCGCCGAGCGTCGCGACGAGCGCCGGGCGATCGACGCGCGCGCGAAATCCTTTTGGCAGCTCGAATGGGACTGGCGGTTTCGGCGGCGGCGAGACGACGACGACGCTTTGTCCCTGCGTGACCGACGGCTCGGGACTCGGCGTCGCGACGACCGATTGCGTCCCTTCGGTCGCGCACGCGGAAGCAGCCAAGATCAGAGGCAGCCCGATCGAAGGACATCGCATGCCCGACACCTTGAGCAACGCGTGTGCCTACCTCGCGACCGCCGTCGACGCGCTGCCCTTCGCTGCGCGATAACCGCGCCTTACGTAAAGGCTTACCGGGCAGAGCTTCACGCTTCACTTCGCGATTTCCAGCTGACGATCGAGCGCGTCGCGAAGGGGAGGGTCTTCGGCGGCTCGTTCCTCGTCGTCCAGTCGAGCAAGGGCGATCTCGCGAACGCCAGGCCTAGCGCCTCAGCTTGTCCGGAAGCCCATCGTGGTTTCCGAGCGAGCGCTCGGGCAATCTCTCCATAGAGCATCGCCGATCTCCTCGTTACGATTAGGGTGTAGAGGGTAAATGCACTTATTTTATTCTTGTTCGCTTCTCCCATCCGTGTGAGCCCGAGCTTTTTGCCCAAGGCTGCGCAGCTCGTCGCTGCCCGGGTAACGACGGTCGTCGGCAGAAAGAAGCTCAGTCCAATGTTTGATGAATTCGGGTCGTGACATCGATGCTTTGGGTCACTTGCCCGGCGAAAAGATGATCGGATAGACCACGGTGACGGTGCCGGCTTCGGGCTGCGGGAACGAAAGGCTCGTGACCACGCCCATGACGCACGACACCACCGTCGCGTCCGGCAGGGTGGTGCCGACGGCGGGCGCGGCGCTCGTGACGTCGCCTTTCGTGCCGATGACGAACTTCACCGCGACCTTGCCCGCGAGCGCGGGATTTCCGCGGAGACCATTTTCGTAAGCTGAACGAGCCACTCGTGCCGACCGCGTCGTCCGTCGGCGCGGGTGATGCGCTCGCGGTCGGCGTGGGCGATGCGGCGGAAACCGTTTCGACCGCTGCCGGCGCCTCGACGTGCACGCTCGCGTCAGCGGGTTCGTGGCACGCGCACGCGCTGGCGAGAAGAATGAGAGCGGTCGCTCGGTTCATACGAGCATCGGACTCGGTTCGAGGCCGCCTTCTTCCTTCGACTCCGCAACGCACGTCCGACGCGCTTGCTCGGCACCATCTCGAGCGTTTCGCCGGTCGATCAGAACCAATACGCGAGATTGATTTTGTCCCACGCGACGTGGAACGGAACGCCGATGCGATAAACGCCGTCCGAGCCTTGCCGGCAGCTGGGCGACGAGCCTGCGTTGCACGCGACGCCCCGCATGTCGAGCTGCACGGCGTTCGAGAATTGATCGCGACGCGGGTAGCGCGGATCGCTCGACGGCACGACGTACGCGTGGACGTTCGTCGTCGGGAAGTAGCGCGTGCCGTCGACGTCGAGATAATCGTGATGGATGGTCTCGGGATCCGTGCTCGTGTCGACCGAGAAGTGCGTCGCGATATGATGCCACGCGTTCGTCGCGAGCTTGGTCGAGCCGCCGAAGCTCGCGCCGGTGATGCCGGAGGGGAGCCACGCGCCGTGTCCGGGCGCCGCGATTTGGAAGACGCGCCACTCGTTTTGCGAGTAGTCGTTCTGCCAAGCAAAGTTGTAAACGCGGTTGTTCCGCGTCTGCTGTACTTCGAATTCGATGGCTTGGGGATCGGTCGGCTGCCCTTCGTCGTTCGTCGCGGGAATGTAGAGATCGAGCGCGTACTCGAGCTCGACGACCCGTGACGAGAGCGCACCGTGCTCCTTCCACCAGTACGCGTCGCCGTACGGCGGGTGGTTCGCACCGCTGGTCCCTTCGCCGACCGTGTTCAGCATCGCGTGGCCGTCCTCGGAAGGCGCGGTGACGCCGACGAGCGACGTGTACGCGGTCGCGCCGCTCGCGCCGGAGTTCGCGCAGTTGCCGCACGTTTGCCAGGGAAGCGCTTGATCGATGTCCGCATACGCGCCGTCGGGCGCGCTCACCGAAAATGAAACCGACGCGTGCGACGCGACGGCGTACTTCGTATTCAATGCTTGGACCGTGAGCGTGTGCGCTCCTTCTCCGACCGTGACGTCGGTGTCGACGTCGCAATGCGTCGTCGCGTTGGTCTGCTCGAAGGCCTTCGTGCCGTCGACGTAGACTTGGCAAACGCGGATGAGGCTCGCGCTCGTGCTCGACGCGACGACATGGACGCTCGAGGAGCTCTGCGCGCTGTTCGCCACGGGCGACGCGATCGTCGTCGCTTCGCTCGTCTGCGCTTGGGCGGTCGAAGACGTCTCGTCGCCCCGGCCGCTGCAAGCCAGGGCGCTCAAAATGATGCCACCGAACGCGAAACCGACGATTCGCATGCCGAGCCTCCTACTTTTCTCTACGCGAGAGCTCGCCGGTCGGATCGGCGCGCTCGAGTCACGCAGCGTCCCGGCGACCGTCGGCGAGGAGCGCGCCGAGCGCCTTGAGACCCTTGCGCGAGAGGCGAGCGCCCAGCGCGATCGGCGCGCGCGTTGCCGTGTGAACCGCATAGCGGCCGTCGCGGGAGACGAGCACCGGCTTTTCGGCAAATGTGACGGCATAGGCGGCGTCGCGCACGAGCACCGAGAGTGTCCCGGCGCACACGTCGGCGTGCGCCGTGATCACCGGCTTCGCATTGCGCAGCCACATCGTGAAGAACACGGCGAGAGCGAAGAGGATGCCGCACAAGAGCAGCAGATCCGCAGACGGCCGGTAATGCGCCGGACCCTGCACCACGCAGTGCGTTCCGCCAAATCCGCAAATGCAGTCCTGACCACAAAGCAACGTCGGGGAAACGACGAGGTTCCTTTGCCAGCCGAGGCCGCCGAGCGACGCAACCGAAAGAACGACGAGCAGAATCGGAATCCACCACGGTCGTCGCTGCATGACGTGGACGGTCCTGATGACCGTCGGCTGCTTCGCGCGATAAGGCTGCATCTAGAAACGTCAGCGCCAGCTCTTCGTTACGACGCGCGACCATGGCGTCGCTCCCGTTCGCAGCGCGGCGTCGTGGAGCGGCGTTCCGGGCGCGCTCAAGTCGGTGATCTCGAGCGTCGACGCACCCCAACGGGATGCGATCTGCACCCCGAGCTCGACGAGCTCCGCGACGAGCGGCGTCGGATCGAGCGCGGGGTCCACGCTCGTGCGCGTGAGCGCGGCGCGGCGCACGGGAAGAAACGGCGGGTCGAGCGTCATCACGAGGAGCGTCGCCGAAGCGCGCACCGCGTTTTGCGCGTCGAGCGCGACGAGGTCGACCGGCATCTGTCCGCCGGTTTGAAGGTGCGCGGTGATCGCGCCGAGCCACGCGGCGTCGACCGCGCGCGGCGGATCGAAGCGCGCGTCGCCCACGCGTTTGCGGCGCTGCGCGAGCGCGGCTTCGAGGATCGCGATCGGAAGCGCGTCGCGCGGTTGAGCGACGCGCGCTCGCTCGGGCCACGCGTCGCGAACGCGCGCGGTAGTGCGCCTCACGTTGTAGGCGATGGGCGCGTAGCCGCAGCGCGCGTAGAAGCTGTGCGCCGGGTTCGGCTCGAGCACTTCGGCCGCTAAAACCGTGGGTCCTCCCGCGTGATCGACGGCTTCGCGGCCGAGCCCTTCGAGCAGCGCGGCGCCCGCGCCGCAGTTTCGCGCCTCGGGCATGACGATGAGCGAGCGCACCTCGCACGTCGCGGGCGTCGTCGCGTCGATGCCGTAACGATCGCTCCATCCTTCGACTTGTCCGACGACCTCGCCGTCGAGCGTCGCGACCAAATGCAAATGTCGGCCGAGCGCGATGCTGCCTTGTCGCGCGCGTGCCTCTTGCTCGATGCGCGTCTGCACGCGCGCGTAAGTGAGATCGTCTTTCGCGCCCGGGTAGCCGCCCCAGCTTTCGTGCACGTCCCAGAGCTCGCGCCAGAGCTTGGCGACCGCGACGCCGTCGCCGGGACGCGGCGCGCGAACGACGACGCGCGACGGAACGGTCAGCGCGGCCACGGGTCGCCTCCTTCCACGCCGGCGAGCTCGACGTGCTCGAGCACGAGGCCGAGCGCCGGCGCGGTCTGGCCGAGATCGTCGCGCTCGCCGCTCGCGATCGCCCGGCTCACGGCGCCCTCTTCGAGCTGACCGCGCGCGACGTCGACGAGCGTGCCGGCAATGATGCGCACCATGTTGTGCATGAACGCGCTTCCCTCGACGACGATGCCCACCACCTGCTCGCCTTCCGGCTCGAGCGCGGCGCGGCGGATCGTTCGTTCGGTATTTTGACGCTCGTCGCGCGCCGACCGAAACGCACGGAAGTCGTGCGTGCCCTCGAGGCGCGAAGCTTCGCGCGCCATGCGCTCGAGGTCGAGCGGATGACCCACGCGCCAAGCGCGGCCGCGCCAAAGTGGATTGCGCACGGGATCGAGCAACAAGCGATAACGATACCGCTTGCCGCGCGCGCACGCCCGAGGCTCGAATCCAGCGGGGACCTGCCGCGCCGCGCGCACGGCGACGTCGTCCGGGAGCGCCGCGTTGAGGCCGAGAACCCAGCCGCGCGATTCGATGTCGCGTGTCGTGTCGAACGCGGCGACTTGGTGCTCGGCGTGGACGCCCGCGTCGGTGCGGCTCGCCCCGCGCGGCTTGCTCGCGCCGGGATCCATGCTCGCGATGGCCGCGCCGAGGACGTCCTGAACCGTTCGCACGTCGCCCGACGGTTGCGTCGCCCAACCCGAGAAGCGCTCGCCGTCATACGCGACCGTGAGGAGCACGCCGCGCGTTTCCATTCAGACCATGTAGCGGCCGGCGCGGATGAGCGGCGCGCCGTCGAGGTCGACGTCGCCGCCCGAGGACGTGAGCGAGAGCTGCGCCGTCGTCGTCGCGGGCGCGCCGGTCACGTCGGGAAACGTCGAGCCGAGCGTGAGATGAAGGCCCGGCAAATTCTGATCGCACACGAGCTCGCCGATCGGCGCGAGGAGCCCGACGTTCGTGCCGAGCACGATCGTGCCGACGCGGCTCGAGTAGCGGTCGAGCGCGAGGAACGCCTCGACGCCGCGCTGCACCGACGAGTCGCTGCAGCTCACGCTCTTGACGATGCCGCCTTCGATCTCGAGGCGGAGCGGCGTTCGCGTGAGCACGCCCGCCGCGGCGCCGAACGCACCGCCCGCGGTCGCGTCGCACACGAAGACGCCGTCGACCGACTCGGGCGACGTCATGAGCTCGCCCGACGGCAAGTTCTCCCACCGCCCCGGGCGAATCACGCCGACGTGCTCTGCCCAGCGGTGCGACGGGTCGAGCTTCACCGTCACGTCGGTGCCCGCGCCCGTCTTCGCGTGAATCACCGATTTGGGGCGCAGGCGCGTCCGCACCGAGCGGGTCGCGTCCAAGATGCGTGTAGGATCCACGGAAAATCCGGCGAGCATCGCGCGTCGCGTGACGCCGACCATGTGCGCGTGGCGGAGGCCGAGCTCGCGCACGCGCTCGAGCAGCTCGAGACGCATCGTGTGCTCGCCTTCGACGAACCCGACGAGCAGCACCGTCGCTTGCGCGCGCGCGAGCTTCTCCTCGAGCGCTTTGGGCACCTCGCGCAGCGGGCGCAGGGCGATGTCGTCGAGCACGGCGACCTCGCACCGAGCGCCGCAAACGTTCGCGACCTCGGCGAGCGACGGCACGAGATCGGCGCGCGGCCGATCGACGATGACGAGCACGGTCTCGCCCGGCACGAGCGAAAGCGACCCTTCGAGGATGCGCCGCGCGGCGTTGACGAGATCGAAATCTTCCGGCGAAAGACGCAGGATCGGCGACGACCGGCGGAGCGACGCGTGCCCGGCGAGGCTGCGCGAGACCGGACCGCTCGGCGCGCGCTGCGACGCGGGCACCGCCGCCATCCGCTGCGTCGAGCGACGGAACGCGGTGCTCGGCACCGGCGTCGTCGGCGCTTCGTCGTCCGATTTAGGCGGACGCGTCGTGCGTGACAAGGGAGGCTTCGAATTGTCGTCGTTGTCCGGCACGCGATCCCCTCGGTGAGCTCAGTCCGCTGCGGCGTCCGCGCTCGCCTCGTTCACGTCCGAGCTTGCATCACTCGCGTCCAATTGGCCACTGTCCACAGTTGGTCCGCCGCCGGAGTCGCCCGGGAAGCAGCCGCTGTCAGGACTCTTACAGTCGGGCGTCGTGCCGTCGACGCACGCGACGCACATCGCGCCGACCGCCAGCAGCGCCCACACGCGCATCAGTGTTGGCCCATCGGCACGTAGTTCAGCGGGAAGTTGAGCTCGACGCAGCCGCCCTTCGGCGCGGGCACGCGGCCCGACGCGAGGAGCATGCGCGCGGCGCACTCGCCGACCGAGGTCGACGGCATGTCGTTCTTGGCGACGTTCGCCGAGCAGATCTGGCCGTTCGACGCGATCTTCATGCGCACCGTCACGTGGCCTTGGAGCGTCGGGTCGTTGGCGAGCGCGGGGTCGTAGCACTTGCGACGCGTCTGGTGCGCGAGGAGCTGCAGGCCGCGCTCGGCGTCGCTGCCCGGCGCGACGTTGCCGTAGCAAGCCGACGCGGCGCACGGGTCCCCGCCGCCGCTCTGCACGATGGTCGTCGTCGGCGCGGGGCCGGCGTCGATGACCGGCGGCGGGAGCGGAACCTCGTCGATGATCGACGTGCTGATCGGCGACGACGAAGCCACGCTCGGCGCGGTCGATGCGACCGGCGGCGGCGCCGGCGGCGTCTTGTCCGACAGCTTCCAGACGATGATGCCGCCGATTCCCAGCAAGAGCAGAATGGCGACGGCGATGTACATGCCGTTGCCGCCCGACGGCGGCGGCGGCTGCGAAGGCGGCGGACCGGAGCTCATGAAGTTCCGCGAGTATACACTTCCTCGAACGCGTACAAACTGAGCGTCGTGTCGCCGTAGACGCGGCGGTCCGCCTCGCGCAACGAAGGCGCGGCGAGCGTCGGCTTATCGCGCGTCGCGTGCTCGAGCACGATCGTTGCGCCGCGCGCGAGGGCGTGATTTTCCGCCACGCTCGCGAGGAGCGCGGTGGCCGCGGCGAGGTCGGCGTAGGGCGGATCGCAGAAGACGAGGGTCGCCTGCTCGTTGGCGAGGGTCGTCGCCGCGCGCGCGACCGAAACGGGCAGGATTCGAACGCGATCCCGCTCGCGGAGGGCGTCGACGTTTTTCCCGAGCGCCTCGAGTGCGCGCCGATCGGACTCGACGAACGTCGCGAAGACGGCGCCGCGCGAGAGGGCTTCGAGGCCGAGCGCGCCGGTCCCGGCGTAAAAGTCGATGACCCGCGCGCCGGCGAGCGCGCCGCGCGAGTCGAGGATCGAAAAGAGCGCCTCGCGCACACGGTCGGACGTCGGGCGCGTGCTCGCGCCGCGCGGGGCCGCGAGCTGCCGAGAGCGATGAATCCCACCTGAGATTCGCATCCGTTCGCTTCTTACGATACCCTCTGGCTCATGCAATCGACGAAGCTTTGGGCGGTGCTCATCGCCCTCGCCGCGCTGCTCGTGCCGGCGCTCGCGCTCGCGCAAAAGCCGCAAACGATTCATGTCGTCGCGCTCGATTCGGACGATGCGAGCGAAGATCAGGCCGACGCGCTCACGTCGTCCATTCGGAGCCGCGTGCGAAATTCGCCGTCGTTCCAGCTCTCGGAGTCGAATCAGTCGCTCTCGACGCTCTTGCCTGCGCTCAAGTGCCCGTCGCGTCCGGACTCGGCGTGCCTCCAGCGCATCGGCGATCAGCTGAAGACCGATCGTTTCATCTGGGGCTACGTGCAGAAGGCGCCGATGCCGCATCAAGTGACGGCCGAGGTTCACCTCTGGACGCGCGGCAAGCCGGAGCAAGTCGCGAAAGAGACCTACAGCGACAACTTGAAGGACGCGAACGACGACGCGCTCCGCCGCGTCGCGAGCTCGCTCTACGAGCACCTCACGGGACAAGCGACGCAAGGCACGATCGCCGTTCACGTGAACGGCGCGCAGACCGGCACCGTGCTCGTCGACGGAAAGGCTGCGGGCCAGCTCGATCATGGCGCGGCGACGTTGCTCGTCGGCTCGGGCGGGCACTCGATCGAGGTGCAAGCCGACGGGATGAGCGCGCCCGCGCAAACGATCAACGTCGCGGTCAACGCGACGACCGACGTCACGTTCGACCTGAAAGCGCTCGCGACCGCGACGCCGGTCACGCCGTCCGGGCCTTCGCACATCAAGCGGACGATCGGCTTCATCACGGTCGGCGTCGCCGGCGCCGCGCTCATCGCGGCGGGCGTGATGGGCGGCCTCTATTTCGGCGGCTCGGACGCGAGCGCGTTCAACGACTGGCGCAACGCGCACGGCGGCGAGTTCAACGGTTCGCTCGCGTGCACGAACGCGTCGCCGACGGTCTTGTCGATCCCCGGCCAAGCGGCGGCGTGCTCCGCGCGCGAGCGCGCCGACACGTTCGGCACCACCGCGTGGGTGCTCGGCAGCGCCGCGGTCGGGCTCGCGGCGGTCGGCGTCGTCCTCATCATGACCGATCACGGAAAAGAAGAAGGCGCGCCGCCGCCCGCGACGAGCTTGCGCGTCTTGCCCACGTTCGGTCCGAACGGCGCGGGGCTCGACGCCGTCCTTAATTTCTAAGCGCCGAGCACCGCGCGGAGCGAATAGCGGCCGGCGGGCTTGCCGACGATCCAACGCGCGGCGCGGAGCGCGCCGTGCGCGAACACGTCGCGGCTCGTCGCGCGGTGCACGAGCTCGAGGCGCTCGCCGTCGCCGAGTAAATGCACGACGTGATCGCCGACGACGTCGCCGCCGCGCACGGCGAGAACGCCGACTTCGCCCGGCGCACGCGCCGCGCTTTTTCCCGCGCGTCCGTTGACGATCGGCCCGCTGCGCGCCTCGCGGACGATCTCGGCGAGCCGAAGTGCGGTGCCGCTCGGCGCGTCTTTCTTTTTCTTGTGGTGCGTCTCGACGATCTCGACGTCGTACGATTCGCCGAGCATCGCGAGCGCTTGCCGCAGGACCTCGCCGAGCACGAGGACGCCGACGCTCATGTTCGGCTCCCACAAAACCGGGACGGCGCGCGCCGCGTCGTCGAGGGCGCGCTTGGCGGCTTCGTCGAGGCCGGTCGTGCCGCTGACGAGCGCGACGCCGTTCATCGTGCACGCGCGCGCGGCGTCGGCGGTGACGTGCGGCGCCGAAAAATCGATCAGCACCTCGGGCCTCGCGTGCGCGAGCTGATCGAGATGGCCGACGTCCGAATCGATCGCGAGGACGACCTCGACGTCGTGCTCGGGCGCGAGTCGCGCGACGGCCGCGCCCATGCGTCCGCGCGCGCCCAAGATCGCCGCACGGGTCACGAGATTTTCTCGTACGCCGAAAAGAGCGCCTTGCGCGCCGCTTCGCCGAGCGGCGTCATCGGCTCACGCAGGACGTTCTCGCAGAGCCCGCGATGCGCGAGGAGCGCCTTCGCCGACGCGACGCCCGGCTCGATGAAGAGCGCCTCGAAAAAAGGCACGAGTCGCAAGTGCGCAGCGCGGGCGCGCGGCAGGTCCCCGTCCAAAGCGAGCTTCGTCGCGCGCGTCACTTCGCCCGGCACGACGTTCGACGCGACGCTGATGACGCCGCGCGCGCCGACCGCGATCATCGGCAGCGTGAGGGCGTCGTCGCCGGATAGAATGGTCAATCGATCGCCGAAGCGCGCCGCGAGCTGCTGCGCGCGGATCACGTTGCCGGTCGCTTCTTTCGTCGCGACGACGTTCGGCGCCGCGTCGACGATGCGCGCCATCGCGTCGAGCCCGAGGTCGACGCCGCTCCGTCCCGGAATGTTGTAGACGACGATCGGCCGCGCGACGCTCTTCGCGACCGACACGAAGTGCCGCACGAGCCCGTCTTGCGTCGGCTTGTTGTAATAAGGCACGACGACCATCACCGCGTCCGCGCCAGCCTTTTCGGCTTGTTTCGCGAGCTCCGCGACGTGCGCGGTCGAGCTCGATCCGGCGCCGGCGACGACGACCGCCTTGCCCTTCACCGCGCTCACTGTGCGCGCGATCACTTCGCGCTGTTCGTCTTGCGAGAGCGTCGGGCTCTCGCCGGTCGTTCCGCACGGCACGATGCCGGTGACTCCGCCGGCGATTTGGTCCGCGAGGACGCGTTCGTAGGCGGGCCAATCGATCGCGTCGGAGCGTGTGAATGGCGTGACGACTGCTGTGTATGTGCCTTCGAGCTTCACGCGTTGGTTGTAGCCGAAGTGGCTCCCCCCGCGCCACGCGCCGGGTAATCAAGCTGCGTCGCTCGCGCCGTCTGCTCGCACGAAGGCAAATCGTGGCATCTGCCATTTCTGCTCGACATGCGGGAAGCCCGCGTGGGGGTGCCCGGAGGCGACTGGTCGATTCGGTAAGCCAAAAAGTGGCTTCCGGAAGCCCCTCCGCGGCTTCTTTAAGGCCCAATTTGGGGCGCTACTCGAAAACCCCGCGGAGCCTCTCCCCCTCGAGCTGCCACAAAAAATTATCCCGCGCGCAAACGTCGTCGAGCCACTTCGCGTCCTCGTTCGACGTCACGTCGCGCTCCACGATGTACGCGAGCCTCCGCAGACGGTGATCGTGCGCCTGCAGACGCGCGAGCGCGTAACCGCTCGATGTGCCCGTGTGCAAGATGAACGGCCAGTCGCTCGACTGCAGCAAGAGGAGCTCGCGCACGACTTGATCGAGCGCTCGCCCGCGCGCGCCGCTCACGTCGCGATGCTGCTTCACGAGCCACGACGCGTAGCGCGTCGCGTGGTGCACGTGCCGCCAAACCCACGCGCTCTTCGGACCGACCCAAACTTCGCCGTAACCGCCGGCGCCCCACGACGACGCGCTCGGCGTCGCCATCGCGGCGACCGGGTGACGCTCGAGGTAACCGCGCAGCGTGATCGGCTCGACGTCGCTCCGCACGTCCTGAGCGAGGCGACGAAACACCGCCTCGAGAAACATCGGCCCCTCGTACCACCAGTGCCCGAAGAGCTCGGCGTCGTACGGCGAGACGACGATCGGCGTGACGCCGCCCATCGTCCTCGACAAGTAACCGACCTGCGTCGCGCGATTCCGCACGAAGTCGCCCGCGTGCTCCCACGCGCGCTCTTTCGCGACGCCGGGCATGTACGGTTGCTTGTTAACTTTCTTGCCGGTGATTCGGTAGTACTTGAGGCCGGTCATCAAGCGATTGCCGTCGCCGACGACCTCGCCATAGAGGTGCTCCTCCGGCAAGTCGAAGCCGATGTCGCGGTAGAAATCGCGGTAATACGCGTCGCCCGGATAACCTTCTTCGCGCGACCACACCTGCCGCGACGATTCTTGATCGCGCGCGAAGAACGCGACGCCCGCGGGCGAAAGGATCGGCGCGTGCTCGCCGAACGGCGGCTGCGGCCGCGCGCGCGTCACGCCGTGCGTGTCCAAAATCGTGAAGCGAACGCCGGCGTCGGCGATCGCGCGATCGATCGCCGGGTGATACGCGCACTCGGGAAGCCACATGCCGAGCGGCTTGCGCCCGACGATCGCCTCGAAGCCTTCCATGCCGAGCCGCAATTGCGCGCGCACGCCTTCGGGCTCGGTGATCATCGCCGGCAAGTAACAGTGCGTCGCCGAGCACGTGATGATCTCCACGCGGCCCGCGTCCCAATGCTTGCAGAATGCACCGACCACGTCGCCGCCGTGCCGCTCCCAGACGGCGCGCACGCGCGCGAGCTCCTCGCGATAAAACGTCGCGAGCGGCGCGAGCTCGGCGTTGCCGTAGAGACGCACCATCTCTTTTTCGGCGAGCTGCTCCATCCGCCCGAGGTGCCCTTCGAAGCGTTTGCGAAGGAGCTCGTCGCGCATCATCGCGGCGAGCGGCGGCGTGAGGCTCATCGTCAGCGCGACCGGCACGTTGTCGCCCGCGAGCCGATCGAGCATGTCGATGAGCGGCAGGTAGCATTCGATCAGCGCCTCGTAGAACCAACGCTCCTCGAGGTGGCGCTCGTGCTCCGGATGCCGCACGAAGGGCAGGTGGGCATGAAGGACGATCGCGAGGTATCCGTGGGCCATGGGCCGCGCGGAGCCTAGCCCATCTTTTCCTTTTGTCTTCGTGGCATTTCGCCGCCTTATTCTCGGTGAATTTGGGCAACCTCGGGCTAAAGCCCGAGGCATGCGAAGAGATCAAAGGCGCTCCAGGGCGAGCCCACCGCGTCGTCGCGGAAGTGGCGGTAAGCCCGCCTTTCGGCGGGCTCAGAAACGGACACGCCGCGATTCTGAGCCGTCCGAAGGACGGCTTGCCGCTCCTTCTTCGAGGCGCTCGCAGATCGCCACGAAGCTGCGCTGATCTCGCCGCATGCCTCGGGCTTCAGCCCGAGGCTGCCCAAATGCAGACTATCGTCTGCTCCTCGAAGAGGCTCACGGCAGGTGAAGGTACGCCTGCGTCGTTCCGTCGTGGCAGCCGCCGGCATTGCAGCTCGACGCGCTGAGCGTGCTCTTCTGGAGCGCCGTGTTCGTTCCGTCGCGCACGCCGGCCTGCGCCGGAAAAGCGAGCGACTCGCCCGCTTTCGGCTCGTACCAGAAGTTGCCCTCGGCGTCGGAGTACGCGCTGAACGCTTTTCCGTCGCTGCCGCGCACGCGGATCTCGACGCCGGCGGCGGGGTTGTTGCCGGCGGTATCCGACGACACGCTGCCGGCGAAGAGAAACTCGGGCCCGGCGCCGCCCATCTTGTGACAGCTCAGGCAGTCTTGGGTTTTGTCCGGCGTGATGCCGACCATGTCGTTGTTGTGTTGCGTGACCGAGTCGAGAGTCGGCGGGTTGCTCGCGAACGCGCCCTCGCCGGTGAAAGCGGTCGTCACCGCAGCTCCGTCGCCCGCCTCGGACGATGCGCCGTCCTTGGCTGCGTCGCCGGAGGGAGGCGCGCCGTCGCCGATTGGCGAGCCGGCCTCGGTGAACTCCCCCCTGGTCAAACCTTCCACCCCCGGGTCGGTCGCGTCGCACGCAACCACCAGAAATGACAGCCCCAGCGCCAAGCCAAGCCGGCTCATGCAGTCATCTTAGCAAACTGCGCGCCGGGCTTGATCTCCGTCTTTCGATTCGTATACTCCGCGTCCCCCGCTGTCCGGCCCTTGGCCGTGCGCAGCATCGAAGAAGAGGGAATCATGTACGCGGTCATCAAAACGGGCGGGAAACAGTATCGGGTCAAGCAGGGCGACAAGATCTTCGTCGAGAAGCTGCCCGGCAACGTCGGCGACGCGGTCGCGTTCGAAGAGGTTTTGCTCCTCGGCGGCGAGTCGCTCAAGCTCGGCAAGCCGATCGTCTCGGGCGCCAAAGTCGCCGGCACGATCGTCGAGCACGGCCGCGGCGAGAAGGTCATCATCTTCAAGTTTCGCCGCCGCAAGAACTACCGTCGCAAGACCGGTCACCGTCAACCGTTCACGGCCGTTCAGATCACGGACATCAAGGGTTAAGTCATGGCTCACAAAAAAGGCGCAGGCAGCACGCGCAACGGCCGCGATTCGAACTCGCAGCGCCGCGGCATCAAAGTTTACGGCGGCGAGAAAGTCTCGGCCGGCAGCATCCTCGTTCGGCAAGTCGGCACGACCATCGCGGCCGGCAAGAACGTCGGGCTCGCGAAGGACTACACGCTCTTCGCGCTCGTCGACGGCGTCGTGAAGTACGAGTACCGCTCGAAAGATCAGCGCAAGGTCTCGGTTTACCCCGCGACGTGAAGCACAAGCTCGTCGCGGTCGATCTCGACGGCACGCTGCTCGACGCGAGCGGCGTCGCGCACGAGGCCGACGTCGAGGCGCTGAAAGCCGTGCTGGCCGAGGGTGGTCACGTCACGATCGTGACCGGCCGGCTCTACTCGGGCACGCGTCACGTCGCCGAAGAGCTCGGGCTCGAGGGGCCGGTCGCGTGCGTCGACGGCAGTCACATCGTCTCGGCCAAGACGCACAAGACGCTCCACGCTCACGCGCTCAAGGGCCCGCGCGCCGTCGCGCTTCGCGACGCGATGAAAGAGTCGCGCGCGGCGACGTTTCTCTTCGCGCAAGATCAGGTCGTCTACGATCCGCGCGGCACGCCGTATCTCGGCTACGTGAGCACGTGGTCGACGTCGCTCCTCGTCACCGACGAATCGGTCGCGCATCCTTATTGGGAGCACGACGCGGGCGTGACCGCGGTCGTTGCGGTCGGCGACTACGAACAAATTCAGACCGCGGTCGAGTCGATCGCACGCCACATCGGCGAGCACGCGCAGGTCGCGATGTTCCCGGCGAAGAACGTCACCGATCGCTGGGGGATGATCGTGCGCGCCGCCGGCGGCGACAAAGGCACCGCGCTCGCGTACGTCGCGAAGCACTACGGCGTCGACATGAAAGAGGTCGTCGCGATCGGCGATTGGGTGAACGACATCCCGATGCTCAAGGTCGCGGGCCGGTCATTCGCGATGGGCCACGCGCCGGCCGCGGTGAAAGCCGAAGCGACCGACGAGCTCGAGCACACCGCGGTCTCGGGCGGCGGCGTCGCGCGCGCGATCGAGCTTGCGTTCGGCGTCCGCGCGAAGAGATAAGAAACGCGATGCGAAAGATGGTGGCGCTGCTCCTCGTGTGCGGGGTCGCCGCGTGCGCCGGCGCCGATTGGCGCGCGCACGTCGCGCCGAAGTACATGGAGGTCGCCGAGATTCATCACAGTAGCTGCGGCGCGTGTCATACGCGCGTCGAGCCTGGCGAGCGGACGCGCGCGCAATTCGAAAAAGCGCTCGTCCGCCACCGTACGCGCGTGAAGATGACCGAGACCCAGTGGGGGCTCCTCGTCGACTACCTGTCCGAGACGCCGTAGGATCGGCGATTCGATGCGCGGCGCGGGTCTGCGGCTCCAGATCGTGCTCGCCGTCTGCGGGCTCATGACGCTCGCGTTCGTGCCGCTTTATTTCGCGGTCGCGAGCCTCACGCGCGTCGCGCTGCACGCGTCGGAGGAGGACGCGGCGCGCGAGGTCGCGCGCGGGGTCGCGCGCACGGTCGCTGCGCGCGGCATCGATCACGCGCACGAAATCGGACCGCTCGTCGACGGCGATCGCGTTCAATCGGTGTGCGTCGACAGCACCGAGATGGCGCACCGAACGTGCGTCGGCGCCGAGCGTGAAGAGCGGCCGGGTCTCGTTCGCGAGTGCGTCACCGTCGCGTACTCCGAGGGATGCGCCGTCGTGCGCGTGAGCGAAGCGAGCGATCGCGCCGCGCCGCTCACGCGACTCTTCGCCGTCTACATGACCGCGTTCGCGCTCGCGCTCGCGTTTCTCGTTTACGTCGCGCTCACGCGGCTCATCGTCAAACCGGTCGAAGGTCTCGCTCGCGCGACCGACCGCGTCGCCAGCGGCGCCCGCAAGCTGGAGGCCCCGCGAGCCGGCGCGCGCGAGCTCGTGGAGCTTTCGCAGAGCGTCGGCGCGATGACCGCAAACCTGCAAAACAAAATCGACGAGCTCACCGAAGCCCAGGCGCAGATCGTCCGCAGCGAGCGCATGGCGAGCGTCGGCCGTCTCGCGGCCGGCATGGCGCACGAGATCGGCAACCCGATCACGGCGATCATGGGCATTCAAGATTTGATGATCGGCGGCGACGTTCCGCCCGCGGAGCAGGCCGAGTACCTCGCGCGCATGCGCAAAGAGACGGAGCGCGTGAACGGCATCTTGCGCGATCTGCTCGATTTCGCGCGGCCGGAGTCGCCCGCGCAGAGCGCGCCGACCAACGCGCACGCACGCGTCGCCGACGTGATGAACGACGTCGTCGCGCTCATGACGCCGCAAAAATCTTTCCGCGACGTGAGCGTCGTCACGCTCGGCGGCGACGTCGTCGCGCGCATCGCGCCGGAGCGCTTGACGCAAGTGCTCCTCAACCTGGCGCTCAACGCGGCCGACGCCATGAGCGAGTCGAAGACCGCGCGAAAGCTCACGCTGCGCGCGCGCGAAGTCGCCGGCCGCGCGCAGATCGAAGTCGAGGACACGGGGCCCGGCATCGCGGCGGACTTGCGCGAGAAGCTCTTTCTGCCGTTCGTGACGACCAAAGAGGTCGGTCGCGGGACCGGCCTGGGGCTCGCTGTCTGCCGTGGGATCGTGGAGGCCGCGGGGGGCACGATCGAAATCGATGCGGAATACAAGAAAGGCGCGCGCTTCGTGATCACGCTGCCCGCGGCTTGAATCCCCCCGAGAAATTCAACAGGAAGGTCAGAAGGTCAGAAGGGATGGGTCGGCAAAGGGCCGACCCATCCTATGGTTTTGTTGCGAGGGGCTGGAAGTCTTGCCGAGGCCTTGCCAGCACCACGCCAAAAAATTCCTTCTGACCTTCTTATCTTCCTGTTTTTCTCTCTCTCAGATCCACTCGGACAGCGGGACGACTGCGAGACCTTTTTTGGCGAGCCCCGCGAGGATCGCCGGGAGCGCGGCGACGCCCGCGGGCGCGTGGGTGCCGCGCTCGGATGCGTCGTGAAGGAGGACGATCGAGCCGTTGCGCGCGCCGCCGACGATGCGGCGCGTGACGTCGTCGGCTCGAGCGCGGATGCCGTCGCGCGCGCTCACGTCCCAGCCGATGACGCGGAGGCCGAGCTCGCGCACGACGCGCGGGGTGTGCGGCACCGTGTGGCCGATCGGCGGCCTGAAGAGCTTCGGTCGTGCGCCGGTGATTTCTTCGAGCACACGCGCGCCGCGCTTCAAGTCTCTGCGCCACGTGCGCGCGCCTCGCATCGCGAAGAGACGATCGTGCGCATACGAGTGAAGCCCGACGGCGTGCCCGCGCGCGAGGATGTCGCGCACGATCGCCGGGTGGGCCTCCGCTTTTTTTCCGATGACGAAGAAGGTCGCCTTCGCGCCGGCGGCGTCGAGCGCGTCGAGCGTCTGCGTCGTGGTCGTCGGATCGGGCCCATCGTCGAACGTGAGCACCACGCCTTTGGCGCCGCGCGGCCCGCGAATCATCGCGTCGACGAAGACGCGCAGCCGAAGCACGAGCACGCCCGCGAGAATCACCGCCATGTACGCGACGAGAAACGTCGCGATGAACGCGACCGTCGGCGGCTGACCCATCACCGCGCGCGCCGAGACCGCGAGCGCGACGAACGTCATCGCGTAGAAGACGAGGCGCAGCGGGGGCACGGGGAGAAAGCTATCAGCTGTGAGCTGTCAGCTATCAGCGGGACTTTTTCGCGCTCTTTTTCGGGGCTTCGAGCTCTTCTTCTTCTTCGACTGCGTCGGGCTCGGCGACGCGCATTTTCGATTTGGCGTTCGCGGCGGCTTTCGCGCCGGACTTCGGCGCTTTTGCGTCGGCCGTTTCGGGCGTGTTGTCGGCTTCGTAGAAGGCGCCGAGGACGCCGGCGATCAAAGGCAGCGTCACGATCGGCAGCTCGCCCGCTTCGGTCAGCTTGGCCGGCGAGAGGCCCGCGAGGGTGTGCAGGTCGACGTCGAGATTGAGCCAGCGGCGCATGGCCCACATGCCCGCGGCTGCGATGCCGGCGCCGACGACCGCTTTGAGGCCGGCCTCGATCTGTCCCCCGGACGCCCAGATCGGCTTTCCCGCCACGAGCCCGACGAGAACGCCGGTGACTGCGGCAAAGACGTACGCGAGCACCGCGCCGCCCGTTCCGACGAAGGCCGGCATGCCGAGGCCCTTGATCACCGCGGCGGCGAGCACGCCGCCGACGAAGAGCCCGAACAGCAGCCCGAATATGAGACGCTTGAGCATCCTTTTGTAGCCTGAGGGCGCTTCTCCTTTACGTCAACGGGGCAAACATCATTCCCGCGAATCTTCGCGGAGACGTTCGGCGAGTCGGGAGCGGCGGTCGGCCCGGCGGGCGCGCTCCAGCGCGAGCGATATCGCGCGCGCGTCCGACACGAGCACGACGAGCCGCTTGCCGCGCGTGACCGCCGTGTAAAGGAGGTTGCGCGAGAGCATGACGAAGTGGCTCGAGAGCATGACGACCACGACCGCGGGATATTCGCTGCCCTGCGACTTGTGGATCGTGCACGCATAGGCCAGCGTGAGATCGTCGAGCTCGCCGCCCGAATAGGCGCGCTCTTTTCCGTCGTCGAAGCGCACGGTGAGCTCGCCCTCGTCGTCGACTCCCGCGACGAAGCCGACGTCGCCGTTCCAGACGTCTTTGTCGTAGTCGTTGCGGAGCTGCATCACTTTGTCGCCGACTCGAAAAATTCGATTTCCGCGGGCCATCGATGGCCCGTGAGGATTGAGCGCGGCTTGAAGCGACTCGTTCAGCGCCTGCGCGCCGGCGTCGCCGCGGTGCATGGGCGTCAGCACTTGGACGTCGCGCAGCGGGTCGAGGCCGAAGCGCCGCGGGATCCGCTCGCGCACGAGCTCGAGCACGGTCGCTTGCGCGGCGGCGGGATCGCGCCGGTCGATGACGAAAAAATCGGCGTTCGGATCGCGCGTGGTGCGCGGCGCGCGACCTGAATTGATGAGGTGCGCATTTTCGACGATGAGGCTCGCCGCCGCTTGCCGGAAAACGTGCGTGAGGCGCACGCACGGCGCGACTTCGGACGCGATGACGTCGCGCAGGACTGCGCCGGGGCCGACGCTCGGCAGTTGATCGACGTCGCCGACGAGGACGAGCCGCGTTCCGGGCGCGACGGCCTGAAGCAGCGAGTCGGCGAGCGCGACGTCGATCATCGAGGCTTCGTCGACGACGACCGCGCCGGCGTCGAGCGGCCGTGACGCCGAGCGCTGGAAGAGCGCGCGCTTCGGATCGAACTCGAGCAAACGATGGAGCGTTTGCGCTTCTCGCCCCGCGGCTTCTTGCATGCGCTTGGCGGCGCGGCCGGTGGGCGCGGCGAGCCGAACGGGAATGCGCGCCTCTTCGAAGAGCGCGAGGAGCGCGCGCACGACGGTCGTCTTGCCGACGCCCGGGCCGCCGGTGATGACGAGGACTGGCGCGTTGGCCGCGGCGAGCACGGCGTCGCGCTGCGCGCCGGCGAGCCGAACGTCGTGAGCATTTTCGTAACGGTCGAGGAGCGTCTCGACGTCGCCGAGCGGACGAATGCGGCTCGCCGCGAGCTCGCGAATGCGCTCGGCGAGGCGCACCTCGGCGGCGTGCATTTCGCGTGTAAAATACACGGAGCCTTCGAGCGTATGCTCTTCGATGACGTGACCGGCGAGGAGGAGCGCGCGGAGCGCTCGCTCGAGGTCCGCATCTTCGCAGCCGCCGAGGAGGGTCGACGCGGCGCGCATCCATTCTTCGCGAACGACGCACGTGTGGCCGCCGCCTTCGCTCGCATCGGTCAGCGCTTGAACGAGGCCCGCCTGGATTCGCTCCGGCGCGTCCTTCGCGACGCCGACTTGTCGAGCGATTTTGTCGGCGGTCGAAAATCCGATGCCGCGAACTTCCATCGCGAGCCGATACGGCTGCTCGGCGACGACGCTCGATGAAATGGAGCCGTAACGTTTGAAGATGCGCTGCGCGAGCGCCGCGCTGACGCCGTAGCCCTGGAGCATGATCATCGCGTCGCGTTCTTCGCGCTGCTCCTTCCACGCTTTGGCGATGCGCTCGGCTTTGATCGGCGAAATCGTCGGCACCTCGCGGAGGCGCTCGGGGTGCTCGTCGAGGATCGCGAGCGTCTCCATGCCGAATTTTTCGACGAGCCGGTGCGCGGTCTTCTGTCCGACGCCTTTCACGATGCCGCTGCCGAGATAACGCGCGAGACCTTGGAGCGTGCGCGGCGCGAGCTCGGTCACCGCGAGGGCGCGCACTTGCTCGCCGTGTTTTTTGTCCATCTCGGGGACGCCGCGCACCCGCACGTGGGCACCGGCCGCGACGCGCGGAAAATGTCCGATGAGCGTCACGGGATCTTTGCGCCCGGCGATCGAGACTTTCACGACGCGAAAAGTGGAGTCCTCGCGCTCGAACGTGACGCGCAGCACCTCGGCGTCGAACGTGACCTCGAGGTTCCCGGGCGCGCCGCCGCTCACGTGGGCAAGCTACCACGCCCGCTTGCGGCGCCGACGCGCTCGCGTTAGGCGAAAGCGATGGTGCCGCGTGGACCGATGTCGCGTGCGGGCGAGCGGCTGATCTTCCACGACGTCTCGCACGCGAGACAGTTCCCCCTCGAGTTCACCTCGCGCGGACCCACCGGGCCGGGCATCTGCGATTGTGGCGCGGTGCCGGAGCGCGTCGTCATCACCACCGCTGGCGAGGGTCCAGAGCAGCTCGCGACGTGGAGCGCGTATCCGCTCGCGGTCGATGGCTGGCTGTGCCGTTGCGGAAAGCTCACGGCTCCGCGTTTCTTGGAGCAGGCGGAGGCGACTGCGCTCGTCGACGCGGGCGTCGCTCACGCGCGCGAAGGACGACTCGACGACGCCGAGTACCACTTTCGGCGCGTGACCAACGCGTGGTGGGGATATCCACTCGGGCACCTCAACCTCGCCTCCGTTTACATGGGGCGCGAGCGGCGCGAAGCAGAAGGCACGAAGCGTCACGCCGTGCTCGTCTGGTTGCGTGATGTTGCGCGGAGACACCTCGCGACGGTCGTCGACGGCGGGTCCGAGCTGCCGACAGCGATGGTGACCGATTTCGCCCGGCTCCTGGCCCTCGGCGGCGATGAGCCCGGAGCGCTTCGTTTGCTCGACCGCGCCACGCCGGAGCTGGGCGAGAGCGCGCGCAAGCAGGCAGAACAGATTCGAGAAGGACGCGCGCTTTTCACTCTAGCGAGCGAGCTCCTCCAAGGTCGCATTCGACTTCACGGCATGCGCGCGACGCCACTCGACGCCACGGCGCGAGAAGAGGTTGGGCGCGCAATCGCGTGGCTCGAAGAGGCACTCGCGCGCAATTCGAATTTTGCGACCGCTTGGCTCCTTGGAAAGGCCTACCAAACGTGGGGAGACCTCCAGCGCGCGATTCACAACCTCGAGATCGCGCACCACCTGACCGCCGATGGGAACGTCAATGGCGGCCGAGAGCTCGTCGCGGCCTTGCTCGACGCGGGCCGAGCGCGCGACGCGTTGCCGGTCGCCCGTGAGATTGCCGAGCGGAAGCCGAACGACGCGGGACTCGTCTGTAACCTCGCGCTCGTCTTACTCCTCGCTGGCGACCTCCAGGGCGCGCGTGTCACCGTCGCGCGAGCTTGCGCGATGGACGCGACGGATCGCATCAACATGTCGGTGCGTGATCTCGTCGAGGCCATCGCCGCGGGCCGTCGCCCGTACCCGAGGACGCTCGCGGAGCTCGAACGCCGCTGAGCGTCGTGATAAATCCGCGCCGTGCGCGAGCTGCTCACGTATTCGCTGCTTTGTTTCGGGTCGGTCTTTGCGATCGTCGATCCGTTCGCTGCGGTGCCGATTTTTCTCGCGCTCACCTCCGATCGCACGCACGGGGAGCTGCCGAGCATCGCGCGGCGGGCGTCGCTCACGTGCATGCTCGTGCTTTTGATTTTCGCGGCGGCGGGGACGTACATTTTGACGTTCTTCTCGATCACGCTCGCGGCGTTCAAAATCGCGGGCGGCGTGATCCTCTTCGCGGTCGGGTTCGAGATGCTGCGCGCGCGCACTTCGCGAACGCGCTCGACCGCCGAGGAGCGCGTCGAGGCCGCGTCGAAAGACGACGTCGCGCTCGTGCCGCTCGGGTTGCCGCTCCTCGCGGGGCCGGGCGCGATCGCGACCGTCATGGTGCTCTCGGCGCGCGCGCGCGATCTCCCGCATCGCGGCGCCGTCGCGGCGTGCATCGTCGCCGTGTCGCTCATCACGTTCGGCGTCCTCCGCTCGGCGGGATTTTTCACGCGCGTCCTCGGCCAGACCGGTATCAACTTGATCGGCCGCGTGATGGGCCTCGTGCTCACGGCGACGGCGACGCAGTTCGCGATCGACGGCCTGCGCGAGGCGTTCCCGAAGCTGTTGTCGTAAGATGCGACGCATGCGCGCTTTCTTTTTTCTCGCGGCGTTCGCCGTCGCGTGCGATTCGTCGCCGCCCGCGCCGAGCGCCGCCGTCGCCGATTTCGATCTTCACGCCGACCCCACGAGTCAAGATTCGTTTTGGTCGATGCCGTACCCGAGCGATCTCCGCCTCACGCCGCAGGGAACGCCTGATTTGACGGGGTTTCCGAACAACCTCCAGGAGACGCTCATCGACGGGCTGAAGCAGGTCGGCATGGAGCGCGCCGGGTTTCCGCAAATGCCGGCCGCGTATTTTCATTTCTCGGCGCCGATCGCCGCGCAGGATCCCACCGTGCCGATCGCGGCGGCGAGCTCGTCGCCGATTTTTCTCGTCGACGTCGACGCGTCGTCACCCGATCGCGGCAAGCTCTTTCCGGTCGTCGCCGGCACGCCCGCCGCCGATCGCTACGTGCTCGACGACATGCTCGAGGTCGCGCCGCGCGTCGGTGTGGTGCTCGCGCCGCATCGGCAGTACGCGTTCGTGGTCCAAAAATCGTTGCATGATGCAACGGGTGCCGCGCTCGGGGTGCCCGATGCGCTCGTCGCGACCCAAGCGCAGACCGCGCCGGCGGCCGATCCGGAGCTCGCCGCGTGGAAGCTCTATCAACCGCTTTGGGCGACGCTCGGCACGCTCGGCGTCGCCGCGGCGGACGTTGCAGTTGCAACCGTCTTCACGACCGGCGACGTCGTGCAGGCCACAGCGGACCTCTCCGACAAAATCATCGCGCAGTATCAAACGACGATCACCGCGCTCACGGTCCCGACCGGCGGCGACCAGACGCGTTTTTGCGAGCTCACCGGGAGCGTCTCGTTTCCGCAGTTTCAAACCGGCACCCCGCCGTTCGACTCGGGCGGCGTCTTTTCGATGGGCAGCGACGGTTTGCCGGTGAAGCAGAGCGATCTCGCGGTGCCGATGTCGATCTCGATCCCGAAAGGCGCGATGCCGCAAGGCGGGTGGCCGCTCGTCCTCTACTTCCATGGCTCCGGCGGCCTTTCGACGCAGATCTTCGACGCCGAAACCGAGCTGAACATGCCGGGCAAAGGGCCGGCGTACGTTTTGTCGCCGCACGGCTTCGCGATGGCCGAGAGCGCGCTGCCGCTCAACCCCGAGCGCGTGCCCGGCGCGAGCGACACCGAGTATTTGAATTTGACCAACCCGGCGAGCTTCCCGTTCACGTTCGAGCAAGGGATCTTCGAGCAGCGCATGTTCATCGACGCGCTCTCGAAGGTGACGATCGATCCGTCGATTGTTGCATCCTGCACGGGTCTCTCGCTGCCCGCGGGCGAAACCGCGTACCACTTCGCGATGACGCCGCTCCACGCGCAGGGTCAATCGATGGGCGGCATGTACGCGAACCTCGTCACCGCCGTCGAGCCGCGGATCAAGATCGTCGTGCCGACCGGCGCGGGCGGCATGTGGCCGTACATGGTGCTGACGACCGACGCGATCCCAAACGTGGCCAACGGTCTCAAGCTGCTGCTCGGCTCGGGGGATCTCACTTTCATGCACCCGACGCTCCAGCTTCTCGAGACGGCCTGGGAGCCCGCCGAGCCCTTCGTCTACATGCCACGCCTCGCGAAGTCGCCGCTCGCCGGAAATCCCGTTCGCCCCATTTACGAGCCCGTCGGCAACGGCGACGAATATTTCTCGACGGGCGTCTACGACGGCGCCGCGCTCGCCTACGGCAATCGTGAGGCGGGCGATCAAGTGTGGCCGACGATGCAGAGCACACTCGCCATCGACGGGCTCGATGGGATCGTGCCGTACCCGATCGCGACGCAATCCCACGGGACCGTCGTGCAGTACGACGGCGACGGCACGTACAACGCGCACTACATCGCGCTCACCGTGGACGCCGTGAAATATCAATATGCGTGCTTCCACGAGAGCTTTCAGAAGACCGGGACCGCCACGGTCTACGCGCCACAGTCCCCCGATACACCCTGCCCGTAGGCGCCCCGACCTCACGGAATGTCCTTTGCAAACCGGCGAGGCATGGCGCCCGCCGGAGAATCTCGCGTCACGAGCGCCCCGATCGGGGCGCGTGCCCTCGCGCAGCTCGCGAAGGGTGTGCTCGGTCACGCGGTGAGGCGCTTTCTGCCTGCGCGTGTCGATCTGCCGCTGCAAACCTTCGGGCTCTCGCGCGACGCGGGCGGGCGCCTCGCGCTTCGAGGTGTGGCGCTCGAGCCGCTGCTTCGTCGATTTGGCTCGCCGCTGTTCGTCGCCGATGCTCGAAAGCTCGACGACAATCTGGGCGCGTTCGTCCAGGAGAACGTGATTTGCGCGTACTCGTACAAAACGAATCCGGTGCCCGCGGTGCTCGAGCGACTGCACGCGCGCGGCGCGTGGGCCGAGGTCATCTCGGAGTACGAGACGTGGCTGGCGCGTGAGCTCGGGGTTCCGGGCGAGCGCATCGTGTCGAACGGGCCGGGGCGATCGCCCGAAGCCTTCGCCGCGGCGATCGAAGTGGGCGCGCTCGTGAACTTGAACCACCGCGAAGAGATCGCGATGGTCGCCGCGATGGCGCGAGCTCGCGGCAAACGCGCGCGCGTCGGTTTGCGCGTCGTCACGGCCGGAGGCTGGGGCGGACAATTCGGCGAGCCGATCGACGCCGCGATGGACGTGTATCGCGAGATGCGGCAGCGGCCGGAGCTCGAGGTCGTCGCGGTTCACTCGCACCTCGGGACCGGCGTTCATGACGAGGGCGACGTCGCTCGTCTCGCGCGCGAGGTCGTCGCGTTCGCGGCGAGGCTGCGGAGCGAGCTCGGTCTCGCGCCGACGATTCTCGATTTCGGCGGGAGCTTGGGCTCGCCGACGGTCGCGCGTTACGACGCGCTCGCGCTGCGGCTCAATCGCGCGCTCTCCGCCGAGCTCCTCGCGCCGCCCGCGGGGCTCTCGATCGAAGCGTACGTGCGCGCGCTCGTTTCGTCCGTCGAAGGCGCGTGCCGCGACGCGCAGATCCCCGTGCCGCGCATCATCGTCGAGCCGGGTCGCGCGCTCACGAGCAACACGCAGCTGCTCTTGTGTCGGGTGACGAGCCTCAAAGCGAGCGGCGCGCGCGGCGTCGTGCACGCGATCCTCGACGCGGGCGTCAACGTCGCCGAGCCGGTGCGAAATGAGTTTCACCAAATCTACGTCGACGGCGCGCCGCGCGGCCCCGAGCGCGCGTATCGGCTCGTCGGCCCGATCTGCACGCCGATGGACACGCTCGTTTGGTCGATGCGTCTTCCCGAGCTCGCGCCGGGCGACGTGATCGCGATCGCCGACGCGGGGGCGTATTTCGTGCCGTTTTCGACGTCGTTTTCATTTCCGCAGCCGGGCGTCGCGCTCGTCGAGGACGGGACGGCGCGGCTCGTGCGAAGAAAAGAAACGTTCGACGATCTCGTTCGACGCGATCGTCCGCTCGCGTCCCCGCGACGCGCCACCGATGCCCCAAACCATGACAACGCATCCTGAGCCATCGTCGGCGGCGCGCGTGCCCGCGCTCCTGACGACGTCGAAATATCTCGGGACGCTCGCGACGGCGCGGTGTCTCGGTGCGCGCGGCGTGCCGGTCGTCGTCGTCTCGTCGACCGTGTTCGGCCCGGCGCAGTGGTCGCGCGCGGCATCACGCGTCGTGCGCGGGCGGCCGCGAACCGATCCCGAGTCGATGCTCGCGTGGCTCATGGAGCTCGGCACGCATTGGCCGGGCGCGGTGCTTCACCCGACGTCGGACGAGATGGCGTGGATCATCGCGCGTCACGGCGACGAGCTCGGGCGCTCGTTTCGGCTCTATTCGCCGCCGTTTTCGGCGATTCGATCGCTGCTCGACAAGTCGGAGCTCCATCGCGTCGCGTCCCGCATCGGCCTCCGGACGCCGGCCACGATTTTTCCGCGCAGCGAGAGCGAAGCCGAGCGCGCGGGCTGGCAGCGCGCGGCGTTCGTCGTCAAACCGCGCTCGCAAGTCTTCTACGCTTCGCACGCGAAGGGCGCGATCGTCTCCGGCGCCGCCGAGGTCGCGCGCGCTTGGCGCGCATGCCGCGAGTCGCCGCACGCCGACGGCGTTCGCGTCGACGCGCCTGACATCGAGCTTCCGATGTTGCAAGAGCTCGTCGCGAGCGACGGCGTCTATTCGATCAGCGGATTCGTCACGCGTGATTACGAAATCCTCGGCGCGCGTGGCGCTAGAAAAGTGCTGCAGCGTCCGAGCGGAGTCGGCGTCGGCGTTTGTTTCGAGGCCGCGCCGGTCGACGACGCGCTCGTCGCGAAGCTCTCGGCGCTCGCACGCGCGGTCGAGTTTTTCGGCGCGTTCGAGGCCGAGTTCGTCGGACCCGATCGACGGCTCATCGATTTCAACCCGCGTTACTACGGTCAGATGGCGTTCGACATCGCGCGCGGCGCGCCGCTCCCGTGGATGCTCCATCTCGGCGCGCTCGGTCACGAAGACGCGCTCCGCGCGCAGCCCACGGACGACCCGGACGCGCCGCGCGTCTACGGCGATCATCTGACGCTCCGCATCTTGCTCGCGAGCCGCCGCCTCGCCGGGACGCTCTCGGCCGACGACGCGCGCAAATGGAAGACGTGGCTGCAGGCGCATCGCCGCTCGGCGGTGGACGCGACGCTCGCGCCGGGCGATCCGCTTCCGGCGATCGCGTCGGTGCTCTCGACGCTGTGGGATGCCGTGCGTCACCCGCGCGGGTTCTGGCGTTCGCTTCAGGGCGCGTTCTGAAGCGCGCGCAGTTGGACGCTCGTCGGAAAGCGCGTCGCGAGCTGATCGAGCGCGCGCTTGGCGGTCGCGTCGTCACCGGCGAGACGCGCGGCGCGCACGCGGAGGGCGAGGGCTTCTTCGCGTAGCTCGCCCGTGGGATAACGCGCGTCGTAGGCGTCGAGGGCGTCGAGCGCACCGCGGCCGTCGTGGGCGAGGACGCGCGAGCGCGCGCGTTGGACGGAGGCGACTTCTTCGGCGAGAGAAGTTGGCGCGGGGGCCGCTGCCGTGACCGTGGCTGCCGCTACGGTGTCCGTCGCCGTCTCCGCGGGCGCCGATGTCTCCGTCGCCGGCTCTGTCGCCGTTGCGGTCTTGGTCTCGGGCTTCGGCGGTGATTCTCGTTTTGTCGTCGCTGCTGGGAGAGTTTGCGCGAGCGCGATCGTGGGCGTGGGTTCGGTCGTGATCGCCGGACGCGGAGCGGGCTCGGCGCGGACGAGCGGCGGCGCGATGGGCGCGGGGGTTTCGTGAGCGTGCGTCGCGCGCTCGGTGAGGCGGCCGGCTTCGTACGCACCGGACGCGGCGGCGACCGCGACGAGGCCGATGCTCAGCTTCGATGCCGCCGCGTGTTTCAGCGCGCTCCAGAGCTTCACGGCGAACGACGGCGCGGCGGTCGCGACCGCTGCGACGCCGAGCGCTCCCAAAATCGCGCCTTCGAGCGCGGGGCCGGGCGCGTCGCGTTTCGCGGCTTCGATCAGCCTTTGGGCTTCGTGGCTTCTCATCGGTCACCTCGCCTGCACGCGGTCTCGAGTGCTTCGCGCGCGCGCCGCAGCCGCGACGCGACCGTGCCCGGAGGGACCTCGAGCGTCTCGGCGATTTCGGCCATCGTCATCTCTTCGATTTCGTGGAGCACGAAGACCGTGCGGAGTGCGTCGTCCATTTGCTCGAGGATGGCGTCGAGACGCGCGAGCTCCTCGCGGCGCTCCATGAGCGCGTCGGGCTCTTGTGTCGCGGGCGCGAGCAAATCGGGCGGCGGGTCCTCCGACTCGCGTCGCCTCCGTCGCGCGCGGCGCGTCTCCGAAGCGACGAACGTCGCGGTGCGAATCAAGAACGCGAGCTCGCGTCCGACTTCGACCGAGTCGATCTTGCGCGAGAGCACGAGAAACACGCGCTGCGCGGCGTCGTCGGCGTCGGCCTCCGAAACGCCGTGACGCCGGAGCACGCGCCACACGGCGGACAAATGCGCGCCGACGCACGCACGCAGCCGCGCGTCGCTCGCCACGCTCGCGTCCGCAGACGCGACGTCAGATTCGAAAACCGAGGCTTCCACCGAAATCCATCAGCGCCGGGATCCCCTCGAAGCGCGTTCCATAGAGCCCATTGAAATGACCTTCGACGAACATCGACCAAGGTGATTGCCATCGGAGCCGCCCGCCGCCGCCCGCCCAGGCCGCGAGCGATCCATCGTTGCCCACCACGCCGATGCCGCAGCCGAGAATCGAGAGTCCCGTCGGCCCGAGCGGCACGTCGAGCGGGCACACTTGCGCGTCGACGACGAGCCAGGGTTGCGACGGCGTCAGCGTGCCGCCGCCCGGCGTCTGATACGTGGTGTTGTATTTGGAGCTCGGAAAGAGCGCGCCCGCGCCGAGCTCGAACATCGTCTTCGAAAGTCCCCACGGCACTTCGACGCTCGCCGTGAGCATCGCGCCGGTGGGCTGGAGCTCGGAGCCGTCCGACCATTGCTGCGCGCCGACGCCGAAGCGCCAAGAGAACGGAGATTTGGTTTTGTTCGTCGCGCGGTCGCGTTCGGCGATCGCCGGCGCACGCGGGGCCTGCACGATCGGCGTGATCGGCGGCGGCCCGGGCGCGGGGAGGGTCGGCTCGGCGGTCGCGATCACGAGCGCGAGCGCGGCGGTCACGTCGTCGCACGTCGGCGCGCGAAGCTCTCGCGTCGACGCTTCGGTCTCGAGCGTGCCGACGTAATCGCCTTCGTGCGTGATGCTCACCGAGAAGCGCCACGGGCGATCCGGGTTCGGCGTGCGCGCGATCTCGTTCGCGAGGAGCGCATGAAACGCCTCGGCCGACGCGCATTCGGGCGGCGCCGTGTAGCTCACGACGACCGGGCCCTCCGCCCGAGCGGACGAAGCCGCGCAAACCACGGCGCACGCCGCGGCGATTTTCAAGCCAAGCCGCATAAGAGAAGAGGTCTTTGTCACGTTCGAACGGAAATGGCCAGCCGCGGCCATTTTGATCACGTGATACGCTCTGGGATAGTCGAGGTGCTCGCTTGAAAACGTTCTCTGCTTGGTGGGTCGCGGTGGCGATCGGGCTTTGCGCGTGCGGAAGCACCGGCGACGACGGCACGACCCTCGACGGGAGCGCGACCGACGCGACGACCGGCGGCGACAGTCCGTTCGGCGGAAACGACTCGGGGCCGACCGACTCCGGCACCGGCGGCGACGCGTGCTACGCGCCGGTCGACATGTACATCATGCTCGATCGCTCGTGCAGCATGGGCAACGACTGCAACATCGGCGACACGACGACGAACACGAAGTGGTGTCACGCGGTCAACGCGCTCTCCGGCTATTTCAATTCGCAGAGCGCGACGGGCAACGCCGCCGCCCTACAATTTTTTCCGGTGACGAACCACACGGCGGCGATGTGCACGACCGGCGCGACCTACGACACGCCTGCAGCTCCGACGACGCCGCCCGCCTACACGACGCTGCCGACGAACGGCTTCGACGCGCTGCTCAACGCCGCGACCGACAACAACCCGTGCGTGACGCCGACCGAAGGCGCGATTCGCGGCCTCACGAAATTCACCGCGGCGAACCGGCGCGGCGGCCGCGTGACGATCGGCATGCTCGTCACCGACGGCGATCCGGTCTCGTGCGACACGAACCTCACCGATCTCTCGAACCTCCTCCAAGCGCACTACGCGGCGACGACGATCCGCACGTACGTCATCGGCATGCAGGGCGCCAACGACGCGAACCTCGAGAAAATCGCGCAAGGCGGCAACGCGCCGCTCCACCCCGACACCGTCGGCTCGCTCACCGGCGCGTGCGGCTCGACCCCGAGCCCGTGCCGCCACTGGAACGTCGGCCTCGGCAACCCGCAAGCGTTCATCGCGGCGCTCGCCGCGATCCAAGATTCGGCGAACGGCTGCGCCGACGGCGGCGGGACAATCAATCCGAACTAGTCGGCGCCGCCGCCATCGAGACAAGGATCGGGAGGCGGCGGAGGCTCGTCGCCGATCGTCGTTGGGTTCGCGACGCGCGTTGCGCGAAAGCCGATGCCCAAGGAAATTCCGCTGCACATGGCGCTCGGATCGTTCGAGCCGTCGGGGAGGATTTCTTCGCAGGCGCGCAGTTGCGATGCGATCCCATCGAATGCGCTTCCACAGAGCGACGCGGAGATGCGACCGGCGAATGCCTGCAACGTCGCGATGAACGCCTCGGCGTCGAGGACACCGGCCAACGTTCCGTTCTCGGCCGCGTCCGGCGACGTGTGCGCAAACGTGATGATCGGATCGTGCACGACGAGCGGAAGGACGAAGCTCAGCGTCGCCGCGCTTCCAAAGATGCCGATCTCGAGCGGGATGCTGATCGCGGCGTCGGCATCGCGTGCGACGAGCGTTCCACCGACGACATACACCTTCGAAAAGTGTACCGGCGCTCCCGGTCGCACGGGCCAATTTGTGGTGCCGTCGAACGCGGGCGGGGTCGTCGGCGCGCCGACCGACACCTGCGCATCGAGGCTGTCCGCATTTTGCTGCGCATCGTCCGACAAGCCATCGACCTGGACGAGGAGCGTCCAATCCCCTCGTCCGATCGCCAGCGTCGCGGCGTTCGATGGGTGTGCCTCGCTCATCGCCGTTTCGAGAATCGGCAGGACGAGCGCTCCCCATGCGTTGTCGATTCCGCCGGGACCGTCGACTTGGTACGCGAGCGACGCGCCGGGTTGTAGACTGCACACATCGGTCGATGTCGCGTCCGTATGGAGGCCGTCGAGGTCATAGCCGAATCCCTGCCACGCCGTCGTGGACGCCTGATTCGTGCGGTCCGTGTCGCCCAGAAAGATTTGGTCGATCGCGAACGTGCTCGACGCGTTCGTCGTCGTTGCGCCAGCCTCCGGGTCCGCGGGGATTTCTCCGAGCGGCGTCGGTTGCGCATGGCAGGCGGCGGACGACGCGACCAACGCAATCAGCCAGCGCGCTTCCATGAGGAGAGCATGAGCCCCGCGTGCGGTCACACCATGGTCAACGAGTCGTGAGCAATGCTTATGTTGGCGACATGAACTGGCTCGTGAAGACGTTCCTCAAAGGGTTGCTCGTCGTCGTTCCGATCGGCGTGACGGCGTATGTCGTGTGGGCGGTCGTCTCGACCGTGGACGGCTGGCTCCCGCTGCACGTTCCCGGCGCGGGGCTTGCCATCACGCTGCTCTTCATTTTGCTCGTCGGTCTCGTCGCGTCGCGCGCCGTCGGACGCAAAGCGTTCGATCTCCTCGAGCGCGGGCTCCGGCGCGTGCCGGTCGTGAAGCTTCTCTATTCGTCGCTTCGCGATTTGCTCGACGCGTTCGTCGGCGACAAACGGAGCTTCGACACGCCGGTCGTCGTCGACGTCATGCCCGGCGGCATCAAAGTACTCGGCTTCGTCACGTGCACGCGCTTCGCCGACCCGAAGCTCGTGGGGCACGTCGCGGTGTACATGCCGCAGAGCTACAACTTCGCCGGCATGCTTCTCATCGTGCCGAAAGATCGCGTGCACCCGATCGACGCCGACGGCGCGTCGTGCATGGCGTTCGTCGTCTCCGGCGGCGTCCACGAAATGAGCGCAGCGCGCACCATCTTCGAGACCCCGCTTTTCAAGTGATCAGGGCGCGTCTTTGGCGCAGCGGAAGCCGACGTTGTTGAGCGCGAAAGAGCGTTCGAGCGACATGCGCGTGAACGCTTTCGCCGCGGCCGACGAGTAGTCCCACGAGCCGCCGCGGATGACGCCCTTGTTCGTGCGCGGCGGCAGAATCGGATCGACGACCTCGTCTTTCGAGTACGAAGACCAATCGTCGGCGACCCACTCCCAAACGTTGCCGGACATGTCGTAGAGGCCGAACGGGCTCTTGCCGTCGACGGTCGTCGCGACCTCGTAGGTTCCTTTGCGCGCGCCGCACGCGCCTTCGGCGCCGCTCGTGATGGCGAAGCGGCACGAGTGCGACTCGGCCTCGCCCCAGGGATACGCGCGGCCGTCGCTGCCGCGCGCCGCGTACTCCCACTCGGCTTCGGTCGGCAGACGTTTGCTCGACCATTTGCAGTAGTGCGCGGCCTGCTCGTAATTCACGCAGTTGACCGGCTGGCGCGCGAAGCTCGGATCGGTGATCGAGTTGCACGCGTTGGGCATCGCCCCGGCGCGCCCGTGGTGAAAGCGCGGCGCGGTGCACGCGTGATCGCGCACGCACGCCGCGTAGGCATCGGCGGTGACCTCGGTCGAATCGATGTAGAATGCACGCGTCATTTTGACCGTGTGCTGCGGTTTTTCGCTGCGGCCGCCGGCGTCGCTGCCCATCGTGAACGTGCCGGGCGGGACGAGCGCCATGCCCTCGGGCATCGCCGGCGCGGCGGACGCGGTCGGCGCGGCGGATGCGCTCGCGACCGCGCTCGGCTCGGCGCTCGCGGAGGGTGCCGTCGAATGAATCGGCGCGGCGCTCGCGTGCGCGGAGGACGAAGCTGCGCTCGACTGCTGTCGATCGGCGCCTTGCATCCCAATGAACGCCGCGACGACGACGACCGTCGTGACCGCGAGCGCGCCCGCCCAAACGAGGCGTCGCTTGCGTTGCTCGCGGAGCATCACGGTGATCGTTCCGGTGCCGGTCGTTCCGGTCGGCCCGCTGCGTTGCGCGGGCGGAAGATCGTCCGGAATCGACGGCGCGCCATTTTGCGCGACGTAGATCTCGCTCACTTGCGGCGAGGATTCGATCTGCGGAACGCTCGCGGCCCTCGGGATCGCAGGCTCGCCGCCCGAGAACGAAATCGTCGGCGGACGAACGCTCGGAATTTTCGGCCGATCGAGCACGTGGTGGAGCGCGTCCCAAAATTCGCCGGCGGTCGCGTAACGTTTGGTCGCCTCGATGTCGAGCGCTTTGCCGATGACTTGCTCGATCGCGTACGAAGCGTCGACGCCTTTCGCGCGGAGCGTCGGTCGATGCTTCGCGTCGGTCGTCGCGACGTAGAGCTGCACCGGATCGTCGCCTTCGAGCGCGGGCGCGCCGATGACGAGCTCGACCAAAATCAGCGCGAGCGCGTAGACGTCGGTCCACGTTCCGGTCGGACCGAAGCGACGCGAGAACTGTTCGGGCGCGCCATAACGCGGCGTGAACGCGTGCATGCCGGACCCGAGGCCGTCGTGCGGGCTCGCTTCGGTCGGCTCGTCGGTCGGCGCTTTCGCGATGCCGAAGTCGACGACCTTCATCGTCACGCGGCCGCCGACGTCGCTCAGCATCAAGTTCGCCGGCTTCACGTCGCGATGCGAGACGCCCTGATCGTGCGCGATCGCGAGGCCGCGCGCGGCCGGCTCGAGGAGCGACACGGCTTCCTCGAGCGGCATCCTCGTGCCGCGCCGTTTGCGGAGCTCTTTGTCGAGCGTCGTGCCGTCGATCCATTCGAGGACGAGGTACGGCGTCTCGACCATGTTCGGCGATTTCGCCACACCGACGTCGAGCGCTTGCACCACGTCCGCAGTCGCGCGCGACAGGCGATGCAAGAGCCGGCCTTCGGCGAGAAATTTTTTCAGGAACGCGTCTCGCACGTCCCCTTCGAGCGCCTTGTTCAACTTGAGGCATTTGACCGCGACGGCCTGCTCGAACCCGAGATGGTGTGCTCGATACACCACCCCGAAGCCGCCCTCGCCGACGACCGAATCGATGCGGTATTTTTCGTCGATGACGTGGCCGACCCATCCAAACGGGTCTTCGCGGGGGGGCATCAAATACGGGGCGAACTCTACTTGATCTCACCCCGGACGCGTGCTACTGAAATTGAAAATCACATTCAGTGTTGATTGCGATGAAGCTTCTCGACCTTCCGATTGCCTCTGCAGCCCGCGTTTCCGCGCTCGACGTCGACGCGACGATCGCGCGGAGGCTTCGCGCGGTGGGCGTTTTCGAGGACGAAGCGGTCGTCGTTTTGCGGCGCGCGCCCTTCGGCGGACCGATTCACGTGCGCACGAGCTCGGGCGGCGAGTTCGCGCTCGACCGTCGCATCGCCGCGTGCATCGACGTTCTTCCCGCGCTCGACGATCTGGCCGAGGCGGCTGAATGAGCGCGGCGCGCTCGCAGCGCGCCCTCTCGATTGACCTCGCGCTGGTCGGGCGGCCGAACGCGGGAAAGTCTTCGCTCTACAACGCCATCACCGGCGGCGACGCGAAGGTCGGAAATTTTCCGGGCATCACGGTCGACGTGCTCGAAGCCGCGGCGCCGCTCCCGGGCGGCGGGCAAGCGCACTTCTTCGATTTGCCCGGCGTCTACTCGCTCGGCGACGACGTCGACGCCGATTCGGACGAGGGCCAAGCGCGCGCGTGCATCGACCGGCTCGAGGCGCGCGGCGGCGCGTTCGCGATCGCCCAAGTCGTCGACGCGACGCAGCTCGTGCTCGGGCTCAGGCTCACGCGCGAGATCCTCGCGCGCGGTTGGCCGACGCTCGTCTTGATCACGCAGCGCGACGTGCTCGAAAAATCCGGCGCGCGCGTCGACACGGCGTTCCTCGAGCGCGAGCTCGGCGTGCCGGTGCTCGCCGTCAGCGCGCGCGACAAAGACGTTCGCGCGCGCGTGCTCGAAGCGGTGACCGCGATCGCGGAGCGAAATTTCCCGCGCGCCGCGGCGCGCACCTTCGAGCCGCGCGAGCTCGCCGATCGCGCGACCAAACGCGTCTCCCTCCGGCCGGCGAAAGAGCGAACGGCGCGCGCCGACGCGGTCCTCCTTCATCCGGTGCTCGGTCCGATCATTTTCGTCCTCGTGATGACCGCGCTTTTCTCGGCGGTCTTCCTCGTCGCCGACCCGGCGTCGAACGCGCTCGACGTGATCTTGGGCCGCCTCTCGTCGCGCATCACCGGCGTGCTCGGGGCGCATTGGTGGACGTCGCTCGTCTGCGATGGCGTCCTCGGCGGAGCGGGCACCGTGCTCGCGTTCTTGCCGCAAATCGTCGTGCTCACGCTCGCGCTCGAAATCATCGACGCGTCCGGTTACCTCGCGCGCGGCGCGTTCCTCGTCGATCGCGTCCTTCGTCTCGCGGGCCTCGGCGGAAAATCGTTCGTGCCGCTCCTCACGGCGCACGCGTGCGCCGTCCCCGCCATCGCCTCGACGCGCATCGTCCGCGATCCGAAGCAGCGCCTTCGCACGCTCCTCGTGATCCCACTCATGACGTGCTCGGCGCGCATCCCGACCTACGGCCTGCTCATCGCCGCGTTCTTTCGCCATCGCTCCGCGCTCTTTCAAGCTGCCATTTTCGTTTGTTTGTATTCTGCAGGTATTTTGGCCGGGTTTTTCGCGTCGCTCGTGATCGGAAAGACCACCGAGCGCCGCGGCGCGCGCACGCTCCCGCTCGTCCTCGAGATGCCCGCGTATCGTGTGCCGCAAGCGCGCGTCGTCGCGCGGATGGCGTGGCGCTCGTGCATTCGTTTCTTGCGCGAGGTCGGCACGGTCATCGTGCTCGCGTCGGTCGCCCTCTGGGTGCTGATGAAAATTCCGTCGCCCGGACAGCCGAACGATCCGCAGCACAGCGTCGCCGCGTCGATCGGTCACGCGCTCGAGCCGGTCACCAAGCCGCTCGGCTTCGACTGGCGCATCGACGTCGGTCTCATCGGAAGCTTCGGCGCGCGCGAGCTCATGGTGTCGACGCTCGGCGTGACCTACGGCGTCGAGCAAGACGCGAAAGACAATCCGGCGCCGCTCGCCGATCGCATCGGAAGCGATCCGGCGTACTCGGTCGCGACGGGCCTCGCGCTGATGGCGTTCTTCGTCCTCGCTTGCCAGTGCATGAGCACGGTCGCCGCGCTGAGACGCGAGACGAAAGGGTGGAAAGTCCCCGTATTCGTGCTCGCGTACACGTACGCGGCGGCGTACGTCGCGGCGCTCGTCGTGTATCAAGTCGCGCGCGCCGTGGGCTAGCGCGGGTATGCTGGGGGGATGCGCGCCGTTGCGTTTGCTCTCGCTCTTTGCGTCGCGGCTTGCCGGACGTCTTCGTCAGCGCCCGTCGAGGCTGGGCTCGCGCAACCGAGCGCGATCGCGTCGTCGTCGAGCAGCGTGACGGCGCCGATCGCGCCGATGCCGGCCGAAGCCGCGCCGCTCGCGACCGCGAGCAACGCGCTCGGCGTCGACTTGTGGCATCGCGCGGCGACCCCGGGCGCGAACGTCGCGATGTCGCCGGCGAGCATCTCGGCGGCGCTCGCGATGACGTGGGGCGGCGCGAAGGGCGAGACCGAGCATCAGATGCGCGCCGTGCTCCACCTCGACGCGCAGCCGAGCCTCGGCGCGTCCGACTGCGCGAAGATGCTCCGCGGTCTCGAGAGCCCGTCGCGAAAAATTCAGCTGCGGATCGCCAATCGGCTCTTCGGCGAAAAGACATTTCCGTTCGAGAAATCTTTCGTCGATCGCACCAAGACCGACTGGAACGCGCCGCTCGAGACGGTCGACTTTCTCCACGCGCCCGACGCCGCGCGCGAGAAGATCAACGCGTGGGTCGCGCACGAGACGAACGACAAAATTCGCGAGCTCGTCCCGGCGGGCGCGGTGAACGGCGCGACGCGCCTCGCGCTCGTCGACGCAATTTATTTTCTCGCGGCGTGGAAGTCGCCGTTCGAAAAGGACGTGACCGAGAGTGGCGCGTTCCACGTCGCCGCGGATCGCACCAAGAACGTGCCGACGATGCATCAAACGCATTGGTTCCGCCTCGCGCAGCGCGACGGCGCCAGCGTCCTCGAGCTTCCGTACGCGGGCGACGACGCGAGCATGTGGATCGTGCTGCCGGACAAAACCGACGGCCTCGCCGACGTCGAGAAGCGGCTCTCGGCCGCGCAGCTCGCGACTTGGAAATCGGCGCTCGAGACGAAAGAAATCGATCTCGCGCTTCCGAAATTCGAGATTCGTCCGAGCGCGCCGCTCTCGCTCGCGGGTCCGCTCGGCGCGCTCGGCATGACCGACGCGTTCGACCCCGACAAAGCGGACTTCTCGGCGATCGGCGTGCCGCCGGATCCGAAAATGCGTCTCTTCGTGTCGAGCGTGCTCCACGAAGCGTTCGTCAAAGTCGACGAAAAGGGTACCGAGGCGTCGGCGGCCACCGCGGTCCTCATGGCGGTCGGCGCTGGGATGCCTCCGCAGATCACACGCTTCTACGTCGATCATCCGTTCTTGTTTTTCGTCGTCGACGACGCGTCGGGTCTCGTCCTCTTCATGGGACGCGTGACCGACCCGTGAGGGCGCGCGCGCTTTGGCTCGCGTGCTTCGTCGGATGCGGAGGTGCTCCGCCCGCCGAGGTGCACGTCTCCGCGGTGCCGCCATCGCTCGAGACGCTCGCGCGGCGCGGGCTCGAAGGAGAGCTGCGCCGTCTGGGTTGGCGCGTCGAATCGAGCGCGCACGAGCTCGTCGCGTCGCGCGGCGCGGATCGATACGCCATCGCGCTCGTCGTCGAGACGTCGGCCGCGGACGGAGGTCCGAAGGTGACGGTGCGTCTCAGTCTGTTCGACGCGCAGAGCCATTCGCTTCAAGGCGAGGTCTCGTCGTGGGCCGTCGCCGTGGGGCAAACGCCGAGCGAAGCGGAGCCGACGCTCGCTCGAGTCCTCGGCGAGCACGCCGCGGACAAGCTCGAACGCATGCGCTGACGGTCCGCGGGTGACACACAATGGCAGCACGATTCGGCGGGAAACAGGGCATTTCGTGCTGGCATCACGATTGCTTTTGCGCGCTCGCATGAAACGCTTGGCCGTGATCGTCGCGCTCGCGCTCGCTGCGTGCGGCGGTAAGACCGATTCTCAATCGACGACGCAAAGCGACGCCGGCTCCGACGGCGCGCCCGACGCGTTCGTCCACCCGACACCGTCGCTCCCTTGCCCGGACGCGCAGCCGCAAGACGGCGCGTCCTGCTCGCACGAGGGCGTCGAATGCGAGTACGGAAACGACCCGCGATATACTTGCAACTGGATTGCAACTTGCGGACAAGGCACTTGGAGCGTCACGACGACCAACGACCCGTGGTGTCCGACGCCGCCGACGAATCCCGCCGCGTGTCCGGCGACCTACAATCAAACCGGCCAGTGCACCGACGGCGAAGTCGGCGTGCCGTGTCAGTACGCTGAGGGTTGGTGCTCGTGCATTTTCGTCGGCGGTCCGCCCATGCCGGACGGCGGTGGGCCGGACACGGCGTGGATGTGCTTCGATCAATCGAGCGTCACGCCCGGGTGCCCCGCGACGCGGCCGCGTCTCGGCACTTCGTGCACGCAGACGGACCTCCAATGCAACTACTCGCCGTGCGGGACGCCGTCGGGGCTCGCGGTGCAATGCGACGCCCAGACGTTCACGTGGACGCAATCGTTCGGCGGCGTGTGCGGCGGCGCGAGCGCGAAGTAAGCGACTCGCGCCGACGCTGTCGGCGGTGACGTATCCTCGGGCGATGAGCCGAGCGACAGCGAGGCAAACCGCGCTCACGTCGCGAGGTGAGCTACTTTGCAAAGCTCGTGTTGCGATCCCTTGAGCGACGGCGTCGGCACGCCGGAGGATTACTGCGGCGCCGCCACGTCGGACGGAAAGCTCGCGGTCGCGAAACCCCCTGAACGCTCACGGACAGAGAGCGCCGACCGGCACGCAGCTCGTCACCGCGAGGCCGTTCGTGCACGCGCGGCTCGCGCACGTTCCCGAGAGGCACTCGCTGTCCGTTTTGCAGGCTTGGTAGCGCGTGCCGCCGCCGCCGGTGCAGTCGGTGTGGCAATCGGAGGCGATGACCGGGCCGGACGTGTCCCAGCAGCAGACGTTGCCGACGGGACAATCGGCGGCTTCGTCGCAGTGAATGACGCCGCCGTTCGGACAATTGCCGCCGCTCGTCTCGCAGGAGAGGTCGGTCGTCGCGCCGTTCGGAAGCGCGCAGCAGAACGCGCTCGTCGGATCGCAGGTCGTCGCGCCGCACGCGATCGCATCGGGTGTCGAGACGATCGCGGCGTCCAGCGACGTGTCGTCGAGGGCTGGCGCATCGAGGGACGCATCGGCGCCGGTCGTGAAGTCGATGCGCTCGGCGTCGCACGCGAGGATGAAGACGAGCGCGACCCACTTCACGCCGGCGGTTCTATCACGGGCAAACGTTCGGGATGCCTTCGCACGTCTCGACGCTGCCGCCCGCGGTGCACGTGTGCACCGAGCACGTTCCGGATTGGCACTCGGCCGTCGACGCGCACGCTTGGAAGCGCGTGCCGCCGCCGCCGCCGCAGTCGCCGTGACATCCGGCCGCGAGATTTCCGCCTTGCTCTTCGTAGCAGCAGACTTCGTTCAGGGGGCAGTCGGCCGCTTCGTCGCAAGCGCGCGTCACGCCGTTCGGGCACGCGCCGCCGCCGTTGACGCACGTGAGCGTGAAGCCGCCGTCGCCGCTCGGCGCCGCGCAGCATTCCTGGCCGGTGTTGCAGACGACGTTGCCGCACGTCACTTTTCCAGGCGTGCCGGTGACGGTCGAACCGTCTGCATCGGCGACGGCGCCGTCGGTGGGCGCGATCGCGTCAGCGCCAGCGTCGCTCGTCGTCGCGTCGTTCGTCGCGACGTCCTTCGTCGTGGCGTCGCTCGCGGACGACTCGCTCGACGATCCGTCTAGCCCGCCGTCGAGCGCGGTGCTGTCGGTGCCGCCGCAGGCTGCGAGCGCGATGAGAAGAAAGCCAATTCGTTGCATGTGTTCGTTCCCTTTCAGTTGACGGGCGGAACGCACGCGCCGCCCGCGCAAAAGCCACTGCAGCAATCGCTGTTCTGCCCGCAGGTCGCGCCGAGCTGCGTGCACGTGCTGCCCGGCGGCGCGCACGCGCCGTTCTGACAGTTGCCCGAGCAGCAATCGCAATCGGTCGTGCACGCGGCGGACTGCGCGGCGCACGGAAGCGTGCACTGCTTCGACGTCGGATCGCAGACGCCGCGGCAGCAGTCCGCGTCGGCCGCGCACGTCGCGCCGAGCGGATGACACGCGCCCGATCCGCAACGCGGCTCTTTCTGCGTCTCGTCGCAGATGCCCGAGCAGCATCCTTGTTGCGGCCCGGAGTTGCACGTCTCGCCGGTGCCGCGGCACGTCGTGTTTTGCGGGTCGAGCGTGCACTCGTGCTTTTGCGGATCGCAAATGTTGGAGCAGCAGTCGGCGTTCGCTTGGCACGACTGACCTTCGACGGTGCACTCCGGTTTGCCACAGACGCCGTTCCAGCAGCCGAGCCCGCAGCAGTCGATCGCCTTGGTGCACGCGGCGCCGTCGGCCACGCACGCCGCCGCGCACTTCGTCACGTTGGCTTGGCCTTGCACCGGCTCGCAGCGTCCGCTGCAGCACGCGTCGTTCTTCGCGTCGCACGATGCGCCCGCCGCGAGGCACGCGCCGGTGTCGACGCAGACGTCGTTCTGGCAGACGTGCGAGCAGCACGTCTGACTCTGCGAGCAGGACGTCGAGACGGTCGTGCATGAATTGCCGGTTGCGACGCACGCGAGCGTCGCGCCGTCCGGCCCGATAAAGGTGCCGCCGTCGCTTCCGCCGCCGCCGTCGCCGAAAAGACCCGAGTCCAGGCCGGTTCCACCGTCGGTGCCGCCGCACGCCGAAGCAAGCACGAGACCCACGACGAGCACGCCGATCGTTCGCATGCCTGACAGTGCCGCGGTCGCAACGAAAGGTTACGCGCGATGGTAACCTTTTGTTCGAGCCCGCTCACTGATGCAGGACGTGCACCTCGTCAAAAGCGCTTCGCATGAGACACTGACCGACGCAGAGCTCGTCGCGCGCTGTCTCGCCAACGACACTGCGGCGCAGCGCATGCTCTTCGCGCGCGAGCGACGCCGCGTTCACGCGACGCTCCACCGCATTCTCGGATCGAACGCGCACATGGAGGACCTCGCGCAAGAAGCGTTCTTGCAGATTTTCCGCTCGCTCGGAACGTGGCGTGGCGAGGCGAAGCTCTCGACCTGGATGGACCGCTGCACGGTGCGCGTCGCGTATCGGTTTCTTTCGCAGAAGAAACGCGCGCCGGTGCTCGAGAGCGTTTCGGAGCCGGCTTCGAAGACCTCGTCGGTGGAAGATCGCGCGCTCGCGCGCGAAGCGACGCGACAGCTCTATCGGCTCCTCGACGCGCTCGCGCCGAACAAGCGGATCGCGTTCGTGCTCCACGTCGTCGAGGGGCGATCGATGGCGGAGGTCGCGAGCGTGATGGGCGCGACGCAAATCGCGACCAAAGTGCGCGTGTTCCGCGCGCGGCACGAAATCGAGCGACGCGCGAAGGCCGAGTGCCCGGCGCTTTCGCAAATGCTCGAGCAGGGGGACGCATGAAGTGGCTCGAGCCTGTCGAACCGCTGTCCGAGGCGCGCTGGGCACGCGTCGAGAAGAAAGTGCTCGACGCGATCGACGGCGACGTCGCGCCCGCGCCGACCTCGCGCAAGAAATGGATCGCGCTCGCGATCGTGCCCGTCGCAGTCGCGGCGGCGTTCGCGCTCTGGCCGAAGACGGTCCGCGAGCCGGAGGGCGCGCGCATCGTCACGACCGATGCGACGTCGCGCGTCGAGATCGATCAGTCGGTGCTCGACGTCGGACCGAGCTCGGCGGCCACGGTGACGCACGAGCCCACCGGCGTCGTCGTGAAGCTCGATCGCGGACGCGTCGAGTGCGAGGTCGCGCCGCGCAAACCGGGGGAGTCGTTCATCGTGCTCGCCGGAGGCGTGCGTGTTCGCGTCGTCGGTACGCACTTCGTCGTCGCGCGCGGCGAAGAGACGTCGGTCGACGTGCAGCGCGGCACCGTCGAGGTCACGTCGAGCGGCGTCGTCGCGACGCTCCACGCGGGCGATCATTGGTCGACGCCGCCGGTCGCGTCTGCGGCGACGATCGAAGCGCCTCCGCCGGCCGTGTCGACGGCCGAGCGCGCGAGCGCGGAATCGCGTCCGCGCGCGACGTCGGCGCCGGAGATTTCTCCGCAGCGCGAGTTCGAGCTCGCCGCGAGCCTCGAAAAATCGGATCCAGATCGCGCGGCAGCAACTTACGAAAAGCTCGTGAAACGCGGCGGATCGTGGGGCGAGAACGCGCTCTACGCCGAGGGCCGCCTCGAGATCGATCGCGGTCGGGTGGCGCGCGGGCGCCAGCTTCTTCAGACCTACGTCGCCCAGCATCCGCAGGGCGCGAACGCGCAAGACGCGCGCGCGCTCCTCGAGCGCGTACCGTTCTGACGATCTGATAGCGTGACGCCGCGTGAAGCGGCTCGCGGCGCTCCTCATCGTGTGCATCGCTGCGATCGCGACGGCGGCCTTCGCCGAGCCGCGGCACCGCCTCGTGGTCGTCGCCGACGACGCGCGCATCGTCCACGCCATCGAGGCGGCGGTCGAGCCTTGGGACATCGAGGTCGTGACGTCGCTCGAGACGGCGCCGTCGAACGCGGAGGGTGCCGCGGCGATCGCGGCGCGTGAGCACGCGGACGCCGTGGCGTGGACGACCCAGACTTCGATTTGGCTCTACGAGACGCGCGGCGGGCGTCTCGTCTCGCGCGAGATCGCGCGCGTCGCGACCTACGACGAAGCGTCGGCGGCAGCCGTCGCGCTCTCGCTGAAGACGTTGATCCGAATGGGCTCGCTCTCACCCGATGCGCCGCCGAGCGCTTCAACGCCGCCGAAAGCGAGCGCGAGCGTCGCGCCCGCGACGCCGCCGCCGCCGAGCGCGCGTCCGAGCATTCCGCGCATGGCGCGCGGGATGTCACTCGAGGCAGAAGTCGGCGCGCGCTTCGTCGAGACGGACGCCGCGCTCGCCGAGCCCCGGCTCGCGGTCGCGGCCGGCGTGTGGCTCGAGCACGTCGGCCTCTTCTTGTCGCTCACGGGTGGCAGCGGCAGCTCGGTCGCGCGCGCGGGCCTCGCCGGAACGTTCTACGATTTCGGCGCGTCGCTCGCGCTTCGCGGCGCGTTCGAGACCGGTCGCGTTCGCTGGATGCCAGGCGCGGGCATCGGCGCGCACGTCGCGTGGCTGTCGGCGTCGATCGCGACGGGCCCGGCGAACGTGCTGCGCGTCGACCCGTCCGCCGACGCCGAGCTCTTCGTCGCGTACATGCTCGGCGCACGCGCCTTCGTCGGCCTTCGCGCGGGGGTCTCGATTTTGTTGCGCCGACAGCAAGTGTTCGTCGACGACGCGCCGGCGCTCACGTTCGCGCCGGCGATGATCGATCTAGGCTTTCGCGCGGCGTACGTGTTTCGCTGATCATGGGCGTGCGCTCCTGAAGACGCGGGGCCTCCAGCGATTCGAGCATGTAAGCCGCGACGTCGGCGCGCGCGATCGAAGCCATCGCCCCATAACGCCGAACGCGCGCGATGCGACCTGTCGCCGCGCGATTCGAGAGCGTCACCGGTCGAACGGCCTGCCAGTCGAGCCCGCTGCCGTCGAGCAATCGCTCCACGCGCTCGAGATCCGCATACGCGACGCCGACGTTGCTCGTCGCGAGGAGCGCGCGCATCGGTAGATTGAGCATCGGCCGCGAGTCGCCGACGCCCGCGGCCGAGATGACGACCAAGCGTTTCACGCCGTGCGCCTGCATCGCCGCGACGACGTGCGACGTCGCGCGCGAGATGAAATCGTCCGGCGACATGCGCCGCGCCCAAGGATGCGCGTAGCGCATGCCGAGCGCGCTCGCGACCGCGTCGGCGCCGCCGACCGCGTGACTCACGAACGCTTCGTCGAGGACGTCGCCGCGCAAGAGGACGACGCCCGCCGGCAACGCGACCTCCGTCTCGGCGCGGACGACGGCGGTCACCGCGTGACCTCGCGCGGTGGCCAACTTCACGAGCTCGCGCCCGCATTTTCCCGACGCGCCGAAGACGACCAGTTTCATCGCCGCGTCTCTTAGGGTCTCGCCGCCCAATGGGAAGAAGCCGGCTATTCGTACGACTGACGTTTGCGGCGTCGTGCAAAGAGCGCCAAGCCCAAGAGCCCGGCGACCGCGCTTCCCCAAGGCGACGACGCCTGATCGATCGAGCACGAGCAGCCGCCGGCCTCGGTGCTCGTCGTGCCGGCGTCCGGCTCGGCGTCGACGGCGACATCTGCGCGCGCGTCGGTCGGTGCGTCGATCTTCGCATCGGTCGCGGCGTCCGGCACCGTGGCATCGTCGACGCTCGCGTCCTTTGCGCTCGCGTCGGGCGTGCTCGCGTCGGGCGCGCCGTCGGCCGCGTCGTCGGCTGCGTCCGCTCCGGCGTCGGCTGCGCCGCCGTCCACGAACGGCAGGATCGGGCCGCCCATGTTGAAGTGGATTTGGCACTGATAATAAATCCCGTTCGCCAAATCGGTGGCGGTCGGCGTGTACGTGAACGAGCCGGTCGTGATGCCGCCGGTCACGAATCCGAGGCCCGCGCCGTTCGCGTTCGTCGAAATGTAGAGCGGGTGCCCGCTGCAGAAAGCGCAGTTGCTGTCGATCTCGAATCGGAGCTGCACGTTGGGATCCGCGAAGAGCGTCGGCTGCGCGACGAAACCGTTTCCCGTGTCGACCGTGTACGCCGATCCGTTGTGGCTCACGCACGGCGTCGTCGGCGAAGCTGCGACCGAGCACGACGCGTGCGCGCCGCGCGCCGCGAGGAGCACCGCGCACGCAGTTCCAATCGCCCAAACCTTCTGCATGCACGCATCGTAGCGTCGTCGGCGCGACGACCAAGCGCATTCATCGCGCGCCGATCACTCCGGCGAGAGGTCGAGCGGATAGACGACGCTCACGACCGCGCCCGGCGCCGCGGGAAAGTCGAGCGACGCGAACGCGCGCCGAATGCACGCGCGGACATTTTCGTCCGGCAGATCCGAGCCATCGTCGGCCACGGCGCTCACACTGCCGTCGCGACCGATCATGAATTTCGTCGCGACGCGTCCGCTGAGCTTCGGGTTGCGCGCGAGACCGTCCTCGTAGCAAGCGCGGAAGCGACCGACGCTCGCGCGCACGACGCGCTGGATCGTCTCCGGAGGGAGCCGCCCGATCACCGTCGGGACGACGATCGGCAGATGGCACATCGAGGTGTGGTGCGCGGCGAGCGTGCCGCGGCTTGCGAAACAGCCGGTGGTGTGGATTCCGTTCGAGGGGACGCCGGCGCCCGAGCCTCCGCCGCCCGAGCCGGTCCCCGACAAGCTCAAACCGGCTGCGCCGTGCGCGTCGCCCACGAGATCGCCGAAGAGCGAGCCCGGAGGTCCATCGGGCGCGAACTCCGCGGTGGAGTCGCCGGCTGGTCCGAGCAAGCTGATGACGCCGAACGAGCGAGCTTCGTCGATCGTGATCGCGTCGCTCGCGGGTGATTCGCTCACCGTTCGATGCGCGCGCGGAGGACCCGATTCGCTCGTCGACGTGACCGGCGCGTCATCTTCGGTTTTCGCCGAGTCGTCAGCGGCGCCTCTCGGAAACGTCGGGACCGTGCTCGAAAGATACGACCGGAGGAGCTGCATGTCCTCGCGCGGCGGGTCTCGCGGTTGCTGCGCGGCCGCGACGAACCACGCTAAGTGGAGCGCCGCGACACCGAGCGCGATCAGCAGCGGACGAAGCTCCGGCCGACGCCGCGCGGCGCGCTTTCCCGCGTGGACGACCGTCGCACGCGCCGCGAAATCGCCCGCGCGCGTCTCGGCCTGCGAGCCCACCGGCCCGCGCGGCAGCGCGACCGGCTCGGCCGACGGGATGCACCAGTCCGCAAACACCGGCGCCGCCGACCGCGGCACGTACTCGACACGCAAGAGCTCGTCGCCCCAAAAGACCGCGACCTCCACGATCTCGCGCGAGGTCTCGTCGGCCACGGCGTGCATGCGATAAGGACCGCGCGCGCTCGCCGATGTTCCTCCTGTCGCTATCCGACGCGGCGGATAGCGCCGCTCCACTCGGCGTCCCAGAAATAGAGCGGGATTTTCGGCTTTGGACCCACCGCGCGCGTGAGCATCGCGAACGTGGGCTCCTCTTCGAGGACCGTCGCGTCGTCGTCGCCGAGCGCCGCGGGCGGAATGTGGCAGTCCACGCACCACTCCGATTCGCGCACGCCCTCCGGGAGCGTCGTGTTTTCGCTCGCGGCGCACGCTTCGAGCTCCGCGTCCGGATCGACGACGCCGAACGCCGCGAGACCTTCTTCCTCGAGGTAACAGAGGATCGCATCGATCTCCTCGTCCGACGCGCTCGCGGTTTCGACGACGCGCGTCCACCACTCGCGCGCCGATTCGATGACGCCGTCGAGCGTGGTCGACGTGATGGTCAAGGTCGTCCCGTCGCGGTTCCATCGCCAATCGGCCGATTCGAGCTCGCGCGGCGGCGGAACGCGCGGAGCCTTCGGCGCGGCCCGAGGCGGCGACGGCGGCGCGAGCGCGGCGTCGATGTCTTCGTCGCTCGCGAGCAGATCGACGACGGCGTCTTGATCGACGAGCCACTCGGCGATTTCCCCGGCGGTCTCGAACGACTGCTCAGCCAGCGCCGCCGCGAGCGAGGTCTCGCTGGCCTTGGTCGCGAGAAGAAGCAGCCGCTGCTCCACGAGCGCGCGGACCAAATTCGTTGCCGAGACTTCGTCGAGCGGTTTCTCCACGACGCAAGCTTACTCCGGTAAGCTGCCGTTCGTGCCTCCCGCGATGACACGCGTCGAGACCATCGATGCCCTCGCGTCCGACCCGCGCGGGAAATTTTTCGTCGGCCAGAATTGGCTGTCGTTTTTCGCGCCGCATGGTCGCTTCTCCGGGACGATCGTGTGGGGCCGTCCGTCCTCGAGCGACGTCGAGCAATGGGAAGCGTGCGCCGATTTGCGCCTCTCGCCGATCTGCGAGCCTCACGCGACGCTCTTCGACGCGCACAAAGTCGAAAACCTCAGCCCGAGCGCGTTCGGGACGCTCGCTCGCTACGCATCGAAGCGAATGGGCCGGCTCTCCGGCGGCATCACGCGTCTCGCGATCGTGCATGCGGGCACCTTCGCCGGCGCGGTCGCGGCGGGTTTCACGAAGCTCGTGCCCGTGCCTTTTCCGGTCGAAGTTTTCTCCGACACGACGTCCGCGCTCGCATGGCTCGGCTCCGAAAGTGACGCGGCGCTCCTCGAAGAAATCTGGGCGGCGCAAGACGAGGCGCGCGCCGTCGCGCCGATCGTTCGACAGCTCGCGGCCTATCTCGCGCACCACCCGCGCGCCACGCCCGCCGACGCCGCGCGCGCGCTCGCCCTCTCGACGCGCAGTCTCCAGCGCAGGCTCACCGAGCAGAAGACCACGTTCCGCCGCGAGCTCGACGCCGCGCGCGTTCGCCTCGCGCAGCGACTTCTCCGCGACTCGGACGCGACGGTCACCGAGGTCGCGATGCAAGTCGGGCTCACGTCGCCGCAACATCTCAGTACACTTTTCCGCCGCCTCGGGAATGCGCCGCCCGCCGAGTGGCGCAAGAAGCCGTGATTGGCGCGCAGCCGGAGTCGAATGGCGCCTTCAGGGAGGCGTCGCGCGGGCCCCTCGGTTACGAAAACTACGCCATGAAAACCGTCGCGACGTTCTCCGCTTGCGCGCTCGTGCTCCTCGGCTGCAGCGATTCCGGCCAATTCGTGGGCAACGACGCGGGCGCGACGCTCGACGCCGCTCCGCACGACGCGGCCGTCGACGCGAAGCAAGCGCCCAAAGACGCCGCGCCGCCGCAAGACGCCGCGGTCGTCGACGCTGCACCGCCGCCGCCGCAGCCGACGACGCTCAATCTCCACCAAGCGACGATGTTCGACAACCCGTCGAACCTCGCCGACTGGCCCGTCACGACGTTCATCACCGAGGTCGACTTCCAATACAACGGCAAGGACGGCGTCCACGTCGAGTTCTCGAAGAAGGACGACGGCAGCTGGCCCGACGTCACGCCGCCCGGCTGGGACGGCCCGCTCGAATACACGCTCGGCTTCGCCGAGAACATCGGCGGCCAGTGGTACGCGTCGGCCGCGATCGAATTTTGGAGCGGCCTCGACGTGCAAGGCGGCAACGTCGCCGCCGACGTCACGACGCTCGGCCAATGCACGACGTTCGGCGCGGGCTCGAACTGCCAGGTCGCGAAGAACTGGTACTACGACGGCCGCTGGGGAAACCTCGCCGGCTACCAGCCCGCCACCGGCGAGCTCATCGGCGTCTTCGTCGTCGCCGGCAACTTGCGCGGCGTCACCGACGGCAGCCAATCCCCCGTGCAGGAGCGCTCCAACGTCGTGCTCGTGAAGATGCCCGACATCAACGGCGCGAAATACACGTTTTGAAATCGCTTGCAGTCTGCATTCTTTTCGTCGTGGCGTGCGGCTCGGTCGGGCAGGACCGCGGCGACGCGAGCCCGTTCAACACGACCGACGCGGGCGACGCGGGCTGCGGTCCGAACCTCACCGGCGTCATCCGCGATTTTTCGATCGCCGGCGCCTCGTGGCATCCAGACTTCGAGCATTTCATCGGCGACGATCGCGGCATGGTCGCGCCGGATCTCGGCACCGACTTCAAGCCGGTCTACGCGAACGCGAGCGGCACGACGCCGACCACGACCGGCCGAGCCGATTTCGATCAGTGGTACCGCGACGTCCCCGGCGTGAATTACACGACGCAATTCACGATCGCGCTCACGCCGAACGGCGACGTCTCGACCTACGACAACGCGTCCTTCTTCCCGATCGACAATCAAGGTTGGGGAAACCAAGGCCAGCCGCACAACTTCGGCTTCACGTTCGAGCTCCACACGACCTTCGCGTACAAAGGCGGCGAGACGTTCTCGTTCACCGGCGACGACGACTTGTGGACGTTCATCAACGGGCACCTCGCGATCGATCTCGGCGGCGTTCACCCGGCCGAATCCGAGAGCATCGACCTCGACGCGCAAGCGAGCGCGCTCGGCATCACGCCGGGCAACACGTATTCGCTCGACATCTTCACGGCCGAGCGCCACACCGATCAATCCGACGTGCGCATCGACACGTCGATCGCCTTCAACAACTGCACCGCGATCATCCACTGACCGCGCACGCCGATTTGGCGTGGCGGATGATTCGCTCGAGCATCGACCAGTCTTCGAACGGGACGTCGAGACGATCGATCTCCGCGCGTAGATCGTCGAGCACGCCGCCGTCGTGGCCCTCGTGCGCTTGCGCGATTTCCCAGATTTGGTCGATGCGGTCTTGGACTTTTTTCGCCTCGGGCGAGCCGACGAGGTACGCGTCGCGCTCGAGCATCGTGCGTGTCATCGCCGCGCGGATGTGCGCGACCTCGGCCGGCGCGCCGCGCATGAGGAGATCGGCCGGGTAGAGATAGATTTCGACGTGCGGCAGCCGGAGGACCTTCGGATTCTCGGCGACGATCGGCTCGATGACGCCGCGCGCGAGCGCGCGAAGCACTTTGGTCGCGAGCGACATCGACGTGGGCACGTCGCGCACGTCGGGCTCGCAGCCGGTCGCCATCGCGCAGGCCTGAGCGAGCTCGCGCAGCGCGTCGCGATAACGCCCGTCGCGCGGCTGCACGAAGACGTGCTCGTCTTTCCATCCGCGGAGGGCGCTCGCGATCTTCACGATCGGTACGGTGATCGCCGTGATCAAAAACGCGCACGCGTAACCAAGCGCGAGCGGGTAGCCGTGGAGCAGCGCGCGCGCCTTGCTGGTCTTTTTCGCCGGCGCGACCCAGTGCGTGATGAGCCCGACGACCGGCGGCGCGAGCACCGCGAGCGTGCACCAGACGATGCGCAGCACGGTCCTGCCGACGAGCTTGTGCATCGGCACGAAAGCGACGAGCCACGACGCGATCCCGGGGAAAAAAACACCGACGACGAAGATCGGCCACGCGATCGACAGGAGCAGCGCGACCGAAACGGCCGTCTGTTTTTTCGAGTCGAGGCGCCCGAAGAGCGCGGTGATGGACCAGCCGAAGACGGCCTGAAGCACTTTGCCGATCTGACGGCTGAGGAAACTGATCAACGCAGAAAGAATCGCCACGCTCGGGGTATTTGCGAGGCGCGTGCCGCGACCGCTTCAGCCTTTGTCGCGTTCGTTCGTCTCGGGGAGCGGAACCGGCGGCGGGATGGTCGGGCCAGCGGCGCCGCGCGGGAGGGCGCTCGTCGATTTGAGCCAGCCCATCTGGCGCGCGCGATCGCCGGGAAAGAGACTCTCCAAAATCGGCGCGATGAGCGAGCCCATGTCCTCTTTCGTCGTGCCCTTCACGAACGCGTCGAGCTCGCGCGCGAACGCGCCGGCGACTTGGTAACGGTTCTCGCGGTTTCGCTGGAGCGCTTTGTCGACGATGCGAAAGAGCGCGTCGGGGTAGCCGGCCACGATCTTGCGCGCGTCGGGAATGGGCGCGTTGCGGACGGCTTTCACCGTGTCGACGTCGGTCGGACGTTTGAAGAGACGGCGCATCGTCGTCATCTCCCAGAGCGTCGTGCCGAGCATGAAGATGTCGCTCCGGTGATCGATGTCGAGCTGCATCACTTGCTCGGGCGAGAGATACGGGAGCTTGCCTTTGACGACGCCCGCCGAGCTCTGCGCGCGTCGCCCGAGCGATTTCGCGAGCCCGAAGTCGAAGAGCTTCACTTGGCCGTCGTAGGTGAGAAACACGTTGCTCGGGTTCACGTCGCGGTGAATCACGCGGAGCGATTGGCCCTTCGCGTCCTTCAGCGCGTGCGCGTGGTCGAGACCTTCGGCGATGCGCGCCGCGATCCACGCGCTCAAATCGAGCCGCAAAGAGAGCTTCTTGGCGACGCACGCCTCCCACACGTCGACGAGCGTTCGCCCGAGCAAGAGCTCCATCGCGATGAAGTGATGGCCGCCTTCTTCGCCGACCTCGAACGTGCGCGTGATGTTGTCGTGCGAGAGCTTCGAGAGGATCTCGGCTTCGTCGTGGAACATGTCGACTTGTTGCGCGCTTTGCGCGAGCTCGTGACGCAGCACTTTGACCGCGGCGACGTGATCGCTCGCGCGGCCGAGGTAGATCGTCGCCATGCCGCCGCCGCCGATTTTCGCGACGATGTCGTATCGACCGAGTCGCTTGGGTCGCGGAGGCGGCGCCATCGTTCAGAGATCCTGCGCGCCGAGGATGACGCGCGGCGGCGCGTGGGTTTCGTGGCTCTCGTCGACGATGGGCGCGACGCCGGTGCCGATGGCGATCATTTCGATGACGTGGCCCCAGCCGTGGCTGCCTTCGTCGACGCTCACGCCGACGAGGCCCGCCGACGCGCCGGCCGCGAGCGCGCTCGCTTGCATGCGGCCCATCGCGAGCTCGCGCGCGTCGTAGAGGCCCTGCGTGAACTGCGGCATCTCGCAATTCTGGCCGACCGACGAGAACCACTGCCCGAGCGACTGATGCGCGACGTGATAGACGCACACGCCGAAGGCGAACGCGACGGGACGAAATCCCGCGCGCACGAGCGCCCAAAAATCTCCGCCGGAGAGATCGCACGTGAACGGGCGGTCGCCGTTTTGGCGCCAGCGCGCGCGGTCGTCCCCGCGGCGGCGCACGGCCGTGCCGATGACGGTGAACTCGGCGTTGTGTCCTTCGCGCTCGACCTCGAGGCGAACTCCGACGACGCCGTCGGCGGACGCTCCGACGGCGTGCTGCACCATGCGCTCGAGCGCCAGGTAGCGAGCGTTCGTCATCATGGCCGTGACGTCGCCGAGCTCCATGTTCGTGTTCCAGAGCGTCGGCTGCCAGCCGATATGAAAGTAGCTCGAGCCCATCACGAGCTCGACCGGCTCGAAGCCGACTTCTTCGATGAGCAAAACTTCGTCGATGGTGAGATCGCTCGTGAAGGCCATCACTCGTTGACCGTCATGACCAGTTGCGGCGTCGGCGGTTGTTCGTGCGTCTCGATCGGAAGCACGCTCGTGCCGATCGCGAGAAACTCGAGCACGTGCGAGTCCCACCCGCCGTGCGTGTGCTCGTAGACCTCGGTGCCGACGACGCCTTGCGCGCCGTCGAGCTGCGCTTCGTACTGCATGCGCTCCATCGCGAGCTCGCGTGCGTCGTAGAGGGCTTGCGTGAAATTGGGCATTTCGCAGTTGGTGCCGACCGTCTTGAACCAGCCGCCGAGCGACTGATGTGCGATGTGATAAACGCAATTGCCCATCACGAGCGATATCGGCCGATATCCACTTTTCAAGAGCATCCAAAAATCTTGGCCGGACAAATCGCTGGTGAAAGGCGCGCCGCTCGGGGCTCGCCACGTGCCCGGCGTTTTGGTGAATACCGCAGTACCGATCGCGACGAACTCGACGAGCGCTTCGCCCCAGGCGTGACGGTTGATTTTCAATCGAACGCCGATGACGCCGTCGGCGCCGAGCTCGGTCGCTTCTTCTTCCATGCGCGCCATCGCGAGCTCGCGCGCTTGATAGAGCGCTTGGGTGAGCACGCCAAGCTCTTGGTTTTGATAGTACTGCCCGCGCTGCAAGCCCACGTGATAGATGCTCGAGCCCATCACGAGGCCCGCGCATTCGAATCCGGCTTCGCGCACGAGCAAAAACTCTTTCACCGAGAGATCGCTCGTGAAGAATCGCGCTTGCCCTTGTCCGCCGCGCATGCGCGCGATGCGCTCGGCGGCGTGCTGCGGAAGCGGTTGGCGTTGGGTTTGCGGTCTTTGATAATTGGCCATTTTCATCCGTGCGAAAAACGGGTTTTCGGCAAATCGCGTAAGTCGATGACGAGCCCGGGGCGGGGCGGGGAAGCGGCGTCGCCGCGGCGGACGACGGCGGTGCCCATCACGACGAGGTCGAGTCTGAACGACGTGTGCTTCGAGTCGTTGACCTCGTATTCGCGGTCGTAGCCGTGGCGGTTCACGCGCACGCCGACGACGCCGTGCGCGTTCAAGTGCTGCGCGAATGCGCGAAAGCGCTCGGTCGCGCGGTGACGTGCGCCTTGCGCCGCGCGCGTGTGGGTCGGCAGCTCCTGCGAATACCAACTACCTTCGCCGAAGCAATCGGCGTGCGGCTCGTACCAAAACGAATTACCGATCGCGATGCCGACGGGCCAGTAACCCGCGTGGTGGAGCTTCCACAATTCGTCGGGCTCGAGCATCGTCAGGATCGGCGACTGCGAAGGTTGCATGCCTGCGACGCGCACCGCGGTGCCGACGGCGTTGAACTCGATGAGGTCGCTCGACCACTCGAAGCCGCGCCCGTGGAACTTCACGTCGAGCACGAGGTTCGCGCCGAGGAGCGCCGCTTCCTGCTGCATGCGCGAGAGCGCGAGAGAGCGCGCGTGCTCGTAGGCGTGTTGGAGCACTTGCATCTCGCCGCCCGCGTAACCCGTGATGCCGAAGCCGACGTGATAGATGCTCGAGCCCATCACTTGGCTGATCGCGGTGACGCCCGTTTGACGCGCGACGACCGTCTCGGACGCAGTCAGCGTGCTCGTGAAGATCGGACGCTGTCCGTGCGTGAGCTCGTGAATGCGTCGCTGCGCGCGAATCGGGATCCCGCCGCGCGCGAGGAGCTCCTGGCTCTGCTCGTCCTCCGTCGTCATTGTCCCCCGATCTGTTTGAGCACCCACGCGGCGCGCGCGTTGTCGTTCGCGAAGCGCGCGAGAGCGTCGCACAGCATCGCGTGCCACTGATCGAGGGGCAAGCGCTTCGTGCGGAGGGCGACGCCGCGCACGATCTTCTTGTGCTCGGCGAGCGCCTCGCGGCCCTCGCGGCGCACGATGAACTGATCCGGCTCGAGGAAGACCTCGATGCTCGTCACGAAGTTGCCGCTCGCTTGAATGCGGGCGTGCTCGAAAAAGCCTTGTTTCAGCGTCCACGCGAGGCGCGCGAGGAATTGATCGACGTTCGCGAAGTCCATCGCGAGGCCTGCGGCGATTTGATCGCCGCCGATCGCGACTTGAATTTGCGTGCGGCAGTAGGGGCACGCGTGGACGCGGCCGTCCCATTGCGGGACCATCATCGCGCCGCAGTTCGAGCATTGGACGGGTGCGGGCTGGCTCACGGTTGCCGATGATACGTTAAGGAGAATGCGAAAGGGATGGGCCAGTCGAACGGCGATGTGGGTTGCCGCGCTGCGCGGTCTCGCGGATCTCGATGACCCGGTGATCGTGCGCGATCCTCTCGCGGCCGAGCTGCTCCCGCTGGGCTACGCGTCGATCGTGCGAGCCGCCGAGCGGGCGCCGCGGGTGACGCGCGCGGTCCTCCGGGGTGCGGCGCGGGCGAGCGGAAACCTCTCGCGGCACATGGCGCTTCGCACGCGCGCGATCGACGACGTGGTCGTCTCGGAGGCGCTCGCGGGTAGCCGTCAGCTGGTTTTGCTCGGCGCGGGCTTCGACGCGCGCGCGTGGCGCCTCGACGCCCTCTCGGACGTCACGGTGTTCGAGGTCGATCATCCATCGACGCAAGCGACGAAGCGCGAGGCGATCGGCTCGCAGCGGCCGCTCGCGCGCGAAGTGAATTGGGCGGCCATCGATTTTTCGCGCGAGTCGATCCGCGAAGTGCTGGCTCGCGCGGGGCACGACGCGCGCGTGCGAACGACGTTCGTCTGGGAGGGCGTCACGATGTATCTCGCACGCGAAGCGATCGACGCGACGCTCGCCGATCTGTCAGAGCTCTCCGCGCCGTCGTCGTGCCTCGTCGCGACTTATCACGACGCGGCGTTTCGAATGGAGACTCTGCCGCTCTCGATCATCGTCCGCGCGGCGGGTGAGCCGTTCAAGACGCGCATGACGCCGGTCGAGGTGCGCTCGCGCCTCGGCGCGCACGATTTCGTCGTCGAACGCGACGAAGGCTCGGACGACTGGTGCCGTCGCTACTTGCATGAGCGCGGCTATCGCAACGCCGAGCGCATCGTCACGGCGCGCAAGCGCTCGTAAGAGCCAAACTGTGGCGAAATGCCGCTTGTGTGCGCCGTGAGCGTTGTTAACGTAGCGAGCCCTCTCGTCCCTCGAGAGAGCCCAAACCTTGCGAGAAACACCATGGCCGACGTTCTGATCGTCGATGACAGCAAGGTCATGCGCGACATGATTTGCGCGTGCCTCAAAGCGTCCGCTGGCCTGAGCACGACGCAGGCCTCGAGCGGGCTCGAAGCGATCGAGCAGCTGTCGCTCAAGCGCTTCGACCTCGTCGTCCTCGACTTGAACATGCCCGACATCGGTGGGGTCGAGGTCGTCGAGTTCATTCGAAAACAAGACAAGCTCCGCGCGGTGCCGATCCTGATCGTCACGACCCGCGGCGACGAGGGCTCGCGGGCGACGGTCATGGCGGCGGGGGCGACACGCTACCTCACCAAACCTTTCACGCCCGAGACGATCCTCGCCGAGGTCAGCGCGCTCGTCCCGGCGAGCCCAGGGTCGTGAAGGTCGACCTTCGGGAGTTTCTCAGCGCCTACGTCGCCGAGGTCGACGAGCAGCTCGAGTCCGCCATCGCGAGCTTGCTCGAAATCGAGCAGCACGCGCGCGCGGGAACGCCGCACCCGCGCGCGATGCGCGATCTGTTTCGCGTGCTTCACACGATCAAGGGCCTCTCGGCGATGGTCGACGTGGAGCCGCTCGTCGATCTCGCGCACCGGCTCGAAGCGATCGTGCGGCAGGCCGACCGTAGCGGCGGATGGCTCGAGACGAAGGCGATCGACGCGGTGCTCGCCGGCGTGCGCGCCATCGAGCTCGGCGTGAAGGAGCTGGCCGAAGGAAAGCCGCTCACGGCCGCACCGAAGGCACTTTACGAGGCGCTCGATTCGCTCGAGCCGGCGGAGCAGAAACTCGGCTCGCTCGACCACGGTCAGCTCGATCTCGACGAGACGATCGTTTCGAAGCTCGCGCCCTTCGAGCTCGCGTCGCTCGTGCACGCCGCCGACGACGGACGCCGCGCGGTGCGCGCCGACTTCAGCCCGTCACCGGAAAAAGCGGCGCGCGGGCTTTCGATCAACAGCGTGCGCGAGCGCGTCGCAGCGGTGGCGGAGATCGTGAAGGTCGTGCCGCTCGCGGTCTCCCCGAGCAAGGACGCGCCGGGCGGGCTCAGCTTCGCGCTGCTCTTGCGGGCCGCGGCGCCGGACGAGGAGATCGCCGCCGCGATCGGGATCGCGCCCGCCGCGGTGCGACCGCTGGTGGGCGGGCTCGTCGCGAAACCGGCGGCGTCGCTCGCGCCCGAGCCCGACGACGACGAGCTCGCGGTTCGGTCGCGACGGAACGTCGTGCGCGTCGACGTCGCGCGGCTCGACGACGCGATGGAGCACTTGTCGACGTTGATCGTCACTCGTTCGCGTCTCGCGCAGTCGATCCGGCGGCTCGGCCTCGCCGGCGTGAACACGCGCGAGCTCGACGAGATCATGCGCGACAACGCGCGGCAGCTGCGTGACTTGCGCGCGGCGATCTTGCGCGTGCGGATGATTCCGGTCGCCGAGGTGCTCGAACGAATCCCGCTGATCGTGCGGAGCCTGCGCCGCGCGAGCGACAAAGCGGTGCGCGTCGAGATCGACGCGGGCGACACCGAGATCGACAAAGGCGTCGCCGAGCGGCTTTTTCCCGCGCTCGTGCACATCGTCCGCAACGCGTTCGATCACGCGATCGAGTCGCCCGCGCGTCGGCGCGAGCTCGGCAAACCGGACGAGGCGACGCTCTACATTTCGAGCCGCTCACCGTCGAACGCGCGGGTCGAGCTCACCATTCGCGACGACGGCGCGGGCGTGGATCGCGCGGCGGTCGCGCGCCGCGTCGGACGAGAGATCGCGAGCGACGACGCGCTCCTCGACGCGATTTGCGCTCCGGGCTTGTCGACGCGTGACGAGGCGACGCGGACGAGCGGCCGTGGGATGGGGATGGACATCGTCAAGCGCGTCGTCGTCGACCAGCTCGGCGGTGAGCTCACGATGAAGACCGAGCTAGGCGTCGGCACGACGTTCATCCTTCGCGTGCCGCTGACGATTTCGATCATCGAGGCGTTCACGCTCGACTGCTGCGCGCGGCGGTTCGTCGTGCCGGTGTCGATGGTCGAGGAGATCATCGAGCTCGAGCGCGTGCGGGTTCACCGCGGGCCTCATGCGGCGCACGACTCGAGCGTGCGCGCCGGGCTCATCGAGCGTCGCGGCGAGGCACTTCCGCTGCTCGACCTCGCGGCGTCGCTCGCGATGCCGGCGCGCGAGACGCCGGCGCTCCAAGCGCTCGTCGTCCGTCGCGGCGCGTCGGCGATGGCGTTCGCGCTCGATCGCGTCGTGGGTCAACAGGAGGCCGTCGTGCGGCCGCTCGTCGACCCGCTCGTCACCGTCGCGGGCGTCTCGGGCGCGACCGATCTCGGCGACGGCAAGCCCACGCTCGTGCTCGACCTTTTCTCTCTCGGGGCCAGACTCCTCTCGGCGAAGGAACGGGCAGCATGACGACGCTCGCACGCTACGAACAACGACCTCTCGCCGTCGGCGAATCGGCGAGCGCACGCGGCGAGCTCCACGTCGCGTTCAAAGTCTCGGACACCGAATACGCGCTCTCGGCAGAGACGGTCCTCCAAATGGAGTCTTACGCCGGCGCGACGGCCGTCCCCGGCGCGGCGCCGTACATCGCGGGCATCGTGCAAATTCGAGGGAAAATCGTGCCGATCGTCGATCTGCGCGTTCGGTTCGGCGGCACGCCGACGCCCATCGTGCTCGACAATCGCGTCATCGTCGGACAGCAGGGCGACCGGATCGTCGGGCTGCTCGTGGACAGCGCGCGCGAGGTGGTTCGCATCGCGCCGTCGCAGATCGAGCCGCCGCCGCAGATCGTCGGCCAGCAGGCTCAAGGCTTCGTGAAGGCGGTCGCCAAGCTCGGGGAGCGGCTCGTCATGCTGATCGATTTCGGCAAGGTCATCGGAGAGGAGCGCGTCGATGTCAGCGTCTAGCGGAAACGGAAACACTCTCGCGCAGGGTCGCGCAAGCGGACCGTCGCGCTCGACGGACGACGGGGCGGTTGGCGCCGCGGTCCAAGAGCTCGCGGCGCGCGTAGCCACCGTCGCCGCCGAGCACGTCACCGCGAGCGAGCGGGCGCGCGCGTCCGTCGTCGCGGTCGCGACCGCCGTCGAGGAATCCGCCGTCGCGCTGCAGGAGCTCGCGCGTTCGCAGAAGAGCGTCGCCGACATGGCCAGGGCGCTGCAGGGCGGTGTCGACAGCAACGCGAAGACGACGCAGGAGCTCGCCGCTTCGGTCGCCGCGTCGAAGAAAGATGCGTCCGCGCTCGCGTCGTCCGCCGAAGCCGCCGCGACGAGCACCGAGGAGATCGCGCGCTCGATCAAGGGCGTCAGCGCGAACGCCGAGGATCTCGCTGCGGCGAGCGAGGAGCTCCTCGCCGCGGTCACCCAGACCTCGGCGACGATTTCCGACATGACCGCGCGCGGCCAGTCGATGGCGAGCTCGGTCGAAGAGGTCGGCGCGACCATCGAGCAGATGTCCAAGGGCATCGGACGACTCGCCGTCGACGCGCGCAGCGTGGGCACGGGCGCGACCGTGGTGACCACGTCGATCGGCGCGATCGAAAAATCGCTCGGCTCGGTGGTCAATGCGACCAACCAGCTCGGCACGTCGGTCGAGGAGACCGCCGCGACGACCGAGGAGTTCTCCCGCTCGACGCGCGCCATCGCCGAGCAAGCCAAACAGCTCGAGGCCGCTGCTACGACCGTCGCCGGGACGGTGAACGAGATCGCCGCGAGCATCGAAGAGGTCGCGGCGACGGCGGAGAAGAACGCGAGCGTCGTGGATTCGGCGGCGTCGGCGGTCGAGCAGATCGCGCGTTCGGCCGAGGCGTCGGCGAAGAGCGCGACCGAGATCGCGCAGCTCGCGATGACGAGCGCGACCTCCGCGACCGAGCTCGAGGCTTCGGCGCGTCACATCGCGAAGATGGGCGAGGAGACCAAGGTCGTGGCCGAGCGCGTCGGCACGGTCGCGCGCGCGGGAGGCGCGACCGTCGCGCGATCGATCGGAGGCTTCGGGCGCATTCGTCAGTCGATCGCCGAGTCCGGCGGCGTGATTCGCGAGATGGGCAAGCGCGCCGAGGAGATCGGCGACATCGTCAACGCGATCAATCTCATCGCCGATCGAACGAACCTCCTCTCGCTCAACGCGAGCATCGAGGCGGCGCGCGCGGGCGAGCACGGACGCGGCTTCGCCATCGTCGCCGAGGAGATCCGCGCGCTCGCCGATCGCGCCGCTACGGCGAGCTCCGACATCGCCAAGATCGTCCGCGGGCTTCAGACGTCCGCGCGCGAGGCGGTCGCCGCGTCGGTCGAGGGCTCGAAGGTCGCCGAAGAGGGCGCGACGCTCGCGGTCGACGCCGAGCGCGCGCTCGCCGACATCATGCGAGGCATCGAAGAGGTGACCGTCACCGGGCGCGAGGTCTCGCGCGCGACGCACGAGCAAGTGACCGCGAGCCAAGCCGTCGCCAAGAGCGTGGCCGACGTGAGCGACCGGACCAAAATGATCCTCGGCGCGGCCACCGAACAGACCACGTCGGCGAAATCGCTCGCCGCCGGGACCGCCGAGATGCGCCAAATGTCGCGGCAGACGAGCCTCGCCACGGCCGACCAGGCGAAGGCGATGCGCAACCTCGTGAAGGCCAACGGTCAGCTGAGCGGCGGCATCGAGCAAGTCGCGCGCGGATGTCAGGAGCAAGCCGCGGGGACGACGCAGCTCGTGACGGCGATCGTCGAGATGCGCTCGATCGCGACGCACACGACGACCGCGGTGGTGGACCAGTCGCGCGAAGCGGCGGCGATCGCAGCACAAGCGCGTGACCTCACGAGCGCGACGCACCGGACGGTGACCGCGCTCGACGAGCAGGCCAAGGGCGCGGCCGAGATCGCGCGCGCGATGGAAGACCTCCGCAAGCACGCCGCTCAAACCGCCAAGGCGTTGGCCGAGCAGAGCCGCGGCACGAAGCAGCTCGAGGCGGCGTCGCGTCAGGTCGCGAGCCTTGCGTCGCAAGTGACGACCGCGACGAGCGAGCAGAGCAAGGCGACGAGCGGTCTCGTCGTCACCGTCGACGAAGTTCGGAGGATCGCCAAGCAGACCGCGCGTGCGCTCTCGGAGCAGTCCGACGCGCTCGTGACGACGGCGACGCACGCGTCGCGCCAGACGAGCGAGATCGCTGCCGTCGCGCGCGCGGCCGGAGAGCAAGGCACGACGAGCGAGCAATTGGCGCGGTCGATCGACGACATCAAGTCTCGTCTGCGCGAGCTCGTCGCGAAGGTGACGCAGCAGGGAGCGCAGGCCGCGGCGATCGTCGAGGACGCCGGGCGGATCTCGACTCACGCCGGGCACTTTGCCGGCGAGGCGCCGGAGCAGGCGGCGACGCCGCCTGAAGTGAAATGAATACGTCGACGCCGGCCCTCGGACTCTCGCCGAACGACCGGGAGCGCATGGAGGAAGTGCAGCGGCTCGCGCAGACGGGGCCCGCGGGCGTCGATGCGCTCGTCGGCCTCTTGTCGGAGACGAGCTGGGCAGTGCGGCGCGCGGTCGTCGCGACGCTCGCGCGCCTCGGCGCGTCCGCGATCGCGAGGCTTTGCCGCGTCCTCGAGGAAGAGCGTACGGACGAGACGCGCCTCGCCGCGGCGGTCGATGCGCTCGTCGCCTCCGGCAGCGACGTCGAACCGAAGGTGATGGCGATGGCCGAAGCGACCTCGAAACCGGCGGTCCTGTGCGACGCAGCGCAGATCTTCGGTCGACGAAAGAGCCACGGCGCCGTCGCGGCGCTGTCGCGCTGGGTCCACCACGCCGACGACAACGTCGCGGTCGCAGCGGTCGAGGCCCTCGGGCGCATCGGCGGCCCGGAGGTTCTCGAGCCGCTGCTCGCCGCCGCGCGGAGCGGCAATTTCTTTCGCGCGTTTCCGGCCGTCGCGTTCCTCGGGCAGTCGGGCGATCGTCGCGTCGTCGAGACGCTGCGCGAGCTCCTCTCCGAGCCTTATTACGTGACCGAGGCGGCGATGGCGCTCGGGCGATCCGGGCACCTCGCGGCGGTCGAGCCGCTCGCGCGCCTACTTTCGCACCCGAGCGACGTCGTCGTGAGGACCGCGGCGCAAGCGCTCCTCGATCTTCGGCGTCACCACGCGGAGCGTTTCGGACACTCCGACGCGGTGCTGACGGCCTTTCGTCAAGCGCTCGAGCCGAACGCGCCGGTGCGCGCCGCCGCGTCGCTCGCGAACGCCAGCTCCGCAGACCGCGTCGCCCTCGCGTGCGCGCTCGGCTGGATGCGCGACGCGACCGCCGCGGACACGCTCTTGTCGATGCTCGACGGCGATCCCACGGCGGCGGGCGAAGCGTTCGAAGCGCTGCGCGTGCTCGGCTCCGAGGTCGACGAGTCGATTCGACGAGCCATCGCGAAGGGCGACAGCCAGTGTCGCGCGCGATTGCTTCCCCTCCTCGGCGCGCGCCGCTCCGCGCTCGCAGAGATGCTCGTTTGTCTTCGAGACCCGGACCCGGCGGTGCGCGCGCTCGCGTGCGATGCGCTCGGTCGCTGCGGCGAGACGAGCGCCGTTCGACCGCTCTTCGAGGTGATCGGCGATGCGGACGCGCGCGTCTCGCAGGCCGCGGTCGGCGCGATTCAGTCGCTCGGAAGCGACGAGACCCGCGGCGCGGCCATCCATGCCGCGCGCGCCGGCGATCCGCGAACGCGTCGCGCGGCCCTCCGCGTCGTCTCGTACTTCGCCTATCCCGAGGCGCTCGATGCGCTCCTCGAGGCGGTCGTCGATCCCGACGAGCGCATTCGCGAGGTGGCGACGGCCGGGCTCGCGCTCCTCGAGGATCCGCGCGCGTTCGAAGCGCTGCGCGTCGCGCTCGCGCACACCTCGGCGTCGACTCGCGCGGCCGCGTGCCGCGCGCTCGGAAGCGGCGCGAGCACCGAGCCCGTTCGCACCGCGCTCCTCCGCGCGCTGAGCGATGACGACGCGTGGGTCCGTTATTACGCGTGTCAGTCGATCGGCAAGCTGCGCATCCTCGACGCCATGCCCGAAATCGTGAAGCTCCTCGACGACCGCGCCGGGCAAGTGCGCGTCGCCGCCGTCGAGGCCATCGCGAGGCTCGGCGGCACGCGTTCGCTCGAGATCCTCGAGCGCGCCACGCAGGGCGACGATTCCGACGTCCGCAGCGCGGCGCTGCTCGGCCTCGCGCATCTTCGACGGCCCGAGGCGCTCCACGTTCTCTTGACCGCGGCCGAGTCGAGCGACCCCGCGCTCCGGTTGATCGCGCTCGCCGCCATCGCCGAAGTGGCGTCGTCCGAAGCCGACGACGCGCTCATGCGCGCCGGGTTCGACGCGGACGACAACGTGCGCGCCGCCGCGATCGCCCACCTCGCGACGCGCGGTCCGGCCGCGACCGCGTGGCTCGTCGATCGCCTGCTGCACGGCGACGAACAGGACGCGATCCTCGACGCGCTCGCCAAGCCGGCGGACGGCCGCATCGAAGGGATTCTCGGCGCGCTGGCGACGGCCAACGCATACGCCGCGCGGCTCTTGATCGAGGCGCTCGTCCGCATGCGTCGTCCGAGCGGGAGCGCGGCGATCGAAGCGGCGCTCAACATGGAGAACGTCCACGCGAGACGCGCGGCCGCCGCCGTCTTGGTCAACGTCGGCAGCGCGTCGGCGCGCGCAGCGTTGGCGCTCGCGGCTTCAGCCGACGACGACGACGAGGTCCGGCGGATCGCCGCGGCGTGATGCGATGGCGACGGTGCTGTCCCCCGCGCTCTACGCGATTCTCGGCGCCCTCGTCGAGGAGCGCACCGGCCTGCACTATGGCGAGCGCGAGATCGAGCTCTTCTCGAGCAAAGTGATGGCGACCGCGTTCGACCGGGGCTTCGACTCGGCGCTCGATTACTATTACGCGCTTCGTTACGACGATCCGGATCATCGCGCGCTCGATACGCTCTGCGAAGCGCTCGTCGTGAACGAGACTTATTTTTTTCGAGAGGCCGACCAGCTCGCGACGCTGTGCGATGCGATGCTGGCGCCCCTGGTCGCCGCCGGAAAACGTCCGCGCGTCTGGTGTGCGGCGGCCGCGTCGGGCGAAGAGCCGCTCACGCTCGAGATGCTTCTGCACGAGCGCGGTTTCGCGCGGCAGGTCGAGGTCGTCGCGAGCGACATCAGCGCGAAGGCGCTCGCGCGCGCGGCCGAAGGCGTCTACTCGCAGCGCTCGCTCCGCGCGATCCCGGCCGAGGCCGCGGCGCGCTGGTTCCACCGCGAGGGCGACCGCTTCGCCGTCCGCCGCGAGCTCGTCGAATCGATCACCTGGCGGCGCGTGAACCTCGTCGACACCGCGGCGATCGCGGAGCTCGGCGCGTTCGACGCCGTGCTTTGTCGCAACGTGCTCATTTATTTCGCCGAGCAGACCATTCGCGAGGTCGTCGAGACGCTCGCCATAGCGCTGCGGCCAGGCGGCCATCTGCTCGTCGGCGCGTCCGAGTCGCTCATGCGCTTCGGCACCCTGCTCGTCTGCGAAGAGCGCGAGGGGTCCTTCTTCTACGTGAAGGCGACGGCATGAACGACCGCATTCGCACGTTGATCGTCGACGACTCGGCCTTCGCGCGGAAGGTGCTGCGCGGCGTCCTCGGCGGCGACGACGGCATCGAGATCGTCGGCACCGCGCGCGACGGCCTCGACGCGCTCGAAAAAATCGGCGACCTCGCGCCCGACGTCGTCACGCTCGATCTCGTGATGCCGAATCTCGACGGCGTCGGTGTTTTGCGCGCGCTCCAAAGCAAATCCAAGGCGCCCCCGGTCGTCATCGTGAGCATGGCTGACGACGACAGCGACCTCGGCGTCGCGGCCCTCGCCGCTGGCGCGTTCGACGTCGTGAAAAAGCCGACCGCGCTCGCGACCGACCGCCTCTACGAGCTCGCCGACGAGCTGCGCGCCAAGGTGCGCGCTGCGGCCCGCGCGCGGCCGATGCGCGCAGCCCTCGACGTGCGCCCGCTCGCCGTTCCGGTGCCGCTCGTCGCGAAACGCACGAGCGCGATCGTCATCGGGACCTCGACCGGCGGGCCGCAAGCGCTGAGCGTTCTCTTGCGTTCGCTTCCCGCCGAGATACCCGTTCCGATCGCCATCGTCCTCCACATGCCGACGGGCTACACCGAAGCCTTCGCGAATCGACTCGACGGCGACTGCGCGCTCGAGGTCATGGAGGCACGCGACGGGCTGGCGATGAAGCCCGGCCGCGCGATCATCGCGCGCGCGGGGCTGCACCTCGTGCTCCGTCCACCGGACGAGAGCGGCTGCGTCGCATGCGCGCTCGAGTCGTCGCCGAGCGACTCGCTTCATCGTCCGTCCGTCGACGTCCTCTTCGAGAGCGCCACGCGCGCCTACGGCGCAGGCGTGCTCGGCGTCGTCCTCACCGGCATGGGCAACGACGGCACGCGCGGCTCGCTCGCGATCGCAGCCGCCGGCGGCCGCGTGCTCACCGAGGCCGCAGCGTCTTGCATCGTCTACGGGATGCCCCGCGCCGTCGTCGAGGCGGGGGCATCGTCGGACGCCGCTCCGCTCGAACAGTTGGCGTCGCTCATCTTGAGAGATCTGTGAAGGAGAATTCGTGACCGCTACCACGCGTCCCAGCGTCTGGATTTTGGAGGACAGCCCGCTCGAGGCGGCGATGGCGCGACGGGCCCTCGCGCCGACGTACGACGTCGAGACGTTCTCCGACGGCTCGAGCCTTCTCGAGCGCGCAGCGGAGGGCGCGATGCCCACGGTGCTCGTCCTCGATCTTCATTTGCCTGGCATGTCCGGCATCGAGGTGTGCCGGTTTCTCCGCGCGCAGCGCGACGAGACGGCGCTGCCGATCCTGATGCTCACGGTCTACGGCCACAAGACCGACTTGCTCGAGGGTCTCGAAGCGGGAGCGAACGACTACGTCACCAAACCGTACGACGCAGCCGAGCTCATCGCGCGCGTCGCGACCCTCGTCCGCGTGAAGACGCTCTTCGAGACCGCGCGCGCCGCCGACGAGCACCGGAAAGAGCTGCTCGCGCGCGAGCAGGCCGCGCGGGCCGAAGCCGAAGCCGCCAACGCCGCGAAGGACGAATTCTTGGCGATGGTCTCGCACGAGCTTCGGACGCCGCTCAACGCCATCCTCGGTTGGACGCGGCTCTTGCGCGCCGAGGACATCCCGGCCGACAAGCACGCTCGCGCGCTCGAAACCATCGAGCGCAACGCACGGAGCCAAGCGAAGCTCATCGAGGAGCTGCTCGACACGAGCCGCATCCTCAGCGGCACGCTGCGCATCGAGCGCGAGCCGGTCGAGCTCGTGAACGTCCTGCACCTCGCCGTCGACGCGACGCGGCCTCTCGCGCAGGCGAAAAAGCTCCTCGTCGAACAGCGGTTCAACCCCGATGGCGCGCTCGTCGTCGGCGATCCGGTCCGCCTTCAGCAAGTCGTCGACAACCTCCTCACGAACGCCATCAAGTTCACCCCGACGTCGGGCAACATCGTCATCGAGCTCGCGACGAGCGCCACGCACGCGACCGTCACCGTCACCGACTCTGGACGCGGAATCGCCGCGAGCTTTCTGCCGCACGTGTTCGAACGATTTCGTCAGGCGGAGGGCGGACCCGCGCGCAGCGGCAACGGGCTCGGGCTCGGCCTCGCGATCGCGCGTCGCATCGTCGAGCTCCACGACGGGACGATCGTCGCCGAGAGCGCTGGAATCGACCGCGGCGCGACGTTTCGCGTGAGCCTGCCGCTCCAGGAGCGGACGACGAGCTCACCGCCGCCGGCGCGCGTCCTGCCGACTGCTGCTGCTGCTGCGTCGGTCCTGCGCGGCGTTCGCGTGCTCGTCGTCGACGACGATCCCGATTCGCTCGAGCTCGTCGCGACCGTGCTGCGCGCCTCGGGCGCGGCGGTCACTTTGGCGACGTCCGCGCCCGACGCTTTCGGCGTGATTCAGGCCGAGCTTCCCGACGTCCTCGTTTCGGACATCGGCATGCCCGGGCAGGACGGCTACGAGCTCGTTCGGCGGGTTCGCGCGCTCGCGCGGGAGGCGGGCGGGCGTACGCCGTCGATGGCGCTCTCGGCGTTTGCGAGCGAAGGCGATCGCAAGCGCGCGATCGCTGCCGGGTTCACCGTTCACGTCGCAAAGCCGCTCGACCCGCCCGAGCTCGTTCGCGTCGTCGCGGAGCTCGCCGCGCGCGGCCGCGACTGATCGACGGCACCGTCACCGCGCGCCACGGGCGAAAGCGTGCAGCGCGAAAATGGCCGCCTCGGCGAACGAGCGGTTCGCGTCTTCTCGCCCGCCGCCGTGATGGCCGGCGCCCCAGTGAATTTCGAGCAGCACTTCGCCGCCGGTCGACGCGTGCTCGAGCGCGGCAGCGAGCTTGCGCGCGTGGAGCGGCGCGACGCGCTCGTCGTTGGATGACGCCGTAATGAAGAAGGCCGGGTAGGCGACGCCGTCTCGAACGCGATGATACGGAGAGAATGCAAGGAGCGCGCGGAAGTCGTCGGCGTTCGCAGGGTCGCCGTATTCGCTGACGCCGCCGCGCCCGAACAACGGGAAACGAATCATGTCGGCGAGCGGGACCATCGCGAAGACGACGCGTTGGAGCTCGGGGTGCTGCATCGCGACGGCCGATACGAACATCCCGCCGTGCGACCAGCCTTGCGTCATCGTTCGCTCCGGCGCCGAGTAACCGCGCGCGTGGAGCTCGCGAAGGCACGCGGCGAAATCATCGAGCGCGTCCTGCCGGTGTCGACGCGCACCGCCCTCGTGCCAGGGCTCGCCTTGCTCGAGTCCCCCGCGCGCGTGACAAATCGCGAAGACGCCGCCGCGCTCGGCCCACGCCACCCATGGCGGATAAAAAATCTGTTCGGCGCTCACGCCGAAGCCGCCGTAACCGTAGACCCAAGCCGGCGCGCGGCGATCGCGTACGAAGTCTTTGCGACGCAAAATCGTGAGCGGGACGCGCGTCCCGTCTTTCGACACCGCGACGGTTTCGTCGATCGTCATCGCGTCGGCGTCGAAATCGACCGGCGCGCGCGCGACGATTTGTTCGCGACCCGTCGCGAGATCGATCTCGACCCGCTCGGGCGGTGTGCGCAGGCCTTGGCGGACGAGCGTCAGCGCGTCGCGGGTCGCGTCCTCGATCTCCTCGGTCGTCCCCGGCGGCGTTTCGCGCGCGCGGACGAGCGTGAAGCTCTCGTCGTAAATTTCGTATCGCGTCGAGGCTCCGCGTGCCTCGCGAAGGACGACGTACGGCCCGACGCGTTTCATTCCGACGAGACGGGCGTCGACTCGCGCGACAATTTGCGGCTCGGCGTCGCCGCGCCAGCGAACGATCGAAAACGTCTCGTCGGCGTGCCTCACCGCGACGAGCACCGACGCACCCGCCGTGCACGCGAACCAAGCGCCGTCGATCGGCCGCACGCGCGAGGTCGCCGTGTCGACGACGGCAAACGCGCGCCGCCGCCAATCGCCCGGCATCTCCACGAGGAGGAGCGCGCCGTCGTCCGTCAGCGCGAGCGGGTTCATGTTCGCCGACGCGTCGCGGTCGTGCGACGGCGGCACGACGACGCGATCGCGTTCTTGCGCGTCGCCGGGTCGATGAAAGCGAATGCTCCGCTCGGCGAAGCGCGTCGCGTGCGGCGCGCCGGGCGGCGTGTACGTATAGAAAAAACCGTCGCGCGCCCAGACGACGCGCGAGCCCTCGATCCCGCCGAGCTCCTCGAGCGTCGCGCCCGTCGCGAGATCGGCGACGCGCAGCGTGCGCATGTCGGCGCCGCTCCGGCTGATCTCGATGGCGACCCGTTTTCCGTCCGGCGAAATCGCGAATTGCGTGATGCGCTCGAGCGTCGCGAGCCCGCGGCGAAATCGCGCCACGTCTGCCGTGTCGGCCTTGGGCGGAAGGCCCTTCCAAAGCGCGCGCATCCTCGCCCACAGCGGATCGATCTCGGCCGAGAGCGTCGCGATGCGGGCGCGCGCGCGGTCGTCTTGCGCGTGCGACCACGCATCGACCTCGGCGTCGTCGCCCTCGAGCCAGCGATACGGATCGGCGACGACGACCCCGTGGAGGACGTCGCGCACGCCTTCGCGACGCGTCTCGGGATACGCGAATCGCGGGCTTCGCGCGGGCACGGGCGCGCACGCGGCGAGCGCGAGGAGCACGAACCAACGAGGGCTCATGCACGTTAACGATTCATCGCGGCGGACGTAGCACCGAGCTCCGCGAGCCACGCCTCGACCAGCCGCGGCCACGCGGTGATCGGCTCGCTCGTTCGCCGCAGGCCGAACGCATGCCCGCCGCGCTCGAAGAGATGCATCTCGACCGGCACGCCCGCGCGAACGAGCGCCGCGTCGTAGACGAGCGAGTTTTTCACGTCGCCGCCACACCCCACGAAAACCGCAAAAAGCAGGGGTTGCCAGCTATTCATCGTTTGATTATGATGCGTCGATGAATGGAATCGCTCTCCGCCGCGGCTGACCTTTTCGGGCTCTTCGCCGAGCCGACGCGCGTTCGCCTGCTGCGTTTGCTGAGCGACCACGAGCTCTCCGTCGCCGAGCTCGTCTCGATCACCGACCTGCCGCAGTCGAGCGTCTCGACGCATTTGGGCAAGCTACGCGACGGCGGGCTCGTGCGCGACCGCAAGAACGGGACGTCGACGTACTACGCGCTCGCATCCGAGATGCCGGCGGGCGCGCGCGGAGTCTGGGAGCTCGTCCACAAGAACGTGAGCGACGCCGTGCTCGCGAGCGACCGGCGCCGCGCCGAGGTCGTGATGCGCGCGCGCAGCGGCGGGTTCCCCGAGTCCATCGCCGGCGAGATGGAGCGTCACTACTCGCCGGGCCGCACGTGGGAGTCGCTCGCGGCGTCGTTCGTCGGGCTCCTACGGCTCGGCCGCGTGCTCGACATCGGCTCGGGCGACGGCGCGGTCGCCGAAATGCTCGCGCCGCGGGCGCGCGCCGTCACGTGCCTCGACGCGAGCGAGCGCATGGTCGCGGCCGCCAAGAAACGTCTCGCGCATTTCGATCACGCCAAAGTCGTGCTCGGCGACATGCACGCGCTGCCGTTCGCCGACGCGAGCTTCGATCAAGTGACGATGCTGAACGTCCTCGTTCACTCGAAATCGCCCGGAAAAGCCGTCGCAGAAGCAGCGCGCGTGCTCGCGCCGGGCGGCGATCTCGTCGCGGTCGGGCTCGACGCACACGAGCACGGCGACGCGGCGCGAGCGTGGGGCCACGCGCAGCTCGGCATCGCGCCGGCCGCGCTCCGCCGTTTCGCGCAGCGCGCCGGTCTCTCGGTGTTGCGATGCGAGGTCGTGACACGCGAACGCCCTGCGCCACACTTCGGCGTCGTCGCGCTCTTTGCCAGGAAAGAAACATGAGCACATTCGAAACATTTCGCACGCTCGCCAAGCAGCGCATCCTCGTCCTCGACGGCGCGATGGGCACGATGATCCAGCGCCACAAGCTCGGCGAGGCCGACTATCGCGGCGCGCGGTTCGCGTCGCACGGACGCGATCTGCAAGGCGACAACGATCTGCTCGTGCTCACCAAGCCCGACGTCGTGCGCGGCATCCACGCGGCGTACCTCGACGCCGGCGCCGACATCATCGAGACCAACACGTTCAACGCGACGCGCCTCGTGCAGTCGGATTACGGGCTCGAGAGCGTCGTGCGCGACATCAACGTCGCCGCCGCGGGTCTCGCGAAAGAAGCGGCGCACGCGGCCGAAAAGCGCGACGGTCGTCCGCGGTTCGTCGCCGGTGCGGTCGGTCCGACGGGCAAGACGCTGTCGATCTCGCCCAAGGTCGACGACGCGTCGTTTCGCGCCGTCACGTTCGACGAGGTGAAAGACGCGTACGCCGAGCAAGTGCGCGCGCTCCTCGACGGCGGCGTCGATTTGCTGCTCGTCGAGACGATCTTCGACACGCTCAACGCGAAGGCCGCGCTCGTCGCGATCGACGAGGTCGGCGCGAAAGTGCCGATCATGATCTCGGTGACCATCACCGATCAGAGCGGCCGCACGCTCTCCGGGCAAACCATCGACGCGTTCTGGGCTTCGGTCGCGCACGCACGGCCGATCTCGGTCGGCGTCAACTGCGCGCTCGGCGCCGCGCAGATGCGGCCGTACGTCGAGAGCCTCGCGCGCATCGCCGAGCCGCTCGTCAGCGCGTACCCCAACGCCGGGTTGCCGAACCCGCTCGCGCCGACCGGTTACGACGAGCTCCCCGAGCAAACCGCGGCGTTCCTCGCCGAGTGGGCCAGCGACGGTCTCGTCAACATCGTCGGCGGCTGCTGCGGCACGACGCCGGATCACATTCGCGCCATCGCGCGCGCCGTCGAAAAGAAATCTCCGCGCGTGCCGGGTCCTCCCGTTCGCCAGACGCGTTTCAGCGGCCTCGAGACGCTCACGATCACGCCCGAATCGAACTTCACGATGATCGGCGAGCGCACCAACGTCACCGGCTCCAAAAAATTCATGGAGCTCGTTCGCCAAGGCGATTTCGGCAAAGCCACCGAGGTCGCGCTCGATCAAGTGCGCGGCGGCGCCAACATGCTCGACGTCAACATGGACGAGGGCATGCTCGACGGCGAAAAATCGATGGCGAAGTTCCTCGACATCATCGCCACCGAGCCCGAAATCGCGCGCCTGCCGATCGTCGTCGACAGCTCGAAGTGGAGCGTCCTCGAAGAAGGTCTCAAGCACATCCAAGGCAAAGGCGTCGTCAACTCGATCAGCCTCAAAGAGGGCGAAGAAGAATTTCTGAACAAGGCGCGGACCATTCGCCGCTACGGCGCGGGCGTCGTCGTCATGGCGTTCGACGAAAAAGGCCAAGCCGAGACGGTCGCGCGGAAAGTCGAAATCTCGCGGCGCGCGTACAAGCTGCTGACCGAGGTCGTCGGGTCTCCGGCCGAGGACATCATCTTCGATCCGAACGTGCTCGCGATCGCGACCGGCATCGAGGAGCACAACGCGTTCGCGAAAAATTTCATCGAGGCCGCCCGCGTCATCAAAGAGACGTGCCCGGGCGTCAAAATCTCCGGCGGCATCTCGAACCTCTCGTTTTCGTTTCGCGGCAACAACCTCGTGCGCGAGGCGATTCACACGGCGTTTCTCTTTCACGCGATCAAAGCGGGGCTCGACATGGGCATCGTCAACGCCGGCCAGCTCGGCGTCTACGAAGAGATCCCGAAAGAGCTCCTCGAGCACGTCGAGGACATCCTCTTCGATCGCCGCCCCGACGCGACGGAGCGCATGGTGGAGCTCGCCGAGCGCGTGAAAGGCTCGGGAAAAAAGAAAGAGCTCGATCTCACATGGCGGGAGGCCCCGGTGCAAAAGCGCATCGAGCACGCGCTCGTCGCCGGCATCGTCGACTTCATCGAACAAGACGCCGAGGAAGCGCGGAAGTTTTTCGGCAAGCCGCTCTCGGTCATCGAGGGCCCGCTCATGGACGGCATGAAGATCGTCGGCGACCTCTTCGGCGCGGGCAAAATGTTCTTGCCCCAGGTCGTCAAGAGCGCGCGCGTGATGAAGCGCGCGGTCGCGTACCTCGAGCCGTTCATGGAAAAAGAAAAGACCGCCGCGTCGGCGCCGAACGGGAAGGTGCTGCTCGCGACGGTGAAGGGCGACGTCCACGACATCGGCAAGAACATCGTCGGCGTCGTGCTCGCGTGCAACAGCTACGAGGTGATCGACCTCGGCGTCATGGTGCCGGCCGAGACGATTTTGAAGACCGCGAAAGAGAAGAAGGTCGACGTCATCGGTCTCTCGGGTCTCATCACGCCGTCGCTCGACGAGATGGCTTACGTCGCGAAAGAAATGGAGCGGCTCAAAATGGATTTGCCGCTCCTCATCGGCGGCGCGACGACGAGCCGCCAGCACACCGCGGTGAAGATCGCGCCGAGCTACAGTCAGCCGACGGTCCACGTGCTCGACGCTTCGCGCGCGGTCGGCGTCGTCTCGGCGCTGCTCGACAAAGGCAAGAAGCCGAAGTTCTCCGAGGAGAACGCCAAAGAGCAGTCGATGCTCCGCGATCTCTTCGCGAACAAAACGAAAAAAGAAATCACGCCGTACGCCGAAGCCAACGCTTCACCGCAGCGCGTGAGCGCCGCCGAGCTCGCGGCGCCCGACTTCACCGGCGCGCGGATCGTACGGGAAATCCCGCTCGAAAAAGTTGCAGAATACATCGATTGGACCTTCTTCTTCACCGCGTGGGATCTCCCGGGCAAGTTCCCCGAGATCCTCTCGCACCCCGAGCGCGGAGAGGCGGCGCGCGAGCTCTACGACGCGGGCAAGAAGCTCCTCGCGCAAATCATCCGGGAGAAATCACTCACCGCGAACGCGGCCTACGGCTTCTTCCCCGCGCACTCCGAAGGCAACGACGTCGTCCTCGAGAGCGGCGACCGGTTCACGTTCTTGCGACAGCAGCTGAAGGGCGACGTTCATCGGTGCCTCGCCGATTACGTCGCGCCGTCGGGCGATCACATCGGCGCGTTCGCGGTGACCATCCTCGGCGCCGAGGCGCTCGCCAAATCGTACGAAGCGAAGCTCGACGACTACAGCGCGATCATCGTGAAGGCGCTCGCCGATCGTCTCGCCGAAGCGCTCGCCGAAATGATGCACGAGCGCGCGCGTCGCGAGTGGTACGCCAAGGGCGAGTCGCTCGAGAAGGGCGCGCTCATCGACGAAAAGTATCGCGGCATTCGTCCGGCGTTCGGGTACCCCGCGTGCCCCGATCATCGCGACAAGCGCACGCTCTTCCGTTTGCTCGGCGCCGAATCGGCGGGCGTCACGCTCACCGAGCACTGCGCGATGCTGCCTGCATCGAGCGTGAGCGGCATCTACCTGGCGCACCCCGAGGCGCGCTACTTCAACGTCGGCCGCATCGGCCGCGACCAGCTCGAGGATTACGCGAAGCGCCGCGGCGAAACGATCGAAGAGTGCGAGAAGTGGCTCGCGCCCAACCTGGCGTGATCAGCGATTCTTGCTGAAATCCTCGAGCAGCTCGAGCGTCGACTCGTCGACGTTCTCTGCGGGGACGACGTGGACGTGCGGGCCGTCGGTCTCGTCCTCCGACACGATGACGATCTCGGGATCGTCTTCGCGGCTGGGTCCTCCCGGCGGCGGCATCGACGACGGGCGCCGCACGGTGAGCATCGCGCGCGGCACCGCGACCGCGTTCGGCGCGAGGGCGCACTTGACGACGAGGGCCGCGATGTTGTCGCGCGCCTCGCACTCGAGCGCCTTGCCGATGAGACCGCGCGTGAGCTCCTCGGGCGAGCGATCGACCGCGAGGAGATCGCTCATCGTGTCTTCGTCGACGAAATCGGAGAGGCCGTCGCTGCAGAGCAAATATTTGTCGCCCGCGAGCATACGGAACGTTCGCACCGAAATGCGCACGTTGGGCTCCATGCCGAGCGCGCGCGTCACCACGTTTTGCGGCAACTTCGCGAGCGCCGCGTCGTCGATGTTCGGGCGGAGCTCGAGCGCGTCGTTCAAGAGCGAGTGGTCGTGCGTGAGGAGCTCGAGCACGCCGTCGCGCCAGCGGTAGCAGCGGCTGTCGCCGACGTGCGCGACGTGAATCATCCCGGTCCGCTCGAAGCACGACACGGCGACCGCCGTCGTGCCCATGCCGCGGAGCTTGTTCGACGTCTTGGCGATGTCGAGGATGTCGTCGTTCGCTTTCTGAAGCGCGGCGGCGAGCCTGCGCGCTGCGATCGCCAAGCCGAACGCGTCGAGGTCCGGCTCTTCGGCCTCTCCGACGCGCGCGGCGTGCCCGGTCGCCTCGAAAAAATTCGCGATGGCCGTCGTCGCGAGCGCGCTCGCCACGTTGCCCGCGTTGTGCCCGCCGGCGCCGTCGGCCAAGATGAAGAGCTGGAGGTCCGGCCGCAAGAGGATCGCGTCCTCGTTGTGGCGTCGCACCTTGCCGATGTCCGTCCCGCCTGCCGCCGTCACTTTGAGCGGCAGAAAAAGCCGCGTCGGATCGACCATGATGCCGCCGACGATATCATGTCAGTCGAATCGAGCGGAAACGTCGATACGTCATGCAAAGAACCATCGTCATCGGCGATCTGCACGGGTGCTTCGACGAAGCCCTCGCGCTGCTCGATCGCCTCGCGGTCGCAGAAAACGACCGCGTCATCTTCGCGGGCGACCTCGTCGACCGCGGCCCCAAGCCTCGCGCGTGCGTCGAGCTCGCGATGCGCCACGAGTGCATCCTCGGCAACCACGAGGAAAAGCACCTCCTCTCGGCGAATCATCATCCCGAAACGCGCGCCCAGCTTCGCGAGGAGCACTACGCGTATTTCCGCACGCTCCCGAAATTCATTCGGCTGCCCGAGCACGGCGCGGCCGTCGTGCACGCGGGCGTGATGCCCGGCGTCGCGATCGAGTCGCAAGAGCCGTATCACTTATTGCATGCACAATGCATCAATCCGCCCAGCAAGAAGAGTTACTGGCCGTCGAAAGCGCCGGCCACCCACACTTTCTGGACGAACCATTGGCGCGGCCCCGAGCGCGTGATCTTCGGTCACACGGTCGTCGATCGACCGCTCGTCACCGAGCACGCCGTCGGCATCGACACCGGGTGCTGCTTCGGCGGCCCGCTCACCGCGGTCGTCTTGCCCGATTGGCAGCTCGTCAGCGTCCCGTCCGCCCAGCCCATGGATTCGGGACGGGGTGTGAAACGCTTTCGAATTCACGGCGAGGTGAGCGCATTTTCTTGATTACCGCGTGACCATCGCGATTTCGGTCGAGCCGTTCGCGCCGTCGACGTGGCCGAGCACGGTGCGCCGCCCGGCGAAAAAAATCGTCGACTGCGCGAGGTCAACCGCCGGCTCGCCCTGCGAATTCCGCCGGAGCTCGACGCGGATGATCGCCGGAAACCCGTTGTGCTTGTCGAGGTTGGACGACGCCTGAAGCGCGAGATGCTCGGTGGCCGTTTGCTCCGACATGCGCGACCAGCCTTGATCGTCGACGACCGAGAGGACGTAGTGCGTGGTCTTCGCCCCAGCCGGCGTCGTGTCGGTGAGCTCGAGGTCGATCGTTCGCGCGACCGCGGGCGGCCGCACGAGCAGCTGAGGCGTCGCTGCGATTTTTGGAGCCGAGGCACAGCCGGCGGCGAAGACGAGTAAGCCGAGAAAACGCATTTGAATTTCCTCCGTGGACGCGAGCGGCATCGCAACGCGCGTGCCAGCTGTTTTTCGCGGGTTTTCGCGCAGCGCTCGGCCGCGGGGCGACAAGCTGACATCGCCTTCGCGCGCGCTTCGCCGAATCGGCAAACTCACCTATGCTCGCTCGCGCATGTCCGAAATCAGCGAGCAGTTGAACGAGGCGGTCGAGAAGGCGCGCGAGTCGAAGCTCAACACGATCGTCGCCGTGTGCGTCGCAGTCATCGCGACGTTCATGTCGGTTTGCAGCGTGAAGGCCGGCAACGTCGTCCAGCAGATGTCGTCGGCGCAATCGAACGCGGTCGACCAGTGGTCGTACTACCAAGCCAAGAGCACCAAAGAGAACATCGCGCAGTCGATGTCCGAGCAGCTCACGGTCGAGCGCGACG
>DASXHD010000030.1:0-16009 GCA_036488725.1 Polyangiaceae bacterium | reverse complement strand
CGCAGGTTTTCCGGCGCGAAATCGTAGTCGGCCTGAGCGCTCGCCGCGAACGTGTGGTCGATCGCGGCAGCCGGACGCGAAAAGAAAATGGCAAGCACCGCGAGCGCGAGCCCGACGGCCATCGACGCGAGCGAGCGCCGGTTCAAAGCCGCTCGCCTTTCTTCTTTTTCTGCTCTTCCGAAAAATAATGCAGAAATCGCAGTATCGGCGGCTCGTCTTCCGGCGATATCCCACTACTGGGCTGTCTTCTCATGCGCTCGACGTATCGTTTCCAATATTCGTCGTCGTCGATTCCGCTTCCCAGCGGGCGAGCGAGCGAATGACACTTCGAGCACCGCTGCGCGAAGAGCGCATAATCGTCGCGCAGATCCGGCGGGATCTTCGCGATGTCCACTTCGTCCGAGCCGTGCAGCGGACCGCACGCGAATCCCACCAGCGCGAGCATCGCCGCCCACGCCCCGAGCCAAGCTTTCATTCCGAATCGTCGCCTTTCGCTCCCTGGAGAATCCATCGTTCCACGAGCTCGATTTCGTCCTCGCTCCAATAAGGCGGGCCGTCCTTCGGCATGCGCACGCCGATCGAGAACGTGCCGCGGAGCTTTTGGACGAGCGCGCTGCCTTCGGGCGAGTACGGCACGACGATGTTTTGGTGCGTGTCGTTGCCGCCGCGGCGGAGGGCGCCGAGCGTCGAGAGATCGAGCCCGCTCGCGTCGGTGCCGACGTGCGAGGTGAACTTCGCGTAGTGGCACGCCTTGCAACCGTGACCGCTCGGATCGCTGCTGCTGCGATCCATGAGCGGGCGGATGTCGCGACCGAAGAGGACCGGCGGGCCCGCGTCGATCGGCGGCGAGAGATCGCCGATTTCAGGATCGAGCGCGCTGCAGGCGGTGAGCATCGCGAGCCAGGCAACCTTCATCGAAGCGAAAACCTCAGCTGCGCTTTCGCCGTCGCGCCGCCGGTGTCGGCGTCGCGCACGCGGCGCCCGAGCGCGAGCTGGGAGACGCAGCTTCGGAGCGACGGAGAAAACGCGCCGCCGGTGAGGTCGGCCTTCGTGATGCGGTCTTCGTCCATTTCGAGGACGAGGAGCGCGGCGCCGTCGGACTCGTGGCCGGCACCGACCTCGCCGCGATAGCAGCTCGTGAAATCGAGATGGCGGAGCACCGACTCGACGCTCGCGACCGAGACGCGGTCGGCGCGCACGGAGCCGAGGTCGACGTGAACGCGCGACGGATCCGCGGCCACGTGCACGGCCGGGCGCGGCGGCGGCGGTCGCACGACGGCAGCGACGGTCACGACGGTCGTCGCGAGCGCGGGCGGCGGCGGCGGCGGGCTCATGGTTTCGGGCGGCGGCGGGGCCTCCGCCGTCGTCGTGTCGGGCGGCGCGGCTGCGGCGACGAAAGCCTGACGCGAGGAGCGATGGCGGGCTGTCTCCATCGCGGTCGCGGTGGCCGTCGCGGTCGCCGTCACCGTCGCGGTCGCCGTCACGGTGGCCGTGGCGGGCGCCGTGGCGGAGACGCGATTGGTGGTCGTGGCGAGCTCGGCTGCGTGCGCTTCGACGCTCGGCGGCGGTCGGCGAAATGCGACGGCGGTGAGGACCGCGCCGACGCCGAGCGCGGGCAAGAGCCAGAGAGCGCGCTTGCTTCGCGGCTTCGGCGCGAGGCCGACCGCGGTCGCGCTGATCGTCGGAGCGCTGGCGTCGCGGGCGCGCGCTTCGCCGTCGGGCTTCGCCACGATCACCGGCGCGCTCGGCGTCCGCTCGGTCATCACCTCGCGGAGCGCGCGCCGCATCTCGCGCGCCGACGCGAACCGGTTCTCGCGGTCCTTCTCGAGCGCGCGCATGCAAATGGCTTCGAGCGTCGGATCGACGTGCGAGACGAGCGACGACGGAGTCGGCGGCGGCGTGTTCGCGTGCGCCAAGAGCACCTCGGCGGGCGTTCCCTCGTCGAACGGCGCGCGTCCGGTCAGGAGCTCGAACAGGACGACGCCCATCGCGTAGACGTCGCTGCGCTCGTCGAGCGACTCGGCGCGCGCTTGCTCCGGCGACATGTATTGCGGCGTGCCGACCACGATGCCGGCGCGCGTCGCTTTGCGCGGTCCGTTCGCGAGCGTCGCGGCGCGTTCGCCCGCGGGGAGCCCGACCTCGGGCGCGCCGTCGAGCTTCGCGATGCCGAAGTCGCACACTTTGACGACGTCGACGGGCCGATCCTCGTCGTCGCGCCCTTCGAGCACGACGATGTTCTCGGGCTTGAGATCGCGATGCAAGATTCCGAGCGCGTGCGCGGCGCCGACCGCCGAGAGCGCCTGGCTCGCGATCGTCGCGACGCGCCCGGGCGGAAGCGGAAACTCTTGCTCGATGAGCTCGGCGAGCGTGCGCCCTTCGAGCAGCTCCATCGCGATGTAGAGCAACCCATCGGGCTCTTCGCCGAAGTCGAGCACGCGCGTCGAGTGCGGATGATCGAGCCGCGACGCCGCGCGCGCTTCGGTGTGGAAACGCAGCACGAACTCTGCGTCGTCACGCAGGTCGTCGTTCAGCACCTTCAGCGCGACGACTTTGTCGAGCGCGATCTGCCGCGCGCGATACACGGTTCCCATCGCGCCGCTCCCGATGACGGAGCGCACGGCGTACTTCCCAGCCACCACGCGGCCGACGAGATCCGCGGTCGCAACCACGCATCAAAGGATGCCAGCTGTTCGCGCTTCGTTCCTCTCTTTTCGAGCGAAACTCCTTCGTGTGGCGAAATACACCGCGCTCGAGAGCGTGCCGAGGATCGCGCCGGCGACGATGTCGCTCGGAAAGTGAACGCCGAGCACCACGCGCGAGATCGCGATGCCTGCGGCGATCACGAACAAAGCGATTTTCGCGAACGGATGAACGCGCGCCTCGAACGCGACGAACGCAGCGACCGCGAACGCCCCAGCGGCGTGTCCGCTCGGGAAAGACGGATCATGCGGCGCGGAAAAAACGAGCGCGTGAACGTGAGCGAGCGACCCACACGGCCGCGCGCGACCGACGAGCATCTTGATCGAAAAGACGGTGACCGCGACGCCGACGAGAAGCGCGATGAGACGAAGCGCGTGCTCGCGCGTTCGCTCGAAGGCGGTGAGCGCCGCGATCGGAATCAGCGCCCAACCGCTGCCGACGATCGTGAGCGCCGCCATCGCCCAGAGCCAGAGCCCGCTGGCGCCGTAGAGATGCCGGAAGACGGCGAGATCCGCGTGCATGCAGCAAATACATTGCACAGAAGGCCCGCCCCGGTCCAAACTCCCCGCAGATTGAGGCTCTGCAAGCGTCATCTTCGGCTCTTCCTGTCGCTGCTCGCGGCCGCGCTCGTTTGCGTGGTGTCGCGCTCGGCGCTGGCCGATGCGCCGCAGTGCGACGCGCGCGCGGCGACGACTTACGCGCCCAATCCCAAGCTCCAGAGCTCGACCGCGGCTTCGGTCGACGTCGGCCCGTCCGATTGCGCGAGCGACGTCAACGCGGGCAACGTGCTTCAGCGCGGCCACGCGCCGACCGCGCCCGACGCGAGCGACGCTCAACCGCGCGCTGACGTTCCCGCTGGGCTCCGCGTGCTGCCGGCGACGCCGACGGCCGTGCTCGCTCTTTTCGAACGGACGTTCACGGTGCCGGCCGGCGTGAAGGGCCGCGTCGATCGTCCGCCGCGCGCCTGATCGGCTCGCGAAAATCGGAACAAAAACTCTGCGACCGCTGCTTGGCAGCGACTCGCTTGTCCTTTCTTCATTCTCAGGAGATCTCATGTCCAAAGAAAATCAAGACGCAGACAAGTCGTCTGCTTCTCTGTCGGGCGAGCCGACCGGAATCAACTCCGGCGTCGCCATCATCGGTTTCATTCTCTGCTTTTTGGCCGGCGGCATGCTCATGTGGGGCTACGACCAGAAGCGCATCCGTCAGGGCGAAATCGGCGCCGACATCGCCGAGGGCGGCGACTGGACGGACAACGACTCGCCGATTCCGGTCTCGAGCAAAGACCCGATGTGGGGCTCGCGCACCGCGCCGGTCACGATCGTTCACTTCTCGGACTTCCAGTGCCCGTTCTGCTCGCGCGTCGACCCGGCGCTCCAGCAAGTTCGTAAAGAGTACGGGCCCGACAAGGTCCGCATCATCTGGAAGAACGCGCCGCTTCCGTTCCACCCGAACGCGCACCCGGCGGCCGAGGCCGCGATGGGCGTCTTCGCGCTGAAGGGCAACGAAGCGTTCTGGAAGTTCCACGACAAGGCGTTCGGCGACCAGAAAGATCTCAGCCGCGCGAGCTACGACTCGTGGGCCAAAGAGCTCGGCGTCGACATGGCGAAGTTCGACGCGGGCCTCGACGCTCACACGTGGGCGAAGAAGGTCGACGAGGACAACGACCTCGGCCACAAAGTCGGCGTGAACGGCACGCCGGCGAGCTTCGTCAACGGCGTCGACGTCTCGGGCGCGCAACCGTTCGAGAAGTTCAAAGCCGTCATCGACCAAGAGCTGCAGAAGGCGCAAGCCAAGCTCGCGGCCGGCACGGCGAAGGACAAAATCTACGACGTGATGTCGTCGGAGAACAAAAAGAACGCGCCCGCGGCCAAAGAGGACGAAGGCGAAAAGGAAGACACCAAGACCGTCTTCAAGGTCCCGCTCGACAAGTCGCCCGCCCGCGGCGGCGCGAACGCGCTCGTGACGATCGTCGAGTTTTCGGACTTCCAGTGCCCGTACTGCAAGCGCGTCGAGCCGACGCTCAAGGCGCTCCGCGACAAGTACGGCGACAAGATCCGTCTCGTTTGGAAGAACGAGCCGCTTCCGTTCCACCCGCGCGCCGAACCGGCCGCCGAGGTCGCTCTCGAGGCACGCGCCGAAAAGGGTGACGCCGGCTTCTGGGCCGCGCACGACAAGCTCTTCGACATCCAGCCGAAGCTCGACGATCAAGATCTCGAGAACGCCGCGAAGGATCTCGGCCTCGACGTTCAAAAAGTCGACGCCGCGATCAAGACGCACAAGTGGAAGAGCGTCCTCGACGACGACACCGACGAGTCGGAGGACTTCCAGGCCTCGGGCACGCCGCACTTCTTCATCGACGGCCGCCGTCTCGTCGGCGCGCAGCCGCAAGACAAGTTCGAAGCGATCATCGACGAGGAGATCAAGAAGGCTCAAGACCTCCTCGCGCACGGCACCAAGCCCGACCAGATCTACGAGACGCTCACCAAGGACGGCAAAGGTCCGGCGGCGCTCGAGAAGAAGGACGTCGCGCTCCCGCAGAACGCGCCGTGGAAGGGCAACAAGAACGCCAAAGTCGTCATCCAGGAGTTCTCGGATTTCCAGTGCCCGTACTGCAAGCGGGTCGAGGACACCGTGGCCGAAGTGATGAAGAACTACGGCGACAAGGTGAAGTTCTACTGGCGCAACTTCCCGCTCGACTTCCACCAGGACGCTCCGCTCGCCGCGGAGGCCGCCGTCGAAGCCTTCCATCAAAAGGGCAGCGACGGTTTCTGGAAGATGCACGATCGCATGTACGCCGCGCAGGGCACGCCGGCCGGAATCAAGCGCGACAACCTCGAGAAGATCGCGCAGGACATCGGCCTCGACATGACGAAGTTCAAGGCCGCGCTCGACGGCAACACGCACAAGGCCGAGATCGACGCCGACACCGCAGCGGGCAAAGCCGCCGGCGTGTCGGGTACGCCTGCGTTCTTCATCAACGGCTACTTCCTCTCGGGGGCGCAGCCGTATCCGAAGTTCCGCAAGCTGATCGAGAAGGCGCTCGCCGAAGCTCACTGATTGGTGGGCACCCGCGAGGGGGCGGGGAACGAGTGACGGACGGCCTGGAGGCGAGAGCTTCCGGGCCGTTTCGTTTTGTGAACGAGCTCAGCGCACTACGGTGAAGTGTGAATCACCGCTTCGACGTTGTGCCCGTCGGGGTCGATGACGAACGCGCCGTAATAATTCGGGTGGTACTCCTTGCGCACGCCGGGCTTGCCGTTGTCTTTGCCGCCCGCGGCGATCGCTGCTTCGTAAAACGCGTCGACCTCGGCGCGCGAGCGCGCGACGAAGCTCACGTGCACCGGCGTGATGATCTTGGTTTGCTCGGGCGTCTGATATTTCGCGACGCCCTCGCCAAACCAAAAGTCGGGCTTCTTGTTGCGCCCCATCCCGCACCACGAGCCGTACTCCATGACGACTTCCATCCCGAGCGGCGCGAGCGCTTTCTCGTAAAACGTTTTCGACCGCGCATAGCTCGAGACGTTGATGCCGATGTGATCGAGGGAGCTCATGCGCCCGGCGTAGCACGAGCGGCCAACTTTGGCCGCTGGAGTGGCCAAAGTTGGCCGTCGCTGTTTTCGCGCTCACGCGAGGGCCGCGCGGATGCGCTCGAGCGCCGCGCCGAGATCGTGCTCGACGAGCCACGCCGGCAGCCGCACGAAGCGAACCCCGAACGTCGACTCGAGCCAAGCCTGCCGAGCCGCATCGTGCGCCGCGACCTCGGGCTGGTCGTGAACGCCGCCGTCGACCTCGACGACGAGCTTGTGCGACGCGCAGTAGAAGTCGACGATGTGCCGCGGCCCGAGCGGGTGTTGCCGGCGAAAGCGAGGCCCGACCGCGCGCCTCCGCAGCGCCTCCCAGAGCATCGCCTCGCTGCGAGTCGGTTTCTGCCGATTGGCGCGAGCAAATCGAACGAGCGAAAAGAGCGAAGGGCTGTCGTCGTGATGGTGCATGGAAGCGAACAGCGGAAAAATCATGCCGGCCGTCCAAGCTCACGCGATGGCACTGGCTCGGCCGGCAGGATTTTTCCGCGGCGTACATGCACCATCACGACGACGGCCCTCCGCGTTCGTTCATTCGAAGCGAAGCCCTCCACGGCGCGCGTAATTGTGATTGCCACATATTCCATACTCCCCCTCGGCGGCGGCCGAAGGCCGACGCCCGGAGGGGGACCGACGCCCGCAGCGCACGCGCGGAGAGCCGCGCGCAGGCCGGCGAGCGCGCCGCGTGAGCAACGTGGAGGCCGAGCACGGCCGAGCACGTGCGCGAGGACGTCGGAGGGGGAGCTAACTCAACTCGAACAAAACGATCTCCGCCCGAGTCCCGAGCCGCATCGGCGGCCCCCAATATCCAGCCCCCGACGTCACATACAAAACGGTCTCTCCCACCTCGTACAGCCCACACACGTAAGGCTGATGCATCCGCTCGAGCGCCCACCCGACGGGCTCGATTTGTCCGCCGTGCGTGTGACCGGAAATCTGCAGACCGATGCCCCGCGCGGCGGCGTCGTGAACGTCGTCGGGTCGATGCGCGAGGAGCACCGATGCGCGCGCGCGGTCGCGGCCGCGTGTCGCCGCTTCGAGATCGGTGCCGTGGCCTGGGAGCCAGCTCGAGCCCGATGGATCGTCGACGCCGATCAAATCGAAGCCGTCTTCGCCGCCGATCGCGACGCGCTCGTTGCGGAGAGCGCGCAGGCCGAGCGACGGAAGAAACGCGAGCCACTCCTCGGCGCCCGACAAATATTCGTGGTTGCCCGTCACGAAGAAGACGCCGTCCTTCGCGCGGAGCTCGCCGAGGGGCGCGAGAAGCGGGCCGAGCTCGGGGACGCTGCCGTCGACGAGATCGCCGGTGACGGCGACGAGATCCGGCGCGAGGGCGCGCACGGCCGCGACGATCGCTTCGACGCGCGCCCGCCCGATGGTCGCGCTCACGTGCACGTCGGAGATTTGCGCGATGGTGTAGCCGCGCAAGCTCGCGCCGAGACCGGGCAGTCGAACGCGGACGCGGCGCACGACGAGCGGCATCTCGGCGATCGCGATCGACGCGCCTCCGAGCGCGAGCGTCGCAGCGCCGCCGGCGAGACCGACGATCCGCGCGAGCGCGCGACGTCGTTCGGGGCTCTTCGGGAGCGGACGCACGGCTTCGCTCGCGAGGACGATCGGCAAAAGGAAACCTAGCGCGCCGATCCACACGAACGCGCACCACATCACGGGGGCCTGCAGCGCGCGCGGAGCGTCGCGCATCATGAGGAGGCCGATCATTCCCGCGGGCAAGAGCGCGGCGAGCGCCCACGTGATGACGCGAGCGACGCGTGAAGAAAACCCCGCGTCGCGAACGAGCCGCCGGTGCAAATACGCGTGCACGATCGCCGTGACGACGACCGCACCGACGAAATAAGCGAGCGCTCGCAGCACGACTCCTTTTACCTGTTGAAGCGGCTGAGGAGATCTTCAGTGATGCCGTGCTCGCGAATCGAGCGCGCCATTTCGCGGAGGTGGCGCGCCCAATCGCGCGCGCCGAGCGGAGGTGCGGCGCGAACATGGGCGCGAACGGCGTCGCCGACGCGGCGCATCCACGCGAGCTCGTCGGCGCTCATCGGGCCGCGATCGATCGCAGCGAGCGCTTCGATCATCTCGTCGCGGTTCGCGGGGCCGAAGAGACACGACGTGACGGCCGGATGACTGAGCACGAAGCGATAACAGTCCGAGCCGCGCGGACGCGGCTCGCCCGGCGGAAGCGACGCGGGATCGAGGAGGCTTCCCCAGCGCGTCGCGGTGTACGCGAGCACCGCGCGGCCGTGCGCGTGCGCCGCGGGAAATACGGCCGATTCGGCGCCGCGATGGGCGGCGTTGTAGCGGACCATGAGCGCGTCGACGTCGCCGCTCTCGGCGAGCGCGACGAGCGTCGGGCGATCGTGCGACGAGACCATGAGCGAGCGCACGACCCCGCGAACGACGAGCGCGCGCGACGCGTCGAGGACGCGCGGGTCGAGGCCTTCGTTTCGGTACGCGAGGCAGAGGACGTCGATCGCGTCGGCGCCGAGCCGCCGGCGCGCGATTTCGACCGACGGACGGACGAGCGTCGCGCGGTTCGTGAAAGTTTGAATTGCAACCATCGCGCCGCGTCGGACGGCGCGTTTCAAGCCGGCGCCGAAGCTCCTCCGACGGAGTGCGCCCCAGAAGAAAAATCGGACGCCGCGCTCCGAGGCTTCGTCGACCTCGCGCTCGCCGATGCCGTAGCTCGACGCGAGGCCCATTCGCGGCAAACGGACGTCAGTCACGGCGCACCTCGAGGAGACCTTCGAGCTCGGCGATCGCACGGTCGCTCTGCATTTCGTTCGCGATCCGATCGCGCGCGCGTCGCGCGCCTTCGTGCAACGACGAATCGCCGAGCGCCCGCTCGATCGTGCGCCGAATGCGCGCCGTGCTCGCGCGATGCGAGAGCGTCACGCCCGCGCCGATCGCCTCGGCGCGCGCCGCGTTGTCGCTCTGATCGCGGCCCATCGGCATGCAGACCACGGGCACGCCATACGCGAGCGCGCGGATCACCGTGCCGTGTCCGCCGTGCGTCACGACGAGCGACGCGTGCGGGAGGATCGCCGCGTGCGACGCCGACGCACGCACCGTCACGTTGGGCGGCGCGCGAATCGCGCTCGGATCGATCGACGATCCGGTCGTCACGATGGCGCGCACGCGCATCTCGCCGAGCGCGCTCGCGACGCGCTCGAGCAGCGCTTCTTGTCCCATGAACGTCGTGCTGAACGCCACGAGGACCTCGAATTCGCCGGCATCGCGCGACGCCCACGCCGGGTCCCCGATTTCCGGACCGACGTAACGAACGTTTCCGTCCGCGAGCGGCGCGTCGAAGTCGAACCACGCGCTCGTCTGAACGAGCACGCGATCGGCGCGACGAATTTGATCGAGCGGATGCGCGACCGGCGCGAGCCCGACCTCGCGACGCGCCGAGTTCAAGAGCGGCAAGCACGATCGCCAAAGGAGCACGTCTCCGGCCCCTTCGAGCAATCGATCGCGCGCGCGCCCGAGCGCGCCTCGCGCGGGTCGCAACCCGAGCGCGGCCGGGGGCCTCCCGCGCGCGGGGAGAAACGACGTCATCGGCAAGAGCGCCGCGACGCGCGCGCCGCTCGCCTCGGCGCCGATGAGCCCGCCGAAGAGCATCGCGTCGCACGCGACGACGTCCGCCGGTGCCGCCCGAAACGCCTCGAGCAGCTCGCGCGCGAACAGATGTGCCGGCGCGAACGCGTGCCGATCGCGCGCCCGCGCGAACGCTCCGAGCGGCGTCATCGCCGCCCAATCGCGCACGATCTCGCTCTCGCGCGTTCGCGTCGCGCGATGCGGCGCTTCCCTCCATGGCAAAAACCGCGCGCCCGCGCTCGCCACGTCCGCCTCGAGCGACGGATCGCCGATCACCGCAACATGGTGCCCGCGCGACACGAGACGCGACGCGACCGCGAGCTCCGGCGGTGCGGTCCCGCCGCCCTCCCACATCGCGAAAAGAAAGCGTCCGCGTTGCGTCACCCAGTCGCCTCAGTCATGTACTTTGAAGAAGAGATGTGGGCCGCGTACGCGGGGTTCCTGGTCCTCGCGATCAATCCATTCGGCGGGCTCGTGTTCGCCATTCCGTACGCGAAAGCCGTGCTCGGCGTCTCGCCGTGGATCGGCGCGCTCGTCGGTTGGCCGCTCGCGTACGTGCAAGTCATCGCAGTCGACGCGCTCTTCGAGACGCTCAAGCGCATTCCGTGGTGGCAGCGTCTCATCGAGCGAAAGCGTACTCCGCGGCTCGAGCGCATGACCTCGTCACCGTACATGTTCTGGCTCATCGTGCTCTTCGGATCGTTCGTCGGGCCGTGGCTCGTGATGGCGGTGATGCGCTACGCGAACGTTCCGCACAAGCGCATCGCGGTGCCGATGGCGCTGAGCCTCGGGTGGAACGCGGCGGGCATCGCGCTCTTGTCGGTGTACGCTCCGCGGCTCCTTCCTCGGTGACCTGGTGCGGGAGACCATCGATCGTTTCTTCGAGCGCCTCGCGAACGTTCAAATCGCGCGACCCGCGATTCCGATGGCGCTCGTCGCGCTGCTGAGCGCGCTCGGCGCGTGGCTCGCGCTCCACCTCGAGCTTCGCACGCGTTTCGATCAGCTTTTGCCCGAGAGTCAACCGAGCGTCGTCGCGCTTCGCGAAGCGCAAGCGCGCACGCCGTATGCGCAGACCGCGATGATCGTGCTCGAGGGCGACGACCTGGTCATCCGCAAATTCGGCGACGCGATCGTGCCGCGCCTTCGGGCGCTCGGCCCGAGCGTGGTCACGAGCGCCGACGACGGCGTGCAGACTGCGCGAAGTTTCTTCATGCCGCGCGCCGCGCTGTTTCTCACCACCGCCGAGCTCGCGAAGCTCTCGCAGGTCGCCGACGACCGGTGGAATTGGGAGGTCGCCCGCGCGTCCGGCACCGCGCTCGACGACACCGAGCCGCCGCCGGTCGACAAAGACGAAATCCAAAAGCTCTTCGAGAGCAAGCCGGGCGCGAGCGAGGTCGATCGTTTTCCCGACGGATATTTCGCGAGGCCGGGCGCGCTCGTCGTCCTCGCGCGGTCGCCCGTGCCGCTCGGCGATCTCGACGACGTGAAGCGCGCAGTCGATCGCATGCACGGCGAGGTCGACGAAGCCGCGCGGGAGGACCCCGCGTTTTCGCGCGTCCGCGTGACATGGACCGGCGACATGATCGCGGGCCTCGACGAGTACGCCGCCGTCCGCGACGATCTCCTCCACGTCGGCGGCACGGGCCTCGCGCTCGTGCTCTCGGTCGTCGTCCTCTATTTCATGCGCTTCCGCGCGCTCGTCGTGATGACCGCGACGATCGCGTGCGGCCTCGCGTGCACGTTCGGCCTCACCGATCTCGTCATCGGCCACCTCAACGTCGCGACCGGATTTCTCTTCAGCATCGTCGCCGGCAACGGCATCAACGTCGGCATTCTTTATTTGTCTCGTTACTACGAAGAAAAACGAAACGGCGCTTCGACCGCCGAGGCCGTGCGCGTCGCGCATCGAACGACGTGGCCGTCGACCGCCGTCGCCGCGATCGCTTCGGCGGCCGCGTATTCGTCGCTCGCCGCGACGCATTTTCGAACGTTTCGTCAGTTCGCGTTCATCGGCGCGAGCGGAATGACGACGTGCTGGCTCGTCACCGTCACGCTTCTTCCCGCGCTCCTCGTCGCGCTCGACGCCCGGCCGATGGCGCCAGCGGGCGCCGGCGTCTTCGCGCGCGTGCGACGCGGCGTTCCGTATGGCGCGCTCTTCGCGAAGATCGTCCCGCGCGCGCCGACGGCGATCCTGGTCGCGAGCGCCGCGGTGGGCATCGCCGGAATCGTGTGCGCCGCGCGATACGCCGCGCGCAATCCGATGGAATACGATCTCACGAAAATCCAAAACGATCGCATGAGCGGCGGCGAGCGGCGGCGCGCGTGGGACGTGGCGACGAGCATCCTCGGAAAATTCAACGACGCGATGGTCGTTCTCGCCGACGACCCCGAGGACGCGCGCGAGGCCCAAGCCGTGCTGCGCGATCGCTGGGCGAAGGCGCCGGCGAATCGAAAACCGTTCGACGCGGTGCGCTCGATCTTCGACTTCGTGCCCGACGATCAAGTCGAGAAGCTGCCGGTCGTGCTCGGCCTCGCCGATCGCGTGCGGAGCGCGCGCGAGCATCGCTTCGTCACGGACGCCGACTGGGCGCGCACCGAGCCGCTCTTGCCGCCGCCGGATTTGAAACCGTGGGGCCTCGGCGATTTGCCCGCGGACGTCGCGCGCCCGTTCACCGAAAGAAGCGGCGCGCGCGGCACGATCGTGCTCGTCGAGCCGTCTGCGACCGAGAACACGAACGACCTCCATTATCTCCTTCGTTACGCGGCGTCGTTTCGCGACGTGCCGCTCCGAAACGGAAAAGTGCTCCACGGCGCGGGGCGCGCGCTCGTCTTCGCCGACATCCTCGATGCGGTCGTCACGCAGGTGCCGCGGGCGCTCGGCATCTCGCTCGCGCTCACGATCGCCGCCGTGCTCGCGACGCTCCGCCGCAGCCACGCCGCGTCGGTCCTCGCCGCGCTCGCCGTGGGTTTCTCGGGCGTCGCGCTATTCTTGTACTATGCACACATTCGTCTCAACTTCCTCAACTTCATCGCGCTGCCCATCACCTTCGGCATCGGCGTCGACTATTCGGTGAACGTCATGCAGCGCTACGCAGCCGACGGCAGCAGAGACATCCTCGCGACGCTGCGCACGACCGGCGGCGCCGTCGTCTTGTGCAGCTTGACGACCATGCTCGGCTATTTCGCGCTGCTCGGGTCGCACAACCAAGCCATTCGCAGCCTCGGTGAGGTCGCGGTCGCCGGCGAAGCGAGCTGTCTTTTGGCCGCCGTGCTGGCGCTTCCGGCGTGGTGGTATCGGCGAACTTGAGTATGCTGCGGTCCGCATGAATTTTCGCACGTTCCGTTCGTTCGCCGTCGGCCTCGTCCTTGCCGCATGTGGAGGCGCGTCGCAGCAATCTCAACAAGCGGTCGTGTTGCCGCAACAGCCGGATGGCGGAGCCGCCTCGAACGTCGCGGCGATGCCGCCGATCGACAAGAGCGAAGAAGACGCCGCCGTGCCGATCAGCGCGACCGATCCGGTTTGGGGCAGCCGGAACGCGCCGGTGACGATCGTCGAGTTCACCGATTTTCAATGTCCGTTCTGCTCGCGCGTCGTGCCGACGATTGCGCAGCTCAAAGAAGCTTACGGCGAGCAGAAGCTCCGCATCGTCTTCAAGAACGAGCCGCTCTCGTTCCACCAGAACGCGCGCCCCGCGGCCGAGGCCGCCGCGACGGTGCACGCGCTCGGCGGAAATCAGGCGTTTTGGACGTTTTATGACCTCGCGTTCCAAAATCAAAAAGACCTCGGCCCGACGAGCTACGAGGCGTGGGCGCAAAAAGCGGGCGTCTCGCTGCCCGAGTTCCGCGACGCGATGGCATCGCACAAATACGCGGCCAAGGTGGACGCCGACGACGCGCTCGCGCAGAAGCTCGGCGCGAACGGCACGCCGCATTTCTTCATCAACGGCGTCGACTTCACCGGCGCGCAGCCGGTCGACGAGTTCAAGAAAGTCATCGACGCGCAGCTCGAAGCGGCGAAGGCCGAGCTCGCCAAGGGCGTGAGCGCGCACGATCTCTACGCCGTCCTCGCGAAGGAAAATGTCGGCAAGCGCGCCCAAGAGGACGAGGGGCCGGTCGAGGACACCAAGACGGTCTTCAAAGTGCCCGTCGGCACGAGCCCCGTGCGCGGGCCGAAGAGCGCGGTCGTCACGATCATCGAGTTCGCCGACTTCCAATGCCCTTATTGCAAGCGCGCCGAGGCGACGCTCGCGCAGATCAAGAGCACGTATCCGAACGACGTGCGATTCGTGTTCAAGAACGAGCCGCTGCCGTTTCATCAGCACGCCGAGCCCGCCGCGGAGCTCGCGCTCGAAGCGCGCGCCGAAAAAGGCGACGCGGGCTTCTGGGCCGCGCACGACAAGCTCTTCGCGTCCGAGCACCTCGAGGACTCCGATCTCGAGCAAATCGCGAAAGACTTGGGCCTCAACGTCGCCAAGGTGAAGGACGCGATCGCGAAGAAAAAATACGCGTCGGTCATCGACAAGGACACCGACCTCGCCGAGGATTTCCAGGCGTCGGGCACGCCGCACTTCTTCATCGACGGCCGTCGCATCGTCGGCGCGCAGCCGTTCGACAAGTTCAAGCCGATCCTCGACGAGGAGATCGCCAAGGCGAAGGCGCTCGTCACCGCAGGCACGAAGCCCGAGGCTGTCTACGACGAGCTCACCAAGAACGGCAAGACGCCGCCGCCGCCGGAACAAAAGACGATCACGCTGACCGGCACCGCGCCCGTCCGCGGGCCCGCGTCGGCGACGGTCACCGTCGTCGAATTCGCCGATTTCCAGTGCCCCTACTGCAAGCGCGCGCTGCCGACGATCGAAGAGCTCCTCAAGGCATATCCCACGAAGGTGAAGCTCGAGTGGCGCCACATGCCGCTGCCGTTCCATCAGCAAGCCGAGCTCGCCGGCGAGGCCAGCGTCGAGGCGTACAAAGAAAAGGGCTCGGCCGGCTTCTGGAAAATGCACGACGCGCTCTACGCGCATCAGAGCGATCCCGACGGGCTCTCGCGCGCGAGCATCGACGGCTACGCACGCGGCATGGGCCTCGACATGACGAAGTTCGCCCACGCGCTCGACAGCGGCGCGAACGCGTCGACCGTCGACGCCGACTCGAAGGCCGCGACGGCCGCGGGGCTCGGCGGCACGCCCGCGTTTCTCGTCGGACGCGGCAACGCGAACGGCACGTGGACTGCGTATTTGGTCTCGGGCGCGCAGCCACTCTCCAAGTTCAAGAAAGCCGTCGAGCTCGCGCTCGGGGCGCACCCGTGAAGCCGAGAGCGACCGTTCTCGCAGCGGCCGCTCTCTTCATCGCGAGCGACGCGAGCGCGTTCGAGCGGCAGCATCACCTCGGCATCGACGGCGGCGTCGCGTTCATCTCGATCGATCAAAAGCCGACGCTCTCGGTCGGCGCGGGCGGCGGCATCCATTACGCGTACGGTTTGAGCGACGCGTTCAACTTGCTCATCGAGGGCGCGTTCTGCGCGGTCGCGCTGCAAGAAGATCAGGAGCCGCTCCACAATCGGCCGACGATGATCGAAAACGTCGGCGCGGGGGTCGCGTATACGCTCGACGTGACGCGGTGGGTTCCGTACGTGGGATTGATGGTGAGTGGATTTTCGCTTCACGGCGGGAGCGTCGAGGATGTTCGCTTTGCCGTGGGCGGGACGATTGCGGCGGGGATTGATTATCAGCTGACGCGGCGGGTGGCTTTGGGGGTTGCGGTGCGGCAGCATTTTCTGCTCAGCGATTTCAATAATTATCCGAGCTATACGCAGATCTTTTTGAGGGCTGAGTATGTTTGGGGGTTTTAAGCCCCACCTGCGCGCGCTTCGCGCGCGCCGTCCTCCCCTGGGCGCCGGCGGTCACTGAGCGCATTGAGCCCTCGCGCCGGCGCCGGGGAGGACGTTGGAAACTCACTTGGGCGCGCTCGAGATGGTGTGCGCTCGGCGGGGGGTGCGTTCGCGAGGGCTTGTCGTCGCGAAGGTGCATGTTCGCGCGCGAAAGGATCGCGCCGGCCGAGCCGGTGCACGTGATGAGCGTTGGCGGCCGTCACGATCCTTTCGCTGGAAGCTTCCATGC
>DASXHD010000055.1:0-16869 GCA_036488725.1 Polyangiaceae bacterium | reverse complement strand
TGTCGGTCGGCTTCACGTGCGTCATGATGCGACCCTCCACGACGACGGCGCCGTCGCGGTGTACGCGCGCCGCAGGATCGAAATTCTGAACGCGACCCGGCGTGATGCACGCGACGACTTCGGCGTTCGGTGCGAGCTCGGCTGCCGGCGCGAATAGATCGATCGAATGCGCGCAGCCTGCGGTGCCAAGTGCGACCGCGAAGAAGAGGGAGCGTCGCGTCACTCGGAGCCCATCCGCCGAGCATAGAGGAGTCGGCGCTGCAACGGCGCGCCGCGATCGCTGGTAATCTCGCCGCTTCGGCAAGGAGAAGCGATGAGCCTCGATGGACAAAAAGTGGTCGTGTTCGGTGGCGGGTCGGGCGTTGGGCTCGCGGCGGCGAAGCTCGCCGCGTCGAAGGGCGCGAGCGTGGTCATCGCGGGTCGCGGCGAAAAGAGCGAGCTCGAGAAGACCGCGAAAGATTTCGGCGCGACGTCGGCCGTCGTGGACGGAAAGAACGTCGCCGACGTGCGCGCGTTCTTCGACGGCCTCGGCGCGTTCGATCACCTCGTGCTCACGGCGGGGCAAACCAACCGCGGCGGGAGCTTTCTCGACAACATCACCGACGAGACGTTCCGCGCGACGTTCGACGGAAAGTTCTGGGTGCAGGTGACCGCCGCGCACGCGGGCGCGCGTCACATCAAGAAGGGTGGGTCGATCACGTTCTTCTCGGGCGGCGCGTCGCGCAAGGCGATGCCCGGGATGACGAACATCGCGGCGGTCAACGGCGCGCTCGACGCGATCGTCCCGACGCTCGCCGTCGAGCTCGCGCCGACGCGCGTCAACTCGATCTCGCCCGGCACGCTCCGCACGACGTACTGGACCGGCACGCCGGACGCGCAGCTCGAACAAATCTTCGGCCGCATGGCGAAGGCGCTCCCCGCCGGTCGCGTGGGCACCGCCGACGACATCGCGCGCGCCGTGCTGTTCGTCATCGAGTCGCCGTTCGTCACCGGAACGACGCTCGTGGTGGACGGCGGGCTACCGCACGCGTCGCTGTGATACGCCTGATCCCATGCGGTCGCGAATGCTCGCTGTCGCCGTGGTGGTCGCGTGTGGCGGCGGGCTGCCCATCATCGGAGAGGACGCCGGCCACGACGCGAGCACGACGTTGGACGCGACGACCGACGCGCCGCCGCTCGACGCGACCGCCGCCGACGGGCCGGTTCACGACGCGAACGTCGTCGACGTGGTGATGCCCGGTGACGTCTTCGCTTGCCAAGGAACGTTGTGCGGCGCGGTCTGCGTCGACACGAGCAGCGATCCGTTCAACTGCGGCGCGTGCGGCAACGCGTGCGACTCGGGATCGTGCGCGAACGGTCAGTGCGCCGTCGTCAGCGACGCACCCCCGCAAGGGCCCTGCGTGCACTCACTCTGCACGACCGGCCCAGCGCTCGTCGAGGGCTGCGATCCATCCGGCTGCGCGACGAAGATCTGCGACGTGAGCTTCGCGGGAGACAGTTATTGCTGCGCGACCGCGTGGGACAGCACGTGCGTCGCTGAGGTGGATACGTACTGCACGCCTTATTCGTGCAAGTGAGCGCGCATGCGACCGCGCGAGTCGACCGCCGCCTGCCAGTAAACGATCTTGGCTTCGAGCGCGCGTTTGACCGCCGGGTTCGACGTCGCGGTCGCGCGTGCGCGCATTCGCTCGATTGCTGATTTCCAAAACGCGATCACCTCGTCGTCCACCGGAGCATCGAGCGCGTCGGCACGGATCGAGCGCGGGTCGATGCTCACGAGGCCGCTCGCGACGAGCGACGCTTCGAGCTCGGGCCGATGCGCGAAGCCGACGAACGCGAGCGCTCGCCGCGCGTGGTGAGACTCGATCGCATCCTGCGTGAGGTGATTGAACCACGCCTGCCGCCGCTCCCACACGACGCCTTCACCCGAGCCGAGCCTCGTCTGCGCGTTCCGAAGCTCGAGCACCGCGTGCGCGCGTGCCGGCGAGTTGAGAACGTCGAACGGCGCATACGAATCGAGCCGCTCGGCGGTCGGCCCCCAATCGCGTTCGAACGTGCGATCGCCGTCCGCGTCGACGACCGGCGGATCCTTGCCCATGTCCTCGTCTCGATACCAATCAATCGGAGCGACGGGGATGCCGCGCCGCTTCGCGAGAAGGACGACGTAGCTCATCTCGATCGGGCCGTCCTCGTAGTGACCGAGCGCGAACGCCTCGGGACGAATTTCAACGAGCACCAGATCCGGACGATACGCATCGAGGAGCGCTTCGAGCTTTCGCAGCGGATAACCGGGCGAAACGAAGTGGCCCTTGTGCTCGGTCCCGACGACCATCGCTTGCCGCGGCGGAACGCAGCTCGCAAGCGCGAGTCCCGCGAGGAGAACGGTTCGTATTGCAACGGAGCTCATCGAAATCGGCTAAAAGAGTATTCCATGCGGAATGCGATGACGGTGGTTTCGGCGGCGCTCGCGATGAGCGTGATTGGTGGCAGCGCGGACGCGACGCCGAGCTGCGCGCTCGACGGGACTTGGTCGGTGACGCGCCCGGGCGGACGCACGATGTTCACGACGAAGCTCATCGCGGCGACACACGCGGTCACCGTCGACCGCACCGGCGGCGGGCTTCCCAACGCGCACATCGAAGGCACGTACACTTACGACAGCGCCTCGGGACGCATCACGATGATGAACAAGTCCGTGAGCACGCAAGACATGGCGTTCTTCGCGTGTCTCAATGTGCCCGGCACGTACACGGTGAGCTTCAGCGATTGCACGCACCTGACGCTCGGCCTCGTGAGCGACGAGTGCATGCCGCGCCGCCAAAGCGCGAATCAGACGACCCTCACGAAGCAGTAGACGCGTCAGTTCGTGATCGCCGGCGTCCACTCGAGGACCTCGCCGGTCACCGCATCGATGAAATGCGGCAGCTTGCGGCACGGCCGGTCGTCTTCGGAGAGCGTGACCTGGACGATCCGGCGCAGCACCGGCGGCTCGTCGCGAAAGATGGACGTGACCGGGTTGGTCGCGCGCGTCGCGTCGAGCTTCCAACGCGACGGCGGCGGCGCCACGGGCTCGTCGTGCGCGCACTCGCGGCCGCTCGGCGTGATCGGATCGCACGGCGGGTTCTCGGGCGCCCGCGGCACGTTCACGATTTCGGTGCCGACCCACGGCGCGAGGAGATCGCTCCGGTCGCGCGGCGCCGGCATCGTGCGACCCGCGGCGAGGATCGCGAATAAACGTGCAGTATGCATGGATTGCATGCTGATGACGCCGTTGCCCCAATAGCGAACGATGTAATCGGTTCCGATGCGACCGTGGCCCGCGACGCGATCGCTCGGGTCGGGTCCGAAGAGCGTCGGATGCGCGTCGACGAACGCTTGCACGAGCGTGACGTCCTCGGGGCGCTCGCCGGTTTCGCTCGGCCCTTCGGAGTAACCGGGCGTGCGAAAGTGCGGTCGGGTCCCCGCCGTCTCGAGAAGACCGTAGCGATCGACCTGAATTTGCGGCCAATCCGCGGTTTTCGCCGCGGCTGCGCGCGCAGCCATTTCGTCCTTCGAGAGCACGGCGATCGCGAGCGGATATCCCGCGACGACGCGAGGCGGAGGCGCTGCGACGTCGGAACGATCGTGACAAAGCGAAGCGACGCGAACGACTGGCTCGTGGGACGGCTCGCGGACCTCGACGTTCGACCCGCCGCACGCGCAGGCGAGCGCGCAAATCGAAAGGGCGATCGACCTCATCGACGCCATCGTACCCCGCTCTTGCGCTCGCGGCGCGACTCGGCTCAGACTCACGCCGTGGGACGTCTCTGGATCGCGCGCTGCGCGCTCGTCGCGCTCGCGTTCGTGCAGTGTCGCGAGGAGCAGCCGTCCGCGGCACCGCAGAGCGCGGCGTCGGCGTCCGCGCTTCCGTCGCCGCCGCCGGCGCCGACCGCGAGCGCCGTCGCAGTAGACCGCGCGAGCCTGCCGTGCGGTGACGCGCTCCTCGGCGCAGATGCGTCGCCGGGCGAAATCGACGACCTCTCGATGAGCCACATGACCGGCGATCGCGTGTTCGTCTCGGCGACGTCCTTTGCCGCGAAGCGCACGGTCGCGTACGTCGTGGCGCCGGGCGGCGCGACGCGAGTCGGCACGATCGGAACGATGCCGTCGAGGACGATCGCAGGTCATGGCGACGTCGTCGTCGCCGAAGCTCATCGCACCACGCTCTGCAAAGCGGGCGCGAGCGTGCAGATCCCCGCCGATCCGCAGGGCCGCGGCGACTGGCTCGTCACGTCGTTCGTCGACGACCACACGCTCGTCTCGGTCTACGCGGAGACGATCTCGCACGGTCCGCCGTGCCGGCGTCTCACCGGCGGGACGCGCGTCGTAAAAAGAATTTTCGTCGACGCGGTCGATCTCGACGCGCCACAGCCGACGTGGAAAACGGTTTCGTCGCATGCGGTCCCCGCGCCGAGCGGCGCCGCGTGCAGGAGCTCGATTCCGATCGCGGCCGCGGCGACGGCGGACCGCGCGCTCGTCGTCCTCGAGTCGTGCGTGCAAATCGACGCGGGCGATTCGATTTCGTCGCAGCATTGCTCGCTCGCAGCCGAACGCCTCGCGACCGGAACCTGGGAGCGCTTCGCGATGCCGGGTGAAAGGCAGGACTTCGTCACGCCCGTCGCCGCGCGCGACGGCGAGCGGGTCGCGTTCGAGACCGCGCAAGCGAGCGGCGCGTTCGTCGTGTATCGCCTCGAGCACGGCGCGTTCGTCGCAGAAGGGCCCGCGCGCGACGGCGATCCTCTCGCGATCGAAGGCACGCACCTCCTTCGCATCGACGCACGCGGCACGCATCCGGGACCGAGCGGGCTCGGGTTTCGCGTCTTCGCCGACGAGCTGGCGGGCGGCGCGTGGCGCTCGGCGAGCGACGCGCTCGAGACGACCTCGCGCGCGTGGGCGTTCGACACGAGCGGCCCCGCGCCGTTCGCGGCCGTCGCGGACGAGCACGCGACGAGCTTTCGCGTCGCGACCGTCCGCGCCGGACGCTGGGTGGTCGAAGCTACCGTGCCCTGATGGTCAGCGGACCAGAAGCGACATGACGCCGCGAATCGCCCCGTGCACGAGCGCGTAGACGACGAGCGCGACGAGCAGCGACCACTCGAGGTGCCAGCCGTTGAAGGTCGTCGTCGTGAAGAGACCTTCGAAGGGCCGATAGAACGGCTCGGTCGCGTTGTGGATCAGCTGGTAGAACCCAGCGCCGGGTCGCGCCGCGAAAAACACGAGCACGAGACGGATGAGGAGGAGCGTGTAGAGGAGCCCGAAAGCGAGGTCGACCAAACGCGCGAGCAGCGCGACCAAACGCACGTGCGGACGCTCGTAGTGCTCTTCACGGATGACTTCAGTGGCCATGCTTCGAGACACGCACACGAGATGCCACGCGTAGCTCGTGCGTGCTAAACCGCGCCGATGCCGTATCGCGTGGCTGCCGAGGTCGAGGACCAGTCGCCGCCGCGCGATCTCGGCGAGCTCTGCGCAGGTCGCGCGTCACGATTACGGCGTCGTCGTTTCGCACAAACGCTCGCGCTCGCGCATCGCGTTCGAAGACGTGAACGAAATGTGGCTGGAGATCCCCGCGCTCCACGCCTCTCGTGGCGCTTATCTTCGCGCCATCCGGCTGATCGACTTCGACGGGACAGCGCATCGCGTGCCGCTCGGCTTGGTCGGCGGCCTCACGCTCGCGAATCAGATCATGCGCGCGTGCTCGAAAGATTTGCTCGTCGACGCGAGCAAGGCGCTCATCGCGTTTCGCGAGCTCGTCGCGCAGAACGTCCGGAACGTGAAACGCAGCGGCCTCTTGCTCGTGGACCCGCACGTCCCGCGCTAGCATCGGCACATGGTCAGGCACTTCATCGCGATTGGCTTGCTCGCGGTCTCCTTTGCGTGCGGTGACAGCGGCGCGTCGTCCGATGGCGGCGTGGACGGCGCGCCCGCCGATGGAGCACCCGGCGAGGGCGGCGGCGACGCAGCGACGGGCGGGCTTCCTTGGGCCGGCATTTTGGATCCATCGCGCGCGATCGACTGGTCGCAGGCGGGCGTCGAAGGCGGGATCCCCGCGCGCACGACGTCATGCGCGACGATGAGCCCGGGCGCGACCGCCGCGCAGATCAACGCCGCGATCCAAGCGTGTCCGGACGGTCAGGTCGTCACGCTCGGCGCCGGCACGTTCGACATCTCCGATGACGGCATCGTGATGAAATCCGGCGTGACCGTGCGCGGCGCGGGCGCCGACAAAACGCTCCTCGTCTTCAGCGCGAACAATTTCTGCTCGAATCTGCAAGCCGCGATTTGTTTCTCGGGCACCAACGATTGGTCCGGCGCGTCGAACACGCAGCCCGGTGGCGCGAACGCGGCCGATTGGACCGGCGGCTACACGCGCGGCACGACCGACATCACACTTGCGAACGTCGGAAGCGCAGGCATCAAAGTCGGACAATGGCTCTATCTCGACCAAGCCAACGACACGTCGCCCGGCGCCGACTTCTTCGTGTGCGACACCACGAGCGCGTCATGCTCGCTCGAAGGCGGCAACGGCGGTCGCATCGTCGACAGCGTCGTCCGTAGCCAAATTCAGATCGTGAAGGTCACCGCGATCAACGGCAGTACCTACACGATCAGCCCCGGACTCTATTCACCCAACTGGCGTTCCAGCCAATCGCCCGGCGCTTGGTGGCCGACGACGCCGATCCAAGACGCCGGGCTCGAGGACGTCTCGGTCGACGCGACCAACGCCGGCGGCCAAATGAACGTCGCGATCTACAACGCGATGAACGATTGGGTGCGAGGCGTCCGGCTCGTTCGCACGTGCTCGTGCCAGCGCTCGCTGATTCAGCTCGGCATGACGGCGCATTGCACGATCGCCAACGACTATTTCTACGGCACCCAAGGCCAGTCGGAGAACTACGGCGTCGAGGCGTACGGCGGCGCCGACAACCTCGTGGAGAACAACCTATTTCAGCACGTCGTCGCGCCGGTCGTCGTTCAACAGAGCCTCGGCTCGGTCTTTTCGTACAACTACGCGATCAACGACACCTACGCCGACGGCCAGGGCATTCACTGGATGGCCGACGAGTTCATCCAGCACAACGCCGGAATCGAATTCAACCTTTACGAGGGCAACATCGGCCCTGGATTCGGCGGCGACGTGTTTCACGGCAATCAGCTGATGAACACGCTATTTCGCAATTACTTTCTCGGGACCGACCCCGGCCGCGCGGACAATACGACCGTCATGCCACTTCAATCCTACGTTCGATACATGAATGTCGTCGGGAACGTGCTCGGCACGCCGGGGACGACCACGACTTATCAAGTGAACAGCGGAATCGGCGCCACCGGAACCGTTTACAACTTGGGCGCCGGAAATACCGAAGGTGCGGTCACGGTGCCGGACGATCCGCTCGTCGCGACGACGCTGTTGCGATGGGGTAATTACGATACGTCCGGCGGCGCGACGAAATTCGATTCGAGCGAAGTGCCGAGCGCGATTGGCAAGTATGCCAACGCAATTCCGTCGTCGGAGTCGCTGCCGGCGTCGTTTTATCTCGCGGGCAAGCCGGCGTGGTGGCCGAGCGCGACGCCGTGGCCGCCCATCGGGCCCGACGTAACGTCCGGCGATCTCGCGGGTTTGAACGGACACGCGAGCACGATTCCGGCCGAAGCTTGTTTTCGCACCAAAATGGGCGGTCCCGCGGACGGTAGCGGCGGCGTGCTCGGGTTCAGCGCGAGCGACTGTTACGGCCCATGAAGAGCCGGCTGCCGCGAAACCGTGCGCTCCGCGCGCTCGTCGTGCTCGTCTTGGTCGCGGCCGCGCTCGAGACCCTCTATCTCGCGATCGCGAACGTCGCGCTCGTCATCGCGCGGAAGTCGCTCGCCGCGGCGGCGCCGGTTTCGGTGACATTCGATCACGCCTTCACGCTCTTTCCGGGATTCGTCTCGTTGCGCGGCGTGCGCGTCGAGCAGGCGCGCGCGTGGACGGTCACGATCGCGTCCGCGGACGTCCGCTTTCTGCCGTGGCAGCTCGTGAGCGAACCGCGGCGCATCGTGTCGGTGACCGCGGACGTCACCGACGTGAGCGTCGAGAGCCTCGGCAAGACGCGTCGCTCTTCTGGCCACGCGCGGCTCGTCGCGCGCGACGTCGCCATCGAAGCGAGCCGTGTCGCGCTCGATCTCGACGCCGACGTGACGAACGTCACGCTCGAGAACGACGGCGCCGTTCTCGCTCGCGACGTGAAAGGCACGATGAAGCTTCACGTCGCTTCGGTCGACTTCTCGGGCGCGGCGCCGCTCGCGACGACGTCCGGAACCATCGCGCTCGACGGCGTATTCGTGTCGCTGGAGCCGCTCGCGTCGTTCGGCTCGCTCACGACGACGCAAGATCCGGGAACCCTCCACGTCGCGGCGACGCTCGACGGCGGTCTCATCGGACCGGCGTCGGAGATCCTCGCGCACACCGAGTGCGCGACGTTGCGCGACGCGCACGGCGCGAACGCGGATTTTCCGCACGGCCTGGACGTCCGCATGGGCGTCTCGAAGGCGAACGCCGGCGCGCTCCAGCTCTCGGTGCGCGCGAAGACGCTCGCGTTCGGCTCGGCCGATCCGAAGGCCGCCGCCGACGCGTTCGAGGACTTCGAGCTCGTCGTCCCCGCCGGCAGCACCGACTTGAAGCGCGTCGCGTTCGTGATGCGCGAGCTCGACTGGGCCGTTCGTCGCGCGACGCTCCACGAATCGACGAGCGTCGTCACGGCGGGCGCGAGCGGGCACCTCGATCTCGAAGTGAACCACGCCGACGAGCTCTCTTCCTACGCGGGGCGCATCGCGCTCGACCACGTCGTCGTCGACTCGCCGGGCGAGACCGATCACACGCCGTTCGAAGCGAACGTGACGCTCCGTCGTTTCACGATTTCGCGCGACCGCGGCATCGCGTTGCGCGGGGACCTGCACGCGCACGGCGACGATCCGCGCCCGCTGCTCGAGCTCGTCGTCACGTCGCCCACCGTTCGCGGGGGGCTTCGCGCGCTTCCTGCACGCCCGTTCGTGCTCGACACGACGCTCGATCGGGAGAACGGCCGCCTCGCGTTCGACGACATCAAGCTCGACGCGGCGCCGCTCACCATCCGCGGAGGCTATCGCCGCGCCGGAGCCGACGCGCGCGGCGCGTTCTTGATCGAGGGCGGTCCGCTTCCGCTCGGCGTCGCGACGCACGACGGTCACGAGACGCTCGCGCTCGGCGCGACCGAGCGCTGGCTCTCGACGCAGCTCGAAGCGTCGCCATGACACGACGAGCCGTGCTCTTCGGTTTCGTTGCGGTCGCGCTCGCGTGCGGAGCGCGAACACCGCTCGCGAAGCCGGCCCACGCGGACGCCGGCCCGACGGGTCAGTGCGTGCTCTACGAAGAGACCGGGACATGGCTCTGGGATGCCGGCACATGGAACGCGCAATCGACGACCATCCCCACGCCGCCGGAGTGCTCGCCGCACGCGTGCGGCTACGTCGGCACGATGGTCACCGTCGACGGGCACATCGAGCTCGTCGGGACTCCCGCAGCGAGCGACGCGACGGTGATGGAAACATGGCTGTGGACCGGCGACGGCTGGACGCAGCAAGCCACGAGCGGCGCGCCTCCCGCGCGTTTCGTGCCTGCGGTCGCCTCGCTCGGCGACTCGGTCGTGCTCTTCGGCGGGCTCGTGCTCGGCGGCAGCACATTTCTCGACGACACGTGGGTGCTTCACGACGGAGCGTGGGCTCCCGCCGCGCCACCCTCGAGCCCTTCGGCGCGCGCGTTCGCGGGCATCGCCGGGCTCGGCAGTGAGGCCGTGCTCTTCGGCGGCGCGGACGATAGCGGCTCGCTCGGCGATACGTGGATTTGGAACGGCTCGACGTGGACGCTCGCGCCGGCGACGATCGCGCCGGCGGCACGAAGCGGCGCGGCGATGACCGCCGACGGCGACGGCATCATCCTCTTCGGCGGCTGCGTCGCCGGCGGCTACACCGGATGCGAAGACGTCGGAACGCCGAGCGCAGAAACCTGGCGCTGGGACGACGCGACGTCGTGGACGCTTCTCCACCCGACGACGTCACCGTCGGCGCGCACCGAGGCCGTCGCGGCGAGCTTCCAAAACGGCGCGCTCCTCTTCGGCGGATTGGCGAATCCGAACGAGAGCGTCACGCTCGGCGACACGTGGACGTGGGACGGCACGACGTGGAGCGCCGAGATCGCGGCGTCGGCAGCGCCAGGAAGCGCCGCGCTCGGCTGCAACTGATCACGGACAAAGCGTCGTGCACGTCTCGATGTTTTCGCCGCGGCACTGCTGCGCGGTGCACGTGCCGGTCACGCACTCGGCGCTCCCGTGACAGAACTGGATGCCCGTGCCGCAGCTCGTGCTGCACGAAGTGGCGAAGCCGCCGGTCGCGCCGACGAACCCGCAGCAGACTTGTCCGCTCGGGCAATCGGCCGCTTCGTCGCAGAGAACTTTCGTTTCGCCGGTGCAGTTGTTCTTCGGCGGCGGACCGCTGTCGGGCGGATAATTGGTGCACGTGTTTCCGGCTCCCGCGTCGGCGATGCAGCAAAACTGCGTCGTCAAATCGCACGCCGCGCTGCCGCACGCGACGTGACCGGGATCGCACGCGAGCCCGCCGTCGATCGGAACGCAGCCGTCGGGTTTGGTCTCTCCGTCGGTCGCGGGCGCGTCGGTCACGGGCGCGTCGGTGGTGGCGTCGCCTCCGGTCGTCGCGTCGCTGCCGCCGTCGCTCGGCGACGAGTCTCCGCCGCACGCCGCTGCCACCGAAGCCAGGATGCTCACCGCGATCGCCACCCACGCCGTCGTTGTTTTCATATTTTCTCCCGCGCCCAGCGATCGCGCCTCGTCTCAGTTGACGCAGCTCGCTTCGCACGTTCCGTTGCAGCAGACCTGGCAGCACACCGCGGCGCCCGCGTCGCCGCCGCAGGTGTCGCCGATCGGCAAGCACGCGCCACCGTCCGCGGGCGGCGGGCCTTGCACCTTCTCCACCCACTGCGCCGAGTGGTTGTGCGAGTTCACGTCTTGGAACGGCAACCAAAACGCCGGAAACGATCGGTCTTGCGCGTCGAGGCTGCGATTCGGATCGACGACCACCGCCGCCATCCAGATCTGCGGCTGCGCGCAGTTCTCGTAGGTCGTGTTCTGTTTGCTGAGCGGCTGCGGCTGATCGTAAGCCGGGCTCTCCGGCGGGTAGCAGTTGTCGAAGCCGGTGTTCACGAGGTGAAGGCCGTAGTCGCGGTTCGACGAGAACGTCACCCAAAGAATGTTCTTGCCGTGGAACGTCCCGACGAACGGGCTCCAGCGCGGCCACGAGTTCGACAGACCGTCGGCGACGTTCAGCGCGGGGAGATCGATCGGCGTGTCGCCTTGCTGCGGCGGATAGTGGAGGATCTTCACGCGCGCTTTGCGATTGTAAAAGCCGTCGTCGTCGTTGTTCGATGCGCTCGCGTCGTCGGCCTCGTTGAAGACGATGAAGCTCATGTCCGGCGCGAACGACGGGTAATAGAAGTTTTGCGTACCGGTCGCCGTGAGGAGCGCCGCCGGCGCCCCGAGCGTGTTCGACGACGCCGTGAACGACGACGTGTAGAGCGACCCGCCCATGAAGTGGTGATCGCCCGTCGACGAGATGGTCGTCTTGCTCGCGGCCATTCCCGGGACGACGAAGAGGAGCGTCGAGTCGTCCTTCGAGAGGTCCGGCTCGGTGCCCAGCATGCCCGTCGGAAGCACCGAGGTCGCGAGGAGGGTCGCTCCTGCGCCGTCGAAGATCGCGAAGCCCTTGTTCATGTCGGTCTTGTACGTGCTCGCGATCATCTTCGACGCGTCGTGCGTGAAAGTCTGGAAGCCCGGCGACATCGTGCCGCCGCCGATCACGGTCTTGCTCGCGATGTCGAGGACCGCGGTGTGCACGTCGCCGAACTCGTCGTCGCCGTCCGGGTCGTCGAACGCGAGCGACATGCGCGAGCCGTCGCGCGAAACGTTGTGACAACCGACGCACGTGCCGGTCGCGTCCGACGTGTAGAAAGGTGTCGGCGTCGGGTCGAACGTGCCGAAGTCGTGGCTGTAGATTCCGCCGGTTTTTCCGCCGATTCCGCCGAACGTCGCCGACTGCCAATAATAGATGCCGCCGGCGAGATCGTCTTTCGCGAACGAGAGCTTCACTTGCTCGGCCGACGTCGTCACGCACGAGCCGTCGATCGTCGCGCGCACGCTGACGACGACCGGATCGCCGTCGCGGTTCGCGTTGGCGATGTCGGTCCACGCTTGTTGCGGCAGCGTGAGGCCGCAGCCGCGGCTCGCTCCGCCGCGCACGTCGGGCACCGCGTCGCAGAACGTCTGCACGCGAACGTCGGTGATCGAGTTTTCGAAGTCGACCTCGTACTCGGCGGCGCCCTGCGCCGGGACGAACTGAACCTCGAGGACGTTCATGTTCGGCGGCAGGAGCAAGCCGTCGATCGGGTAAACGAGCTTCGCCGGGCCGAGGACGCTCGGCGCGCACGTCGTCGTCCCGAGCGGCGGGAACGTCGTGCATCCGTCGCACGGAAAGACGTTCGCCGCGTCGCCGAGGCCGACGGTTTGATCGGTCAGGGCGTCGCCGTTGTTGCCTCCTCCGTCGCCTCCGTCACCGTTGGTTCCGGTGTCCGAGCCGCAGGCGCCGAAGAGCACAGCGAATCCACAAGCCGATACAAGGGCCAGACCTGCGAGCGAAGCGCGGTTCATGAAGCCTCCTAACATTCAAATTACCAGGAACGGACGATTCCAGCATGAGCCGACCATAAATGAGTGAGTGTGCGTCGCACTTGCGCGCTGGTCGCTCGAGTTGCCATCCGTCCCACATTCGATTGGAATACTTAAGCCATCGCTTGACTATTAGCCGCCCGTGCGAATAGTAAAGCGCATGCTTGACCATCCACTCGACCGCGTCTTTCACGCGCTGTCCGATCCCACGCGGCGAAAAATGGTCGAGCGGCTCGTGAAGGCGCCCGCTTCCGTCAGCAGCTTGGCGGCGCCGCTCGAGATGACGCTCGCCGCGGTCGTGCAGCACGTTCAGGTGCTCGAGGCGTCGGGCGTCGTGCGCACCGAAAAAATCGGCCGCGTGCGCATGTGCCGCGTCGAGCCCAAGGCGCTCGGCGCCGCGGAGAAATGGTTTCACGAACGCCGCGCGCTCTGGGAGCGCCGGCTCGATTTGCTCGAGAACGTCTTGCGAGAGGAGAAGAAAAAATCATGAGCCACGTGACCCACGACACCTTCACCATCGAGCGCGTCGTCGACGCCTCGCCCGAGCGCGTGTTTCAGGCGCTCGCCCAAGCCGACGTCAAATCCAAGTGGTTCGCGGGGCCTCCAGGTTGGAAGCAGCACGAGCGGACGTTCGACTTTCGCGTCGGCGGCGTCGAACGTTTGAGCGGGACGCACGCGAGCGGGCTCTCGAGCGCGTTCGGCGCGCGCTACCTCGACATCGTGCCGAACCAGCGCGTCGTCTACGTTTACGAGATGACCGTGAACGGGGAGAAGATCTCGGCGTCGCTCGCGACCTTCGAGCTCGTTCGGCAAGGCGACAAAACCAAGATCGTGCTGACCGAGCAAGGCGCATACTTCGAAGACGCCGAGATGAAGACTTACGCGCCGAAGGGCCAAGCCGCGTCGCGCCACGAAGGCACGCTCGCGCTCATGGACAAGCTCGCGGCGATTTTCGCGGCATGAGCGAGGCGATGACGCTCGCCGTCGTGCGCGACGCGTCGGTTTTGGATCGCGCGGGCGCGGGCGAGCTTCCGTCGCTTTGGTTTCCGCTCGAGAGCTCGGTCGTCGAGCTCGAGGTCGGCGGCGAGTCGCGGCGCATCGACCGGGCGAGCTTCGCGCTCGTGCCGGCCTGCGCGCCGCACCGCGCGAGCGCCCTGGGGAGCGTCGTTTCGCTCGCGGTGCTCGGCATCGGGCCCGACGCGCGCAGAGCGGCGCGCCGCGAGTACGAGCCCGACTTCGACGCGCGCGCGTTCGACACGATCGTCTCGGCGCCGCGGTTTTTCGCGCGAACGCGCTGGGTCGACGAGATCGTGCAGCGCTACGTGTTCGAGCGCACCGTCTGCGAAAAGCACGGCAGCGCGGCGGCGCGTTTCCTAGAGACCGAGATCGTCAAAGAGCTCTTCTTCCTCGGCAAGGAGCAGCTCGAGCGGCGCACGCGCGCGTCGGTCGTGCACCAAGAGGGCGATCTCGCGCGTCGCGCGCGCGCGTGGCTCGAAGCGAATTTGTTCGAAGCGATCACCGCGCGCGACTTGGCGAAGCGATGCAGCGCGAGCGAGTCGACGGTGCTGCGCGCGTTTCGCCAAGCGTTCGGCGTCGCGCCGACGATTTATCTCCGCAACCGCCGGCTCGAAGAGGCGCTCCTCTTGCTCGAGTCGGGGCGCTACACGGTCAGCGAGATCGCGGTGCGCGTCGGATATGGAAACGTGTCGGCGTTCACGGTCGCGTTTCGCCGGCGATTCGGATCCGCGCCGTCCGAGGTGAAGCCGAAGACCGATGTGCGCGTGCTCCCTCCGCACGGGAGGCCCCCGCGTAGACGCCGGCGCGCAAAGAATTGACGGCCGCGCCAAAGCGGCTTTCATGCGGACGGCGAATGATTCGGTCGATGCGCTCCATCGTGTGGCTCGCCCTCGCGTGCGTGGCGTGCGGCGCCGAGCCACCGCAGCCCGCACCCGCGCCTGCGTCCAACTCGGTCCGCGCCGAGGAGCTCGCGCACGGCAAACGGTCGATGCCACTTCCCGCGCCCGCGTTCGGCGCGAACGTCACGTCGAGCGGCATCGTCTTTCGCGTGTGGGCGCCGCACGCGAGCGCCGCGTGGGTCGTCGGCGATTTCGCAGAACAGAAGGTCGCGATGACCGCCGAGGGAGCCGGCATTTTTTCTGCGACGGTCGCCGACGCGCACGCGGGGACGAACTATTCGTTCACGTTCGACTCGCCGGCCGGAACGATTCATCGTCTCGATCCATATTGCCGACAAGTCTTGGACGACGCGTCGGCGTGCACCGTCGTCGACCCGAGCGCGTACGTTTGGCAGAGCGGCGCGTTCGCGCGCGCGCCGCGCAACGCGACGGTCGTCTACGAAGCGCACGTCGCCGGTTTCGCCGGAACGCTCGCCGCGATGCGAGCCGCGCTCCCGTCGCTCGCGACGCTCGGCGCGAACGTCATCGAGCTCATGCCGGTCCAGTCGTACGGCGGAAAAGCGAGCGGCTGGGGATACAACCCGCAGCTTTATTTCGCGCCGAAAGCCGGTCTCGGCACCTCCGACGACTTGCGCGGCCTCGTCGACGAAGCGCATCACGACGGGATGGGCGTTTGGATCGACACGGTCGTCAATCACATGGACGGCTGGTCGCAAGCGCCGCTCGCGTGCTTCGACGGTGACTGCCCGAGCGGGTCGCACGGCCCGTTTTTCTTTCCGCCCGGAGCCTACGCGACGACGCCGTGGGGCCCGCGCCCGAATTACGCCGAGCCGCGCGTCGCCGAGATGCTCCTGGCATCCGTCTCGGCGTGGCTCGGCGAATATCGCGGCGATGGGATGCGATGGGATTCAGTATCGAACGTTCGCGGCATCGACGGGCAAGGCACCGTGCCCGGCGGGCGCGATCTGCTCGTCGCCGCCAACGATCTCGCGCACGCCGCCGGCGCGACCAGCGTCGCCGAAGATTTGAAGGGCTACGCCGCGATCACGCAAGCACCGAAGGACGGCGGCTTCGGCTTCGACGCGCAGTGGGACGGGTTCGGTTACGCAGTGACCGGCGTGCTCGCGACCGCGACCGACGCGGGCCGCGATCTCGGCGCGATCCAGAGCGCGCTCACCGGGAGCTACGCCGGCGACCCGTTCGCGCGTTTGATCTTCGTCGAAGACCACGACACCGTCGGAAACGGCGGCGCACGTCTGCCGAGCAAGATCGATCCGACGACCCCGACGAGCTTTTGGGCGCGCCGTCGCTCGATGCTCGGCGGCGTGCTCCTTCTCACCGCGCCGGGCGTGCCGATGATCTTCATGGGCCAAGAGTCGCTCGCGACCGGCACCTTCACGAACCCGCCCGCGCCGCTCGCGAGCACGATCCCCGCAGGTTTCGGGGACAAAATGCGTGCATTTTACACCGACATGATCGCGCTCCGCCGAAACGTCGGCGGCCAGTCGGGCGGGTTGCTCGACACGAACGTCGAGATCCTGCAGCGCAATGACACGAACAAAGTCATCGCGTATCGCAGGTGGGGCGCGTCGGGCGAGGACGTGATCGTCGTCGTGAACCTGATGAACAAGGCGTACACCGAGTACGACGTCGGCGTGCCGAGCGGCGGCGACTGGCGCGTGCGGCTCGACACCGACTGGATGAAATACGGAGACGACTTCGGCGGCGGCGCGACCGGAGCGGTGACGGCGGTCGCCGCGAACAAAGACGGCCAGCCCTACGCGCTGCCGGTGAAGCTCGGCGCCTACGCCGCGGTCGTTTTTTCGCGATGACGAGGGTCGGCCTCGGGTGCGGCCCGCTCGGCGCGATGAGCGCGGGCGACGCCGAGCGGCTCGTGCACGCCGCGCTCGACCTCGGCGTGCGCACGTTCGACGCCGCGCCGAGCTACGGCGAGTCCGAGTCGCACCTCGGACGCGCGCTGCGCGGGCGCGACGCGACCATCGTCACCAAGGGCGGCTACGGCGTCGACGGCTGCGCGGATTGGACGCCCGAGTGCATCGCGCGCGGGATCGATCGCGCGCTCGTGCTGCTCGGTCGCGTCGACGCATTCGTGCTGCACTCCTGCGGCGCGCGCGACGACTTGATCGAGCCACTGCTTCGCGCGC
>DASXHD010000008.1:0-6608 GCA_036488725.1 Polyangiaceae bacterium | reverse complement strand
GCAAGCCTACGAAGTGCTCCCCGAGGGCGGCGCGGGCGACGAGTGCGAGAGCTTCCGCTCGGGCTACGCGGGCGTGCCCCTCGACGGGGGCGCACATTATTCGGTCACCGTGCGTTTGGACCAGCAGGCGTGCGCGGAGTACCCAGAGGGCCGCAAGGAGTGATCCCTCGACGGCTTTGTCACGGCGTCTGGTTCCCGCCCGTGCGACCATCAAAGAAGGGAGTCGCTTTGATCGACGTGTTCGGCCGTGGGTGAGAAGGTCTCGATGTGCTCCCCGACGACGCGCAAGCCATGTCGATCGTATCGTCGTGCCCTCCGTGCACCGCACCGTCAACTGCGTCGGGCTCGATCTCACCTCCGCATCCGAAGGCGAAGATCGCGACGGCAGAAGAACGCGCGTTCCCAGGCGAACGAACCATCCGACCTTCACCATGATGCCGTCTCCTTTTTCAAATGCTGGGTACGGCGGTCAAAGCAACCCCGCGATCGACATTCCGCCGTCAACGGTCACGATCTGCCCCGTCACGTACGATGAGGCAGCCATACAAAGGAACGCGATGACCGACGCGATCTCGGGAGCTTCGGCGACGCGCCCGAGCGGTGTACGCGCAATGATCGCATCGTGAACCTCGCGATTCGCGAGGAGCCCTTCGGCGAGTGGCGTGCGGGTGAACCAAGGAGCCACGGCGTTGACCCGGACGCCTTCCGGCGCCCACTCGGCGGCGAGACCGCGCGTGAGCTGGTGGACGGCCGCCTTCAGCGCCCCGTAAATCGGCGTCCCCCGAACGCTGACGACACCGGCGACCGAACCCACATTGACGATGACGGGATCCGTCCCGCGAGACAGCAGGGGGAACAGGACCCGCGAGACGAGCAAGGTCGAGCTGAAGTTCCGGGACACCAGGCCATCCACCTCGTCTTCCGTCACCTCGAGCAGCGGCTTGCGAAGTCCGGCGCCGACGTTGTTGACCAGGATGTCGACCGCACCCCATCGTGCTTCGACCGCGCGTACGAGCGCGGCACGCCCCTCGTCGCTCGTCACGTCGGCGACGACGGCATCGCCGTCGCGCGCTTTCTCGTTCCACACGTGCCGCGTCGACTCGACGCCGCGGGGATCGCGCGCAGCGACCACCACACCTGCGCCGAGGTCGAGGAGCATCTCGGCGGTCGCACGCCCGATCCCCTTCGTGCCGCCCGTGACGACGGCGCGCTTCCCTCGCAGTGACCATCGGTCGTTCATGGTTTTTTCCCTGCAGCGTCGATCGCCGCGAGGATCTGCGACGTGCTCGGCCTGACCTTGAAGTCGGGATCGGAGTGCGCCCAGCGCACGATTCCGGTGCGGTCGATCAAGAAAAGCGCGGGGATCGCGATCTCGTGGTGGGTTTTGCCGGAGTAGCTCTCCAGGTCGACGCCGAACCCCTTCATCTTCGCGAGCTCGTCCGCTCCCACCTTCTTGACGACGTGGAACGCTTCGATCGCGACGGCGTCGCTGTCGCTGAGAACGGGGAACGGGATCGTGTACGTCGCCTTCATCTTCGCTTCGGCGTCGGGCTTGTCCACGCTGACCGCGACCGGAGTCACGCCGCGCTTCTGGTACTCGGGATAGGCCGTCGTCAGCGCGTGGATTTCGGAGTTGCAGTACGGACACCAGCCGCCCCGGTAGAACGCGAGCAGGATGGGGCCTTTCGAGTAGAGCGACGAGAGCGAGACGTCCCTACCGTCGAGATCGCGCGCGTGCACGTCAGGAACTTTCTGACCGACGGGGATGCCCGTATTCGGCGCGAGGACGCCGACACGCTCCGGGGGCGGCGTACCGTACTCTTTCATCCTTGGAGCAGCGCTGCTGGTGGGCGCCGCAGTCACGGTCGCGTCGTTGGACGGCTTCGAACAGCTCGCGGCGGACATCGCCACGGCGGCGAACGAGAGGCTCCAGCGAACGATGCCCTTCACGATTGCGCACCGCGAAGAGCGTCGAGGATCGCCGCCGGTTCGAGCCGGCGCGTGTAGTCAGGATCGACGTGCGCGAGCCGGACGACGCCGCTACCGTCGATCACGAAGGTCCCAGGCATCGGAAGCTCCCAAGAGTCGTCGCCGTTGAACTTCGGGATCGGGTTGCCGAAGCCGGTCTGGAGCGCCTTCATGGCGTCGCTGAGCCCGAAGACGAGACCGTACTCGCGCGCGACGGCGTTGTGCGCATCGGTCAGCACGGGAAACGTGAGCTGTTTCTTCTCGATGTCGGCGCTGGCAAAGTCCGGGGTCTGCGGCGAGATCGCAACGAGCTCCGCACCAAGACGGCGGATCTCGGAAAGCACGCCCTGGTACGCACGAAGCTGGAGATCGCAGAACGGGCACCACCCGCCCCGGTAGAACGTCACGACGGCCGGTCCCTTCGCGAGCAGCGCGGACAACGTTACGGCGCCGCCGCGAGCGTCCGGGAGCGTGAAGTCGGGGGCTTTCACATCGACGTGAAGCGCTCGTTTCGCGATGCCCGAGTCTGCGAGCTTCTTCAGCTCCGCGCCGAGGGTCGCGATCACCTCCGCTGGAGCGTGCTTGGTCATCCCGGAAGTGAACTCCGCGATGCGATCCTTCAGTGTCGTAGCGCTGACGTCGTTGGTCATGAATGTCTCCGTGCGTTTCGCTTCGAAAGAGATTCGTCCAGCCAACGCTCGACTCGACGAAGTTGCCGCGCGAGAAGCTCGCGCGAGCGCATGGTGTGTGCGATGAGCATCGTCCCCTGCACGGCGGCAACGAGGTCCATTGCGACGGCACGAGACTCGCGCCGACCGAAGCCGAGCGCGTAGACCTGCTCCTCTGCCCACTCGATGTAGACGGCAAGGAGGCGCTCCGCGGCCTTGGCGAGGGGAGCGTCAGGTCCGAGCTTCTCGAGCTCCTGACACAGGCTGCCGTGGGGGCACCCGAACTGGATCACCCTGTCGGCGGAGTCGAGCGGTGCGCGGACGAGGCAGCGAAGGCGGAGCCGAGGATCGTCGTGCCTCGCGGTCCACGAGGCGAAGCGCTCCCGCAAGGCTGCCTCGTGGGACGTGATGACGGCGTCGGCCAGCGCCTCTTTCGTCTTGAAGTAGTAGTACACGTTGCCGAGCGGTACCTCGGCGACGTCGGCGACGTCGGCGAGCGTCGTGCGCTGGAAGCCCTGCTGGTGGAGCAACTGCTTAGCAGCTCGGACGAGTTCGGCGCGTTTCTCGGTTGCAGCGTAGCGAACGGGCATGCAGTTCTCAGTTAGTTAACTAAGACACAGCCCGTCGAGCGTCAACCCGTAATCCTCGCTGCGTCGTTTCGTCTGACCCCGTTCGTGCGCGCGCCGTCGTCGTTCCACGCGCCCGGCAAAGAGATGATGCGCGTGCTCACGCAGGTGATCGCGAAAGAGCGGCGACGTCCCCGGCGCGCCGCGCACGAACGAAGCGGGCGAATCGTGTGGCACGTCGGCTTGCTCGACCCTGGCGGGCTCGGCGGCGGCGGCGCCGGCGCGGACGAGACCATGGGCGCCGCGGTGGAGGCGACAGGCGCGAGCGTCGCGACGTGATGCGCGAGCTCCAGGAGAACGGGACCTCGACGGCGACCGTCTTCTCCGGCCGCGGGATCTTCACGAGAAAAATGTCGAGCATGCCGAGCGACATGTCGACGAGCGAGCCAGCGCTCTCGTTCTCGTCGTCGAAGACGATGTCCTCGTCGGCGAGCGACACGGTGAGCTTTGACGAAGCTCGCCTCGCTCATCGAGCGCACCATCCGTGCGTACTTACTTCATTGGCCAGACGTCGAGCGGGTGTGCGAGGAGGGCGCGCGCGAACGCCAAACGCGATTGGAGACGGCTCGGGCCGAGCGCGCAAAGACGATCGGTCTCGCGCGCGATGGCGTCGATTTGAATCGATACTCTCTCCGCGCCAGGATCGCTTTGAAAAGACGCGAGCGCACGAGCGGGAGCGCGACGGATCGCGGACTCGGGCGCCGGCGAGGTCAAGGCGGATTCACACTCCGCGACGAGGGTTTCGAGAGCTCTCACGTTCGGGCTCACTTGCCGCTTCGCGCGCGTGCGTCGGGCGAACGCTTCGCGCGCTCCGCGCGGAGCATGAGGTTCGAGTCCGACCGCGCGTGATTGGCGCTCTTGCGGCTCGAGCGGCGCGAGTGCTGCTCGAGAGCATACGTCGCCTTCTTCGCGGCATGCGCATTCTGGTGCTCTTTTGCGGTGCGTTTCGCGCGCGCCTTCATGGTCGCGTGATCCGCGGCGCGCTTCTTCGCGCGCGTCGATGGATGCTGCTGCTCTTCTGCCCGGAATCTCTCGGCTCGCGTTGCCATGACGTCCTCCTCAGCGGTGACGAAGCGTGTGCGTGCGCGCGGCGCGTTCGTGAAGCACGCGTCGGGCGTCGGACGTGGCTGCGTCGATCGCCGCGTACGGATCGCCGTACGCCTCGCCGCGCGCGCCGACGACCACGGTCGACCGCGGGATTTCGACTTCGACCTTCGCGCGGAATCTCGCGCCGGCGTGATGACGATTGCTGGCTTCGAGCGCGACGCGGCAGCGCATGACGTCGGCCACTTCGACGAGCGGCGACATCTTGTCGATCGCGTAAGCGCGAAGCGCGTCGGACGGCTCGAGGCCCACGAATGCGACGGTGACATCCATCTTGAGTTCTCCTGCAGGTGCGAGTGCAAGCGACGGACCGTGGCCAATCGCCGTGCGCTCGCGGCTTTCCGAAGAGTCGACCCCGCAAACGGCGCGTTCGTCCGCTATCGTTGCGCTCGCTGCTCGGGCTGCGTCACCCGGCCGTCGACGAAGGCTCGGACGATTTCGTCGGTGGTCGAGCGAAAGTCGCTCGGCGTTCCCACGCGACGGACGCGGCCACGGTCGAGCATCACGAGCCGGTCGCCGACCGTGAACGCGGTCCTCATGTCGTGCGTGACGACGACGCTCGTGACGTCGAGCGTCTTTTGGATGATTCGAATGAGCTGGTCGATTCGCGCTGCGTTCACGGGGTCGAGGCCGGTGTTCGGCTCATCGTAGAGGATGACTTCGGGCTCGAGCGCGAGCGTCCGCGCGAGCCCCACGCGTTTGCGCATGCCGCCCGAAAGCTCGCTCGGTCGCATCGTCTCGACGCCATCGGCTCGCTGCGTTCGACGAGCATGAGCGTTCGCCAAAGCACTCGGTGTGCCGGCGAATTCGGCGCGCGGATGCGCAGTCGGTTCGTCGGCGCGTCCGCGGAAGAAGCGCATGTCGCAGACATCGCGCGTGGCACGACGATCGCAATCAGCGGCGTCATGCTCCACCACAATCATGCGAAACAGGCTCGCGCGCTCCTCGAACGAGATCACGCGCGGATCGAAACGCTGCTCGAGCGCGCGGCCGCGAGCGTCCGCGAAGACTGCCGCGCGGACGCCGAGGCGCGCTGGGACGAGCTCGAGTCGGCGCTGCTAAGTCACTTCGATGCCGAGGAGCTCTACGTCATCCCCGAGCTTTCGCGCGTGAGCCCGAAAGAGGCAAGCGACCTCGTCGCCGAGCACGCGCGCATCCGCGCCGAGCTCGGCAAGCTCGGCATCGCCTTCGAGCTCCACTGCATCCGCGCCGACATGGTCGACGCGTTTTGCGCGACGCTGCGCGAGCACGCGGCGCACGAGGAGGCGCTGATGTACCCGCTCGTCGAAGAGGGCCTCGAGCACGCGACGCTGCAACGGCTCCTCCGTCGCTTGGAACAGCCGAGAAACCTTCGCGCGCAGCTCCACGACGCCGTCGTCGCCCTCAGCGGGGCGGCACATGAGTGACGTCACTCGTCGCTTCAGAGGCAAGGTCGCACTCGTCACCGGCGGAGCGCGCGGGATCGGCAAGGCAGTCTGCAAGAGGCTGGCGCGCGAAGGCTGCGCCGTCGTCGTGACGGACCTCGACGGCGAAGGCATGGAGGTCGTCGAAGCGATACGCGCGGCGGACGGGCACGCGCTCTACATGCACCTCGACGTGACGAGCGAAGCGCAGTGGCGGCAGACCGTCGAACGCGCGGTCGCGACCTTCGGGCATCTCGACGTGCTGGTGAACAACGCGGGCATCGCGCGCCTCGACGACGTCGAGACCGAAACGTTGGAAGGCTTCGAGCAAGTGACGCGCGTCAATCAGCTCGGCGTCTGGCTCGGGATGAAGACGAGCCTCGCGCAGCTTCGCGCGACCAAGGGGGCCATCGTGAACGTCTCGTCGATCTACGGCGCGGGGGGCGGCAACGGAACGGCGATCGCGTACCACGCGTCGAAAGGTGCCGTGCGTCTCATGACCAAAAACGTCGCCATTCGGGTCGCGAAGGAAGGCGTCCGCGTGAACTCGGTTCACCCCGGTTTCATCGACACGCCCATGATCGCGCCCTTCATCAAGGGTAGCGACGAGGCGGCGGCGAAGTTTCGCGCGTACGTCGAGACGATGACGCCGATGGGCCACGTCGGCACGCCCGAAGAGGTCGCTGCGGCGGTCGCCTTTCTCGCGAGCGACGATGCGTCGTACATGACCGGCAGCGAGCTCTACGTGGACGGCGGGTGGACGGCGTGGTGAGCGCGCTCAGAACGGCTTCCACAGCCGCCGCGGAGCACGCGTTCGACGTCGGCGATGCCGGGGCCGT
>DASXHD010000128.1:0-76671 GCA_036488725.1 Polyangiaceae bacterium | reverse complement strand
CGTCTCGCGCCGCGCGTCCCAGAGCCCGATCGCGAATTGCCCGTTGAACCGCTCGAACGCCTGCTCGCCCCACGTCTCGTACGCGTGAACGATCACTTCGGTGTCGCAGCGCGTGCGGAAACGATGTCCGCGCGCCTCGAGCTCGGCGCGGAGCTCCACCCAGTTGAAGATCTCGCCGTTGAACGTCACCCAAATCGATTCGTCTTCGTTCGCGAGCGGCTGCGCGCCGCCGGCGAGATCCACGATCGCGAGGCGCGTGTGCGCGAGCCCGGCGCGCGCGTCGCGATGAAACCCGCACGCGTCCGGGCCGCGATGTCGCAGCGCGCGCGCCATCGCCTGGAGCTCTTCGAGCGTGCCGCCGCGCGCGGTCGGCGCGAGCGCGACGATGCCCCCGATGCCGCACATCGTCAGATCTCCGCGACCGGCTCGACCGGGAGGGGCGGGAGGTGGAGATAGAGCGTCGCGCGGCGCTTCGCGTCGATGTCACGAAACACGCGCTCGATCTGCTCGGCCCGCAAATCGCACGCGCGCGCGACCTCGCTCGCCGCGACGCCGTGGTTCATCGCGTAGAGACAGAGGTCCATGCGCGCCGAATCGAGCGCGAAATAAAACTCCTCCTGCGTCTGCGCGAGCGAATACGTGTCGGTCGTCGGCGCCCGCCGCGTGATCGCGGTCGGAACCCCGAGGTGCTCGGCGAGCGCGTAGACCTGCGTCTTGTAGAGGTGCGCGATCGGCTTGAGATCCGCCGCGCCGTCGCCTTGCTTCACGAAGAAGCCTTGATCGTATTCGAGCCGATTGGGCGTTCCTGCGACCGCGTAGCGCAAACGATCGGCATGAAAATATTCCATCGACTTTCGCGCGCGCTGTTTGAAGTTCGTCGCGGCGACGAGCGTCGCGTAGGCGTTCGGCGGCATGCGCGCCGTGCGTTCTTCGCCGCTCGGCGAGCGCACGGTCAGGCGCGAGACGCTGAAGCGCTCGCTCTCGAGCAGCGACGGCAGCGTGACTTTGCATTTCCACCCCGGCCCATAATCGGGAAAGACCTCGCGCACCGCACGGATCTGCCGCTCGTAACAACCGAGCCCTTCGAGCGCGGCGGTCACGTCCTCGACGACGGTCTCGATGCCGAGATGGTCGGCGACGAGGCGACCGAGCGCGAGCGACTCCGGCGACGAGTCGCGCTCGGGCATGAAGATGCCGAGCACTTTGTTCGAGCCGAGCGCGCGCGTGCACAGCGCGGCGACCACCGAGCTGTCGACGCCGCCCGAGAGCCCCACGACGACGCCGCGTCTCCGCATCACGTCGTGCACTTGCGTCGCGATCACTTCGCAGATCTCGCGTGTGGCATTCGAAGGGTCGATCGTCAGAGCGTCTTTGGTGAACATCGTGGCTCTCCTCCATCCGGCGGAACGTGCATTGCAGCCCGCGCCGGCATGATCCTCGGGAGTGCAAAGTCCGTACGCCGCGTTCACCTTCATGGCGGCGGCGTCGTGCGCATCGGCGCGCGCGTCGTGCTCGACACTTCGATCGCGCCGATCGAGCTTCACGTCGAACGCGGCGCGGAGATCGTCATCGGCGACGACGTCTACGTGGCCGGTGGGACATCGATGGAAGCACAGCGTTCGATTCGCATCGGCGCGCGTGCTTGCATCGGGGCATTCACGAAAATTCTCGACGGCCACTTCCACGCGCTCGAAGGCGACCGCCACGTGCGTCCGCCGCCGAGCGTCGTCATCGTCGAAGAGGACGTCACGATCGGCCCGCGATGCGTGCTGCTCCCGCGCGCGCACATCGGGCGCGGCTCGTCGCTCGGCGCGGGCACGGTCGCGAGCAGAAGATTCCCGCCGCACGTCGCGCTCGCCGGCGTGCCAGCCGCGATTCGTGGCAAAAGGACGGCGCCGTGAGCGCGCTCCCGAGCGTCGATCGTGTTCGTCGCGGCGTCGGCATGCTGCGCGCGTCGTTCGTCTTGCGCGAGTGCGCGATCGGCGAGCGCGTGAGCGTGCGCGGCCGTTTGATCGTCTGCGCGGACGGCCGCGTGCGCATCGGCGATCGCGTGCAGTTCGCCGAAGGCATGTTCGGCTCCGAGCTCATTTGCGAAGAAGACGCCGACCTCGCGATCGGCGACGAGACCGTCTTGAACTACGGCGTCTCGATCCGCGCGCGCGCGCGCGTGTGCATCGGCCGCCGCTGTCTCATCGCGTCGCTCGTCACGATCCGCGATCACGACGGCCGGCGCATCGCGCCGATCGTCATCGAGGACGACGCGTGGATCGCGCACGGTGCGGCGATCGAGCCGGGTGTCACGGTCGGGCGCGGTGGCATCGTATCGGCCGGCAGCGTCGTCTACGAAGACGTGCCGCCGGGCTACCTCGCGATCGGAAATCCCGCGACGATGCTCCCCATCGACGCGGTCAGAGGCCGTTCTCCGCGGCGAGGTTGAGCGCCCTCACCGCGGACGCGTCAGCGCGGTCGCAGCGTGAGATACCAAGTGACCGCGGTCGCGACGAGCGCGACGAGCCCGACGCCGAGCCCGACGTTCGCCCACGTGTACTCCGACGCGACCGGATCGATTTGAGCTTGCGTACAAAACGGCGCGCAGCTCGTGCGAAGCGAGCTCTGATCCGCGTTGCCGCTCGCGCCGAAGCCCGCGAAGACGCCGAACCCCGCGAGCGTGAGCGCGCTCGCCGTGATCGCCGAAACGAGCCAAACGCCGCGGTGCCCATGACCTTCGGGAATGGTCGGAGCGATCGGCGTCGTGACGAGCGCTTCGGCGACGAGCGGCACGTCGAGCCGCAGGTGCGCTCCCTCCGCGAGGTCGACGCGCTTCGTCTGCGTCACGTACCCGGGCGCGCGAAACACGACGACGTGCGCGCCGGGATCGAGCGCGAGCGACGTCGCCGGCAGCGGGACCTCGCGCCCGTCGATCGTCGCGCCGACGCCCGGCCCGCTCGAGAGATCGACCGTCGGGATCCGCGTCGCGAGATCCTTGAGCCACCGCGAGCAATCGTGCGCGATGACCTCCGGGCACTCGTCGGTCGCGCACGCGGCGAACTGATCGCGAGCTTGCGAAAGCTTGTGAAAGCGCTCGAGCTCTTGTCCCGCCACGGCTGCCGCCGCGCACTCCGCCTTGTCCTTCGCGAGGACCGGTGGCGCGGCCGACATCACGATCGCGAGAGCAGCGCCGCACGCGCGGGCACGCATGAAGCGAGCTTACACCACGAGCCGCCGCTTGGGCTATTCTGTCCCGTGGTGAATGCCGCGACCAAGGGTCCGACGATCGTCATCGGGCGCTACGCGCTCTTCGACGAGATCGCGGCGGGCGGCATGGCGTCGGTCCACTACGGTCGGTTGCTCGGCGAAGAAGGCTTCACGCGCACGGTCGCGATCAAGCGTCTTCACCCGCACCTCGCGCGCGATCCGGAGTTCGCGACGATGTTCCTCGACGAAGCGCGCGTCGCTGCGCGCATCCGCCACCCGAACGTCGTTCCGACGCTCGACGTCGTGAACCTCGCCGGCGAGCTCTTCATCGTCATGGAGTACGTGCAAGGCGAGTCGCTCGCGCGTCTCAATCGCGCCGGCCATCAAATGGGCTCGCCGATGCCGGCGCCAGTCGCCGCCGCGATCATGGTCGGCGTGCTCCACGGTCTCCACGCCGCGCACGAGGCGACGAACGAGCGCGGCGAGCCGCTCCACATCGTCCATCGCGACGTGTCGCCGCAGAACATCTTGGTCGGCCTCGACGGCATTCCGCGTCTCGTCGACTTCGGCGTCGCGAAAGCGGCCGGTCGCGCGCACAGCACGCGCGAGGGGCAGCTCAAAGGAAAAATCGCGTACATGGCGCCCGAGCAAATCCGCGCCGAGATTTCGTCGCCGCTCGTCGACGTGTACGCGTCGGCCGTCGTGTTCTGGGAGCTTCTCACCTGCAGCCGCCTCTTCACGGCCGACAACGACGTGACGACGCTCGATCGCGTCCTTCACATGGACGTCCGCGCGCCGAGCGCGATCGTGCCGTCCTCGCCCGCCGCGCTCGACACGATCGTGCTGCGCGCGCTCGACCGCGATCCCGAAAAACGTTTCACGTCGGCGCGCGAGATGGCACGCGCGATCGAAGACGCGACGCCGCTCGCCTCGATTTCGCGCGTCGGCGAATGGGTCGGGAGCGTCGCGGGCGCGCTCATCGCCGAGCGCGCCGCCAAGGTCGCCGAGATCGAGAGCCATTCGGAGATTCGTGTCGCGACGCCGTCGCGCCGTTCGTCGATGCCGCAACCGAGGTCGCGCCCGCTCGTCGCGGAGCCCGCGCCGGCCCCCGCCGAATCGACGCAAGTCGACGTGGTCGCGCGCCCGACGCCGTCACCATCGGGGGCCCGCGGTCGTCTCGTCGGGTTGCTCGCGGCGTTGACCGTCTGCGCCGTGGGCGCGATCACGCTCGGCGTTTTGCTCGCGCACCGAGGCACCGAACGCGCGCCCGCACCACCCGCGCCGGTATCGACAGCGGCGGCCGAGCACGAAACCGCAGCCGCGCCGCCGCCGCGCCCGGTCGAGCCGATCGTCACGGCCACCGCCACGGCGAGCGCACCACCGATCGAGATCCTCACGGCGAAGCCGGAGCCACCGCCGCCCACGGCGACCTTCGTCGCTCCGCCGCCGACACCGACGCACGCAGCGACCCACAAGACGACGCACGACTCCAAGTGTTCGCCGCCGTATTACGTCGATGACGCGGGCGTCACGCGTTACAAGCTCGACTGCCTCTGAGCGTCATTCGCAGCAAACGGTGATCGCGTTGGTGAGCACCGCGTTGCCGGACACGTTCCCGCCGCCGTAGCTGCAGCTCGGCGTCGGCGCGCCCGAGTCGATGAGCGCGCTCTTGAACGTTCCCGTGCTCGTGCATTGCTCCAGCGTCGTGATGGTCTGAGACGCGCTGCCTGCGCACGCGGCCTGACTGTAGAGGCTGATCGAGGGCGAGCACCCCGCGTCGGCGTTCGCGATGGAGCAGGTCGGACAAGCGTTGCAGCTCGCGGTCGCGCCGCTGCCGACCGTGGGCTGCGGCGAAAATCCCGGAGGGCAGACGAGGTTGCCCGGCGCGTAGATGCACGTCGAGAACGCTGTCTGACCGCAGACGCTTTGATCGCATGTGCTCGGCGTGCACATCCGCGCGGGCGAAGCCGTCACCTTGCCGTTGCCGCTCGGAGCGCTCGTGCCGCACGACGGGTTGCCGGATCGCGTCGGCGTGTGGATGTCGACGCTCGAGGCCAGACCGGTGCTGATGCACACGGCCGCTGACGCGTCGTAGTCATAGAAGTCGCATTTCGCGCCGAGCACACCGATGCTCTCGCCGCACGACCACGGGCCGCTCGCCGAGCACGCGGTGCACTTGCACGCGCCCGCGCCGAGCGCGGCGTCGTAGACGAGGTTGGTCGACGTGAACCCCTGCGGACACGTCGGAAGCGAAGCGACGCTGGTCGACGTCGTCGTGAAATCGATCGGCGTCCATCCGTCGGGCACCGCCGCGTCGAAGCAAGGCGGCATCGCGTCGCAGACCGGAGCGTCGGGAAAGTCGAAGCCACCGCCGTCGTCGTCGATGGAGCCAGCGTCGGTGACGACGTCGACGAGCACGACGTCCGCGCCGCCCTCGACGCACGCCTCACCGCACGTGAGATACGGATCGATGCCGCACGACGCGACCGAAGCCGCGGCCGCCGCACCTGCGGCACACGCAGCGAGCATCGCGAGCCGAGAGCGCACCACGGTCCATTATCGCAAGCCCGGTCACGGGCAGCAAATGGTGATCGGATTCGCGAGCTGCGCGGTGCTGGAGACGTTGCCGCCGCCGTAGTCGCAGCTCGGAGCGGGCACGCCGGCCTCGTCGTAGACGCTCAGGAACGCGCTCGACACCTGCAAGCTGGTGCACTGGTTTTGCGTCGCGTACGACTGGACCGGCGCGCCGCCGCAGTTCTGCGCGGCGTAGAGCTCGAGCGTCGGGGTGCAGCCCGCGTCCGCGTTCGCGAGCGCGCACTTCGGACACGCGCTGCAATCGAGCGTCGCGGCGCTGCCCGCGAAAGTCTGCGTCGGAAATCCAGGCGGGCAGACCGAAACCATGCCCGCGCTGTAGATGCACGCCGCGAGCGACGCTTGGCCGCAGACGCTCTCGCTGCAGCTCGAGGGCGTGCACGCCCTCGCCGGCGTGTCCGTCAGGCTGCCGGTTCCGTTCGGCGTGCTCGTTCCGCACGTCGGGTTGCCGCTCCGCTGCGACGAGAGCTCGAGCTGCGTTCGCGACGGGCTCGTGAAGCTCGAGCACCCGCTCGTGGAAGCGTCGAACACGATCACGTCGCAGCTCCCGCCGCCGATGCCGATGTGATCGCTGCACGACCACTTCCCGCTCGCCGTGCACGCGCTGCAGCTGCACGCGCCCATCGGGACGGCCGGATTGGACACGAGGTCGCTCGACGCGAACCCCGGCGGACAACTCGGAAGCGATCCCAGGCTCTGCGGCCCCGCGAACGCGATCGGCGTCCAGCCCGCCGGCACGCCGGCGTCGAAGCACGACGGCGCAGCATCGCACGCCGGCGCATCGGGAAACCCGTCGAAGCTCGGCGCGTCGCCGCTGCCCGCGTCGGAGGGCGCGACGTCGACTGCACCATCGACGCACGGCGCGCCGCACGTCAGATACGAATCGATCCCGCAAGACGCGACCGAAGCGGCCGCACCTACGGCGCAAGCGGCGGCGATCATCGCGACCCGAATCCGCACCATCGTAGCGATTATCCCACGCAAGGCGCCCCCGAGACGAATCGAACGTCCGGCCAACGGTTTAGGAAACCGCTGCTCTATCCACTGAGCTACGGGGGCTTTCTCGTTTGTTTAGCAGACGCGGATGAATCGGCGTAACCGACGCTTCGTCTCTCACGTATGCGTCTCGTGCGGCGAATTGCGCTCGTCGGGTTTCTCGCGGTTTCCGCGCCGGTCCAGGCCGATGCGCCGCGCGTTCCGGTCGTCGTCGAGCTCTTTTCGTCGGAGGGTTGCTCGTCGTGTCCGCCGGCCGACGAGCTTCTCGCGCGCCTCGATCGCGATCAGCCCATCGGCGGCGCCGAAGTGATCGCGCTCGAGATGCACGTCGATTATTGGAATCAGCTCGGCTGGCGCGATCCGTTCTCGCAACCGACGTTCACCGCGCGGCAGCGGATGCACGCGTATTTCATGGGAACGCGAAGCGTGTACACGCCCGAGATGGTCGTCGACGGACGCGACGAGCTCGTCGGCTCGAACGCGGCCGGCGCACGCGCCGCCATCGCGCGCGCGGCGCATGCGCCGCACGTCGCGGTCAAGCTCGCGCGAAGCGGCGACTCGATCGCGATCGACGTCGGCCCGGCGCCCGCGTCCGAAGCCGTCTGCCACGCGATGCTCGCGACGACCGAGCGCGGCCTCTCGACGCGCGTCACCGCCGGCGAAAATTCCGGCGAGACGCTCGAGCACGGCCCGATCGTCCGCACGCTCCGCTACGTCGCCGACCTCGACGCCGCCGGTCTCCACACGAGCGTGCAAGAACCCGCAAAACCCGGCACGCGCGTCGTCGTCTTCGTCGAGAGCCGCGACTCGCTCCACGTGCTCGGCGCCGCGACGCTATAGTTCGCCGCATGAAGGTGACGCTCTACTCGTACTGGCGCTCGTCGTCGTCGCATCGCGTGCGCATCGCGTTGGGATTCAAAGCCGTCCCGCACGAGACCGTGCCGGTCAACTTGCTCGGCGGCGAGCAACGGTCCGAGTCGCACGCCAAGCGCGCCGCCAACGCGTACGTCCCCGCGCTCGAAGTCGACGGCGAAATCTTCATCGAGTCGGTCGCGATCCTCGAGCTGCTCGACGATCTTTTTCCGCACGCGCTGCTCTATCCGAAAGACGCCTTCGGTCGCGCGCGCGTGCGTGCGCTCGTCGAGACGGTCAACGCGGGCACGCAGCCGCTCCAGAATCTGAGCGTGCTCGTGCGCCACGCGAGCGATCACGACGCGCGAAACGAGTGGGCCAAGCACTTCAACGCGCGCGGCCTCGAGGTCTTCGAGCGGCTCATGGAGCGCAACGAATCCCACGGGATTGCCGGCCCGTTCGCGTACGGCGACGCGTTCGGCGCGGCCGACGCGTGCTTGATTCCGCAGGTCGCATCGGCCAAACGCTTCGGCGTCGACGTCGAAAAATTCCCGCGCATCGCGCGCGCCATCGCCGCGAGCGCCGACCTTCCGTTCGTCGAAGCCGCCGCGCCCGAATCCCAACCCGACGCGCCGCGCCCCTAATCTTCGATTTCGACCGGCGTGCCGTCGGCCACGAGCGATCCGATCTCGTCGATCTCCGCGTCGTCGACGGCGACGCATCCGAGCGTCCAATCGAAGTTCTTGTGAACCGCTTTCCACTCGGGTTGCGGCGGCGCGCCGTGAATCCCAATGTCACCCCCGATCGTCGCGCCGCGCGGCAGCTCCCCGCTCGCGACCGATTTGGCGAAGCGCGCGCGGTCGTCGGCGTTCGGATAATCGAGCCGCAAAAATTCGTGGAACTGCGACGGCTGATGCATCGTCACGTGGTAGCGCCCGACCGGCGTGACCTTGTCGCCCTCGCGATGTTTGAAGCCGGGTCCTCCCGGTCCAATCGCGACGCGGTAGCGATGCAGTACGGCGTCGCCGCGGTAGAGCACGAGCTCGTGCGCGGTTTTTCGAACCACGACGCGCGTGGCTTTGGGTTGCGGGACGGCGAGGGCGAGGGCAATCAGCAGCGCGAAACGCGGCACGACCTTTGGACACGCGCCGCGGGAGTTATATTGGGCGCCGCTTGACCGACCTGCTGCAACAAAAGCTCGAGAGCCTTCCGGCGAAGCCGGGCGTCTATCTCTTCAAAGACAAGAAGGGCACGGTCGTCTACGTCGGCAAAGCCAAGAGCCTCCGCAGCCGCGTGCGGAGCTATTTTCAAACCGGCGCGAGTGACGAGCGCGTGCAGCTTCCGTTTTTGCAGCGCGCGATCGGCGACCTCGAGACGGTCGTCACCGGCAGCGAAAAAGAAGCCGCGATCCTCGAGGCGAGTCTCGTCAAGCAGCACCAGCCGCGGTTCAACATCAAGCTCCGCGACGACAAGAACTTCATCTCGCTCAAGCTCGACACCGCGCACCCGTGGCCGCGTCTCGAGGTCGCGCGCGCGCTCGGACGCGCCGGCGCGACGGAGGAGACGAGCGCGAGGATCTTCGGCCCGTATCACTCCGCGACCGCCGCGCGCCGCGCGCTCGGCCTCGTGAACAAACATTTTCAGCTCCGCACGTGCGGCGATCTCGAGCTCACGTCGCGCAAGCGCCCGTGCCTCCAATACCAAATCAAGCGCTGCCCGGCGCCGTGCGTCTTCGACGTCGACCGAGCTTGGTACGCCGATCAAGTGCGCGCGGTCGCGATGTTCCTCGACGGTCGCCACGACGAGCTCTCGCGCGAGCTCCTCTCGAAAATGCGCGAGGCCGCCGCCGCCGCGCGCTTCGAGCTCGCCGCCGTCTACCGCGATCAGCTGCGCGCGATCGAGAGCGTGCGCGAAGAGCAGCGCATCGTGACCGAGGACCTCGCCGATCGCGACGTCGTCGGCTTCTATCGCGAAGGCGATCTCGCCGAGCTCGCGATCCTCCACGTGCGCGAAGGCCGCCTCGCCGACGTCACGACGTTCTCGCTGAAAAACGCGGAAATCCCGGACGAAGAGCTCATCGGCGGATTTCTCTCGGAGCACTACGGCGAGCGCCTCGACGTGCCTTCGGAGATCGTCGTTCCGCTCGCGTTCGAAGGCGAGATGGGCTTCGCCGAATGGAAGAGGACGAAAGTCATCGTCCCGAAGCGCGGCACCCGCGTGCAGCTCCTCGAGCTCGCGCGCGACAACGCACGGCACGCGTTCGTCGAAAAATCGCGCACCACGGACGACGTCCAAGAGCGGCTCGCGCAGCTCCAAGAGCGACTGCGACTTCCGACGCTCCCGCGGCGCATCGAGTGCTGCGACATCTCGCATCTCGGCGGCGGCGACGTCGTCGGCGCGGTCGTCGCGATGCAAGACGGCCAGCTCGACAAGAAGCGCTACCGAACTTTCAACGTGAAAGGCGGAACCCAAAACGACGACTACGCCGCGATGTACGAAGTTCTCGCGCGGCGCTTCCGTCGCGGCGCCAAAGCGCAGGAGACCGCCCTCGCCGAACGCGCGATCGTCGAAGAGTCGCGCGGCGACTCCGCGAAGACCGACGCAGGCGAGTGGGACCTGCCGGATCTTTTCGTGGTCGACGGCGGCCGCGGCCAGCTCGCGGTGGCGATCGCCGCGGCCCGCGATCTCGGCCTGCACAATCTCCCGATCGTCGCGCTCGCCAAAGAACGCGATCTCTTCCCGCCCAAACCGAAGCTCCTGAAAAAACTCCCGGAGCCGGAGCCGGAGCCGGCCGCGCCCGCAGCGCCTGCGATCGTCGACCGCGTCTATCTCCCCGGCCAAAAAAATCCGATTCCTCTCAAGAGCCACTCCGCGTCTCTCTTCTTCCTCGCGCGCCTCCGCGACGAAGCCCACCGCTTCTCCAATCGCGCGCGCGAGCGCCTCGGAAAAGCGCGCCGCTTCAAATCGGCGCTCGACGACTTGCCCGGCATCGGCCCCGCGCTGAAACGCTCGCTCCTCACGACGCTCGGCAGCGTCGCGGCGATCCGCGCGGCGACCGACGAAGAGCTCCTCAAAGTTCCCGGCGTCCGCGCGAAGCACGTCGAAGTGCTTCGAAAGCTGCGCTAGTGTTTTGGGTGCGTGCCGCGCTCGTGCTCGTGCTGCTCGCGACGGGCTGCGCCGCCGACCAAGGCTCGCGTGACGGAGGCGCCGACGCCGCGTGCTTCTGCCCTGACGCGTCGGTCGTCGATCCATTCGGCGACGCGTCGCTCGCGATCCGCACGCGCACGCTCTTCGGGACCACGTGCGCCGGCGGCCCCGAGTCCGGCTGCCACTCCGACAGCGCCGCGAATCTGATGCTTCGCCTCGATCCCGACGGCGGCGACGTGATCGACGTTCCTTCGACCGAGCTCCCCGGCCTCGTTCGCGTGAAACCGTTCGCCAAAGATCAGAGCTACCTCTTCTGGAAGGTGACGGCCGACCCGCGAATCGACGGCGGCGCGATGCCTCTCGACCAGGCCTTCGACCCGCGAATCCCAGCGCTCCTCGGCGCTTGGATCGACGCCGGCGCGCCCTGAGAAGCGGCAACCAAAACCTCGCCGCGGCCAACTGAGTTGCCACGCAAACACGCATGGCCCTTGTGTTTTCCGTGGAATTCGAGGACTCTTCCGTGGCTCGGTCTGTGCTTTACCAAGAGCGGGTTCCACTAAGACGCGCAGGTGGCCGTGTCCGCACGCGCATGCTCCAGGAGCAAGTCATGGTCGAGAAGTTCATGAAGGTCATCGTCGCAGCAGGAATCGCCGGTGGCGTTCTCGCGGCCGGGTGTCTCACGCGTCCCGTCGTGAGCGAAAACCCGACGACGAAGACGAGCTTCCAAGCGGAAGTGAAGCAGCAGTCGATCGACAAGGTCGACCTCCTGTTCGCGATCGACAACTCGGCATCGATGGGTGACAAGCAGGACCTGCTCGCGCTCGCCGTGCCGATCCTCGTCGGCCGCTTGCTGAATCCCAACTGCGTGTCGACCGACACCACGCTCACGTGCAAAGCCGCCGGCGACTGCACGGGCGCGCTCGGCGCGAACGCGCAATGCGACACGACCGGCAACAACGGCGCCGGCCAGTGCTTCGTCGCAGGCGACAGCGGCGGCGGCGACAATCAGTGCAAGTCGATCGCTGGAACGAAGGCCGAGTTCGCGCCCGTCCACGACATGCACGTCGGCATCGTGAGCTCCTCGCTCGGCGCCGGTGGCGGCGACGTCTGCGCGGTCAGCGGCAGCGACCCGACGCACCTCGACGATCAAGGTCACCTCCTCAACCGCACCTTCAACGGTACGACCGAGGGCACCGTCGCGAACGCGAAGCCGGCCGACGGCAATGGCGGCAACTTCCTCGCGTGGCTCCCGACGAACGACCCGAAGAATGCGGGCAAGACACCGCCGAACGTGACGCCCTACACCGACAGCACCCAGCTCGTCACCGACTTCACCTCGCTCATCAAGGGCGTGCAGCAGGCGGGCTGCGGTCTCGAGGCCCAGCTCGAGAGCTGGTATCGCTTCCTCGTTCAGCCGGATCCGTACGGCTCGATTCAAGGCGGCGTCGCGAGCGGCAACTCGTCGGTGACATATCAGGACGTCGACTCGACGCTCCTCAAGCAGCGCCATGATTTTCTCCGTCCCGACTCGCTCGTGGCCATCATTCAGCTGACCGACGAGGAAGATTCGTGGAGCGATCCGCGCTGGGGCTCCGGCTTCGGCTTCGCCACGCGCGCGAACACCTTCCCGGGCGCGCCGCCCGGTCTCGCGAACACGGGCGTTGGCCCGCGCGAGACGAGCGCGTGCGACGCGCCGTTCGATCCGAACAACCCGACGACCTGGGGCCCGAACAGCGCGCAATGCACGTCGTGTGCTTTCCAAGGCACGTCGGGCGACGCGAACTGCCAGTCCTGCCCGCCGGGCGCGGCGACCTGCCCGGCCAAAGGTTGGTACGTGCCGGCGAGCACGACCGCGCCGATCACCGCGGTCGACGGCCTCAACGTTCGCTACGGCGAGCAGTACATGCTTCAGCGCTACGGACTCGATCCGCAATACGACATCCAGCGTTACGTCGACGGTCTCCGCTCGACGCAAGTGCCGGATCGCGATCACGAAGACGACAACGGCGCGTCCAGCTCGGTCGGCCATTACGCGCCGATCAAGAACTGCGTGAACCCGCTCTTCGCCGATAGCCTGCCCGACGGCTCCGACACGAGCGCAGGCGCGCTCTGCACGGGCCTCAAGCTCGGCTCGCGCACGCCGGACCTCGTCTTCTACGCGATCATCGGCGGCGTCCCGAACAGCCTGATCGATGACGGAAACGGGAACCTCAAGCTCGATCTCACGTCGGGCGACTGGGAGAAGATCCTCGGTCACGATCCGGCGCACTACGACACGACGAACATCGATCCGCACATGATCGAGTCGCTCGCGCCGCGCCCGGGTCTGACGGGGCCTGGCGCGACGTACAACCTCGGAAACGATCCGGACAACGGCCGCGAGTGGAACACGCTCTCGTCGAACGCGCAGACCGACCTTCAGTTTGCCTGCACCTTCGACTTGCCCGCACCGAGACCGTGCGGCACCGGAGCGAGCTCGTGCGACTGCTTGGGCAACGCGGTGACTGATCCGGGCGGCCCGCCGCTCTGCGACGTCGCGAACCGCACCTCGCAAATCAAAGGCAAGGCGTACCCGACGATCCGCGAGCTTCGCGTCGCGAAGGGACTCGGCCAGCAAGCCGTCGTCGCTTCGCTCTGCGCGAAGGTCGTCTCCGGCGACTCGAACTCGCCGAGCTTCGGCTACAACGGCGCGATGCAGGCGATCGTCAACCGCCTGAAGAGCGCGCTCGCCGGACAGTGCTTGCCGCAAACGCTGACGCGCGGCACCGACGGCACGGTGCCGTGCTTGATCCTCGTCGTCTATCCGAACCAAACGGATCAAAGCGCGGGCTGCACCGACCCGGGCATGTCGCAACCGGATGCGTCGGTCGTGCAGCGCTTCGATCAACAGTTCATCGCGGGGCTCGGCGACGCGGGCGCGGGCCAGCAGCCGCCGGTCGTCTGTCAGTTCCAGCAGCTGACGCAAGGCACCGACTATCAAGGCGCGAGCTGCGAAGGCTCGGCCGCCATCGGTTGGTGCTACGTCGAAGGTGCGGCGAACACCGGCGGCTCGTGCTCGCAAGCGATCAAGTTCGGCGGCTCGGGTCCGCCGGCGGGCACCACCGTCGACCTCGAGTGCATCGAGCAGAGCGGCGCGGCAGACGCCGGCACCGAGTGATCGCGTAAACCGCGAAACGCGGAGAAGCCCGCTTGGCCCATCTGGCCAGGCGGGCTTTTTCGTTTCCGAGATCAGGCGAGGTTGAGGACCGCGGTCCGGATGTCGTCCATCTCGAACGGCCTCGGGAAGACGGCGCATGCGCCGTGTGCCCGCGCTTCGCGGCGCACCTCTTCCGTAGCCGTCGCGGTCGTCACGACCACGCGCGGCGCGTGCGGCCCGCACTGTGCGATCGCTTCGGGCACCGGCGTGCCGCCGAAATGCGGCAGGTCCCACGCGGCGACGACGAGCGCCGGATGCCACGCGGCGACGAGGTCCAGCAAGGCAAGACCGTCACATGCTTCGCGCACATCGTAGCCATCGGCGCGCAGGATCTCGACGAGCTCGGCGCGCATGCCCGCGGACGGGTCGGCGACGATGACGCGCGGGCCCAGGGGCTTCGCACGATCCGGCGGCGGCAGCGTGCGCGGAACGACTCCCGGCATCACGTCGGTTCCAGGCTCGGTATCGAAGGAACGCATGGTGGTGCTCTTGGAGAGCACCGGGCGTGCCATCATCTATCACGCTTGGAATAGTCGATGAGCTCGATGCCGAGGCGCTGCGACGTCTCGAAAATACGCTGATCGCGGTAAAACTCGCCGAAGACGATGCGCCCGATGCCGGCGTTCGCGATGAGACGAAAGCACGACCAGCACGGCGACGCGGTCACGTAAATGCCGGAGCCTTCGATGCGCACGCCGTTCTTCGCGGCTTGGACGATCGCGTTCGCCTCGGCGTGGACCGTGCGCACGCAATGACCGTCTTCCATGTCGTGGCCGGCTTCGTCGCAGTGAGGCAGGCCGCGGATGGAGCCGTTGTAGCCGGTCGCGAGTATCATTTTGTCTCGCACGATGACCGCGCCGACGTGCTTGCGATCGCAGGTCGAGCGCGTCGAGACCTCGCGCGCGATGTTCATGAAGTACTCGTCCCACGAGACGCGCGCCTGGCTCATGGAATGGAGGCATACCACGCTTTCGCTTGACACCGCGGCGCCGGTCGCGGCACCCATGCGGGGGTGAAACGCGCTCGCGCTTGGGTTTTTGCGCTCGTCGCCGGGGTCGCCGCGGCGTCGGCGATTGCGTTCGCGGCGGGGGACGATCGGAGCGCGGCCGAGGGCGCGCTGAAGCAGCTCGAGAGCGATCCGCACACGAAGACGCTCTGCGCGGAGCCGATCGCGAAGGCGAACGCGGCGCTCGAGCGGGCTCATCGCATGCGCGTCGCGGGCGACGATCGGCACGCGCGTTTGGCCGAGGGGCTCGCGCTCGAGTGGACGAACGTCGCGCAAGAGCTCGCGCGCGCGGACGCGGCCGAGACGCGCGCGGCGGCGGCGCGCACTGCAGCGAGTGACGCGGGCGCGCACGTCGAGCGCGAGCGCGCGCTCCTCGAGCAGCAGCTCGCCGAAAACGGTCGCCTCGGGGCCGAGCTTTCGAAGGTCGAAAGCGGAGACGCGGGGGCGCACAAATGAGGCGCTTCGTCGTCGTGTCGGCGCTCGTGCTAGCGGCTTGTGCGGGCGCGCGTCCGCCGCTTCCGCTGATGGCCGACATGGATCGCGCGCGTTCGACGACCGCGCAATCGTCCGAGCTCGCTCCGCAAGCGCTCGCCGAGGCCGACGCCGAGCGCGATCGCGCGCGCGTCGATTATCAAAACGGAGACGACATCTCCGCGTCGCTCCACGCCGAGCGCGCCATCGCGGCGTATCAACGGACGCGCATGGTCGCGCGGAGCTCGCGCGCGACGACCGACCTCGCGCACGCCGAGAGCGAGCTCGCCGCGAAGACCGACGAGCTCCGTTCGCTAGAAGCCGCGCGCGCCGCCGCCGAGCGTGACGGCGAAGAGCTCGCGAAGAAGCTCGCCATCGCGCGCGAGATGCACGCGCCCGCGCCGAGCGGACCCGCTGACGCGAAACGCGAGGCGGCGCGACGCCAAGCTTCGCGCGCGCTCGTCACGCAAGCCCGGCTTTTGTGCGGCGCCGCGCGTTTACTCGGGGCGACCGCGCACGACGTCGACGAGGAAAATCAACGGCTCGACGTGCTCGACAAACGCGTCGACGCGACGACTGGACGCGCGCCGATCGACGAGGCCGCGAGCGCGCGAACGACGTGCCTCGCGCTCCTCACGCAGGCGCGCCACGCGGTGCGCACGTCGGCATCGGCGGCGACGACCGCGACCGACGTCTTGCTCTCGGAGCTCTCGGCCGCCGGCGTTTCGCCGACGCGCGACGAACGCGGCGTCGTCGTCACGATGCGCGACGCATTCCGCGGGCGCGCCCTCGCGCCCGACGCCGAGACGCACCTCGAAGCTCTCGGTCGCGTCGCCGCCGCGCACGCCGACCTCGCGCTCCAAGTCGTGGTCAACGACGCGACGCCGCAAGGCCCGAGCGACGAACGCGCGAAGCTCGCGTCCGCCGCGCTCGTCAAAGGCGGCGCGAAAGCGGACAAGGTCGAGACCTTCATGGCCGGCACGCGCGCGCCCGTCGTCGACCCGAACGACGCGCGCAACCGAGCCCGCAACGCGCGACTCGAAGTCGTGTTCGTCACCGGCAATTAATCAAACCGCGAGCTTGTACCCGAAGCCGTAGACCGTCAGGATGTGCTTCGGCTTGTCCGGGTGCTGCTCGAGTTTTTTTCGCAGCTTCACGATGAAGTTGTCGACTGTGCGGTTCGTCGGCGACGCGTCGAGGCCCCAAATTTTCGAGAGGATCTCGTCGCGGCTCACCGGCTGGCCCGCGCGCTCCACGAGGAGCCGAAGGAGCTCGACCTCGTAGAACGAGAGCTCGTGCGTCTTGCCGCGCGCGACGAGCGTGTGCGTCGTGAAGTTCACTTGCGCCGTGCCGATGTCGGCGCTCTCGGGCGTGCCCGTGGGCGCGCGCGCCGCGCGACGAAAAATCGCGCGCATGCGCGCGATGAGCTCGTTCACCGAAAACGGTTTGGTGACGTAGTCGTCCGCGCCCGCGTCGAGCCCGCGGATCTTGTCGCTCTCTTGCGAGCGCGCCGTCAGCATGATGATCGGCACCGTCGGGCTCGTCCGCCGAATTTCTTCGCAGACCGCGTAGCCGTTCATGTCCGGCAGCATCAGATCGAGGATGATCGCGTCCGGCGCTTCGCTCTTCCATAGCCCCACGCCGTCGCGCCCGCGGCCCGCCGACACGACGCGAAAACCCTCGAATTCGAGCGCGTCGCGGAGGCCCATCACGATGTGCGGCTCGTCTTCGATGAGAAGAATCGTCTTCTTGGCGCTGCCCATCGCCCGCGCGCCGACACTACCACGTCAGTATCCGTATTTGTTCGGGATGTCGAAGGCCGCGGTCAGCGTGTACGTCTGTCCGTGAACGTCATCGCCGAAGACGTTGAACGACACGCCGGCCGCGATGCGCGTGCCGTCGCTGATCGGCGTCTTGAAGGGTCCGAGAAAAATCTCGGGCGCGACGAAGACCGTGCCGCTCGTGTCTTTCGCGCCCGCGTAGTCGAGCGTCGCGTCGGCTTCGACCTGCGCATAAATCGGAAAACGAAAATGACGCGGCGTGAGGAGAATCGAGACGAGCCCGGCACCGACGACTTGGCGCGGCGCATCCGGATTCGAGATCGGAAAGAGCGTCGTGAGGTTCGCTTCGAAGATCAGATGATGAAAAAAACGCTTCGCGACGTACGCGAACATGCCGCCGTACGCGGAACCGGCGCCGAGATCTTCGTGACCGATCGGGACCGTGCCTTCGAGACCGACCGAGAGCATCCAGTCGTGCTCGAGCGAGCCGGCGGCGAGACCTTGAAGGAGAATTTGTGCGTCTTGAAATCCGGTCGTCTGCCCGTCGAAGCCGAACTGAAAGGGCACGGTCGCGACGATGCCGATTTCGCCGGTGATGATGTACGCGAGCTCCGCGGAGAGGACGTCGCCGCTCCCGGCGTTGCCGCGAAAATAACTGTCGAAGACTTGGACCTGCTGTTCGAGCTGCGGCGGCGCGCCGACGATCGGAAACGGAAAAAAAAGCTGCTGCCAGATCTTGGGCTCGTCTTCGTCCGCACGCGCGGCGGGCGCGACGAGCACGATGGAGAGGACGGCGAGCGCGAGACCGAGACGCATGCGGCGCGTTTGGCGTAGCGAACTTCGTGCCTGTGGTACACGACGAAAATGAACGTCGCGGTGATTCAAGGCGGGCCGTCATCCGAGGCGGAGGTGTCGCGCGCGTCGGCGGTGGGCGTGGCCGCGGCGCTCGAAGAGGCGGGTCATCGCGCGGTGCGCATCGAGCTCGACGCGGCGCTCGCCGAGACGCTGCGCGCGGGCGCGTTCGACGTCGTCTTTCCGGTCGTGCACGGCGCGGTCGGCGAGGACGGATCGCTCCAGGGTTTGCTCGAGGTGCTCGAGCTCGCGTACGTCGGCTCGGGCGTCCTCGCGAGCGCGGTCGCGATGAACAAAGCGGTCGCGCGCGTCGTGCTCGCGGCCGCGGGATGTCCGGTCGCGCGTGGCTGCGCGCTCGAGCGCTCGGGCGATGCGCTCGCGGCGGCGCGACGTGCGCGCCAAATCGCGGGAGCCGCCGTCGTCGTGAAGCCCGCGTCGAGCGGCTCGGCGATCGGCGTCGCGCGTCTCGAATCCGTGGCGAGTGACGAAGACGTCGCGCGTGCGATCGAATCGGCGTGGCAGCTCGACGCGACCGCGATCGTCGAGTCGTTCGTGAAGGGCAGGGAAGTGACCTGCTCGGTGCTCGACGTGGACGCGCCGCGCGTCCTCGCGGCGACCGAAATCGCTTCGCCGATGGATGCATTCTACACTTACGAGGCGCGCTACGCGCCGGGCCGAAGCAAGCACGCGTGTCCGGCGCCGCTCGGCGACGCGCTCACGCGGCGCGTGCACGAGGTCGCGCTCGCGGCGCACGTCGCGCTCGGTTGTCGCGATCTTTCGCGCGCCGATTTCATCGTGAGCGACAGCGAGGTCGTGCTCCTCGAAGTGAACACGCTCCCCGGAATGACCGCGACGAGCCTCTATCCCGAAGCCGCGGCGGTCGCGGGCCTCTCGGTTTCCGCGCTTTGCGACGCGCTCGTGCAAAACGCACGGCGACGCGGGCGCACGTCTCGAAACGCCCCTTTCGCGCTCCCAGCCTGAAATAGGCTCAAATCTTTCGCGCACCTCGTGCGTCTGTGTGGTGTGCGCCCGTGATGCTGGACACGCGGCGCGACCGGTCGCACCTTGAAAGGAGAACGATGGCTCGCGATTCGCTTTTCAACGAGAGCATCGTCTGGACGGGCAAGCCCGCCGTTCTCCGAACGCCGCCGGGTTATCGCGCGGTCGCGGCGACGGCCGGCGCGGTGTCGGTGGTCACGCTGCTCTTCGCGGCGGTCGCGTCGCTCGCGCTCGGCGCGCACGTCGGCGGGATGGTCGCGTTCGCCGGATGGTCTGCGTTCGTCGGCGTGTCGGCGTGGCGGCTGCCGCTTCTTTGGCAATCGCGGCTCGAATACATCGTCACCGACAAGCACGTGATTTGTCGACGCGGTCCGATTCGACGAACGATCGATCGCGACGCGATCAGCTACGCGCGCATTCATTGGATCGCGCCGAACGTCGGCGATCTCGTGCTCGTGCGCGCGGTGCCGACCGGTGCGCTTCGGCGAACGCTCACGCTCTCGCTCCAAGGCGTCGACGCGCCGGATCGTTTGTGGGCGGTCGTTCGCGGCGTGGCGCCGCCGCTTCCGCTCGGCGACGGCGACCGTCCGCTCGCGCAGCGTCTCGACGAGGGCGAGCGCGTGCTTTGGTCGGCGATGCCGGCGCGTGCGGCGTGGTCGTTTCGTCGCGTGATGACCGCGTGCGTGGCCGCGGCGCTCTTTGGCGCGTCGGCGATGATGCTCACGCGGGCGATCCCGTCGCTTCGTCGCGTGCTCGGTTTGCACGCCCTCGGCGCGGCCGTCTCGACGATGCTCGTCGCGGGCGTCGCGATCGCGACCCTGCTCGTCGTCGTCTGCGCGGTCGCCGTCGCGCACTGGGCGCTCCTCCGGCCGTTTCAGCTGACGCGCCGCACCCGCTATTTCATCACCGATCGGCGCGTCCTCATTCGGCGCGGACAGGACGAGCTCCACCTCGACCGTTCGCGCATCGCGTATGTCATCGAGGCGCCGCGGGCGTCCGCGCGGGCGGACGTGTTTCTCGTTCTCGACGGGCCGCAAGCTCGAGCGCTCGCGGCGAGCGGCGCGTTCGGCGAGCGCGGAGAGGGCGACACGCTCCTGCCGGTCTTCGCCGAAATCGAGGACCCCGAGACGGCGTCGGCCATCCTGCGCGGCCCGCGAAACGACGTTCTTCCGCCCTCGCGCCGCCCGTCGCTCCACGCGGCTTGACGCGTGCTACCAATCAAGTCGTGGCTTTGCCCATCGGCTACGTGCTGCACGGCAAATACCGGCTCGCGCGTTTGCTCGGGGACGGCGGGATGGGCGCGGTCTACGAAGCGACGCACGAACGGCTCGGCACGCGCGTCGCGATCAAAGTGCTGCACGCCGAGCTGACGTCGAAGCCGGGCATCGTCGATCGCTTCCTGCAGGAGGCGCGCGTGTCGGCGCAGATTCGCAGCGCGCACGTCGCGCAGACGATGGACGTCGATCGCACGCCGCAAGGCGACGCGTACATGGTGATGGAGCTGCTCGAGGGCGAGACGCTCCTCGCGCTGCTCGAGCGCGAGCGCAAGCTCTCGGTCGGCGTCGCGTGCGCGTTCATGCTGCAGATCCTCGCGGCGCTCGAGGTCGCGCACGATCTCGGCGTGGTGCATCGCGATCTCAAACCGGAGAACGTCTTCGTCACGCACGGCACGCAGAAGACCGTCGTGAAGCTCATCGACTTCGGCATCGCGAAGGCGCGTCGCGAGGGCTCGGCGAATTTGACGATGGCGGGCGTGACGATGGGCACGGCCGAGTACATGGCGCCCGAGCAAGCGTTCTCGGCGGACAAGGCCGACGCGCGGAGCGATCTCTATGCGGTCGGCGTGATGCTCTACGAAATGCTGTCGGGCATGAGGCCGGTGACCGGCGACGATCCGCGCGTCATCGCGATTCGCGTCGAGCGCGGTGACGTGAAGCCGCTCGTGCACGCGCTGCCGAGCGTGCCGCCGCCGCTCGCGGGGCTCGTGCATCGCGCGATGGCCGCGCGGCCCGAGCTCAGATTTCAGTCGGCCGCCGAGATGCGGCTCGCGCTCGAGACGCTCGTCGGGCACGACGCGGGCGGAACCCTTCCGCTTCCGCTCGCGGCGGGACGTCGGCCGGCGCCGCCGCAAGAGCGCGCGCCGTCGGTCGCGACCGGAACGCTCCGCGGCACGCCGGTCGACGCGCCGAGCCCGGCGCGCTCACGCTACGAAGAGCCGCTCCCGTTCGAGCCGCCGCGACCGGCGCCCGAGGTCTTCACCGGTCAGTCGGATCCGCCGCCGCCGCCGAGGTCGACGAGCCTCGTGCCGATCATCGCGCTCGCGATTTTGCTCGGCATCGGTGCCGTCGTCGCACTCGCGGCGCTTCAAGGGCCTCGTTCGAGCGCGGCCGAGCCGTCGGCGCACGCGAGCGCGCCGCCGCCGGTGCAGAGTCTCGCGGCGGTCGTCGAGACGTCCAGCGCGACCGCGGATCACTCGGCGAGCGCGCTTCCGCCGCTCGTGAAAACCGCGCCCCCGGCGACCGCGAAACATCCGACCGCGAAAACGGACGCGGGCGCGCGACCGCATCCGAACGCGCCGCCTTCGCTGTCGACCATCCTTTCGCTTCCGAGCTCGCTCCCGCCGATCCCGAGCTCGCTGCCGCCAGATTTTTCGCTGCCGGGGTTCGGGCCGTGAAGAAGCGCGCGCGCAAAAAAAAATCGAGCGCGCGACTCATCGGCGAGGCGCTCGCCGGGCTCGTCGTCGTTTGGCGGGAGACACTCCGCCGGCCGCGACGCCGTGCGCTCGTCGCGATGCTCGCGCTCGTCTTCGTCGTCGCCATGCTCGTCGCGCGCGTCGGAACCCCGCGCGCGCGCATCGGCTCGGCGCTGCTCCTCGTGCTCGGAGCGGGGGCCTCCACGCTGGTCGTCTTGCGCGAGCGGCGTCGGTGGCGCGATCCGCGCGCGGTCATCGAGCGCCTCGCAGGTCGCGCCGATCCGGATCGCGCCGCTCGAGCCCTTCGCGCGCTCACGCTCCTCGACGAAGACGGCGAGCCGAAGGACACGTCGACCTCGCCGGTGCTCGCGCGCATCCACGTCGCGCGTCAGCTCGCTGCGCTGCCGCATGATCGCATCCTCGAAGAAGCCGCTCGCGCCGCGCGGCGGGCGAACGTCATCGCGATCGCGCTCGCGGTCGTCACGCTCGGTCTCGGCGGCTCGCACGCTTTTTCGGTGCTCGAAGGCGCCGACGTGCTCCTCGCGTCGCACGGCAGCGCGCCGGTCGGGTTGCCGTACGTCGGCGATCTCGAGCTCGTCGCGCGCCCGCCGGATTACTTGCACCAAGACGAGCGGCCTCGGACGCCGTACGGCCACCTCCTCTTGCCGCGCGGCACGCTCCTCACGTTTCGAGGCACGGCGATTCATGCCGGGCGCCGCCTCGTCGTGACCGACGGCGAAAACGAAGTGCCGTTCGTCGACGACGGCGCCGGCCACATCGTCGCGAGGTGGCCTGTTGGAGAGAGTGGATCGTTGCGGGTCGTCGCGCGGTTCGGGCCGATCGTCATCCGCGAGCCGGACGCGACCGAGGTCACGTCGATCGCCGACGAAGCGCCGGTCGTGAAGCTCGAAGGCGCGCCGCGCACCGTCGCGCTGAGCTCGCCGGAGGGGCAGGGCGAAATTCCGATTCGCTACGAAGCGACCGACGATCACGGGCTTCGCGAGGTGCAGCTCGTGCTCACGTCGGGTACGCGCGAAGAGCGTCGCGTGCTCGCGCGGCTCGATGGCGAGACGCGCTCCGACCGCGGCGGCTCGGTGCTGCGACCGCGCGACAGCTTCATCACGCACAGCCACGCGCCGGTGCTCGTGCGCGTCGAGGCCAAGGACAACGATCCCATCACGGGGCCCAAGTGGGGCGTGAGCGAGTCGATCACGCTGCTTCCGCCCGACATCGGCGAGGCCGACGCCGACAGGCTCGACACGCTGCGCGCGCTTCGCGATGCGTACGTCGACGCGCTCGCGTGGCGCATGGAGAACGCGCCCGGAAAATCGCCGACGTTCGCCGCGGACGAAAAACATGGCGCCGAAGACGTCGCGCGCAAGCTCGACGACGCGCTCGTCGGACGCCACGGCACGCGCATCGGCTCGCGTCTCGAGGCGCTCCTCCGCGCGCAGCAGCACAAAGTCGACGACGCGCTCGCGGCCGAGCGACGCGGCGGCGCGCATCCGGCGGTCGTCAAAGCGACCGAGACGATGGTCCTCGTCGTCGACGGCGTCGTGCGCGGGCTCGAACGAAAAGATGCGCGCGCGGCGGGCAAGCAGCTCGCCGATGTCGCCGAAGATCTCGCGACCGGTTACGCCGACGAGCGCGCGCGACGCGAATTGAGCCAGGCGAAGGCGCGCACCGGCGCGGCGACGCACGTGCTCGGCGGCGGCGCGAAGCAGCTCGCGCGGCTCGGCGTGCTCGGCCACGATTTGTCCGGCGCCGTTCGGGCCGGGCTCGATCGCACCGGCCGCGCCGAAAACGGCGGGGACCTGCAGCACGCCGAGCTCGCCGCGCGCGATCTCGCGGCGCGACTTCGCGAGCCGGATCCTTCGTTCGGCTCGCGCGGCGGAAGCGGCGGTCACGCGGGCGGCGAATCCGGCGGCGAGCCGGGCTCGCAGAGCGGCTCCGGCGACGAGCCGAGCGAAGCGGAGAAAGCGTTCGACGAGGCGGTGCAAGATCTCGAGCAGCTCGATCAAGATCACGCCGGCGCGGTCGGCCAAGTCGATCAAGCGCTCAGCAAGGGTCTCTCGCACGACGAGCTGAAGAAGCTGCAAGACGACGCGAAGCCGCACGCCCAAGCGGTGCGCGACGCGATCAAAGAGCTCCCGAGCGTCGGCGGCGGCAGCGACACGTGGTCGAGCAAAGGCGCGGGCGCGCGCGAGCTCGGCGAGCAAATGGCGCGCTCGCTCGAGACGGGCTCGATGGACGACGCCGTGCAGAGCGGGCGGCAAGCGCTCCAGAACATCGACGAGGCCAAGCGCGTCGCGTCGCGCGAGCGCTATCGGCTCTGGGACGACCCGGGCGCCGACGACGCGACGAAGAAGCTCGACGACGCGAAGCGGAAGCTCGAGCCCGAGGTGAAGTGGGCCGAGGATCAGCTGAAAGAAATGAAAAAGCACGCGGCCGAGCGCGCGCGCGGCGATCTCGAAAAAATCGGCGGCGAAGAGAGCAAGCTCGCCGAGCGCGCGAAGAAGCTCGCGCAGCGGAGCAGCGACAAAGGCGCGCTCCCGCAGCCCGCGGTCGACGCGCTCGAGGACGCGCGCGACGCCGCGCAGCAGGCGGCCGACTCGCTCCAGCACGGCGACGCCGAGGTCGGCCGCCGAAAACAGCAGGAAGCGCAGCAGAAGCTCGACGAGGCGAAACAAGCGATCGGCGATCAGCCGGAAGACTCGAACGACTCCGACGGCGGCCAGGCGAACCCGGCCGAGCAAGCCGACATCCCGAAAGCCGACGCGCACAAAGGGCCCGAGGAGTTTCGCAAGCGCGTGCTCCACGGGCTGAGCGAGCCGTCTTCGAGCAAACACAAAGACGCGATCACGCGCTACGCGGAGGGACTCTTGCGATGAAGCGCATGGCTTTGCTCCTTGCGATGGCGGCGACGTGCGCCGGGCTGGCGCGCGACGCGGGCGCGGTCGGGCCGTCGGTCGATGCCGAGCGCGCGCGCGAGCTCACCATCGGGCTCGACCTCGACGCGGCGCGCGCGGTGCTCGCGAAAGCCGACACGAACAATCCGGAAATCGGCCTCGAACGCGCGCGCCTCGCGCTTTACGACGGCGACTGCGACGCCGCCGCGGCGATCCTCGCGGAGCCCCAAGTCGCGCAGCTCGACCAAGACGAATTCGCCGGGCGCTACGACGCCGGCCTCGGTGACATCGCGCGCGGCTGCGCGAGGACGACCGCCGCGACCGTTCTCGAAGAAGACAAAGCGCACGACATTTGGATTCGCTTCGAAGACGTCGCCGACCGCGCGCTGATGCCGCTCCTCGTCGACACGATCGTGAAGGCGCGCGACTCGCTCACGCGCGATCTCGGCGTCGACTGGCCGAAGCCGACGCGCGTCGTCGTCGTCCGCGATCTCCGCGGGCTCTCGGACATGACCGGACTGCCGTACGAATCGGCGACGACGACCGGCACCGTCGGCATCGCGAAGTGGGGCCGCGTCACGCTGCTCTCGCCGCGCGCGAGCCAGCACGGCTTCGCGTGGCGCGACACGCTCGCGCACGAGCTCACGCACCTCGCGGTTACGCACGCGTCGGGCGATCGCGCGCCGCTCTGGCTGCAAGAAGGTCTCGCGAAGCGCGAGGAGATCCGCTGGCGCGGCCCGTCGCCGTTCGACGACCGCCCGTCGCCCGAGAGCGTGGTCGCGTACGGAATCGAAAAGCACTTGGATCTGCCGCTCGACAAGCTCGGCCCATCGATCGCGATGCTCCCGAGCGCCGACCAAGCGATGGTCGCCTTCGCCGAGGTCACGAGCTTCGTGCGATATCTCGCGGCGCAATCGGGCGATCAAGCCGTTCGACAGTTGCTCGCGGCGCTGCGCGCCGGATCGAAAATCGACGCCGCGCTCTCCGCGGCGACCGGCGCCGATCTCAAAGGCTGGGACGGAAGATGGCGCGCGCATCTCGCGACGCTCGGCGCGGTGCCGCCCGCGGCGCTCACGTTCGCCGCGACCAAAGACGCGGTGACGATGCGCGAAAAAGTTCGCCTCGCCGAGCTCCTCATCGGCCGCGGCCACGAAAATGACGCCGCGACCGAGCTCGACGCCGTCTCCGGCGCGATGCTCTCGGATCCGAACGTGCGCTATCTCAAGGCGCGCGCGCTCGAAAAGACCAACGCCGACGACGCGCGGCGCGCACTCGGGGAGCCGGCCGAGGTCTTCATGGCGTACGCCCCGTGGTGGGCGATTCGCGGCCGCCTCGCGTCGGACCCAGGCGAGCGAACGACCGACTTCGCCGAAGCCATCGCGCAAGATCCGTTCGACGTCGACGCGGCATGCGCCGACCCGAGCTCACCGCTCTGCGAGGCCGCGAAAGCCAACGGCGCGCCCGACGTCGGCCGCGAGTAGCGCGCGTGGACATCCTCCGCCATCTCCTTTCGGAGACTCCGCCGACGTCGCCGATCGATTCGCCACGCGCGTGCTTCGACCTACTCGAGCCGCTCGATTCCACTTTTCAGTCGACCGTCGATCGCGCCGCCGCCGGCGGTTTCATCGCCGACCGCCTCGGCTACGCCTTCCTCGCAGGCTACCGCGCCGCCCTCACCCGCCTCGACCCAAAGGTCCGCCGCGCCAGCCTCTGCGCCACCGAGTCCGCCGGCCCCCACCCCCGCGCGATCTCGACCCGTCTCCGACAAAGTTCGGATCCGAACTTCCATGTTTTGACGGGAGAAAAGACGTTCGCGACGCTTGCTTCGGTTGCCGAGACCCTGCTCGTCGTGGCGTCAGTCGGCGAAAAGGAGGGTCGCAATCAGCTGGTGGTCGCGCGCGTTCCGGCGGGCCGCGCGGGGGTGGTCATTCGCGATCGCGAGCCGCTCGCGTTCGCGCCCGAAATTCCGCACGCGCGGGTGACGTTCGCCGACGTGCGGGTCGCGCCGGAGGAAGTGCTCGACGGCGACGGGTACGAACGGCTGCTCAAGCCCTTTCGAACGATCGAAGACGTCCACGTCACGGCCGCATCGCTTGGCCACATCGTCCGCGTTGCGCGTCTCTATGGCGAGCCGCGCGAGATCGTCGAGCGTTCGCTCGCGTCGCTGTCGGCGCTCCGCGAGCTCGCGACCCACGATCCGCTCGATCCGGCGCTTCACGTGGCGCTCGCGGGGGTCTTGGCCGAGGCCGCGGCGGTCGCTCAGCGCCTCGAGCTGGGCGCCGCCGATGAGGCGATTCGGGCGCGATGGGCCCGCGATCTCCCGCTTCTCGGCGTGGCCGGCGCCGTCCGCGAGCTCCGCCGTGAGGCCGCCCACCGCGTTTTCGGGCCCCAAAAGACGCCCGCACCGTAAACGTCCGTACGCGGCGGAAGAAGATCGCGCGAGGCTTTGGTTGACCGCCAATGCGCTGCGCCGGTAGCATAAATCAGGCTCTTTCGGGCCTTTGCACGATGGAGCCTCCAGCGGCCCGCGCCGCATCCGTAGACATGAGCGCGCTCACCTACGCCGCAGCTCGAATCCTTCGCGTTTTGCCGCGTCGCCGCATTTCGCGTGCGATGGGCAAGCTCGCCGATCGCAAATGGTCCGCGCCCGTCGAGCGCGCGGTCGTCGGCCTCTACTCGCGCTTTTACCGCGTCGACTTCGAAGAGTGCGTTCAGCGCCGCGGCTACGCGAGCTTCGACGAGTTCTTCACCCGAAACCTCCGGCCCGGCGTGCGCCCGATCGAAAAGGCGGACGACGCGATCCTGAGCCCAGCCGATGGCCGCATCGACTGCATGGGCGCGGTCGACGAGGGCGCGACGTTCTTCGTGAAAGGCCGCCCGTACCGCGTCGGCGAGCTCCTCGGCGACGAAACCGAAGCGAGCCGCTACGTCGGCGGCGCGGGCTGCGTGATTTATCTCTCGCCGCGCGATTACCACCGCGTGCACGCGCCGGTCGACGGACGCATCGTGGAAATCCGCTCGATGCCCGGCGATTATTTTCCGGTGAACGCGATCGGGATGAGCCACGTCGGAAATCTCTTCGCGATCAACCGACGCGTCGCGATCGTGATCGACACGGAGCACCTCGGCCGCGTGACGGTCGTGATGGTCGCGGCCATCGTCGTCGGGCGCATCACGGTCCCCACGATCGACGCGCACGACGTTCCCAACGGGACCCACAAATTCGATCCTGGCGTGCCGGTGCAACGCGGCGAGGAGATCGGCGTGTTTCATCTCGGCTCGACTGCGGTCGTCTTCTTCGAGCCGTGCGTGAAGACACGGTGGAACGTCGAGCCGGGCATGGTGAAGTTCGGCGAGCGCATGGCGACTGGCGGCGTGCACCGCGAGAACGGCGCAGCGAAGGTGCTCCAGTGACGGAAGAACGCGCGAGACCTTCGTCGCCCGATTCGGACGAGATCGAGGTCACGGCCGACGAGCCGCTCGACCCGAAAGCCGCGCGTCGCGCGCGTCGCGCGAAGGCCAAGCTCGCGCTGCGGATCCCGGATGACGAGATCGCGCGCCCCGAGCCCAAAGAAAAAGAAAAATCGAACGGCAACGTCGACGTCACGGCGGCGCCGATCCAGCCGTCGCGCATCATTTCGGTGGGTCCTCCGCCGCCGAGCCCGACGGAAAAAGTGCTCGCCGACAAAAAACTCGACGAGCAAAAGACGGAGCGCCGCATTCCGAGCGCGCCGCCGACCGTTCCGCTCGACCAGCTTCCGGACGACGCGGGCGATCGCAAGACGCAGCTCGACATGGAGGAGCCGAGCGACGAAGAAGAAAAAGACGACGACGGGATCCCGGTGGACGAGGACGAGCCGCAGTATCGGCCGCGCGTGCCGACGATGCCGAGCAATCCGCCGCCTGCTCCGGGCGAGGCCGCGCCGAAGCGTCAGCCGAGCGACGACGCGCTCGAGATCGACGACGTCGAAGCGGCCGCCGTGCTCTCGTCGCGCCCGCCACCGCGCGGCCTGAACACGATGGCCCCGGCAGTCCCGCCCGCGCCGCGTGTTCCGACGATTTCGTCCAAGCCGCCGGTTCCGCCCGCGCCGATTTCGCCGCCGATTCCGGCCGACGCGCTCTCGTCGACGCCGCATCTGCTCGACGACCGTCCCAAGCCGCGAGCGCGCGCGACGGCACTGATCGACGACGAAGAAGCGCGCGGCATCGAAGAGATCGAGCCCGATCGCGCGAGCGCGCCGCCGACCGTCGACAGCGGCGACGAAATCGACACCGCCGATCTCGAGATCTCGTCGCCGCCCGTGGTCGCGCTCGCGAAAGACGGAGCCGCAGCGCGCCCGATCTCGACGCCACCCAAAGCCCCCAAAGGTCCGCCGCCGACCTCGGGCAAAATGCCAATCGTCGCGCCCACGCCCGGCGCTGCGCCGAGCCCGCTCGCGCCGCCGCCGCTCACCGAGGGCCTCGTCCCGCGGCGTCGCGCGCGCCCTTGGTGGGAAGAGCTCTTCAACGACGACTTCATCCGCACGATGCCGAAGTTCACCGACGCGCAGATCGCGACGGAGGTCGACTTCATCGAAGACTCGCTCGGCGTCGCCCGCGGAGGCTCGCTCCTCGATCTCGGTTGCGGGACCGGAAAAGAAGCCGTCGAGCTGAGCCGCCGCGGCTACAGCGTGGTCGGCTTCGATCTCAGCATCTCCATGCTCGCGCGCGCCGGCGAAGAAGCCCAAGACGCGAGCCAGAAGATCAACTTCGTCCAAGGCGACATGCGCGAGATGACCTTCGAAGACGCCTTCGACGGCGTCTACTGCTGGGGCTCGACCTTCGGCTACTTCGAAGAAGAAAAGAACGCCCAAGTCATCCAGCGCGTCCACAAATCACTGCGTCAAGGCGGCCAATTCCTACTCGACGTCGTGAGCCGCGACTTCGTCATCGCGCAGTCCCCCTCGCTCGCGTGGTTCGAGGGCGAGGGCTGTGTCTGCATGGACGAAATGTCGGTCGACTGGATCACGAGCCGCATGCGCGTCAAACGCACGATGATGCTCGACGACGGCCGCTCGAAAGAAATCGAATACTCCGTGCGCATCTACGCGCTCCACGAGCTCGGCAAATTGCTGCACGACTCGGGCTTCCGAGTCGCCGAAGTCAGCGGCCGCATCCAAACCCCCGGCGTCTTCTTCGGCCCGAACTCCCCGCGCACGCTGATCCTCGCCGAAAAACGCTAGTCCTCTACCTCGAGCCACTCATAAAGCCGCGGCGCCCGCGCTTCTCCAAACGCCCGCCGCACCGACTTGCAAAGCCGCTCGAGCGCAAGAATCCACAGCCTCTCTTTGTCCGGCCGCCAATACGCGCCGAACCCCATCGCGATCGTCTCTTCCACATCGCACTCGTCCAGGAACGTGCGCTGCTGCACGAGCGCCCCCTTCGCAGTCACCTGCACGACACGCCCCTTTCGCGATCGCCGCGACCGCGTGACCAGCCCGAGCTTCTCCATCTTCGCGAGCGTCTCACTGAGCGTCGACTTCACCACCGCAAGCGCGCTCCGCAACGCCCCCTGCCTCATCCGCCCGCCCGCTTTCACCAAGCAATGAATCACGTCGAACCGCGCCGGCGTCACCCCGCTCTTCCGGAGCATCCTCCAAGTAGCCGCCCAAGTCCGCCAATGCGCCTTTTTCACCGCCCAAATCGCCCGATGCATCCCAACCTCCGCCCACCCTCGACTGCACACCCCATACCGCCCCGCCAGCCCCGGAAATCCCGTGCAGTTCGGATCCGAACTTTCGGCGTCACCTGGCCGGGCCAGGCCTGGGCCGGCCAACGGGCCAGGCGAGTGGACGAAAACAGAAGTTCGGATCCGAACTTTGGTGGCGACGGGCGGCTGGGGGCGGGGGATTGGGGTAGATGGTGAGGGGATGGCGATTTTGAAGATTGCGACGATTGGGCATCCTGTTTTGCGGGAAGTGGCGCGGGAGGTTGGGGGCGATGAGCTTGCGTCGGTGGAGATGCAGCGGTTCATTGATGACTTGGTCGAGACGATGGTGGACGCGAACGGGGCGGGGATCGCGGCGAACCAGGTTTTTCGGGCGGTTCGCGTGGCGGCGATCTGCGTGAAGGACAATCCGCGGTATCCGTACAAGCCGAATTGGCCGCTCACCATTCTCGTGAACCCGGTCGTCACGGCGACGACGACGGAGACGTTCATGAATTACGAAGGGTGTTTGTCGGTGCCGAACTTGCGGGGCGAGGTTCCGCGATTTGCCGGGGTGCGCGTTCGCGCGCTAGGCCGTGACGGGAAGCCGCTGGACTTCGAGGTGAAGGGGCTCACCGCGGGGACGTTTCAGCATGAGCTCGATCATCTCGATGGGAAGCTCTTCGTCGATCGCGTGACGGATACGCGCTCGCTCGCGACGTGGGCGGATTTCGAGCGCTATCATCTCGCGGCGTTTGCGGAGCGCGCGAGGGCGCTCGTCGCGAAATACGGGAGCTAGCGGGGATCTGCGCAGCAGCGCGTGCCGCTTTCGGTGCCTTCGTAATAGGCGCCGTGACCGGCTTGGTAATTTCGGCAGGCGTTGCGGCCGGGCATCCACCACGAGCCGTGCATGACTTCGCGCGAGCCGCGGGGCATGCCATCGATCGTGGTCCATTCGTCGACGTTGCCGACCATGTCGTGGACGCCGAACGGGCTCACGCACGCCGGGTGCGCGCTCGCCGGCGCGCGGTGGTCGACGAGGCGGCCGATGTGGCCGAGGCCGTGGTCGATGTCGGCGTTGCAGATGTTCGAGTCGCGATCCCAGCCGTAGGGATACGGGCGCATTTCGTCGCCTTCGCACGCGAGCTCCCATTCGCGCGTGAGGCAGAGGCGGGCGCCGTCGCCTTCGCAGAGTTTTTTCGACGACGTCCACGATTGATGATTGCGCGGGAGCTCGGAGCCGGGCTCGGTGCGCTCGGTCTCGTCGATGCAGAAGCGCTCGTGGACTTTCTTCTTCGACTTGCACGCGCCGGCGCCGAGGTGCGCGTAGTGCTTGCAGCGGAAGAAGTGATAGTGGCCTTCGTCCATCCACTCGAGACATTGCTGCTCGACGTCGGGGCAGTAATCGCCTTCGACGAGCAGCATTCCGCTCGGGCACGGGCTCGGCGGCTCGATGGCTGCGGCGACTCGCGCGACGGGCGCGGCGCTCGCGTGCGGCGCGACTCCGGCGTCGACGACCATCGAGGTCACCGTTTCGTCGGCCGACGCCGCGCGACACCCGACGCAAAACACGACCAGAGCTGCGTACTGCAAACTGCGCACTGCGGCTGTGGTTGGTAGCCGAAGTCAGCTCGTCCACAAACCGGAAAATTGCCTCGCGTGCGCTTGCGGCCCACACTGAATCGTGATTCGCCGCGCATGGATCATCGTCATGCTCGCGGGGTGCGCGTCGAAAGAAGCTGCCCACCGCGTGGATCCAATCGCGGTCGACGCCGCGCTGCCCGCGCCGCCAGTGCCGATCGCGACCGATCCCAAAGCGCCGCCCCCGCCGACCGCGTGCCGCGAAGGCATGGTCCTCGTCGACGGAAGTTACTGTCCGGATCCGATCCAAATCTGCAAGCGCTGGATGGATCCGCCGCCCTATCAAGATTACCGCTGCGCCGAGTACGCGCAGCCCGTGACGTGCCGCGGCGCGCGCGAGCATCGACGCTTCTGCATCGATCGCGAGGAGTACGTCGCGCCGGGCGACGCGAGCGCGCTTCCGCTCGCGAATCAATCGTGGACGAGCGCCGGACAAGTGTGCGCGTTGCAGGGCAAGCGCCTTTGTCTCGAGAGCGAGTGGCAGTTCGCGTGCGAGGGCGAAGACATGCATCCGTATCCGTATGGGGATGGATTCACGCGCGACGACACGATGTGCAACATCGACCAAATGGATCTCGGGCGGCCGGGCGCCGGCCTCCGCGATCTGCGCGCGCCGATCACGGCGTATCCGCGATGCGTCAGCCCCTTCGGCGTGCATGACATGAGCGGAAACATCGAAGAATGGGCCACGCTCGACCACGGCGTCGCGCCGCAACGTTCGTCGATGAAGGGCGCCTGGTGGCTGCCTGGCAAGAACACTTGCCGCGCCCGAACGCTCGGACACGGCGAGACCTACTCGGGCCCGCAAGTCGGCGTGCGGTGCTGCGCAGATGCGCGGTAAGTGATATCTTGCGGAGTGGTGCGTGCAGTGTCCAGCCTTCCGCCCACGCGCGCGAGCGGGTTCCTGCGACCCGAGCCTTCGCGGTTCTTCGGGCGCGGTGAGGATCTCGATCGGCTCGACGCCCCGTTCGAAGTCGAGCGTCTCGTCACCATCGTCGGCGCGGGCGGCATCGGCAAGACGCGTCTCGCGATGCGCTACGCGACGACGCGTCGTGCGCGGTTCGGCAGCGCGTGGTTTTGCGACATGCGCGACGCGCGCACGTCCGACGAGATGGCGCACGTCGTCTTGCGCGCGTTCGGCGGCGCGCGCGTCGTGCAATCGGGCGACGCGGACGCCGTCTTGATGCACACGCTCGTGGCGCGGCCCGACGCGCTCGTGATCCTCGACAACGTCGAGCATCTGGTTCCGTGCTGCGCGGCCGTGATTCGCGGCTGGATGGCAGCGGCGCCGGACGTGCGGTTCCTCGTGACGAGCCGCGTGCCGCTCGGCGTGCCGCGCGAGCACATCGTCGAGCTCGGCGGCGTTTCCTCGCGCGACGCGGTCGAGCTCTTCGTCGAGCGCGTGCGCGAGCGCATGATCGATTGGCTCCCCGAGGGCGAAGAGCGCGCGAGCATCGCCGAGCTCGCGCGCCGGCTCGCGGGCGTCCCGCTCGCGATCGAAATCGCCGCAGCGCGCGTCGGCTCGGACGATCCGCGCGACGTCCTCGCGCTCGTGTCGGCCCGCCCGGCGCCGGCGGAGGTCGCGCTGCGCCGCGCGTTCGATCTCCTCGCGCCGGTCGAGCGCGAGCTCCTACGCCGGTGCTCGAGTTTTCGCGGCAGCTTCACGCTCCAAGCGATCGACGCGGTCGCTGCCGACGTCGACGGCGCGCGCGAGGTCGCCGTGCTCCTCGCGGGCAAGAGCTTGCTTCGCGTCGAGCGTCACGGCCCCATGCGCTTCTCGATGTGCGAGGCCATCCGCGCGCTCTCGGAGTCGACTCTCCGTCGCACCGAGTCCGAAGCGCTCGCCGTCGTCCACGCGACGTTTTTTTGCGAGCGTGCGCGCGCGATCGGGCGCGACGAATCCGAGCTCGAGCCCGGCGCCGACGACTGGGAAGATCTCGAGGCCGCACTCGCGTGGGGCGTCGCACACAAACGATTCGACGTCGTCTTGCACACGGCGCTCGCTCTCGATGCGCTCGCCCTCGGCGGCGGTCTCGGCGAGGCGCGGCTCGCGGAGCTCGACGCGGCACTTCGCGCGGGAGCCGCCGCCGATCTCGATCTCCTCGCGCGCGCGCTCCTCGCACGTGCGAGCACGCTCTACGCGCTCGGCCGTCTCGTCGAATCGCGCCGCGACGCCGAGACCGCGGTCACGCTCGCCGACGAAGTCGGAGGCGCCAAACGCGCGAGAGAGGCTCATCGCGCCGCCGCCCAAGCCGCATTTCAGCTCGGCGAGTTCGACACGGTTCGCAAGCACCTCACGCGCGCGTTCGAGATCGAGAGCGACCGCGGCGACGCGCGCGGGACCGCGTCGGTCCTCCGGCACCTCGGCTCGCTCCACAACTCGCTCGGCGAGCTCGATCTCGCGCAGGCCGCGTTCGAAAAATCCCTCAAGCTCGTGCGCTCGGCTGGGGACGGCGCGGGCGAAGCGTTCGCGTTCATGGGCCTCGCGTGGAACTACTTCGAACGCGACGAGTGCGATCTCGCGGGCGACACGTACGACCGCGCGCTCGCAGCGGTGCGACGGCTCAAGATGCTTCGCAGCGAGCGCATCGTCGTCGGGTACATGGGCGTGCTCGAGCTCTACGAAGGCAGGCTCTCCGCTGCCGAAGATCATCTGACGTTCGCCGCGCTCGCGTCGCGCCGCGGCGGGGACCTGCGCGTCGCCGGGATCTTCGAGGGCGTTCGAGGCGGCGTGCTCGCCGCGCTCGATCGCATCGCCGAATCGCGCGCGTCGTTCGATCTCGCCGATGAGCTCCTCGCGGGCAACGCGTTCTATCGCTCGGCCGTCGCGGTGTACCGCGGTCTGCTCGATCTCGCCGAGTCACGCGCCGCCTCGGCCGAAGGTCACGAGCACGCTGCGCGAGCCCACGTCGCAAACGCGCGCTGGCGCATCGAAGAAGCCCACGCCCTCGCGCGGAGCTCGGACGATGCGCGTATGGCGATCAAGATCCTCGAGCACGCGCTCGCGCGCGCCGGCTGAGGCCTTTTGGCGTTCTTCTTGCTGCATTTTGCAGCGAGGTGAACGCATGAACTTCCGCATCTTGGCCGCATGTGCCGCTCTCGCCGCGCTCGCGCCGAGCGCATCGCTCGCCGATCCCGCGCCCGCGCCGCCCGCGGAGACCGTGATCGCGTTCCACAACGATCTGCCGAACAAGTACCGGCTGACGCACATGCGTCTCGTCGTGGACGGGACGCTCCGCTACGACGGGCCCGGTTTCGGTCGCGCGTATCTGCCGCCCGGCAAACATCTCGTCGAGCTCGTCGCCGATTACCAAATGCACAGCGTCTTGCTCACGTACCTCGACGGCTACCACGTCGAAGTGCGCTCGTCGCATGTCGTTCAGTCGGGCCCCGCGCAGCAGCGCGTGGTCGTCGCGCGCGCGATCCGTCACGGCGGCGTGACGACACCGCTCTCGCGCAGCGCCGCCATCGCGTGGGTCGATCGCTGACAAAAACGAAAATCTAAAAAGCGATCCCGTCCGGGTAGACGCCGACGACCCATCGCTTTTGGATCGCGAGCGTCACCGGATCGACCTGAATCACCGCCCCCGGCGCGACGTGATCGCCCTCGCAGACGACGTACGCGCGACCATCGGTCGCGACGCGCGCGACGTGCGGATTCTTGCATTCTGCACCGAACGCCACGCGTCGCTTCACCGTTCCGTCGAGCGTCACGAGCGCGAGCCCGTCGGGGCTCTGGAGCGGCACGAGCGCGTCTTCCGCGTCGACGAAGTCGGGCATCATCGCGCGCGCGCCGAGCGGCACGACGGTGTCTTCGAATTCGCGCTTCGCGAGATCGAGCACCCGTACGTCGTCGCTCTCCATGTCGGCGACGAGCGCGCGCCGTCCATCGGCCGCGATCGCGACCGAATACGGCCCGAACCGCGGCGCACCCGGAACGCCCGCGCCCGTCGCGATCGGCACGTGCGCGACCGGAAGCTCCGGGCTCCGGAGATCGACGAGCGCGATCTCGTCCGAGCCGTAACACGCGATCGCCGCGAGCGCGTCGTCCTTCGAGATGGCGACGCCGTGCGGCGCGACGCACACGGGGCGCGCCGCGATTTGCTCGAGCGTCCGCGCGTCGAGCACGAGCAGACGCGCGTACATCTTCGACGTGGCCGCGCCGGCTTTCGCCTCGCGCATCGCGCGCCGCATGTCGAAGTGCGTGACGAGCACGCGTGTGCGGTCGTGCGTGAGCACCACGTCGCCGGGGTTCTGGTCCACGTCGCGCGACATCTCGACGCCGAGGCTCCGCGCGTCGAGCCGAAGAAGCTCGCCGGCGCTGTCCGACCCACCGTGCCCGGCGTGCTTGCCGCCGGTGGGCGCATCCTCCGGCGGAAACGCGAGCGCGACGAACACGTGCCCGGCGCCGTCGGCCGCGAGGTGATGCGGCGCCTCGTGCGCGGTCGGATCGACGTCCACCGACCGCATCACGACGGCCGTCCCGTCGCGATCGATCGCCGCGATCGTGTCCGAGCCGTTGTTCGTCACGTACGCAATGGAAGACGGCGCGATCGCGATCGGCTCCGCCTTCGGCGTGACGTTCTTCTTCTTGCACGCGCCGAGTGCCATCGCGAGCGAAGCGAGATACAAGAGGCGCGTGACTCGGCTGCTCGGCGCCATCGTCCGCTTCATGCTCTTTTGCGCAGTCTACGCGGAAGGCACCGCGCTGGCGAACGGCCGCTTCCCGCGCGCGCAGCAAATCGTGAGCACGCCCGGCGACCCGTCGCGCGTCTTCTTGCGCGCGACGTTCGGCGTCGTCGCATCCTTCGACGGAGGCACGACGTGGCGCTGGCTCTGCGAAGACGCGATCGGTTTCTCCGGCACGTGGGACCCGCCGGTCGCTGCGACGCGCGACGGCCGCCTCTGGATGGGCCTCGAGCACGGCCTCTCGTGGACGATTGATGCGTGTAATGTGCATGCAATCCCGAGCGTCGCCGGCGAGCTCGTGTCGGACGTCTCGGCCGACGGCGATGGCCTCCTGTTCGCGACTTCGACGCACGGAAAGCCGGCAGCGATCTGGCGCGCGACCGGCGATACCGCGCGCCACACCGGCGCGACGCTCGACGGTTTCTACATCGATACGCTAGACGCTGCGGGCGCGCGCATCTACGCGACCGGCGTGCCCGCGGGGGCCAAAGTCGCGCCGCACATTTTCCGAAGCGACGATTACGGCGCAACGCTCCACGAGCTTCACCCGACATGGCCGACGCAAGGCCGCCTCTACCTCGCCGCGATCGACCCCAAGAACGCGTCGCGCGTGCTCGTTCGTCAACTCAGCGCGAACGGCAGCGATTTGCTCCTCTCCGAAGACGCGGGCGCGACGTTCGCCGTCGTCCTCCACATGAAGGGCGCGATGTTCGGCTTCGCGCAAAGCGACGACGGCCACGAAGTGTGGGCCGGGTCGGGCGACGCCGACGAAGGCCTGTGGCGTTCGACCGATCGCGGCCGCACCTTCGCTCCGGTCGCGAAGGCGCCCGTCTTCTGTCTCCACGCGACGCCGCAAAAGCTCTTCACGTGCTCGAACCCGTTCACCGAAAACGGCTACGCGCTCGGCATCTCGACCGACGAAGGGGCGACGCTGAAACCCCTCATCGGGTTCGCCGACGTCGCCGGTCCGGTCGCGTGCGACGGCGGCGCGGGCGTCTCGTGCGGCAAGAGCTGGTCGGCGATGCACGCGACGCTCACGACGCAGACCGCCGCCCCCGCACCGAGCGCCGCACCCTCCGCCGACGCCGCCGCGCCGGCTCCTTCCCCCAGATCGTTCGGATCCGAACGATCGACCTGCGGATGCGGGATTTCAGCCGGTTCCGTGTGGCCCGGCGCGCCGCTCCTCGCGCTCCTCGGCGCCCTCGTCGCCCGCCGCCGCCGCTCGCGAGCCAACGCGAAGACTGGATCGGAAGCGGACCAGCACGATGCGCCACCCGATCCCGGCCGCGCCCGCTAAGTCTGCGCAATCCTAGGCCTCGCACGCTGGCGCTCCCTTTGCAGAAGGACGAGCCATGCGCTCCTCCCGGCTCCTGATCGCGTGTGCCGCGTTCGCCCTCGCGTGCGGCGACGCAAGCACCATCGGCTCCGATCACTGGGGCGGCATCGGCGGCGGCCAGAGCGGCGACACCGACCCGGGCAGCGTCGACACGACCGACTCGGGCGCGACGACCGGCGGCGACGCGGGCGTGATCGCCGAGGGCGGCTCGCAGACGCAGAGCTTCCAAGTGATGACCGACAAGACGAGCTACGACGTCGAGCTCCGCGCGAAGGTCCAAGTTCAAGTCACGATCGCGCCGCAAGGCTTCACCGGCACGGTCAACCTCGCCGTGAGCGGCCTCTCGACCGGCGTCACCGGCGCGTTCAGCCCGACGTCCGTCAGCGTCAGCGGCACGACCGGCGCGACCTCGATGCTGACGCTGACCACGCTCGAGAGCGTCATTCCGGCCGCCACGCCCTTCACGGTCACCGCGACCTCCGGCTCGACGACCGCGACCGCGGCGCCGTCACTCAACGTGATGCCGCAAATCACGATTCAGATCCCGAACAACGTCGAAGCCATGGCCGGCACCGGCGGCACCCCGAGCACCGACGCGTTCGGCAACTACCCGATCACGATCAACGCGCCGGCGAACTTCGGCACGAACAACCCGATCGTCGTGAAGTTCCTCAACCTCGACTCGGCGCCGCACTGCATCCACGCGAGCAACCCGACGCAAGGCTTCCCGCACGACACCGATCCGAACGGGGTCTGCAGCACGCCGATGCAGAAAAATCAGATGGACTCGACCGCCCACAACGTGAACACGAAGGGCTCGTACCTCTTCTATCTCCACGACGAAGGCGACACGACCGACGGCATGATCAAGATTCAGTGAGCTGACTCACTGACACGCGGAGGTCGACGAGAGCTGCTCGCACTCGCCCGAGCAGCAGTCGCTTCCGTAGCGGCAGAACGCGCCCGCTTGTCCGCAATTGCCGCCGCCGCCGCCACCGGTGCTGCCGCTCGCGCACGTTCCGTCGGGCCCGCACAAGCCGAAGCAGCACGTGTCGTCCGGTCCGCCGGGTGACGAGCACGGCGCGCCCGGCAGATTGCACGAGCCGCCGTCCGGCACGGGCGGCGTCGCGCACCACGTGTGGCCGATGCCGTCGGCCATGCACAAATTCGAGCAGCACGAATCGGCTTGCACGCACGTCGAGCCCGTCGAGAGACATGACGTTCCGCCGCCGCCCGCGAAGCACGTCCCGTTGTCGCAGAGCCCGCTGCAGCAGTTTCGATCTTGCGTGCAGAATGCACCCGCGTTCACGCACGCTTGCGTCGGGCTCTTGGGCTTCGTCTGGCAATACGCGCCGTCGCCTTCGAGCTCGCACCAGCCCGTGCAGCAGTCGCTGTCGTTCGAGCACGGCGCGCCGATCGCGGTGAGCGCGCAAGGTTGCTCGGCGCTCGAGCACGCCGCGACGACGAAGAGAAAGCCCGTGAAGACCGCTGCGCTGCGCATGGCGGCACAACCGTAGCGCTAACCGTACCGCACCGCCACGATGGTCAGCTCCACCGCGCCGCTCGGCCGGTGCAGCATCACCGTGTCGCCGTCCTCCTTCTTGAGGAGGGCGCGCCCGATCGGCGATCTCCAGCTCACGTCGCCGCGCGCGAGGTCGATCTCGTCCTCGCCGACGATGCGGTAAACCGCGCGTTTTCCGTCTTCGTCCTCGACCTCGACGGTCGCGCCGAAAAAGACTCGCGTCTCGCCCTCACGCGGCTCGACCACTTGCGCGACCTCGAGACGCTTGGTCAAAAAATGAATGCGCCGATCGATCTCGCGGAGCTTCCGTTTGCCGTAGATGTACTCCGCGTTCTCGCTGCGATCGCCTTGCGCCGCCGCGTCGGCCACGTCTTGCACGATCTTCGGCCGCTCGACGCGCAATCGCGCGACCTCGGCTTGGAGCTTCTTGGCGCCTTCGCGCGTGATGTAGTTCGTCATTCTCTGTAAGGGTCTTGGCCCGACAAGAGAACGTCGAGCGCCCACGGGGCTGCGGTACCGCGTGCGAGCTCGGCCACCGCGAGCGCGATCGCGCGTCGCGACGCGCGCGCCGGAATGCTCAGCATCGCCCAGCGCGCGCCTTCGCCGCGTCCCCACGCGCGCCCCGACTCGACGCGAACGCGCGACGCTCCCGAACAAATCGCGACGCGCGTCTTCGGTGGACGCACGAGCTCGAGCGCCGCGGCCGCGAACGCCATGCGGTCGAACGAGGTGTCGTCCTCCTCGGCGAGGTCGTACTCGACATCGGATCCGATTTCGATTTTGGGCGGCACGTCAGCAGCTGCGCGCGTGGAGCTCGAGGAAGTACGCCACGAGATCGCGCTCCTTGCTTCCCATCGTAACGAAGCGGAGGACGCGCGCAAACGGCCAGACGCGCGTGTCGGGCGGCACGAACATCGTCCAATGCCCGAGCTCTTTCGGCGACACGTCGAGCCACGTCGCGCGCAGCGTGCGCGCGATCACCTCGCTCAAGAATGCGCCGTGCCGCCGAAGGTCGAGCATCGCCGCGACCGTGCGGATCCCCGTCTCGTGGTAGCGCGTGATGAGCTCGCCTTGGATCGCTTCGAGGCTCGCGACGTCGCTCCGCAGCTCGATGCCGTGCTGCGTGCGGTAGAGCATGCCGAGCTCGCGCGCCATCGTCGTGCACTGGAGCCTCGCCTCGTACGCCGAGCGCACGCGCGCGTCGGCGAGCGTCGCCGGCGGGGTGGGATCTTCGAAATGCTCCGCGGTCTCGAGCTTGCCGAGCGCCAGCTCGGGCGGCGTCGAGTTCGTCGTCACCGCGCGAAACGCCGGCCGCGAAATTCCCTTGGCGAACGTGCGTTCGTCGTTCGCTGGCTCTTCGTGGAGCTGCGCCGGCTCGTCGAGCTCGACCGGCGAAGGCGGCGGAAGCGTCGCGATGTCGCGCTCGTTGCGCCGCGTCGGCGGCGCCTCGGCATGCACCGGCGTGCTCGCGATTCGCGGCGTCGCCGGCCCGCTCGAAAAAGCACCACCCACGGCGAGCACCGCCGGCAGCGGGCTCGCGCGGCGAATCACGCCCGACGCTTCTTGCTCCTTCGTCGCGACGCGCGGCATCGGATCGCTCGGCACCGCGCCAGTCGTCCGTTTCCCCGACGGGCCACGCGCCGGCGCGCCGGTTCGCGCGCGCGGACCGCCCGAAATGGATCCCGCGATCTGCCCTTCGCCGCGCGCCGGGGCCGGCCGCGACGTGTGGGCGACGTCGACGAGCTCGCGCGCCCGCGACCGCAGCTCCTCCGCCGCTTGTGGATTCGACGCGAGCACGCGCGCATACGGAAGCGCGCGATGCATGTTGCCCGCGGCCGCCCACGCCTGCGCCGCGAGGAGCTCGAGCTCGTCGAACGACGCGCTCGCCGCGAGCATCGACACGCGCTCCGCGATGACTTGCGGATCTTCGCGCTTGAGCATCAGCGAGGCGCGCGACCGCAAATACACGACGCACGGGCTCGACCCGCGATCGCGCTCCATCATGTCGATGCGCGCGAGCGCCGCGTTCGCTTCGCCCGCGTCGAGCTGCGCTTCGATCGACCACGCCACCGGATCGGACAGCGGTCCGCGCGACGGCGGCACACGCGAGGAAAGCGTCGGAGCCGGCACCGGCTTCGCCACACCCGCTTGCGGCGTCGTCGCGATCGCGCGCTCGATCCGCTCGGCCCGCTCACGCGCCACCGAGAGCGACGACTGCGCACGCGCCGAAAGCCAATCGAGCACCTCGACGCGCGTCGGTCCCGCTTCGCGCACCGACGGTGGCGTGCGCCCCGCGCCGAGCTCGGCGAGCCGCGACGGCCAGCTCGCCGCGTCGCCGAACGTCACCCGCTTGTACGTGCGCGCGCCCGGTCGCTGATTCTGCGTGAGCGCGAGCGTCGCGAGATAAACGTCCGCGTCGTCCGGCACCTCCGCGAGGAGCGCCGCGAGATACATCGCTTGCAGCACGCGCGCGACGTCGGGATCGCCGATCTCGAACTGAAGCGCCGCCAAATCGAGCCAGCGTCCTTCGTACGCGCGCGGCGCCGACAAATACGTCTTGCCGTCGAACATCTCCGCGGCACCGAGCTCGCTGACCGCGCGCCGCACGACCGCCCCTCGCGCGTACCACGCGGCGAGGTGCGCCCGAATCGCATCCGCCGTCGCCTCCGCGAGCTCGCTCGTGATCCCTGCGTCGGCGAGCCGCGCGCGCCCCTCGGACGCGGTCGTTCGGTAGCCCGCCTCCCGCACGGCCCCCGGATCCGTGGTCCGAAGCTCGATGCAATCCGGATGGAATAGCGCGAGCTCCGCCTCGAGGGGCCCCGCGTCGGCACGCACGATCACGTGGTCGGCGACGATCAGGACGCACGCGTCGTGATGAGAGTCCACGTCACCTTAAGTCTTTCACGGCACACCCCGAATTGCCAAGCCCCACCACGAGGTTTGTGACACCGTGTGCGCCGATGAAGCACAAGAGCGACGACATCCTTCACGCCGTTCAAGCCCGATACCTCGAGGCCCTCGAGCCGCCGCGCGAGGCGCTCCTCGCGAAAATGGAAGCGCTCGCCGCCGAGAAGCATCAACCGATCAGCGACCCCGAGGTCGCGTCATTTCTCGCCGTCACCATCCGCTCGATGAACGCGAAGCGCGCGATCGAGCTCGGCACGAACATCGGCTACGGCGCGATCGTCATGGCCCGCGCAGGCGCGCACGTGACGACGATCGAAAAATCGGCCGAGCTCTGCGAGACCGCGCGCGACTTCGCGCGCCAAGCCGGTCTCGAAAAAGCAATCGACGTGGTCCAAGGCGATGCAATCGCCGAGCTCGAAAAGCTCGGTGGCCCCTTCGACCTCGCGTACGTCGATTGCGTGAAAGAAGATTATCCGCGCTACCTCGAGCTCCTCGCGCCGCGTCTTCGCACCGGCGGCGTCGTCGTCGCGGACAACGTCCTCTGGCGCGGTCTCGTCGCGTCGGACGAGTTGCCGGCCGACGAGCGCGCGCGCGTGACGGCGCTCCGCGCGTTCAATCGCGCGATCGTGTCGTCTCCTTTTCGCGGCGTCGTCTTGCCCCTCGGCGACGGCGTCGCTTACGCGGTCAAGCTCTAAGGCGCCGCAGGCTGCGCAGCCGGTGCCCCGCCGGCCGGCTTCTCACCTTCGGGCGGCGACTCGGCCGAGCGCTTGTATCCGCACTCTTTGTTCGCGCACGCGATCATCGGCTTCAGCTTGTTGCCCGCTTGGAGCAGGAACTTCGCGCCGCAGACCGGGCAAGGCTCGTTGATCGGTTTCTGCCAAAGCTTGAAGTCGCATTTGACGGTTTCGTTGTTCCAATTCGAGCAGCCGTAGAACGTCCGGCCGCCGCGCTTTGCGCCGTTCTTCGGCCGCGGACGAATCTCCAAAATGTCGCCGCCGCATTTCGGACACGCGACGCCGAGCGGAACGGGCTTCGTGTTCTTGCATTCCGGATACCCGGTGCACGAGAGAAACTCGCCGTAACGCCCGCTGCGGATCGCCATCGGCTTTCCGCATTTGTCGCAAACGACGTCGGTGATGCGCACCTGCGATCCCTTGCCGTCCGGTCCGAGGTCGCGCGTCGTCTTGCACTTCGGATATTTCGAGCAGCCGAGGAACCATCCGTTCTTCGACCAGCGCTTCATCATCTCGCCTTCGCCGCAGACTTCGCACTTTTCGCCGGTCGGCTCCGGCTCGGGATTCCAGCGCGCGCCCTTCTTCGCAGGCTCGAGCTGCTTACGGAAGCGTTTGTAGAAGCGCGAGAGGAGCTCTTCGCGCTCTTCTTTTCCGGCTTCGACCCCATCGAGCTCTTCTTCCATCTGCGACGTGAACGTCGGATCCATGAAATCGAGCTGGCTCTTCACGAGCCCGTCGACGACGAACAGTCCGAGGGTCGTCGGCTTGAACCGCGCGTCGATCTTCTCGACGTAATCGCGCGCCTGCACCTTGCTGATGATCTCGGCGTACGTGCTCGGCCGCCCGATGCCGCGCTCCTCGAGCTCGCGCACGAGCGAGCCTTCGTTGTAACGCGGCGGCGGCTGCGTGAACTTCTGCTCGGTGACGACGCCCGGCGGCGTCACGAGCACGAGCGCTTGTCCCTCGGAGAGCTCGGGGAGCGTCGCCTCGTCGTCCTCCTCTTTCGAGTCGTCGTCTTTGACGACGTCGCCGTAGACCGCGAGCCACCCAGCGAACTTCAAAATGCGTCCGCTCGCGCGCAGCGTGTATTCGCCGGCTTCGATCTCGACCGACGTCTGATCGTAAACGGCCTCGGTCATCTGGCTCGCGACGAAGCGATCCCAGATCAGCTTGTAGAGCTTGTACTGCTCCTCTTTCAGGTGCTTGCGGATCTGATCCGGCGGATAAGCGAGCGAGGTCGGCCGAATCGCTTCGTGCGCGTCCTGCGCGTCCTTCTTCGATTTGAAGACGTTCGGCTGCTCCGGCAAATAGGTCTTGCCGTATTTTTGCTCGACGTATTCGCGCACGCCGGCGATCGCTTCGGGCGCGACGCGCGTCGAATCGGTACGCATGTACGTGATGAGACCGACCTGGCCGACGTCCTTTCCGAGATCGACGCCTTCGTAGAGCCCTTGCGCGACCTGCATCGTCCGCTTGGCGCCGAATCCGAGCCGGTTCACCGCGTCTTGCTGCAGCTTGCTCGTCGTGTACGGCCCGAGCGCGCGCCGCCGCCGCTCGCTCTTGGTGATCTTCGAAATGACGAACTTCGCGGCCTCGAGATCTTTCCGAACCTTCGCGGCCTCGTCACCGCTCTTCACCTCGAGCTTGGTCAGTCGCGCGAAGAACGAAGCTTTGCCGTCACCGAGCTGCGCCCCGCAGTTCCAGTACTCGACCGGAACGAACGCTTCGATCTCGCGCTCGCGATCGACGATGAGCCGCAGCGCGACGCTCTGCACACGCCCCGCCGAGAGCCCGAACGCGAGCTTGGACCAAACGAGCGCCGACACGTCGTAGCCGACGATGCGATCGAGCACCCGCCGCGCCCGCTGCGCGTCGTACAAATGTTTGTTCAGCTTGCGAGGGTGGGCGACGCCCTTCTGCACGCCACTCTTCGTGATCTCGTGAAACTCGACCCGCTTGCACCGCTTCTCGCCGAGCTCTTCCGCGAGGTGCCATGCGATGGCCTCCCCTTCACGGTCGGGGTCGGGCGCGAGCAAGATCTCGTCGGCCTCGCTCGCCGCCCCCTTGAGCTCCTGCAGGATTTTTTCTTTCCCCGCGATGACTTCGTAGGTCTCTTTGAACCCGTGCTCGACGTCGACCCCGAGCTTCTTCGGCAGATCTTTGATGTGCCCCTTGGAGGCCATCACCTCGTAGCTGGACCCGAGGTATTTTTTGATCGTCTTCGCCTTAGCCGGCGATTCGACGACCACGAGTGTTTTGCCCATCAATTTTCACTTACGCTGAAACAAACCCGCAGAACCCTCTACTACTACGTCCCCTAAGGCGAGCGTCAAGAGCGCTGTCGCCACGGCCGAGGTAGAAAGTCCCGTTTCCCCGGCAATTTCGTCGGGGTGCTTGGGCCCCCCAATCAGCGCGTCGTACACCCGTTGTGGTTGGTCGTCGAGCTTGGGTCGGCGCAGCCGTTCCGCGAGCTCCGACTCATGGCGGAGCATCCTCGCGCCACGGTCGATGAGCTCCCAGCTGTATGAAAACGCGTCTCCCACGCCGGGCGCCACCCAAACCTCTTTGCCGAGCTGGTGGGCATGATTTGCGGCGTTTTTCGTGCCGGATTTCGCACCCGCCTGCGCAATGATCACGAGGTCGGCAAGGGCGACCAGGATGCGATTTCGTCCTTTGTAGCAAGAGCCGTTCGGGCCGACGTTTTCCGCGAACGGCCGAATCAGCGCACCGCCGCTGGCGAGGATCGCTTCGAACCGCTCCGGACGCTCGGCGGGCGATACGTTCGGGGCGCCGCACCCGAGAACGGCCCAGGTCCGTCCTTTCGCGTCGATCGCACCAGCATGCGCGGCGGCGTCGGCACCATCCGCGCCCCCCGAGATGACGACGCCGCCAGCAGCCACGACGATCTCGGCAAGCCGCTTCGCAAGCGCGATGGTGTCAGGGTTTGCGGCGCGCGCACCCACGATCGCGACATGACACGTGCCGGGCGTCAGATCGCCGACGACGTTCAAGAATCGAGGCAACGGTTTCAGCGCGCGCAGAGCCGGCGGGTATTCGAGCGGAAGAAAATAGCGACCTTGGTTCACGGACGCCCATCGGTCCGTCGCTCGCGTTGTTGCCAAACACGCTAGGTCATCGCCACGAGGGGAAATCAGCGGTGGCGCTGGTCTTGCAGCTACTTCGCTTTCGAATAGACCTGCACGGCGACTTGGCCTTGGCCGGCTCGCGCGGAGACGTCGACCCGATACGGGATCGGGATGAGCGTGAAGGGGCAGACGTTCTGGATGGCGGCGGTGCCGGTGGCGGAGTCGTCGTGGCCGGCGTCCATGTTGTAAAAGGGCGGCACGAGAAGGTGGAGAGACACGCCGCTGAGCGTCGGGGAGTACGCGACGATCGTGTAACACTTGTTTCCGGCGAGCGTGACGTCGAAGGCCTTGTGCGTGCCGGGGCCGAGCGCGTCTTTGTAGGCTGCGCCTTCGGGGAGCATGAGGGGCGCGTGCTGGAGCGCCGCGGCTTTGAGGCCGACGTCGACGGGATCGCCGAGCGTGAGGCCGCCCTGGGTCATGAGCTGCTGGCCGACTTGTTTGATCTGATTCAGGAGGTTCGGATCGATGGGCAGCGACGGCAGCGCTTTGGCGAGGACGCTCGGATCCGGGAGTTGAATGTTCGGAAGCTGGAACGTCGGGAACGACGGCGGCGGCGGTGGCGTGGTCGGCGGCGGCGGGGCGGTCGTCGGCGCTGCGGCGACGCTCGCGGAGGGGGTCGCGGGAGGCGGCGGTGGAGGGGCGGGCGCTGCGGAGGCTGATGGGTATTGCGGATTCGGCGTCTGGTTTTGTGGCTCGGGCGTCGCGTTTTCGCAGGCGACGAGCAGGACGACGAGAAGAGAGAGCGTCTTCATTGGCGCAAGAAGTGGAACGGGATGTCGACCGTCGTCGAGCCGCTCGAGACTGGGAACGTCCAGCCGTGGACGCTGTTTTCGATGCACTTGGCGACGATGGGATCGTTGCCGTCGGCGCTCGCGCTCGTCACGTTGCCGGTCGCGGCGATCGTGAGGTGGACGCGGACGTTCACGTTGGACTGGGTGGCGCCGCCGCGTTCCCAGCAGGTGCGCTTCACGCCGGCCGAGCGTTGCTGGACGACGCGTTGGATCGCTTCTTCACTGAGCGCCGACGACGCGCTGCCGCCTTGCGAATTGCCGCCGACCGACGGACCCGTGCCTGGGCCGCCGAGGAGAGCGGCGATCGACGGATCGACCGCGTGGGTGCCGGCGGTGCTCGGGGCGTGGCCGGCGCTGCCGGTTTGAACGTGGCCGGGGTTGGCGGCCGTGCCGCCGATTTGGGCGGAGCCGATTTCGACGACGCCGGTCGTTCCGGTGGGCTCGCCGGCTGCGACGGGTGTGGTCGCGGCGGGAGCTTGGGTCGTCACGACGAGCGTCGGAGCGGGCTGCGCGACCGGAGCTTGCCGGAAGAAGAATGCGTAGCCGGCCATCAGGCCGAACATCCCGAAGGCGACGACCATCCCGATCGCGATCCAAGGCGGGCCGCTCCGGCGAGGGATGACGACCGTGGGCGCTGCGGCGGACATCGGCGCCGAGAGTGGCGTGCTGATCGGCGCTGGGACGGCGAATGGATCGGCGACCGGTTCGGGCTCGAGCTTTTCTGCCGTCGCGAGGCGCGAGGTGAGCGAGACGACGTTGCTCCGTTGCGCCGCGGCAGCAGGACGGAAGGCGTCTTGGGGCGACGGCGGCGCCGGTTTCGTAGGAGCAGCTGCGGCGGGACGCGGCGGAGGCGTGTGAGCCGGCGCGGTGCGCGCGGGTGCGGGCGTCACGAGCGACGGGCGCTCCGCCGAGAGGCCCTCTTGGACGATCGCCGCGAGCTCGGGGATGGTCTTGAGCGGGCGCCATTCCTCCATGCCCTCTTGCCAGACGAGGGACTCTCCGGTGACTGCACCGCCGGCGGCTTTTCGGCGGAGCTCGGCGATGCGCACGGGGCCGACGGGGACGCCGTTGATCGCGCAGTACCACTCGCTCGACGTCGAGATTTCGAGGAGCGACGGTTCGGCGGTGTGGTGGCCGACGGTTTTTTGGAACGCGCCGGCGAGCGCGCCTTGACCGTGCGCTTGTTGCGGAGGCGCGGCGGGCTTTTGCGGTTTGGCGGACGCGAGGCTCGTGGCGAGGCCGGGCTTCGCGCCGGGGCGCGGCGCCGCCGGTTTGGTCGGCGGCTCTTTGGACGGCAGCGCGCTCTTCATGATCGCGTTCATGTCCATGCCGACGCGCGTCGCGTCGTCGATCTCGGCGGGGCCGGGCGGCGGCGGCGCTTTGCTCGCGACGCTCGTCTCGGTCACCTCGGCTTTGACCTCGATGAGGTGACCGCACTTGCGGCACTTCATGCGAACCGTCTTGCCGGCGACTTTCTCGTCGGCAATCTGGTATTTCGCTTTGCACTGTTCGCAGAGGAATCTCATGCGCCGAGCTCGATCACGTTACACCATCACAAGAGACCGAGCAGGTGCTGTTTGATTTGGTCGCGCGTCGGTTCGTCGGGCGCGGCGCTCGCGGTGCGCTCCCACGCTTCGACCGCTTTGTTGCGGAAGCCGGCTTTTTCGTAGAGCACCGCGAGATTTTTGAGCGCGGGGAAGCTCTTCGGGTTCAGCTCGACCGCTTTTTCCAGCTCTTGAATCGCCTCGTACATCGCGCCCTTTTTTCCGAACAAAAGGCCGAGGTGGAAACGGAGGCGGAAGGCGAGCGGATCGATCGCCACGCCGCGTTGCATGTGCGCGATCGCGTCGGCGAGCTTGCCGGCTTGGTACGCGTCGATGCCCGCCTTCAGCGCGGCTTCGGCTTCGGCGCTCGCGGCGGGCGCGGCTTGCGGTGGAGGCTGCGCTTCGCCCGAGCGTTTCGCGAGCGCGCGCTGCACCGCGGCGATCACGTCGGCGAGTCGGAACGGCTTTTCGATGTACTCCTCGATGCCGTAGCTCTCTTTGAGATCCTGCGCGATGCGCCAGCCGCGATAGACCGCGCTGATCATCACGATCGGGATCGCGCCGTAGAGCTTGCTGCCCTTGATGCGGCGCGCGATGTCGAAGCCGTGGAGCTCGGGGAGCATCGCGTCGAGGATGATGAGATCCGGCACGTGCTCTTTCACCATGCGGAGCGCGAGGAGGCCACGGTCGGCTTCGATGACGCGCATGCCTTTGCCTTCGAGGAGGCGGCGGAGGAGCTTTCGGATTTCGCCTTCGTCGTCGACGACCAGAACGAGCGCGCCGGTGCCGGCGGCGGCGGGCTGCGCGGCGAGCTGCGCTTGGAGATCGTTCGGGAGCTGCGTGACCGACGAGATATCCGAGCCGACGTTGCCGAACGCGTCCGTCGTCATCTCGACGCGCTCGGCCGAGCGGAGCGTTTGCGAATCGACGATCGGCGGCGGCGGCTCGGATTGCGGCGGCGCGCCCGCGTGCTCTCCCGCGAGGCCGAGCCGCACGAGCGTTTCGCGCGGCACCTTCGGTCCGAGATAGAAGCGCTCGCCTTGACCCTTCGCGTCGTACGCGGCCGCGATGCTTCGGAGCAGCGGGCCGGCGAGCGCGACGTACGGGTAGACTTTTTTCCCGGTCACGAACTCGAGCTCGTCGATCGCTTTCGTGTCGGACGGGTCGGCCATGCCGACGAAGAGCTTGTCGTCCTTCACGAGAACCGGGAGAAGCTTGTGGGCCTCGGCGACCTCGCGCGGCAAAAGCAGATGCTCGACGTCGATCGCGACTTGCGACAGATCGATGCCCGGAACGCCGTGCTGCTCGCTGAGCGCGCGGACTGCGTCGACCTCGCTCAAGACGCCTTGATCGATCAGTCGCGACGCGAGCGGCTTGCCGCCTTGGTCTTTCGCAGCGAGCGCGGTGTCGAGCTCGTTCTGCGTGATGAGCTTTCGCTGGAGCAGGATGCGCCCCAGCATTTGCCCTTTCTTGGGAGGGGTTTCGCTCATTGGGGCGACGCGGGCTCCACGGTATCAGATTCGCGCTTCATGCGATCGAGCGCGGCGCGCGCGAACGCCGCGTAATTTCCGGCTTCGATGGCCGCGCGAGCGCCGGCCATGAGCTCGCCGTAGAAGTGCAGGTTGTGGAGCGACAGCAAACGCAAGACGAGTATTTCGCCTGCAAGATACAAGTGTCTCAGATACGCGCGCGAGTAGCCTGCGGCGCAGCACGCGCACGTGCATGACGCGTCGAGCGGCGAGTCGTCGCTCGCGTGCTTGCTATTTTTGATGATGATTTTCCCGTCGCGCGTGAGCGCTTGCCCGTTGCGCGCGTTGCGCGTCGGGAGGACGCAGTCGAACATGTCGACGCCGAAGCCGACGCACGCGAGTAAATCCTCCGGCGTCCCGACGCCCATCAAGTAACGCGGGCGCTCCGCGTCGAGCTTCGGGGCGACGGCTTCGATCGTCGCGAACATTTTGTCTTTCGGCTCGCCGACCGAGAACCCGCCGAGCGCGAGACCGTCGAACGGGAGCTCGGCGAGCTCCGCGGCGTGCGCGAGACGAAGATCTTCGAAGCATGCACCCTGCACGATTCCGAAGAGCGCTTGCTGCCGCCCGCGCGGCGTCGCCACGGCGCGCTTCGCCCAGCGCGTCGTTTGTTTCACCGCCGCTTCGACGACGTCGCGCGGCGAGTCGCCCGGCGGGCACACGTCGAGCTGCATCTGGATGTCGGCGCCGATCTTGGCTTGCACTTGCACCGCGATTTCGGGCGAGAGAAATCGCGGCGAGCCGTCGAGGTGCGATTTGAAGCGAAAGCCGTCCTCGCTCGGGCGCACCAACTTTTCTCGCGTGTTCAGCGAGAACGCTTGGAAGCCGCCCGAGTCGGTGAGCATCGCGTGCGGCCACTTGGTGAAACCGTGCAGGCCCCCGTGGCGCGCGACGACGTCCTCGCCCGGTCGCAGCCACAAGTGGTACGTGTTGCCGAGCACGATGCGCGCGCCCGTCGACGCGACCTCGTCCGGCGCGAGCGCTTTGACCGAGCCTTGCGTGCCGACCGGCATGAACGTCGGCAAGTCGACGTCGCCATGCGGCGTTCGCAGCACGCTCCGGCGCGCCGCTCCATCCGTGCATAATACACGGAACGCGAAGCCGTCCGCTCGAGGCTTCATTCGGTCTTTCGTTCGATGAGCATCGCGTCGCCGTACGAGTAGAAACGATAGTGCTCGCGCACGGCTCGTTCGTACGCCGCGATGACGCGCTCGGTGCCACCGAACGCGCAGACGAGCGCGAGCAGCGTGGAGCGCGGGAGGTGAAAATTCGTGAGCAGCATGTCGACGGCGCGGAAACGATAACCCGGTTGGATGAGGAGCGCCGTCTCGCCGGACGAGGCGCGCACCGAGCCCGTTTCTGCGGCGGCGGACTCGAGCGCGCGCACGACCGTCGTGCCCACCGCGACGATTTTCGCGCCGCGCGCTCGCGCGTCTTCGATCGCTTGCGCCGTCGGACGGCCGACCTCGTACCACTCGCGATGCATCTTGTGCTCGTCGAGATCTTGGACGAGCACCGGCTGGAACGTGCCGAGCCCGACGTGGAGCGTGACGCTCACGACTTTCACGCCGCGCACGGCGAGCCGGCCGAGGAGCGCGTGCGAGAGGTGAAGGCCCGCGGTCGGCGCGGCGATCGCGCCCTCGACGCGCGCGAAGACGGTTTGGTACCGCTCCGCGTCGCGCGGATCGACGTCGCGTTTGATGTACGGAGGAAGCGGCATGCGCCCGAACGCGCGCACCGCGTCGCCCACGGAAACTGCGTTCGTCGTGTAGAGCGCGACCTCGAGCAGGCCGTCTTCGGCTGAGCGACCGAGGAGGCGCACCCACAGCGCCGCGCTCGAATGGGGCGCGCCGCTCGCGCGCGTCTCGTTCGGCGAGACGACGCGCATGTCGATTCCGAAACGGAGGGCCTTGGACGCCTTGCCGAGCGCGCGCCACACCTGCGCCGAGCGCGCCTCGCCGTGGACCTCGATGGTACGTTCGCCGACCATGCGCACGAGAAAGACCTCGACGCGCCCGCCTGTGTCTTTTTGCGCGATGAGCCGCGCGGGCATCACGCGCGTGTCGTTGAGCACGACGAGACTGTCGGCCGGTACGAGCTCCGCGAGCTCCGCGATGCGCCGATCCGCCACCTCGCCCGTGGCGGGGAGCATCATCAGCCTCGCCTGCTCGCGGTCCTCACATGGGAACTGCGCGATCCGATCGGGTGGCAAATCGTAGTGGAGCCGGTCGACGCGCATTCGCGATCGACCATGATCTCCCGCCGGACCGGCAGTTGTCGAGCAGAACCTTAGCTCTTCGAAACCTTGCGTTTCACGAACGCGGCGACCACCGCGGGCTCGCACGGCTTCGGAACGAAAGCGATCGCGTTACAGCCGGCCATCGCGAGCTGCCGCTCGCTCAGGTGGTAGGCGCCGGTGAGGACGATGCGGAGGTTCGGGTACCGAGCGCGGAGCTCGCGCGCGAGCTCGAGGCCGCTTCGACGGGGGAGCATCAGCTCGACCAAGACCAAGTCGACCGGGCGTTCGTCCGCCTCGGCGCGCCCGAGCGTGGCGAGCGCTTCGTCGCTGTCGGCGGCGGTCGTCGCGTCGACGCCCTCGAGCTCCAACGCCAAGGCGAGCTGGCGCGCGACTGCGAAGTCGTCGTCCACGACGACGACGTGCGGCCGCTGCTCCGTGCCGAGCGGTCGAAACGTGCCGCTCTGGTCGGTCGGCATTCCACCTTCTTCGGCGCGCGCCGGAAAAAATCCCATGTTGCCCGCATGCGCCATAGCAACGGTAATGCCATCGGCGCAAGCCACACATCCAGAGTACTTGCGAGAGCGGGATCGGTCGGCCGTGCAGAGTTGCAGTTTGCACCTTGCACGGTTGAAAAGACCGAGCGCTCAGCGCGTGTCGAACACGATTCCGAGGCGGGTCATCTTCCGCCAGAGGGTGGTCGCCGAGATTCCCAGGAGCTCGGCGGCTTGCTCGCGGCTGCCGGCGGCGTCGTGGAGCGCGGTTTCGATCGCGTGGCGCTCGGCGCCGTCGACGACGTCCGCGAGCGTTTGGCGACGGCCGGGATCGGGCACGGCGCGCATGGACGTGCTCGACGGCGGCGTGATCATGTCGTCGGCCGTGATGACGCCGTTCTGCACGAGGGCCACCGCTTGCTCCACCATGTGCTCGAGCTCGCGCACGTTGCCGGGGAAGTCGTAACGCATGAGCGCGTCCATGACGTTGTCCGAGAGGCGCGCGCGGGTCCGCATCTTGTGGTTGTACTTGTCGAGGAAGTACGACGTGAGCTCGGCGATGTCCTCGCGCCGGTCGCGGAGCGGCGGCAGCGAGAAGCGCGCGACGTTGAGCCGGTAGTAGAGGTCTTGCCGGAAGCGCTTCTCGGAGACCGCTTTCAGCAAATCTTGGTTCGTCGCGGCGACGATGCGCACGTCGACGTGGACCGGTTTGTTTTCTCCGACGCGGCGGATCTCGTGCTCTTGGATCGCGCGGAGGAGCTTGGCTTGGACGGCGCTCGGCGTCTCGGCGATTTCGTCGAAGAAAAAAGTTCCGCCGTCGGCCTCTTCGAAGAGACCTTTGCGCGCGGTGTGCGCGCCGGTGAAGGAGCCTTTCGCGTGACCGAAGAGCTCGCTCTCGAGGAGCGTCTCGGTGAGCGCGGCGCAGTTGATGGACACGAACGCGCGATCGGCGCGGCGGCTGTTGGCGTGGATCGCTTTCGCGACGAGCTCTTTGCCGGTGCCGCTTTCGCCGGTGATGAGAACGGTGGCGTCGGTGGGCGCGACGCGCACGACGCGGCCGAGAACTTCGCGCACGACGCTCGAGCGGCCGACGATGTTTTCGAATTTGTAGCGGTCCTTGAACTCGCGCGTGAGCAGCGCGACCTCGCCGGCGAGGCGCCGATTTTCGAGCGCCTTCTGGACTTTCACGAGCAGCTCTTGCTCGGTGAACGGCTTCTGAATGTAGTCGAACGCGCCCAGGCGCATCGCCTCGACCGCGCTCTCGATCGTGCCGTACGCCGTCATCACGATGACCTCGGTCATCGGCTGGCGCTCTTTGATCGCGCGGAGGACGTCGATGCCGTCTTTCTGGCCCATGCGCAGATCGGTGAGCACGAGATCGAACGCGCCGGTGGCGCCGCTCGTCGCGCCTTGGTCGCCGTCGGCGGCTTCCTCGACCTCGTAGCCGACGCCGCGAAGCATCATCGCGAGCGTCGTGCGCATGTTGCGCTGATCGTCGACGATCAAAATTTTCGGCATGGGCAGGCGGGCGTCAATATACGACGCCGACGAACCAGCGCACCGTCTGAGCGGCGGAGACGTCCCAGCCGCTGTCGATTCCTGGAACGAGCGCTTGTTGGCTCGGCAAGTAACCGAGACCGCCGAGCGGGAAGAAGACGCCGTATTGCAGCATCGTGTAGAAGCCGCCGATCTTCGACGGGTCGTCGTTGAGCGAGCCGTCTTTGGCTTGGTAGTAGAGCTGGAGATCGAGCTCGACGCCGAGGTCGGGCTGGTGGCCGGGCGCTTGGTAGAACTCGCTCGCGCGGCTCCAGATGAGCGCGGCGCCGCCGCCGAATTTCTGGCCGTTCTGGTTGCGAATGAAATCGTAGTCGACCTCGGGGCGGAAATAATAAGCGCCCTCGACGCGCGTCAGGATCTTGCGGAAGAAGATGAGGTCGACCGTGTACGCCGGGTGGAACGAGAACGTCGTGATCGCGTTGCCGTTCAGCTCGGGGTTGAGGCCGGGCGTGCCGAGCGAGTTCTGCGCCCACTGGTCGCCGCTCGCGTAGCCGAAGTCGAACTGCAAGTGCAGCTTGTCCTCGAGCGCGCGGAACTCGGTCTGCGCGGCCATGCCCCACATGCGGACGTCGGTCTGCTTGAACTGGTTGTACGCGCCGCCCGGGATCGCGCCGACCTCGCCGAGAATGGCGACGCCCTCGGCCTCGAGACGGAATTTCTTGTAGAGGATTTGAAGCCAGAGATCCGGGATGAGCGCCCACGCGTTGCGGCGGATGACGCCTGTGTTCGTGAGATCCGACACGGCTGGGTTCTGGTTGATGACGATGGGATTCAACGCATTCTGCACGTCGAGGTACTGGCTGCGCAGGATCGTGAAGAGGCCGCCGTTGACCACGAGATCGCCGCGCGCGAGCTTGAGCTTCTGGAGCTCGGGGTTCGTCTTGTGCGCGACGACGAGGCCCCACTCGTTGACGTTGCACATGTTGCAGTTGTTGACCGGCTGGCCGCCGTAAATGTCGTAAGGCGTGCTCGTCGTCGGGCCCGAGTTCACGAAGTCCCACATGCCGGCGAAGTACAAGTCGAGCGACTTGATGCCGGTGACGAACATGATGCGGTCGACGTTGGTCTGGTAATCGTCGTCGATCTTGTCGCCCGAGTTGGCGAGGATGCCGAGGCCCCACTGGCTCGGCATGCGGCCGAAGCGGAGCTGGCCGAGCGGCGTCATGTACTCGGCCCACGCGCGCTTGAACGCGACCGAGTTCGAGAACGAGTTGATGCCCGCGGTCGGCGGGCCTTCGGTCGTCGTGAAGATGCCGACGGGCGCGAAGGTGTTGTAGCCGCTCGGCTGATAGATGCCTTGCGCTTGCTGGTAGCCGGTCGAGCCGTTCGGGACGCTGCCTGGTTGCAGCGCGTAGCTGTCCGGCGTCGAGCCGAGCACCATGTTATCGAACGCGTCGACCTGCGCCATGATCCGCAAGTTGTCCGAGATGTGGAGCTCGGGGTTCATGCGGAAGCGCATGTTCGCGGTCGACTGCGTTTGGTCTTTGCAGGGCGTCGCGCCGTTGTCGCCGCAGAGCGAGAGGTTCACGCGGCTGCCGTTGGCGACTTGGAAGGAGTTGTCGAGCGGCTGCGGCCAGAGCCCGCTGCTCGGAAGATCGTGGCGGCCGAGCGAAAAATTTTGGAGCAGCTCGGCGCGCGTGCGGAAGTAGCCGTGGAGCTCGAGCACCGGGCGCGTGCGGCCCCACCAGTCTTCGGCGAAGACCTCGTTGGGGTTCGCTGGGATGTCGTCGGTCGAGCGCGCGGGGGCCGCTTTGGTGTCGTCGGTCGCCTTCACCGCGGGGGCGGGCACCGGCGCGGGAGCGGCCGTCATCGTCGGCGGTGGCGCCACCGGCACGAGCGTCGGGCGCACGGTCGCGCTCGTCGTTGGCATCGGCATCGGCGCGCCGGCGTCGGTGGGCTGCGTTTGCGCGCGCGCCGTACGGCAGAGCACGAGCGGGAAAAGCGCGAAGGCACACAGGAAGATCGCGAGAGCTCGAGCCCGCATGGCCGAGCCTTGTAACACGCCTAACTCGAGCGCGGAAAGGGACTTAGCCGAGCCGTACGCGAGGGCGCGTCGCGATGGCGAACGCGGCCGCCGCGACGAGGACCGCGCCGAGGACGGCGAGGGCGCCGCGCGGGTGATGGACGGCGAGGCCGAGCGTGCGGAGGCCGAGGCCCGTGGACGGCGGCGGCACGAGCGCGCCTTCGACGCGAGCCTCGCGCACGGCGCCCTCGCACGACGCGTCGGTGCACAAAACGAAGCAGCCGTGCGCGCGACCCGACGTGAACGCGACGAACGTGCGCGCGGTCCCGTTTTGTGTGTCGCCGTCGACTGCCAGAGCGCGCGTGCGGCCTTCGTCGGCGGTCGCGACGACGTGCATCGGCGTCGCGTGGCTGGCCATGCGCGCGGCGGTGCTCGACGCGAGCTCGGCGAGCTTGCCTTGCGCGAGCTCGGTCGCGTCGGCGCTCCAGGAAGTCGCGCCGGCCGCCGCGCAGCCCCACGCGAGCACGATTTGCCCGGAGGTGTCGCGCGCGCTCTGCCACTGCTCGAGCGCCAGACGAGGCGACTGCGAAAAATCCGGCGACGCGAGGTCGCCCGCGGCATAGCCGGCGGGCAGGCTCAGTCGAATCTCAGCCGCCGAGCTCATCGAGGAACGCCGAGACTTCGTCGCGGAGCGCGGCGAGCGTTCCGCGGAGCGTTTCCCCGTGGCGCGGCGGATCCTCCGGCGGCGGCGCCGCTTGCACCGGCGGCGGTTTGTTACCCGAGCCGTTTTCGAGCGCGAGCTCGGCGCGCGGGGCCTCGGCGGGCGCGTCCTTCGACGCGGGACGCTGGAGCTGTTTGCGCGCGCCGGCGATCGTGAAGCCCTGCGTATAGAGGAGCTCGCGCACGCGCAGCAGATTCTCGACGTCGCGTCGCGAGTAGACGCGCTGGCCGCGCGCGCTCTTGGTCGGCCGAATGCTGCGGAACTCGCGCTCCCAATAACGAAGCACGTGCGGCTCCACGCCGACGATCCCTGCGACTTCCCCGATGCGGAAGTAAAGCTTCTGCGGAAGCGACTCGCTCACGGTTTGGGCGCGGGCGTCGCCGCGGGCGCGGCTGCGATGGGCGACTCGGCGCCGAGCTTGTTGAGCGCGTCCTTCAAGTTCTTGCTGACTTTGAAAGTGAGCACGCGGCGCTGGGAAATTTTGATCGGCGCGCCGGTCTGCGGGTTACGGCCCGGACGCTCGCCTTTGTCGCGCAAGACGAAGTTGCCGAAGTTCGTCACCTTGATGCGTTCGCCCTTGGAGAGCGTCTCCTTCATCATCTCGAAGACGAGATCCACGATGTCCGCGGACTCCTTCTTCGAGAAGCCGCCGACGCGCGTGTAGATGGCTTGAACGATCTCCGCTTTCGTCATCGCCTGTCAGTCCGAGACTACGCGCGTTTTGGGACGCAGCTCAAGCCGCAAGCTCGGTTTCGGATTCGACGTCGGACGGCGCAGGCGGCGGGACGCTGTCGCTCGCGCCGGCCGTCTGGGTCGCCGCGCGGCGGCGCGCGAATTGCTCCATCGCGACGAGCGTCGCGACGTAGCCGTAGCCGAACGTGAAGATCGCGGCGAACGGCGCCGCGAACCAGTGCCCGGTTTCCATCGCGGCGACGACGCTCGCGAACGAGAGGAGACACAGGCCGACCTCGGTCAGCGGCAAGTCAGCGCGCGTACGGTAGCGCGTGCCCGACGAGTCGCCTTTTTTCGGCGTCCGCACGAACTCGCCCGACATCGTCCCCAGACCTTCGAACACGGCCTTCGTCAAATGCGGCGCGAGGCCCGCGCCGAGCGCGAGGAGCGCGGGGAGCGTGCGAAGCGCGTCGCGCCGACGGCGGCCCTGCGCGAGCTCCGCCATCGCGTAGAACGCGGCGAGCGAGCCGGTCGTCCCGATGCAGAGCGGAAGATCGATGAGCAGCATCGTCTTCGGATCGGTCGCCGGCATGAGCACGAGCGCCGGCAAGAGGAGCACGCTCAAGATCATCATGAGCGGGTAGGCGAAATGCGGCGTCAGGTGGAAGAACGCCTCGAGCCGCTGATCGAGCGTGAGGCGCGCGGTCAAGACGCGCTCGAGCAATTTACGTGCAGTTTGCACGGTTCCCTTCGCCCAGCGGTATTGCTGCGCGCGGAAGGCGCTCACGTCCTCGGGCAATTCGGCCGGGGTCACGACGTCGTCGCGGTAGACGAACTTCCACCCGCCGAGCTGCGCGCGGTACGACAGATCCAAATCTTCGGTCAGCGTGTCGTGCTGCCAGCCGCCCGCGTCGGCGATCGCCGCTTTGCGCCAGATGCCGCCGGTGCCCGAGAAGTTGAAGAGCCAACCCGCCGCCGCGCGCGCGCGGTTTTCGACGAGGTGGTGCCCGTCGAGCATGAGCGCTTGCACGCGCGTGAGGAGCGAGAGGTCGCGGTTCAAGTGACCCCAACGCGCCTGCACCATCCCGACCTTGCTGTCGAAGAAGTGCGGCACGAGCGCGCGCACGAACTCGGGCTGCGGGAGGAAGTCGGCGTCGAAGATCGCGACGAGCTCGCCCTTGGCGACCTCGAGCCCGGCGTCGAGCGCGCCCGCTTTGTAGCCTTTGCGATCGACGCGGTGGATGTAGACGACGTCCAAATCGCGCGTGGCTTCGTCGTCGGCGAGACGTCGAATCGCGGCGCGCACGAGCTGGCCGGTTTCGTCGGTCGAGTCGTCGAGCACTTGAATTTCGAAGCGGTCGCGCGGGTAGTCGATGCGCGAGACGTGCTCGAGCAAGCGCACGGCGACCGTCGCCTCGTTGAAGAGCGGCAGCTGAATCGTGACGTGCGGGAGCGTGGCGCCTTCGGGCACCTCGGGCACGACGTGGCCGGCGGCGAGCTTCTTCCGCAAACGAAGAAGCGTGAGGACGAGGTGCGAGCGGTGGAGGCCGTAGCTGGCGAGCAAAAGAAGAACGCCGAAATAGGCACTGCACAGGAGGACGTGCATGGGCCGGAAGCTAAGCAGTCGCCAGCCCAACAATTGTCATCGAGTTGTAAAACGTTGTCGCAGCGCGTCAGTGGTGTTTTCGCGTGCTTGGGTGCACTTGGCCGCCGAGCCAGACCGCGAGACCGAAGACGAAGAGCGCGTGCACGTTGCCGTCGATGGCGCCGAGGCCGAGGTCGACGCGCGGCATGACGCGAACGAACGAGCCGGCGGGGATCTCGAGCGCGGCGGTGAAGAGCGCGTCGGGGCAGTCGAACTTGTTGGCGTTGCCGAGCGCGTCGCTCACGAAAAACGCGCGGTACGCGACGCCGAGCCCGAAGAACGCGCCCGGCTTTTCTGGATGCGCGCTCGTGAGGTAACCGAATTCGGTGCCGACGAGGAGCGACGAGAGGCTCTTGCTGTTCGACGCCGGCGAGACGAAGAGCGTTCCGCCGAAGGTGAGGCCTCCGTAGAAATGATCGAAGACGGTCGCGCCGACCTCGAGCCCGAGATCGACGCCGGCGACGATGTCGTTCACGCCGACGACGTCGTTCGCGAATTTTCCGGCGTTGACTGCGGCCCCTGCGCGGATGCCGCCGAGGATGGTCACCGGAATGACGAGGCCTGTCGGCTTCGCTTCGGGCTTGGCCTCTTGCGGCGGGACCTCGTGGGCGTCGGTGTCTTGCGCGCGCGCGCTCGCCGCGCACAGCATCACGGCGACGAGCGCCGCCATCGGGCGATGCATGTCACTCCGCGGGGGTGGTGGTCGTGGCCGGCGTGGCCGGAACGTTCGCAGGCTGCTGCGGCGCGGGCCGCGGGCCGAACGGCATCTCCCAAAACCCGGCGATGCCGAGCGTGAACGCGCCGTGCGCGCCGTTGGAGCCGTCGTTCGGGCCGAGGTAGAGATCGATCTTCGGGATGACTCGGAATGGTCCGCCCTTCACCTGGAAGCCGAGGCCGAGGACGACGTCGAGCGTCGTCATCGAGAAGCTCGCGCTACTGGTCGGGACGTTGACCGACATGTAACGGAAGCCGACGCCGATCTCGCCGTAGATGCCCACGCCTTCCGGGTTGCTCATCAGACCGAGCACGCCATCGAGCGCGAAGTTGATCCCGTTTCCGCCGTTCTTGTTCGTATTGTTGAAGCCGGTCAGCTGCGCGAGCGCGCCGAGGTAGAGCACGCGCGCGAGACGCACGCCGACGTCGACGCCGCCGCCGCCGCCGACGCCGAGCAGCGACGTGAGATCGGTGCCGGCCGGGCTACCGAACGGAACCGACAGCGCGCCGTCGACGCCGATCATGAACGCGTTGCGCGGTCCTTCGTCGTGATGGCGCGGCGGGACCCAAGTGTTGTACGGGCTGTAGCCGCTCGTGCCGCTGTAGCCGCCGTTCGGTGGATAACCGCCGTTCGGATACGTGTTGCCGCCTTGATACGGCGGCGGGGTGCCTCCGTTCGGCGAGTACGCGACGCCTCCGCCACCGGGCTGCAGCGTGAGCGTGATTTGCGGCATCGGCGATTGGCGCTCGCGCACGTCGACTTGCGCTTGTGCTTGCGCGTAGCCGGGCGCGCTCGCCGTGATCGTGTGCGAGCCGGGATCGACCGGGCGTGGGACGCCGACGAGCGCGGTCGGCATGTTCACGTTGTCGACCTGAACGACCAAGCCTTGGAGGCCCGCGGGGGCCACGTTGATCTGGATCTTCGGGATGCGCGGCTCGAGCTTGCCGAGCTCGACGCCGGCGTCGTTTCTCGCGGTCGCAAACGCGGGCGGCGCGCCCGCGGGGAGCGGCGCGTTCAAGATCGCGCGGTACTCCTCGGCCGCTTCGACGAGCTTGCCGAGCGCCGCTTTGCATTGCGCAATGCGGAACGCGGTCGTCGGCGCGGGGAACACGGCGAGCGACCGTTGATATCGCTCGAGCGCGTCTGCGTAGCGGCCGCCTTGTTGGAGCGACCAACCCTCGTTGTACAGATCACGCGCCGCGTTGCGGTCGGCGTCGGACACTTGCGCGCGGGCAGGACGCTCCGCGATCGCGAGGGGAACGGCGAGAGACAGCGCGAGGATCGTCGAGAGTGCGCGGACTTTCATGACCAAGGGGCACGTTACCTGAAATGGGCCGCGCACGTCGGACGGACGTGCCGCGCGCCGCATTCAAACTTCGTCGATCAGAAGCCAGCGCCGAAGTCGCCGGTGCCGCTCTTGGTCGCCGTGGCCGTCGGGGTCGTCGTGTACGTGACCGTGGGCGACGTCGCGGTCGTCGTCGGGTGGGTGACGACGGTGTGATGGCCTGTCGCGGTGGGGACGGGCGTCGTGTGGTGCGTGCCGGCGGTCATGGCGACCGTCGCGATCGGCGCCTGCGTCGCGGTCGCGGTCGCGGCGGTCGTCGTGGTCGCCAGCGGCGTCACGACCGCGGTCGGCGGAGGCTCGACGACGTGCTGCGAGGTCGCGGTGAGGGACGCCGCGTTCGCGTCGCCTCGGTTTTTCGCCGCGTAGAGAAGGCCCGCGACGACGAGGCCCGCGCCGAGAAGGATGGCGAAGATGCCGAAGATGTAGAGCCCCTTCGACCCGCCGCTGCTCGTCGACGCCGAAGCGACGAACGGCGCGGAGGTGACGTTCATCGGCGCCTGCGCGTAAGGCGGCGGCGTGCCGTAGGAACCGTACGGCGCCGGCGACATGTTGCCCATCGCGGTGCCGGTCCCTTGCGCTTGCGGCGCGTAGCCCGGCGCGGGCGAATAGCTCGGCGCCGAGCCGTAGCCTTGCTGCGACATCGGCGTCGCGCGCTTCACGCTGATGCCCGCGGCGTACGCGAGCGCTTCGGCGAGCTCGTGGGCGCTGCCGAAGCGACGATTCGGATCGCGCTCGAGCGCACGCGAGAACCACGCGTCGAACGACGGCGGAAGCTGCGGGTTCACTTGCGACGGCATCGGGATCGGCACGGTGCAGATCTTCACGAGCAAGTCGCCGAGCGACTCGCCCTCGAACGGCAAACGGCCCGTCGTGCACTTGAAGGCGATGACGCCGAGCGACCACAAATCGGTGCGGTGATCGATGTCGCGGAGACCGCGCGCTTGCTCCGGCGACATGTAAAACGGCGTGCCGAGCACCGCGCCGGTACGCGTGTTGTTCGAGATGGCCGCGTCGGCGCCGCCCGTGCGGATCTTCGCGATGCCGAAGTCGAGCACCTTCGCGATCTCTTCGTCGTCGTCCGTGCTCTTCACGAGGAACACGTTCTCCGGCTTGAGATCGCGGTGAACGATGCCGTGCTCGTGCGCCTTCTGGAGGCCGCGGCAAACTTGCTGGAGGATGTGCGCCGTGTCTTGGAGCGAGAGTACGCGCACGCGCTCGATGCGTTTGTCGAGCGCTTCGCCGACGAGGAGCTCCATGACGATGTAGGGCTTGCCGTCTTCGGTGACGCCGTGATCGTGGATTTGGATCGCGTGCTTCGATTGGAGCGCGGCGGCGGCGCGGGCCTCGTTGTCGAAGCGCTTTCGAGCTTCGTCGTTGTCCGCGTACTCCTTCTCGATGAACTTGATCGCGACGTGCGTGCCGAGCGACGTGTGCCGGCCTTCCCAAACCGAGCCCATGCCGCCACGCCCGATGAGACGAAGGAGCTCGTACTTTCCGGCGACGAGACCGCGGCTGGGGGGTGCGTCCTGAGTCATGGGATACGCCGTTCGACGTACGAACGACCGAGATGGATCCTTCCGAGAACTATCGTATGGAGGGCCCTCCGGTCCACAGCCCTTGGCACGCCGCGTGGATGACCCAGCCCGATGGTCGTGGGGATCGGGGGCAAACGCTTGAAATCAGCCGTGGGCGCATGGATCGCGCTCTTCTCGGTGCTGGTGTGTGCTTGCTCAGGGGAAGCGGTCGGCGACGGGTCGGAGGCGATTTACGGCGGGTCGGTCGACCAAGGCGGAAACGACGCGGTCGTCGCCGTGAAGATCGGCGCGGGCAGCCCGTTCACGCTTTGCAGCGGGTCGCTCGTCGCGCCGAATCTCGTGCTCACCGCGTGGCACTGCGTCGCGCAGACGGTCGTGAGCACGATCTCGTGCGACACCCAGGGGCAGTCGACGACCGGGCCGCAGCTCGGGGCCGACGTCGACGTCGCGTCGATTGGAATTTATCTCGGCGTGCATCCCAACGTGTACGGCGCGGCCGACGCGGCGGGCGCGAAGATTTTCCACGCGACGGGGAGCGTCATGTGCAACGACGACGTCGCGTTCGTCGCGCTCGATCGATCGCTCGCGCCGGCGCCGCTCGCGCTTCGTCTCTCGCCCGCGGCGCGCGTCGGCGAGACGCTCGCGGTCGTCGGCTACGGCCAGAACGACGGAAGCTTCGGCACCGCGGTGCGCGTCGTCAAAACCGGGCTCGACGTGCTCGGCGTCGGCGCGGGAACTTCGGCGAGCAACACGCCGCTCGGATCGAACGAGTTCGAGCTCGGCGAGTCGACTTGCCAAGGCGACTCGGGCGGTCCGGTGCTCGACGCGAGCGGCGCGATCGTCGGCGTGGTCACGCGCGGCGGCGCGTGCTCCGATTCGTACGGTCACGTTTTCGTCGAGCCGAGCGGCGAGACCGCGGTGATGAACGCGGCGTTCGCGTTCGTGTCGGCGACGCCGCTCGAGGAGCCCATCGCGAGCGCGCCCGACGCGGGCGGCGGAGGCGGCGGAGGCTTGCGCTCGGGCGTCGGCCAAAACGCGTGCTCCGCGCGCATCGCGCCCGCCGCGCCCGGCAACAGGGGGAGCGCCGCCGCGTGGCTCGTCGCGCTCGCGTTCGTTCTCCTCCGATTCCGTCGCGCAGATTAATGCGCTTCGGACCAGTGGTGGCCCGAGCCGACGTCGACGACGAGCGGGACGTCGAGCTTCACCGCCGACTCCATCGCAGCTTTGATGCGCGCGCCGGCTTCTTTCGCGTCGGCCTCCGGGACCTCGAAGACGAGCTCGTCGTGAACGGTGAGCACCATGCGCGCGCCGGGCACGACCGCGCCGTCGCCGATTCGAACCATCGCGACCTTGAGGATGTCGGCCGCAGTGCCCTGAATCGGCGTGTTTTTCGCGATGCGCTCGGCCTCGAAGCGGAGGCCGCGATTTGCAGAATGCAAATTCGGTAGAAACCGCCGGCGCCCGAGCATCGTCCGCACGGTCTCGCCGCGGCGCGCGGCTTCGAGCGTCTGATTCATGAACTCGCGGACGCCGTGGTAGCGCTCGAAGTAGTTCGCGATGAAGCGCGCGGCGTCGGCCTTCTCGATGTCGAGCTGACGCGCGAGCGCCTCGGCGCCCATGCCGTAGATGACGCCGAAGTTGATCGTCTTCGCCTTGCGGCGCATGTCGGTCGTCACGTCTTCCCGCGCGCAGTCGAAGACGACCGACGCGGTGAGCGCGTGGACGTCGTCGTTTTTTCGATACGCTTCGACGAGCATTTCGTCTTTCGAGAGGTGCGCGAGGACGCGCAATTCGATCTGCGAATAGTCGGCGGAGACGAGCACGGTGCCTTTCGGCGCGACGAACGCCGAGCGGATTTCCTGGCCCAAATCACTGCGGATCGGAATGTTCTGCAAGTTCGGGTCGACCGACGAGAGGCGGCCGGTGGCGGCGACGGTCTGCGAGAAGCGCGTGTGGATGCGGCCGGTCTTCGGATCGATGTGCCGCGGGAGCGCGTCGATGTACGTGCCTTTGAGCTTGTCGATTTCGCGGAACTCCAGGACGACCTTCGGGAGCGCGTGGCGGATGGCGAGCTCTTCGAGCACCTCGGCGTCGGTCGAGCGGCCGCCCTTCATCGTGCGTTTGACGACCGGGAGCTGGAGCTCGTCGAAGAGGATCGACTCGAGCTGATCGCGCGAGCGGATCAAAAAATCGCGGCCGACGATTTCTTTGGCCTTCGCTTCGAGCGCCTCGAGCTCTTGTTCGACGCGCTTGCCGATCGTCCCGAGCCGATCGGGATCGACGAGGACGCCGGTCATTTCCATTTTCGCGAGGACGCGCGCGAGCGGCAGCTCCACGTCGCGGTAGAGCTTGGCGAGGCCCTCGGCTTCGAGTCGCGGCTCGAGGCGGCGCGCGATCGTGACGTTGGCTTCGACGGCGGGCGCGGCGATCGCGATCGCGCTCTCGACGTCGAGCTGATCGAACGGGACCTTCGGCGCGCGTTTGGATTTCGGCGTGCCGGTGGTCGGCGGCGGGCCGCCTTCGACCGGGAGCGTGACGTCGAGCTCGCGTCGACCGAGCGCGACGAGATCGTGCGGCGTCTCGGGGTCGAGCAAGTACGCGGCGAGATCGGTGTCGAAGAGCGGGCCGGCGAGCGCCACGTCGTGCTGCGCTAGGAGGACCTCTTGCGACTTCATGTCGTGCGCGATTTTGGTGACCGCGTCGCTCGCGAGGAGCGGGCCGAGCGTCTTCTTCACGTCGGCCCACGAGAGCTGCGCGGGCGCACCGAGGTAGCGATGCGACATCGGCACGTAGATGCCTTCGCCGGGCGCCGCGGAGACCGCGATGCCGACGATCGCGCCTTCGCTCATGCGCATCTCGAACGCGAGCGTCTTCTTTTCGGTCGCGCGCGCGGCGAACGCGGCGAGCTCGTCGGACCGCGTGATGGCGGCGAACTCACGCTTCGGCGGCGGCGGCGCGGGGAGCTGCTGGAGCAGACGCGTGAACTCGAGCTCGGTGAAGAGACGCCGGAGCTCGGGCTCGTTGCGCCCGCCGTAGACGAGGTGCGCCGGGTCCCACGCGACGTCGGCGGTCGCGTCGAGCGTCACGAGCTTCTGCGAGAGGTAGGCGTCGTCCTTTGCATTCTGCAAGTTTTCGCGCAGCTTCACGCGCTTGATTTTGTCGAGGCTCGCGTAGACGCCTTCGAGCGTGCCGTACTCGTTCAAGAGATCGGTCGCGGTCTTCGGGCCGACGCTGGGCACGCCGGGCACGTTGTCCGACGTGTCGCCGGTGAGCGCGAGCCAGTCGCGCAGCTGGCTCGGTCGCACGCCCATTTTTTCGCGCACCTCGGCCGGGCCGTAGACCTTGTCGCGCATCGAGTCCCACATGACGACTTGTTCGTCGTCGTCGTGGACGAGCTGCAGCAGATCTTTGTCCATGCTGACGATGACGACGCGCATGCCCTCGCGCGTCGCGCGAATCGTGAGCGCAGCGATGAGGTCGTCGGCTTCGAGCCCGGCTTTTTCGTAGACCGGGATGTTGTACGCGCGGACGATTTGATCGCAGCGCACCATCTGCTGGTGCAAGTCCGGCGGCGGCGCGGGGCGCGTCGCTTTGTAGCGCACGTCGATCTTTTTGCGGAAGCTCGGCGCCTTCGAGTCCATCGCGACGGCGAACATTTTCGGTTTGCGCTCGCGAACGACCTTCTCGAGCATCGTCACGGTGCCCATCACGGCGTGCGTCGGCTCGCCCTTGGAGGACGAGAGCGGCGGGAGCGCGTGATAAGCGCGGAAGACGTAACCCGAGACGTCGACGACGAAGACGACGTTGTCCGCGTTCGGAGCGGGGAGCGCTGCGGTCACGAGTGCTGCTATAGCAACTTTCGATGCGCGCGAAAGCAGACGGCCGAGCCACGGCGTGGCTCGAATCGCTCGCGCTGTTCGTGCTCACGGCGTGGCCGACCTGGGCCGTCTCGGTGCCGCCGCTCCAGGACCTGCCGCAGCATTTGGCGAGCGCGTACATCGAGGCGCATCTCGACCATTTTCCGAACTTCGTCTCGAATGGTTTTTTCAAGACGAACGCGTCGCTCTATTTATTTTTGAAGCTCGTCGCGCCGCTCGCCGGATATCGCGTCGCCGCCAAGCTCTTCGTCACGCTGACCTGCGCGGTCGGAGCGTACGCGTATCCGCGCGCGGCTCGGGCGCTCGGTGGAAACGTGTATTCTGCATGTTTTCTCTTGTGGCCGTTCGTGCACTCGTGGTTCGTCGCGATGGGGATGCTCGACTACGCGCTCTCGGTGCCGCTCGTCTTGCTCGTGCTCGCCGAGATTCGATCTCGGCCGGTGGTCGCCGGCGCGCTCGCGGTCGCCGTTTGGTACACGCACGCGTTCGGCGTCGTCGTGCTCGGATTTTTGGTCGCGGTCGAGGTGATCGTTTCGCGCAAATGGAGAGACCTGCTCCCGCTCGTGCCGGCGATCGCGCTGACGCTCTGGTCGGTCGCGCTGCAGCTCGGGAGCGAGACGCACGTGCCCGGCGCGGCGCGGATGTGGCAGTCGGTGCCGGCGCTCCTCTACGGCGCGTGGGCCGAGTGGCTGTGGTCGCTCTCGAAGTGGACGATCGCGTCGATCGTGGTCGCGCCGGTGCTCGTCTATTTCGGTGGGCGGCGGTTTCGCGAGCCGCGACCGTTCTTTTCGCCGCTCGCGTTCGGCGCGCTGATCGTTCTTTATTTCGCGCTGCCTTATCAGTGGCACCACTGGTACTTCGTTTCGTCGCGCGTCTTGCCGTTCGTGTGGTTCGCGTGCGTGCTGCGCGTGCCGGAGCTGCCGCGCTGGGCGAAAGGCGCGCTCGGCGCGTGCGCGCTCGCGTTCAGCGCGGGGCTCGGCGTCGAATATATGCAGAATGCACGCGTTTGGGACGAGGTTTGCCGCGGTGAAAGCGCGGTCCCCGAGGGCTCGCGGCTCTTGCCGATGGTGTTCGATCGCAAAGGTCCGCACGGCGACAACACGTGGCCGATGCCGCACGTCTGGGGCCTCTACGTCGTCGACCGCGGCGTCAGCGCGCCGCTCGTGTTCGCGCACTCGAAGTCGTTCGCGCTGAGCTACGCGAAAGAACCGCCCGCGCGATTCCACGGCATCACGCTCGAATATTTTCCGCAGCACATGAAGACGCGCGCGGTCTACTGCGAGGAGAATCACGTCGCGGGCGACTGCGCGCGCGCGTACGACACCGCGTGGCGCGAGTTTTGGGCCGACGCGGCGCCGCGGTTCGATCGCGTCCTCATGTTCGGCGTCACGCCGGACGCGCGCGCCGAGATCCCGAAGACGTTCCGAGTCGTCTACGAGGAAGGCGAGACGCTGATCTTGTCTACGGACGGTGCATGATCCGCAGGTGGCCTCGCGCGAAGACCTCGCGATACTCGGGCGGGATGACGGTCATCGTGACGGCGGGCGTGTCCCAGAGGAGGAGCCAGTCGAATTTCGGCTCGACGTCTTTCCAGAAATCCGCCCACGCGTCGCGCCAGCGCTGGGTGCAGTCGCTCGCGTGGATGCCGGCGCCTTCGAGGAGATCGCAGAACGCGGTCGGATCGCGCATCGCGCCCGTGAAGTGCTCGAGCGCGACTTGCTCGAGCTGCGGATCGGGCGCTTCGCGATAGGCGACGCCGAACATCCGCGACGTCGCGAAGAGACGCGGCGCGGCGACTTGTTTTGCTTCGACGTAGTAGCCCCACGTGTGCGAGAGCGGACGCGTGCTCACGCTCGCGCCCTTCGTGTCGAAGATCAGCGGGAGGAGCTTCGCGTGCTCGGGGACCGCCGGGATGCCGGCGACGAATTCGCGACGATCGCGATCGAGACGAACGAAGTCGACGCCGAGCGAGATCGAGTAAGCGAGCGCGGCGAACGCGAGCGCGCGCGCGAGCCATCGCGGAACGCGTGATGGAACACGCACGAGCGCGGCGGTCCAGAGAAAAGGCTCGACGCGCGTGTTGGCGAACGCCCAAAACGAAAGAACGTACGGCACGGTCGCGTAGAGCGCGGCGAGCACGCCGAACGCGGCCGGCCCGAAAAACGCGTGACGCTCGCGGCGCGCCCGCCAAGCGATGACCGCGAGCGCGACGCAAGGAACGATCGACGAAGCCGAGCGCGGGGTGAACGCGAGAAAATATTGGACCCACAGATTTTGCACGAGGTCCCACGGCGCGAGCCAGATGCTCGGGTAGCTTCGGAGGTGAACCGTCGCTGGCCCGAGGAGCTGGCCGAGCACCGACCACGCCATCAGGAGCGCGCCGGCCGTCGCGGGCAGACCGCACCAGACGAACGTGCGCTTGGCTTCGTCTCGGGAGCGAAATGCCGTGACGGCGATTTCGACGAGCACGAGCACGCCGGCGAGAAAGAGCGGAATCGGGTGCGCATACCAAATCGCGACCGACGTGAGCGCGATGCCCGCCGCGCGCGTCGCGGTCGGCGCGCGCTGCTGCTCGATCATCTGCGCGAGGAGCCAGACCGCGAGCGCGAAGCCGAGCGAAAAATCGAGCAGGCCGAGACAAATGCAAAACGAATGCACCATCGGCGCGAGGAAGAGCGTGCCGACGAGGAGCTCGTCGCGGCCGCGCAAGACGAGCAAGAGGCGCGTGAACGCGAGCGCGCTCGCCGCGAGGACGAGCGCCGAAAAAAGCCGAATCGCGACGAGCGCGCCGACGGCGTGTCCGACGAAATGTTCCCACGCGAAGAACGCCGCGTTCGTCTTCCAATATCCGGTGAAGACGAACTCGGGATAATCGGCCGGATGATCGGCGACGGTCGAGACCGCGAGATGGTTCGCGACGTCTTGGTACGGCGGCACCTCGACGAGAAGAAGCGGCCACGCGACGAGCACGAACACGGCGGCCGCGCAGAGAAGCGCGAGCGTCCGGTCCGAGCGTTTCGCGAGCCATGCCTTCACGGCGCGCGATTTAGCCTTACTTCAGCGCGGTGATCACCAAATCGACGCGGCGGCCGCTGGCGAGCGAGAAGAACGCGAGCGCGTGGTCGCCTTCGTGCTCGCTGTGGATCGCGTAAACGGCGTCGGTTCCGTCGCGCACGGCGTCGGGCGAGACGCGCGCGGCGACGCGCAGCTTGGTGACCGCGCCGCGCGCGACGAACGCGCGACCGCCCACGAGCGCCATCGTGCGGACCATCGCTTGCCGCAGCGCGGGCGACGCGCCGGGCCCGAGGCTCCAGCGCGCGAGCGTCCCGTCGGCTTCGAGCTCGATCTCGAGCGTGGCGTCGCCCGCGTCGCCGAACGAAACGCCGCGCCACACCGGGTCGGTGCTCGCCGCTTGCGGGAAACCGCGCGACACCGCGACGATGAGCGAGGTCGCGCTGCGATCGCCCATCGCGCCGAACGTCAGCGGGGCCTGCACGGTTTTTTCGCTCGATGAATCGCCGCGCGCGGCAATCTGCGCGCGCGGCGCCGCGGTCACGCCCTGCTCGTCGGGCCGTTCGACGGGCGCCACGACGGACGGGGAGGGCGCTGCTCGATCGTCGACCGCCTGAATGTCGAACGTCTCCCCCGCGAACACGACCTTCGGCGTGCCGAGCTCGCGGCTCTGCCCACGCCGCGCGAGCCACGCGCCGCCTTCGCCCAGCCCGGCATGCACGAGCAGCGACGCCGTCAGAAACGCGAGGGCCGAACGTCGCATGTGTTAAAGGATAGACCACGCCGAAGGCCGGCGGTTCCCATGCGCGTTCTTTCTGGAATCCAAAGCTCGGGCAAGCTCCACCTCGGGAATTATTTCGGGGCGATCGCGCAGTTTCTCGAGCTTCAAGGCACTGGAAACGAGTGCCTCATCTTCATCGCCGACCTCCACGCGCTCACGACCGTCCGCGACGGCGAAAAGCTCCGCGCGCTCACGCGTGACGTCGCCCTCGATTATCTCGCGCTCGGCCTCGACCCTGCGCGGCCCGACGTCGCGCTCTTTCGCCAGTCCGACATCCCCGAGGTGACCGAGCTCTTTTGGATCCTCCTCGCGGTCACGCCGATGGCGATGCTCGAGAACGCGCACTCCTACAAAGACAAAATCGCGAAAGGCATCGCGCCCGACGCCGGCCTCTTCACGTACCCCGCGCTCATGGCGGCGGACATCCTGGCGTACGACTCGGACGAAGTGCCGGTCGGGCGCGATCAACAGCAGCACCTCGAGATGGCGCGCGACATCGCGATCAAGCTCAACGCGGCATTCGATGCAAAATACATCGATCGACTGAACGCGGCGCAAGGCAAAGCGGACGTGCACGGCCTCCTGAAGCTGCCGCGCGCGCGAATCCAAGAGGCGACCGCGGTCGTGCCCGGCATCGATGGGCAAAAAATGTCCAAGAGCTACGGCAACACGATCGACTTGTTCGGCGAGGACAAGCCCACGCAAAAGCGGATCATGAGCATCAAGAGCGACTCGACGGCCGTCGAAGCGCCGAAGGATCCGAACGCGACGCCGATCCACGCGCTCTTGAAGCTCTTCGCGTCGCCGGAGGAGATGAGCGAAATCGATCGCACGTTCCGCGAGGGCGGCAAGGGCTACGGGCACTACAAGCAGCGGCTCGCGGAGCTTTTTTTCGAGAAGCTCGGGCCCGCGCGCGCACGCCGCCGCGAGCTCGAGAAGGATTCCGCGGCCGTCGAAGCCGTGCTCGCCGAGGGCGCCGAGCGCGCGAGAGCCCGCGCCAAACCGGTCCTCGATCGCGTCCGCCGCGCAGTCGGCATCCGGTGATTTGACCAGGAAAAGCGCGAAACCGCGTAGGCGCGTATCCGCATACGGATTGATTCGTTGTGACGCGGGAAGCACATCATACGTTGCCTGGCGTTCACATCTCCCCCGTGTTTCGCGAAAAATCGCGGTCGTGTAGCCTCGATTCCGTACGGCCGAGCCATGGCCCGCGCATTGCTAAGAACCGGGGCGTCCGGGAGGAAAATCAAATCATGCACACCGCGTCTCGTTCGATTGCCGCCGTCACCAGCCTTGCCCTTTTGCTCGCACCCATGACGGCGATGGCCCAGTCGGCGCAGGTTCAAGTCCAGGTCCAGCCCTATCAGCCGCAGCAGCCGGTTTACGTTCAGCAGCAGGTCGCGCCGCCGCCGCCGCAAGACGCGGTGGCGCCGAACGGGCAGTACGTCGCGCCGATGCAGCAGCAGACCCAGCAGACTTACGTCCCGCAGAGCGTCGCGATGTCCGGGCCGCGCGTCATTCGCGACTGGCACGAAGGCGATCCGATTCCTCCGGGCTACCACCCCTCGGCGCGCATTCGCGGCAGTCTCGTCGGCGGCGGCGCCGGTCTCTTCGGCGGCACGTATCTCGTTTCGCTGCTCGTCGCGGCGATCGGCGAGGACGCATGCAGCGGCTCGTTCGGCGGCACTTGCAAAAACGAAGCAGCGCCGCTCTTCATCCCGGTCGTCGGCCCGTTCATCACGATGGGCAACACCGATTCGGCGACCGCCGACGTCTTTCTCGTCGTCGACGGTCTCGCTCAAGCGGCCGGCGTCGCGATGTTCATCTACGGCCTCGCGGTTCCGAAGACGGTGCTCGTTCGTAACGATCTCGGCTTCTTGAAGAACGTCACCGCCGCGCCGATCGTCGCCAAGAGCTTCACCGGTCTCGGTCTCACCGGCCAGTTCTGAGCTGCTACACTGAACGGCGCGATGCGCGCCTTCGTTCTCGCCGCCCTCGTGATGGTGGCGCCGGCTTGCTCCTCCTCGCAGCCCGCGCCGCCCACGAGCATCGCGATGGATTTCACGCGCGCGTCGTCCTTCTACGACGCGCCCTTTCCGAGCGAAGATCTGCGCACGGCCGACGGTCACGTCGCGATTTCGGGATTTCCGGGTCAGGACGGCGCCCAGGTCGTCAAGCAAGCCGTCGCGCTCCTCGCGAGCGACGCCCACGGATTTTCTTCGACTGCGGGCGTCTTTTTTTCGGCGACCGCGTCGGTCGATCCCTCGACGTTGCCGGACATCGCGGGGACGACGTCGGCGGACGCGGCGGTTTACTTGATGGACGCCGATCCGACGTCGCCCACGTATCGAACGAAGATCCCAGCCGCCGTGAGCTACGACGACGACGGCGGGCCGTTCGGCGCGCCGCATCAGATCACCGTGCTTCCTTATCAGGGTTTGCCGCTCCGGCCGCTCACGCGATACGCGGCGGTCGTGACGAGCGCGGTGCGCGACGCGATGGGACGCGCGCTCGCTCCGTCGGCGCAGATGAACTCGCTCGCGTCGGGCGTCGCGCCGGCGGGTGTGTCGGCGGCGGCGATGAGCGAGATGCAGGGAGCCATCACCGCGATCGGTGACGTGTCGAACGTCGTCGGGCTCGCGGTCTATCGCACCGACGATCCGCTCGCGGGGATGCGCGCGGTGCTCGCCGACGCGCTCGCGCGACCGATGCCGGCCCCCAACGCGCCGCTCGCGCCGAACGAAGTGTTCGACGATTATTGCGTGTATTCTTCAACCATCGACATGCCCGTCTATCAAACGGGCACGCCGCCTTATGCGACCGATGGCGGCGTGTGGACCTTCGACGCGCAGGGAAAGCCCATTTTTCAGGGGACGCAGACCGCGAACGTGGTGGTCACGCTGCCGCGGGCGGCGATGCCGGCGAATGGATTTCCGACGGTCGTTTTTTCGCGGACGGGCGCGGGCGGGGATCGGCCGCTCGTCGATCGCGGCGTGCAGCCGGGGACGGGTGAGGCCGCGACGACGCCCGGCACGGGACCTGCGCTCGAATTCGCGCGCGCGGGGTTCGCGGGCATCAGCATCGATGGGCCGCTCGGCGGTTTGCGCAACCCGACGGGCGATCCGAACCAAGAGGATTTTCTCATCTTCAACATCGGCAACCCCGGCGCCATTCGCGACAACATTCGGCAGAGCGCGCTCGAGCTCGTGCTCGCGGCGCACATCCTCGACACACTGACGGTCGACGCGAGCGCGTGTCCGGGGCTCGCGACTGCGAGCGCGAAGTTCGACACGAGCAAGCTCGCGCTCATGGGGCACTCGATGGGCGCGACGATTTCGCCGCTCTCGGCGGCGTGCGAGCCGCGGTTCGGCGCCGTCGTCTTGAGCGGGTGCGGCGGGAGCTTCATCGAGAACGTGCTCTACAAGAAGAGCCCGCTGCTCATTCGTCCGCTCGCCGAAGTGCTCGTCGGGTATCCGCAGCTCGGGCGGCACCTCACCGAGGGCGACGCGGTCTTGTCGCTCGTGCAGTGGGCGGCGGAGGCGGCGGACCCGCCGACGTACGGTCCGAAAATTCTCGACGGCAGCGGCGCACCGCATCACGTGCTCATGTTCCAAGGCATCGTCGACCATTACATTTTGCCGCCGATGGCGAACGCGTCGACGCTCTCGTTCGGGCTGGATTTGGCCGGATCCGCGCTCGACTCGCAGACGGCGGAGCTCGCCGACTACACGCCGATCGCGCCGCTCTTGCCGATGTCGTCGCGCACCGAGATCGCGCTGCCCGCGTCGGGCAACGTGGCCACCGCGACGGGCAACGTGACCGCGGTCGTCACGCAGCACGCGAGCGACGGCATCGAGGACGGCCACGAGATCATGTTCCAAGAGCCCGGCCCGAAATATCAGTACCGCTGCTTCCTCGCGAGCTACGCCAAAGGCGGCCCGGTCGTCGTGCCCATCTCGACCGACTCCGACACGCTCTGCCCTCTGTGATCGCCCCGAGAGAAACAGAAGATCGGAAGATTGGAAGGGCGAGAGAAGGATTTTTTGTTTTTGTTTCGTGAGTGCGCGCGCAGCAACCTTAAATCTTCTCTCGGCTTCGGCTCTTTCAATCTTTCTGTTTCTCTTCGGACGTGAGGAAGTCGGCGGTGGCGGTGGCGACGCGCTTGTCGAAGAGGATCGCGAGGTGGCCGACTTGGTCGACGATGAAATCGCGGCCGCCGAGGCGGGTGAGGGATGCGGATTCGGGGGCGGGCGCGACGATGTTGTCGTGGGTCGAGAAGATGCTCAGCATCGGGACGCCGAGCGGGGTCGTCTCGAGCTCGGCCAAGAATGGCGTGCCGGCGCGGAGCTGACGACCGCCGCGGCCGAGGATCGGGCCGCGGAAGCGCACGCCCGAGTGTGGGCTCGCGATCGTGACGCAGCGGCGGACGCGGCCGGGGGCGAGGGCGATGCACGCGCGCGCGACGAGGCCGCCCATCGAGTGGCAGACGAGGTCGACGTTCGCCGAGCCGGTGTCTTTGCAGACGCGCTCGACGAAGCGCGCGAGCCTCTTGCTGCTCGCGCGGATGTCGGCGAACGAAAAATAATTGAAGCCGTAAATCGGCCCGAGACCGCGCGCGCGAAGAAAGCGTGAAATATACACGAAGTCGACGCGATTCTGCGTGTAACCGTGGACGAGGACGACCGGGCGCTCGCCGCGGCCGCGCTTCTGGCCGAAGGCGACGTAGAGCGGGAAGAGGAGCGTCACGAAGACCGCGAGCACGCTCTCGCGCAGCGCGTAACCGAACGTGTGATGCGCGCCGCGCTTCGGCATGTGCGACCACGCGCTCACGAAGGTCACGAGGACGTACAAGAAGACGCCGACGAGAATGGCGCCGAAGAGGCCGAGCGACGCGCGCGCCGCGATCGACATGGTTCGTCAGGTTTCCGTGATGCGACGGCGCGCGACTTTGCCGGCGACCGAATAGAATCCGCCGCCGAGCGCGCGCTTGGCGCGCCAGAGCATTTTGCCGTCGGTTTGCGGAATGATGTAGAGCTCGCCGCGCTCGAGGCCGCGCAGCGCGACGCGCGCGATTTGCTCGGCCGACCACTTCGCGCCCTCGACGAGCTTGGCCGACGTCGCGCGGAGCTTCTCGGGGCTGCGCTGCGATTTGTGGATGTTGGTGCGGAAAAACGTCGGGCACAAAACCGAGATGGCGACGCCGTCTTCTTCGAGCTCGGTGCGGAGCGTCTCCGAGAGCGCGATGACGCCGGCCTTCGTGACGTTGTACGGGCCCATGAGCGGCGCCGCGATGAGGCCCGCTGCCGACGCGACGTTGAGGATGAAGCCGCGCTTTTGTTTTTTCATGATCGGCACGGTGAAGTGGCAGCCGTGAATCACGCCGTACAAGTTGATCGAGATTTCGAAATGCCAGTCGTCGAGCGGCACCTCGCCGACCGCGCCCGCGACCGCGACGCCCGCGTTGTTCACCATCACGTCGAGCCCGCCGAAGCGATCGGCCGCGCCGTCGATCAGCGCTTTCATCTCCTCGGGGCTGCGCACGTCGGCGCGCGCCGCGATGACCGAGCCGCCGGGGGCGAGCTTCGCGGTCTCTTCGGCCGAGGCGAGGTCGACGTCGCTCGCGATCACAGTCGCGCCGCGCGAGGCGAGCTCCAGCGTGATCGCGCGGCCGAAGCCGCTTCCAGCGCCGGTGACGACCGCGCGCGCATTCGTGGGGAGCTTGGGCATGGCGAGGAAACTACCACGGACGCCAGCGATCATTTCGGCGCAAAAACGCCGAGAAAACGCGACTTCGTGCTCGCTGAAACGCAGCGCCGTCGCTCACGCGGCGCGGAATTCGCTGAACCCCGAGCCAGAGAGACGTTCGCCGCCGAACGTGCCTTCCCACGTGAATCCCAAGAAGCC
>DASXHD010000076.1:0-6684 GCA_036488725.1 Polyangiaceae bacterium | reverse complement strand
TGTCGACGATGATCATCGTCGGCCGGTCGACCGTCTTCTTGAACGTCGCGAACGCGCGCGCGAGCAAATCGAGATCGTTCGCGTCGCCGACGCGCAGCACGTTCCACCCGTAACCGAGGAAGCGCGACGCGACGTCCTCCGAAAAGTGGAGCGCCGTGTTGCCTTCGATCGTGATGTGGTTGTTGTCGTAGATCCAGCAGAGGTTCGAGAGACCGAGGTGCCCGGCGAGCGACGCCGCTTCGCCGGAGAGGCCCTCCATCATGCAGCCGTCACCGGCGAGCGCGAAGACGTCGTAGTCGATCATCGCGAAGCCCGGCCGGTCGAAGTAGGACTTCATCCAGCGCTCGGCGATCGCCATCCCGACGCTCGTCGCGACGCCTTGCCCGAGCGGACCGGTGGTCGTCTCGACGCCGCTCGTCCAGCGGTACTCGGGGTGGCCCGGGCATTTGCTCTCGAGCTGACGGAAGCGTTTCAAATCGTCGAGCGACACCGTGGGCGTGCCGAGCGTTTCGTACTCGGGGTTGACCGCGCGAGTACGTGTAAGATGCAACATCGAGTAGAGCAGCGTCGAGGCGTGCCCGGCCGAGAGCACGAAGCGATCGCGGTTCGGCCAAATCGGATCGGCGGGGTCGAAACGCAAGACGTTTTGCCAGAGCGCGTACGCGACCGGCGCCATCGCCATCGGCGTTCCGGGGTGGCCGGACTTCGCTTGCTGCACCGCGTCCATCGCGAGCGTGCGGATCGTGTTGATGCACTGCGTGTCGATCGTCGTCACGGCATGACCTCCGAAGAATGCCCAGGGTAGGCCTCAGTCGAGGCGCGCCGCAACCGTCACTGACGCAAGATGATTCGCGCGCTTCTTTGGTACGTGAGGTACGCGTAGGCCCACTCGAGGAGCACGGCGACGCGGTTGCGGAAGCCGACGAGCGCCATCACGTGGACGAAGAGCCAGACGAGCCAGGCGACGAAACCTGTGATGTGGACGCGGCCGATTTGCGCGATCGCGCGGCTCCGGCCGATCGTCGCCATCGACCCCTTGTCGTGGTAGCGGAACGACTTCGTCGCTTCGCCGGCGATCGAGAGCTCGATGTTTTCGGCGACGTGACGCCCCATTTGGATGGCGACGGGCGCGACGCCGGGGAGAGGCTCGCCGTCTTGGTCGAGCGCGGCGAGATCGCCGATGACGAAGATCGAGCGCTGCTCGAGATCGCGCACGGAGAGGTCTGGACGCACCGGGATGCGGCCGGCGCGGTCGAGCGGGACGCCGAGCGCGCTCGCGAGCGGAGCGCCGCCGACGCCCGCCGCCCAGACGACCGTGCGCGAGGCGATTCGCTCGCCGTTTTTCAGGACCACGCCGCTCTCGTCGATGCTCGCGGCGAGCGTCTTCAACCGAACGTCGACGCCGAGAACCTCGAGATCGTGGAGCACGTGCGCCGAGAGATCGGGCGCGAACGCCGAGACGAGCCGCTCGCCGCCCTCGATCAAGACGATGCGCGCTTTGCGTGGATCGAAGTGGCGAAAGTTTTTGGTCATCGTGCGCGCGGCGATTTCGGCGAGCGCGCCGGCGAGCTCGACACCCGTCGCGCCGCCGCCGACGATCACGAACGTGAGATACGCGTCGCGCTCGCTCTCCGACGAGCTCTCGGTGGCGACCCGCTCGGCGTTTTCGAACGCGAGAAGAACGCGGCGTCGAATCGCGAGCGCCTCTTCGAGCGACTTCAATCCCGGCGCGTTCGCCTCCCAGTCGTCGTGCCCGAAATAGCGATTGGTCGCGCCCGCGGCGAGCACGAGGTAATCGAACGCGATCGTGTCGCCGGCGTTGGTGTGAATCGATTTTTTCGCGGCGTCGATCGCGTCGACCTCGGCCAAGAGCACGGTGCAGTTCTCGCAGCGCCGCAGCACGTTGCGGATGGGCGCGGCGATGTCGGTGGCGGCGAGACCCGCCGTCGCGACTTGGTAGAGAAGCGGCTGAAACAAATGATGGTTGCGCTTGTCGACGAGGATGACCTCGACGTTCGCCTTGCGAAGCTGCTTGGCCGTCTCGAGCCCGCCGAACCCGCCGCCGACGATGACCACACGCATGTTCTTTTTCATAGGGTCTGTGGCATCGTCGGGCGATGGGAGTCACGCATCGCCGATTCGACGCGGGCGAAGTTACGCTTCACGTCGCAGAGCAGGGAAGTGGAAAGCCCGTGCTCTTCGTTCACGGGTTTCCGGAGGCGTGGTTCTCGTGGCGCGCGCAAATGGACGCGCTCGCCGGTGCGGGGTTTCGCGCGATCGCGCCGGATCTTCGCGGCTACGGCGAGTCCGACAGGCCGCGCGAAATGCGGCGCTACAAATCGTCGCTCCTCGCGGGCGATCTCGCCGCGCTCGTCCGCTCGCTCGACGCCGGTCCGATCCCGGTCGTCGGGCACGACTGGGGCACGCCGATCGCCTACCGCCTCGCGATGGATCACCCCGAGCTCGTCTCGCGACTCTTCATCTTGAACGGCCCGCACCCGATCCAGTTCACGCGCTTGCTTCGCAAGAGCGCGGCGCAGCGCCGGCGGTCTTGGTACATCTTCATGTTCCAGCTTCCGTTTTTGCCGGAGCGATTTCTCCAGCGAAAAGGCGCGATGCGCGGAATTTTTCGCGGCGCGATCGACGACGCGCACGTCGAAGAATACGAGCGCGCGTTTCGCAAGCCCGGCGCGGCCAAGGCGGCGATCGATTTTTATCGCGCGGCGCGCCTGCGCGACGAGCCGCCGCGGCATCCGGTCTTCGACAAGGACGTGCTCGTCGTCTGGGGCATGCGCGATTTCGCGCTCGGCCCCGAGTGTTTGGACGGCCTCGAGCGTTGGCTGCCGCGCGTGCGCATCGAGCGCCTCCCGAACGCCGGGCACTTCGTGCAGCAAGAGGCGGCCGACGAGGTCAGCGCGATTCTCTTGCGAGAGCTACGCGAATAGGGCAAGCCTCGGCCCCACATGTTCGACATCGTCATCGTCGGGGGCGGTCCTGGGGGTTCGGTCTGCGCGGCGCAGCTCGCCGAGCGCGGCCACAAATTGCTCGTGCTCGAGCGCGAAACATTTCCGCGCTTCCACTTGGGCGAGTCGCTCTTGCCGTCGTCGATGCCGATCTTCGAATCGATCGGCGTCTTGCCCGAGCTGAGCGAGCGCTTCATCCACAAATTCGGCGCGCGCTTCCACTTGGACACGGGCGCGCGGCAAGAGCGCTACGCCTTCGCGCAAGCGTTCGGCGTCGACGAATCGGGACGTCCCGCCGCCGGCGGATCCGTCCCCCGCTTCGATCACGCGTTCCAGGTCCCGCGCGACGAGTTCGACTCCGTCCTCCTCGCGAACGCGGCGCGCAAGGGCGCCGAGGTTCGTCACGACTGGACCGTGTCGCGCATCGCCTTCGAGGGTACGCGCGCGGCCGGCGTCGTCGCGACCGACCCGGGCGGAAAAGAGCACGCGATCGAAGCGCGCTTCGTGGTGGACGCGTCCGGCCGCGACGCGCTCCTCGCCGGCGACCGTCGCGACAAGTCGCGCATCGACCGGCTCGATAAGAGTGCATTCTACATGCATTATCGCAACGTCGAGCGCCAAGAGGGCGAGCGCGCGGGCGACATCGACATCGTCGTGTTCGACGACGGCTGGTTCTGGATGATCCCGTTCAAAGACGGCCGCACGAGCGTCGGCGCGGTCGTCTCGAACGCGTGGGTGAAGGAGCACCGAGGAACTGCCGACGAAATGCTCGAGCGCGCGATCGCGGGTTCGCCGGCAGCGCAGAAGCTCCTCGCGCGCGCCGAGCGGATGTGGCCGAGCGCGCGCGCCGCCGCCGATTACAGCTACCGCGTCGGACGTCCGTACGGCGACGGCTGGATCGCGCTCGGCGACGCCGGCGGGTTCATCGACCCGCTCTTTTCGAGCGGCGTGCACATCGCGATCTCCGGCGCGAACCGCGCGACGCCGCGAATCGACGAGGCGCTCCGCGCGGGCGACGTCTCCGAAGCGCGCTTCGCGCCGTGGGCCGCCGAAATGAAGCTCGGAACCGACACGTTCATCGACGCGGTCCAAGCGTTCTATGCGGGCGGGCTCGTGCGCTACCTCTTCGCCGAGAAGAAGCACACGTTCCTTCGCCGCTCGATCACGTCGCTCCTTGCCGGCGACGTCTACTCGCCGGACGCGCGCTGGATCGTCGACGTCCGCTCGCGCCTCCGCGAGATGGCCGCCCCCGCATTCGACCCGATGCCGATCGTCGGGGTCTGATTCAGCCCGGACCGACGTGCTGGTTGAAGACCAGGTCGGTCGAAGGCGAGGCTGCGCCGTCGTCTTTTTCGACCGTGATCTGCATGTCGAAGTTCACTTCGGGGACCGTGCCCTCGAAGTCGCCTTCGCGCGAGCCCGGGTCGTACTTGAGGTTGCCGACGCGCTCCCACTGAGCGTCCGGCCCGCGCCGCGTCCAAATGATGAAGATGCGATCGCCGACGGTCACGCGCTCGGGCGGCGGCAAGTTGAGCGCTTGGATGCGCAGGTGCGTGAGGTGCTGATCCTTCGAGATGCCGGCCTGGATGGTCGCGTCGGCACCGGGTGCCTTTTGCGACGAAGCGATTTTGTAGGTGAGCGATCCCCCGCACGCCGAAAGCATCATCAGAAGGGCCAAACTCGCGGTCCGCATCATCACGTTCTCCTTTTTCGTATGGCGCTTGCGAGGATACAACAATCGCGCACAATGCCGCTCGATGAAACACTTCGTCAGCGGTCGCTCGATGGAGGGCCCGTTTCCGCCCGGCACCGAGACGGCGATGTTCGGACTCGGCTGCTTTTGGGGCGCCGAGAAAAAATTCTGGCAGCAGAAGGGCGTGTGGTCGACCGCGGTCGGCTACGCGGGCGGCACCCAAGAGAACCCGACGTATCGCGAAGTGTGCAGCGGGCGCACGGGGCACGCCGAGGTGGTGCGCGTCGTCTTCGATCCGAAAGAAATTTCGTACGACGCGCTGCTCAAATTATTTTTCGAGAGCCACGATCCGACGCAGGGCAATCGCCAAGGCGCGGACGTCGGCACGCAGTATCGCTCGGCGATCTACGCGTACGGGCCGGATCAAAAACGAAGCGCCGAGGCTGCGCGCGCGGCCTATCAAGCCAAGCTCACCGAAGCGGGCTACGGAAAGATCACGACCGAAATCGCGGACGCACCGCAATTTTATTTCGCCGAGGATTATCACCAGCAGTACCTCGCGAAAAATCCGGACGGCTACTGCGGGCTCGGCGGGACCGGCGTCGCGTGCCCGGTCGGTCTCGTCTGAGTGTGTCTCGTTCTGCTCGCGCATCGTGCGCTGGCTGAATTTCCGCTCGTTCTCGCTACGAACCGCGACGAGTATTTCGCGCGGCCTTCGGCGCCGGCGGCGTGGTGGCGACACGAGGGCGTCGACATTTTCGGCGCGCGCGATCTCGACAAGGGCGGCACGTGGCTCGGGCTCACGCGCAGTGGACGCTTCGCGGTCGTCACGAACGTGCGCGATCTCAGCAAGCCGCCGCCCTCCGATGCAGCGTCGCGCGGTTGGCTCGTCGCCGATGCGCTCGCCGGCGACGCTTTCGCGCGCGCCGACCGCTCGCGATTTCCGAGCTTCAACCTCTTGGTGGGCGAGGGCGACACCGTCCGTTACTTCCGCGACGACGCCGAGCCCGCACTCGTCGCGCCCGGCGTGCACGGTCTCAGCAACCATCGGCTCGACACGCGATGGCCCAAGGTCTCGGCGGCGGTACGCACGTTCGAGTCGCTCCGCACGGTCGACTCCGAAGCGCTCTTTCGAATTCTCGCCGACGATGCGCGCGCACCGGACGACGATCTTCCGGCGACCGGCGTGCCGCTCGAGGTCGAGCGCGCGCTCTCGCCGGCGTTCGTGCGGCTTCCCGCGCTCGCGTACGGCACGCGCTGCTCGACCGTGATTCTCGGACGCGCCGGCGGCGGCTTCGATTTCGAGGAGCGAACATTCGACGCGACCGGCGCCCTCGCCGGCACGGTCCGCGAGCACGTCGCCTGAGGCGCTGTTACTCTCGGGTCCGATGCCCGACGACGACGCGCCGCCGCCTTCGCTCCGGAGCATCCCCGCGTCCTCCGAACGGCTCGTCGGCACGCTCGTCGACGAACGCTATTTGCTGAAGCGCGAAATCGGTCGCGGCGGCATCTGCGCGGTCTACGCCGCCGAGCACCGCTACACGCGCCGCACCTACGCGCTCAAAGCGCTCCTGCCGGAGTACCGCAAGCACCAAGAAGCGCGCGCGCGACTCCTCGCTGAAGCGCGAATGCTCGGCGCGGTCGCGCACCCGAACGTCGTCGAGGTCGTCGACGCGGGCATGGACGACGGCGCGCCGTTCGTCGTGATGGAGCGCCTCCGCGCGAAATCGGTCGAAGCGATCTTGCTCGCGCGCGGCAAGCTTACGGTCCACGACGCGCTCGTCATCGCGCGCTTCGCAGTCGCCGGGCTCGCCGCGACCCACCGCGCGCGCGTGATTCACCGCGACATCAAACCGGGAAACCTGCTCGTCGTTCGCACCGACACCGGCAAATCGGTGAAGCTGATCGACTTCGGCGTCGCGACAGGATGGGAAGAGCGCGCGCCCGACGACGATGGGCCGCCGAGCGCGGTCGTCGGGACACCTTATTACATGGCGCCGGAGCACCTCGCGGGCCGGCGCGTGACGC
>DASXHD010000056.1:0-26232 GCA_036488725.1 Polyangiaceae bacterium | reverse complement strand
CGAGCGTGGGCGGGAAGAAGCTGTAGAGCTCGTTCTCTTCGGTGATGACGTAGATGTACTGCGTGCCCGCGTCGGCGCAGTTGGTGACGATCGGCACGTCCGGAAAGACGATGTCCTCCGGCGCGTCGAAGACGTCTGCGTCGGCGTCGGCGTCCGCGTGCGCGTCGACTTTGTGATCTTCCGCCGTCGCGTCGTCGATGACGAGATGGCTGCCGAGATCGGTGCGTGCGCCGCAGCTCGCCGCGCCGAGCGCGAACGCCGCGAGAAAAACCGAAGAACCGAGACCGAGAAGGAAGCGCTGTTTCACGGGCCCATTATGCCCTCGATGAGACCGCTCGGCGCGGCGTTCGTACCGCTCGTCGCCCGGAGGTGGCCGCGGCGCGCCCGATGCGTTTCATGCATCCCATGCGGATCACCGACCCGAGCCCTTCGGACGTTCTGCCCCGTACGGCGCTGGGCTCGCGCGCGGCGCGGGTGCTGGTGGATGCGCGCGACGCACCGATGCTCGGGTTGATCTTAGTTCTCACGAGCGTGCTCCTGCCGTTCGCGGCGTATCTTTTTCTTCACCCCGACTGCCCCGCCGCGCTGCTGATTCCTTACGCCGCGCTCCTCCTCTTTTACGTCGGGCCGTTCACGGGGCTCGTTCACGAGATGAGCCATCGGAAGATCTTTCGCTCGCGGGCGCTGCAGCTCCTCGTGCTCGGGATCCTCGGGCCGCTCTACGGTCTCGGACCGAGCTTGTTCCGGACGCATCACGTCGGCATGCATCACCCCGAGAACAATCTCGCGGACGACCTCACGTCGACGGAGACCTACCGCCGCGACAGCATCGTCGACTTCGGCCAATACTATTTTCGATTTCTCTTTCTGACGCTGCCGGAGCTCCTCGCGTATCTACGGCGTCACCGGCGCAGCCGGATGATGCGCCAGACGATCGGCGGCGGCGCCTTCCACGTGCTCATCGTCGCGCTCGGGCTCTTCGTCAACTGGCGTGCGGCGCTTCCTCTCTTGATTGGCTCGATCGTCGTGACGCGCTTCGTTCTCGCCGCGGGCAACTGGGCGCAGCACGCGTTCATCGACCCCGCCGATCCGGCGGACCCGCTGTGCAACAGCACGACGTGCATCAACACGCGCTTCAACCACGTCGCGTTCAACGGCGGCTACCACACGACGCATCACGAGCGCGTCGGCGCCCACTGGTCCGAGCGTCCCGCCATCCTAGCGCGCGATCTCGATCGATATCGAAGCCGAGGCGCCGTCGTATTCGAAGGCATCGACTTCGGCGTGGTGTTCCTGGCGCTCATGGCGAAGCGTCATGTTTTCCTCGCGCGTCACCGCGTCCACTTCGGCGGCGCGCGACGCGACAGCGAGGCGATCGTCGCCGAGCTGCGGCAGCGCACCAGGCCAATTCGGCTATCTCAAAAGAGGCCGGTGCCGAGCACGCCCTCCGCGCCGACGACGCGATGCGCATCGTAGGGATCCGCTGTGCCGTGCGTGTAGCCGTAGAGGCTCGAAGGGATCGCGACGTCGACGGTCGTCCCACCCACCGTCGCGCGGAACGTCCCGACTGCGCGCGTACACGGACCGCTGCGATCGAAATGGAAGTCGTCGCTGCGCCGCATCCCGTCCTCGTGGAGGCGTAGCTCCATCGGCATGGACGCGAGCGCCGCGCCGCCCGCTTCGAGGATCACCGCGCTCGTGATCGGCTCGTCGAGCTTCCACAAGAAAGCGCTCTTTCCGATCTGCGTGTCGTCTCGATAAAGCTCGAGCTCGGCGTGCGCATCGAACGGGTTCGACAGACGCGCGAGCAGACGCCACCCGTTCTGGATCGGGCCGACGTCGTAAGCGACGTCACGAAACGGGACCCAGCGATCGCGCGCGCCGAGGCTCGCCATGGCGGGCGCGCGCTTCGGCGTCGTGCGCGGGTCGGTCGACGTGGCCGCAGTCGCTGGGCCGGCGACGAATCCGTAGGGCACCTCGAGCCAGTACCGATCGCCGCCGATGTCGACCTCGACGAACGCTTCGTCGAGCGCCGCGCCCTTCCAAGGGATGGTGAACGTCGCGGTCCACACGCGCCGGGGCCCGCCGCGGATGTTGCCGAAGCCTTGGATCGGATCGCGCGCGACCGCGACCGGCGCCGCTGCGGCGACGTGCACGCGCACGGTGGCCGTGGCGAGCACGTCGGTCGTCGGACCGCGCGCCGTGATCGCGAGACGCATTCCGTTTTGCGCGTGGCCGAGATCGCTCGTGAGCGACGTGTGCGTTCCGAACGCGTCGGTCACGTCGACGAAATGAATGTTGGTCCACGCGCCGGGCCCGAGCGTGATGGGCGAAGGCGCGACCGCGTTCGCCGGCGGCGTGAGCCGAGCGACCGGGGCAGTCGCGGTCGGCGGCGCGGACACCTGCGGCAGCGGGTGAACGACCGGTCGCGGAGGCTCGCCAGCGCACGCCGCGAGGAACGTCGCGAAGAGTGCGAGGCGCGCGAGCATCGTTTCCTGAACTACGGCGCGGCCGCCACGATTCTCCCTCGCGTGCGCGCGGTCGTGGTCGGCAGCGTCAAGAAATGGCGGCCCATGCTAGTCTTTCTTTTGTTCGGCGGTTGCGTCAGGGACGACGCCGTCATCGTGCCGGACGCGGGCGACGCGTCGACCGCCGATTCGCCGTCCGAGCCGCAGGCCGACGTCGCGGCAGACGTGACGCCCGAGGTGACGTGCAGCTGCACGGGCAAGACCTGCGGCGACGACGGGTGCGGGCCGAACGCACTGCAACGCGTGGGGCATCTGCGGACTTGGCCTCGGCGAGTGGAGCTCGTCTCACGCGATTGAGTCGTGCGGCCGCGAAACCTGGAACTTCTGCGAATGTCGCCTGTCGCATGAGGACGTGAGGCGTACGCTCGTTTTGATTGGTTTGCTTGTCGTGTGCCGCGGTGCACGAGCGGACGATCATTTCGTGGATGTCGTCGAAGGCTCGCCGCGCGCGCCGGTGCGCCGCGTGCCGCATTTCGTGATGCCGCCGGTGACCGTGGGACCGGCGGTGAGCGTCGTCGTGATTCGGCGTGTCGTGCGTTCGCGGATGGAGGAGATGCGTCGCTGTTACCGCAGCGGGTTGCGACGAAGCCCGACGCTAGGTGGTCGCGTCACCCTCGAGATCGTCGTCCAGCCGTCGGGCGCGCTCCAACGCGTGACGATCAAGAGCACGACGCTCGCGGATCCCGCCGTGACGTCGTGCGTCGCCCATGCCGTCGGGACGCTCGTGTTCCCGCGGCTGTCGGCCGGTTCGCTCGTGATCGACTACCCTCTGCTCTTCGTCCCGTGATTCTCTCGGAGCTCGTCTGTCGCGGCGTTACTTCGTCGACGGGAACGAGAACATCGCGCCCTCGCGGACGCCCGCGGACGGCCAGCGCTGCGTGATCGTCTTGAGCTTCGTGTAGAAGCGGACCGCGTCGGGCCCATACGCGTGCAGGTCCCCGAAGAGCGAGCGCTTCCACCCGCCGAACGAGTGCCACGCGACCGGAACCGGGAGCGGGACGTTCACGCCGACCATGCCGACCAAAATGTGATCGCTGAAATACCGAGCGGCTTCGCCGTCGCGCGTGAAGATGCACGTGCCGTTGCCGTACTCGTGATCGTTGATGAGCTTCATCGCCTCTTCGAGCGTCTTGACGCGCATGACGCCGAGGACTGGGCCGAAGATTTCTTCTTTGTACGTGACCATGTTCGGCGTGACGCCGTCGAAGAGGCACGCGCCGAGGAAATAGCCGTTCTCGTGACCGGAGACTTTGATTCCGCGGCCGTCGACGACGAGCTTCGCGCCTTCTTTGACGCCTTGCTCGACGTAGCCGACGACTTTTTCGTAATGGGCTTTCGTGACGAGCGGGCCCATGTCGTTCTTGCCGTCCGTGCCGGGGCCGACGTTCATCTTCGAGATGGCCGTCTCGAGACCGGCGATGACGGCGTCGGCGGTCGCGTCGCCCACGCAGACGACGAGCGGAATCGCCATGCAGCGCTCGCCGCACGAGCCGAACGCCGCGCCCATGAGCGCGCTCACGGCGTTGTCGATGTCCGCGTCGGGCATGACCACGGCGTGATTCTTCGCGCCGCCGAGCGCTTGCACGCGCTTGCCGGCCGCGCATCCGCGCGAATAGATGTATTCTGCAATCGGCGTCGAGCCGACGAAGCTCACCGCTTGCACGCGCCGGTCGTCGAGGATCGCGTCGACCGCTTCTTTGTCGCCGTTCACGACGTTGAGCACGCCGGGCGGCAGGCCCGCTTCGAGCGCGAGCTGCGAGACGAGCATCGCCGCCGAGGGGTCGCGCTCGGACGGCTTGAGCACGAACGTGTTGCCGCAGACGACCGCGGTCGGCCACATCCAGAGCGGAACCATCGCCGGAAAGTTGAACGGCGTGATGCCCGCGGTGACGCCGAGCGGCTGGAGCTCGCTCCACGAGTCGATGTTCGGCCCGACGTTGCGCGAGTGCTCGCCCTTGAGGAGCTCGGTCGCATACGACGCGTACTCGACGTTCTCGATGCCGCGCTGGACCTCGCCCATCGCGTCGCCGGCGACTTTGCCGTGCTCGGCGGTGAGGAGCGCCGCGATCTTCTCGGCGTTCGCCTCCATGAGCGTCTTGAGCTTGCTCATCACGCGCGCGCGCTTGAGCGGCGCGGTCGCGCGCCAAGCGGGATAAGCCTTTTCGGCCGAGCCGATCGCCATCTTGACGGTCTCGGTATCCGCGAGCAGCACGCGCTTCTCGGCGACCCCCTTCGCAGGATTGAAAACATCCTGCGAGCGCTTGCCCGTCGTCACGGGCTTACCATCAATCAGATGACCAACAATCGGCAATTCAGGCATGGGGTACTCCAGAGAGAGACACATAAAGCTTCGAAGACTCGAAGTGTTTAGAGCAAAAACCCGCTTCTTCTTCGAATCTTCCTATCTTTATGTGAATTCTTATTTCTTGGGTTTTTCGCGTTTGACCGCGGTGGGGGTGGCGAGCTCGTTGCGAATTTTCTGGGCGCCCCAGTAATCGGCGAACGGCGGGCGGTTGACGTATTTGCCCCAACCTTTTTCGGTTTGGAGCTTGTCGTTTTCCCAGAGCACGCGGCCGCGGCTCAGGGTGACCGCCGCGTTGCCGACCGTCGTCATGCCTTCGTAAATGTTGAAATCGATATTTTGATGATGCGTCTTGGCCGAGATGGTGCGCGACTTCGCCGGGTCCCACACGACGACGTCGGCGTCGGCGCCGGGCGCGATGACGCCCTTCTTCGGGTGGATGTTGAAGATGCGCGCCGCGTTGGTCGACGTGACCGCGACGAACTCGCTCGGTGTGAGGCGGCCGGTGCGGACGCCGTGGTGCCAGAGAACGCCCATGCGATCTTCGACGCCGTTGGTGCCGTTCGGGATTTTGCGAAAATCTTCCATTCCGGCTTGTTTCTGCGGCGTGCAGAAGCAGCAATGATCCGTCGCGGTGGTTTGGAGCACGCCGGCTTGGAGGCCCCGCCAAAGCGCGGCTTGATGCTCCTTCGAGCGGAACGGCGGCGACATCACGTAATGCGCGGCGTGATTCCAATCGGTGTTGCGATAAACGGACTCGTCGATGAGGAGATGCTGCGCGAGCACCTCGGCGTAAACCCGTTGACCCTCGAGCCGCGCGCGCGTGACGGCCTCGAGCGCGTCGATGCAAGACGTGTGAACGAGATAAATGGGAACGCCGAGCACCTCGGCGATGCGAATCGCGCGATTGGCGGCTTCGCCTTCGACCTCGGGCGGGCGCGAAAGTGGATGTCCCTCCGGGCCGGTGATGCCGCGCTCGAAAATCTCTTTCTGGAGACGAAACACCAATTCGCCGTTTTCGGCGTGCACGGTGCAAAGCGCGCCGAGCTCGCGCGCGCGCGTGAACGACGAGACGAGCACTTCGTCGTCGCACATGATGGCGCCTTTGTACGCCATGAAGTGCTTGAACGAGTTGACGCCGTGATCTTTGACGAGCGTCGCCATGTCGGCGTGAACGCTGTCGTCCCACCAGGTGATCGCGACGTGCAGCGAGTAATCCGCAGCGGACTTTTCCGCCCAGCCGCGCCACTTCTTGTAGGCGGCGAGAATGTTTTCTTTCGGATCCGGAATGACGAAGTCGATGATCGTCGTCGTCCCGCCGGCTGCGGCCGCGCTCGTGCCGGTGAAGAAGTCTTCCGACGCGACGGTGCCCATGAAGGGCAATTGCATGTGCGTGTGCGGGTCGATTCCGCCGGGCATCACGTAGGCGCCGCCCGCGTCGATCACGCGCGCGCCGGGGGCCTGCAGGTTGGCGCCGACGGCGGCGATGTTCTCGCCTTCGATCAAAACGTCCGCGCGCGATTCGCCGGTCGAATTGACGACCGTGCCGCCTTTGATGAGGACGCTCATGACTTCGTAATCTCCTCGTACGCCTCGGGGCGGCGGTCACGATAGAACTGCCACGTCTTGCGGACCTCGTCGATCACGCCGAAGTCGATGTCGGCGACGAGCAATTCGTCTTTGTCGTCGCTCGCTTCTTTGATGATTTGTCCGCGCGGGTCGACGAAGTAGCTCGTCCCGTAGAATTTCCCGATGTTCCAAGGAGCTTCGGTGCCGACGCGGTTCGAACAGGCCATGAAATAACCGTTCGCCGCAGCGTGCGCGGGCTGCTCGAGCTTCCAAAGATATTTGGAGAGACCTTCGACGGTCGCCGATGGGTTGAAGACGATCTCGGCGCCGTTCAAACCGAGGCAGCGCGCGCCTTCGGGGAAGTGCCGGTCGTAACAAATGTAAACACCGACTTTGGCATAACGCGTTTGGAAAACCGGATATCCGCCGTTACCCGGCTTGAAATAGAACTTCTCGAAGAAACCCGGCCGCACTTGCGGGATGTGCTGTTTGCGATATTTGCCGAGGTACTTGCCGTCGGCGTCGATGACCGCCGCGGTGTTGTAAAAGACGCCGGCCATCTCGCGCTCGTAGACCGGCACGACCATGACCATCTCGTATTTCTTCGCGATGGCGCTCATCGTCTCGACCATCGGACCCGGAACGGGCTCGGCGGCGTCGTACCAGCGCGTGTCCTGCGAGGGGCAGAAATACGGGCCGTTGAAGATCTCTTGGAGGCCGAGGATCTTCACGCCTTGCTTGCCGGCGCTCTCGATCATCGGCATGTGCTTGTCGAGCATCGCCTTTTGAATTTCGGCGACCGGCTTGCTCTCGTCGTTGAGAGGGTTGCTGCATTGAATCAACCCGCACTTCACGATTTTGCTCATTTCAATGCGCTCCCTTCTTCGGACGTAGCGGTTTCCCCTGCTCTACGTGCTCGTTCCACGTCGCGGGCTGGAAATCGTTTTTCACTTCGACCATCGAGATGCAATCGGCGACCGGACAGACGATCTTGCAGAGATTGCAACCGACACACTCGCTCTCGTCGACGCGGGGAACGTGCGTGGTGTCTTGCAACCAAATGCATTGATGCGCGCCGTCTTGGCAGGCGGCGACACACAAGTGACAGCCGATGCATTTGCTCGCATCGATTTTGGCGACCGTCTCGTAGTTCAAATCGAGATTTCCCCACTCCGAATACGCGGGGACGGCTTTGCCGATGAAGTCGTCGAGCTTTTGGAACTCGTGCGCGCGCATGTAATCCTCGAGGCCTTCGATCATGTCCTCGACGACGCGATAACCGCGGAGCATGACCTCGGTGCACACCTGAACCGAGCTCGAGCCGAGGAGCATGAACTCGACGGCGTCGCGCCAGTTGGAGATGCCGCCGATGCCACTGATGGGGAGGCCGAATTTTTCCTCGCGGGCGAGCGCAGCGACCATGTGGAGCGCGATGGGCTTCACCGCTTGGCCGCAATAACCGCCGTTCGTCGAGAGGCCGCCGACGCGCGGCTCGGGCACGAAGCGATCGATGTCGACGCCGATGATGCTCTTGATGGTGTTGATGAGCGAGACGCCGTGCGCGCCGCCGCGCTTGGCCGCGAGGCCGTGCGGAACGATGTCGCTCACGTTCGGCGTGAGCTTCACGAGGACGGGGACCTTCGAATATTCGACCGCCCACGAGGTGATCTCTTGATTCACCTTCGGCTCTTGTCCGACCGCCGAGCCCATGCCGCGCTCGCACATGCCGTGCGGGCAACCGAAATTCAGCTCGAGCCCGTCACCGCCGGCGTCGACTGATTTTTTGATGATGTCTTTCCACTCTTCTTTCGTCTCCACCATCAAAGAGACGATGATCGCGTGCTTCGGATACTTCTTTTTGGTGTCGTAAATCTCTTTGAGATTGATCTCGAGCGACCTGTCGGTGATGAGCTCGATGTTGTTGAAGCCCGCGGCTTGCACGCCGCGCACGTTGTGGCCGCCGAAACGGCTCGAGACGTTTTGAATCGGGACGCCGAGCGTCTTCCACACGGCGCCGCCCCAGCCCGCGTCGAACGCGCGCTGCACTTGCCCCGCGGAGTTCGCCGGCGGCGCCGAGGCGAGCCAAAACGGGTTCGGCGATCGGATTCCGCCGCAGTTGGTCGAGAGATCGGGCATCGTCATTTCCCCGTCAAATACGTGTGAATCGCGCGCGCAGCGGCTTTGCCTTCGGCCGCAGCGTTGACCACTTCTTTTCCGCCGTTTTGGAAGTCACCGCCGATGAAGCAATGCTTCTTTCCGGCGATCGCGAGCTTGACCGCATCGAGCTTCGCTTGACCGATCGCGATCAAGACCAGATCGGCGTCGATCGAAAACTCGCTCCCGTGAATCGGTTTCTTCTGCGCATCGAGCCGAACGCATTTGACGTGCTCGACTTTGCCTTTGCCCTCGAACGCGATCGGCAGCGCTTGCCACTCGGCGCGGCAACCCTCGGTCTCGGCGGCCTTCCACTCGTGGATGTAACCGCTCATGCCCGATTCGACGCCGCGATAAAGCATCGTGACGCGCTCGATGCCGAGGCCGCGCGCTTCGCGCACGCAGTCGAGCGCGGTGTTGCCTCCGCCGACGACGACACAGTGCTTCATGCCCTCGGTCGTCACGCGCCCGGTCTTCATCTTTTCGATCCAGTCGACCGCGCCGAAGACGTTCATCAAATCTTCGCCAGCGATTTTCATCGCGGTGTCGACGCCGAGACCGACGCCGAAAAAGAGCGCGGCATGCGCCTTCTCGAGCTCGTCGACCGAAATCTGATTACCGACTTCGACGCCGGTCTTCACGTCGATTCCGCCGATCGAGAGGATCCACTCGATTTCCTCCATCGCGCGGTCGGCCTTCATCTTGTAAGGCGCGACGCCGGTCGTGTTGAGCCCGCCGAGGAGCGGTCGTTTTTCGTAAATCGTCGCTTGGTGCCCGAAGCGCCGGAGCTCGTGCGCGCACGCGAGGCTCGCGGGGCCGCCGCCGACGAGGCCGACGCTCTTGCCGGTGTCAGGGCCGGCTTCGAAAAACTTCCAATCGCGCTCGAACGCGGTGTCGGTCGAGAAGCGCTGCAGCTTGCCGATGTTGATCGGCGGCATGTGCATCGCGTTGTAGACGCAGTCACCGACGCACAAGACCTCGACCGGGCAAACGCGCGCGCAGCTCATGCCGAGGATGTTCGAATCGAAGATGGTCCGCGCCGAGCCGCGGAGGTTGTCGGTCGCGATCTTTCGAATGAACTGCGGAATGTCGATGTGCGTCGGGCAGGCCTTGATGCACGGCGCGTCGGTGCAGAAGAGGCAGCGATTGGCCTCCGCGACGGCTTGCTCGCGCGTATACGCACCTTTGAAATCGCCAAATACCGATTCGGATCGATCGCGCGCCAATGACTCGGCCATCGCTGCTCCTTCTCTCGGGGCAGCGCGAGCCGCCACAACGAATGAAGGCCCGGGTTTTAGCTCAAGTTGCGCACTTTGCCATACTGAACTTGCGTTGCGCGCTCACTGATGGGGAATGTCGCAAGCGTCGGCCTTGCAGAGCCCGCCTAGCGCGACGCAGTCGACGCACGCCGTACCGCCGCTGCCGCATAGCGTGTCCTGATCGCCGATCATGCACGTGTTGCCATCACAGCAGCCATGAAAGCAGTTGCTCTTCGTGCAGGTGTCGCCGCCTCCGCACGTGCCTCCGGTCGCGTCGGGCACGCAGGTGCCGTAGCTCGTCGACCCCGGCTTGATGCACGTTTGGCAAGCTTGGCCGTGCGTGCCGCACGCGCCGACCTCGCGACCATCGGCGCAGAGCGTGTCGCTGAGACAGCAGCCGTCGCAGTTGCTCGGGCCGCATCGTTGGGTGGCGCGCTCGCACGTGCCCGCCTTGTTCCAGCATTGCTCGCCTGCCGCGCAGCTCTGGCAGCCACTCAACTTGAGTCCTTCGTCGCAGCACAGCGGCGCGGGCGGCGCGTCGATGACGGCGTCCGAGACGATCGCGTCCTTCGTCGCGTCGACTTTCGCGTCGACGGCGGCGACGTCGAGCGACGCATCGAGAAAATCCGGTTCGCCGGCGATCCCGGTGCGGGCTCCGCAGCCGAGAAGAAACGCGACCCCGAGCCAAGCGCGCCCTGCCATCCATCTAGTATAGACTCCGCGGCTCGTGGAATCCCAAATCGAGCACGCCGACGGGCGCGTCGAGCTTCGCGAGGACGTCGCCGCGTCGCTCGAGTCGTCGCCCATCTACAACCACGATCTCGCGCCGACGCGCGTCTCGCAGCGAACGTGGACGACTTACACGTTCGCGGCGCTGTGGATCGCGATGGCCCACTGCATCCCGACTTACAAGATGGCGTCGGGCCTCGTCGACCCGAAGATCGGGCTCAACTGGTGGCAGGCGCTGCTGACGATCCTCGTCGGCAACTTGATCGTGCTCGTGCCGATTCTGCTGAACTCGCACCCGGGCACGAAATACGGAATTCCGTTTCCCGTTTTTGCGCGCGCGTCGTACGGCACCTTCGGCGCGAATCTTCCGGCCGTGATGCGCGCGCTCGTCGCGTGCGGGTGGTTCGGCATCAACGCGTGGATCGGCGGCCAGGCGCTGCAAACATTTTTCCGATCGCTCGCGCCGGGTTGGCCGACCATGCTCGGGACGCACGCGATCGGCGGGTACTTACCGACGGAGTGGGTGAGCTTCGCGATTTTTTGGGCGATCAACATTCTCATCGTCGTGCGCGGGATGGATTTGCTCCGGCGCGTCGAGAACCTCGCGGCGCCGTACGTGCTCGTCATGACCGCGCTGCTCGTCGCGTGGGCGGTGCACGCCGCTTACAAGAAGGCGCACGGGCTCGGGCCGATCCTCGCGAGTGAAAACCATTTCGCGACCGTCGGCGCGTTTTGGAAAGTGTTCGCGCCGAGCGTCACGGCGATGGTCGGCTTCTGGGCGACGCTTTCGCTCAACATGCCGGACTTCACGCGGTTCGGCAGGTCCCAGCGCGAACAGGCCATCGGCCAGGTCGTGGCGCTGCCGACGACGATGACCCTCTTCGCCGCGATGGGCGTCGTCATCACGAGCGCGTCGGCGGTGATTTACGGACAAGAGATTTGGGATCCGGTCGAGCTGGTCGGACATTTTTCGTCGCGCGTGCTCGTCGGCATCGCGATGTTCACCGTCGTCGTCGCGACGCTCAGCGTGAACATCGCGGCGAACGTCGTCTCGCCGGCGAACGATTTTGCGAACCTCGCGCCCAAGCGCATCACGTTCAAGATGGGCGGCATCGCGACCGGCGTGATCGGCGTCCTCATGATGCCGTGGAAGCTCATGTCCGACCCGCGCGGGTACATCTTCGATTGGCTCGTCGGATATTCGGGCGGGCTCGGGTCGATCGCCGGCGTGCTCGTCGCCGACTATTGGCTCATTCGAAAGAAGAAGCTCGAGCTCGCCGATTTGTATCGGCCCGGCGGCATTTATCCCGGCGTGAATTGGGCCGGCGTCGTCGCGACCGGCGTCGGGTGTTTTCTCGCGTGGATCGGGCTCGTCGTTCCGTTTCTTCGGCCGATGTTCGACTACGCGTGGTTCGTCGGCGCGCTCGGCGCCGGGCTCACGTACTGGATTTGGAAACGCGGAACGTGATCGTCGCGTCGCGCGACTTTCGAAAGCTCGTTCACGCGCGGCGCGGGCACCCGCTCGCCAACCCGCGACGATTCGATGCGGCGCGGGGGTTCGTGACCGCGAGCGAGGCGTGGGGTCGCGTGCGCGAGCACTGGGAGAGCGGATGGTCGCGACGCAGCGGCGCGGCGGTCGATCTCGAACGCGAGGCGAGCGCGCTTCTTTCCGCCAAGACGCTGGCGCCGTCGAGCGATCGCGTCGTGCTCGCCGCCGCCGAGCGCATGTTGAACGGCGCCGCGACGCTCGTCGAATGCGTCGGCGCGCGCTTCGGCGTGGCCGAGGCGATCGCGATGAAATGGCGCGCGAACGGGTGGAACGTGACGAGCGGTCGCGAGCAAAAGAAGTGGTGGTGGATGCTCGCCGACTCCAAGTCGCCGGCACTTCTGGTCGACGCGGGCTGGCGCGGGCTGCGTGATGCGGCGTGCCGCACGGACGACTCGGACTACAACGCGGCGCGCGCGACGGCGGCTGCGCTGCGCGAGGCCGAAAAATCGCCCGAAGCGCGCGTGCGGCTCGATTGGGTTTTCCCCGCCGAGGCCGAGTGGGCCAAGACGGATCTCGACGCCGCGCTCGTCGCGCCGAATTTCGCGCGCGTCGTTCATTTGATTCTTCCGCTCCTCGCGTCGGTCGCCGACGAGAGCGCGGTCCTTCGCGCCGCGGCCAGCTTTCCGCCGTATCAGGCGCTCGCCGCGGCGAGCTACGCCTGCGATCTCGTCGTCGCGCTGCCCGAAGAAGACGCGACGCGTGTGCTCGCGACGCTGACCGAGCGCGTTCTCGATGCGCGGCTCCGCGATCAAGCGCAGCTCCACATGCTCGCGGTCGCGATGGGCGCGATCCGCAGCGAAGCGATGGGGCGGACGCTCGCGCAGTGGCTCCGGCATCCGCGGTTCGGGCGATGGGTCGCGACGTATTTCGAGAGCGACGCGGCCATCGCGTCGGCGGCGCTCGAGCCGCTCACGCGAAACAAAAATCTCGTCGCCGACGCAGCGCGCGCCGTCCTCGCGGCCAACGCGCGCGCGGCCGAGCCCGACCAAGGCACGATGGACGACGCGCCGGCGCTGCTGCGCGATCCGCCGTGGCGACGCGCGCCCGCGGAGCCGCTCGCGCTCGAGATGCTCGCGTGGAACGAAACGATCACGTGGGCGCCCGGCGAACGCGAGCGCATCGCCGCCGCGCCGCCCATTGCGTCGCCCAACGCGATCGTTCGGCCGATCACCGACGCCGAGCTCGCCGAGCTCGACTCGCTCCCTCCGGGACAAAAGTTCGTCGACGTCTGGGCGCGCTGGGAAAACAAGCGGTGGATGATGCTGGAGCTGCCCGAAGCGCGGACGCTCGCGCTCTGGGACGAAGGCTCGGCGCGGCTCTACGCGCGTCCGCCGTGTTGGATGCTCGCGCGCTTCGGCGAGCGCGCGCTGAAGGGGCTCTTCGCGCGCGACCCGTTCGGACAATGGGACGACGAACGATGGGTCACGGCGCTCTTGCGTGTCGACTCGCCGCGGAGCGCGCTCATGACGGCGCGTCTCTACGCGCGCCGGAGAATCGCGCGCAAGCGCGCGCGCGAGTGGCTGCTCGCGCACGACGAGGCGGCCGCGGCAGGTTTGCTTCCCACGGTCCTCGGGCGCGAGTCGCGCAGCCGGCGCGTGGCCCTCCGCGCGATGCGCATGCTGGTGCACGAGCGACCGGCGGTCGTCGACGCGATCGCTGCGCGCCACGGCAGCGCCGTCCACGAGGCGACGCGCGCGCTCCTCTTTGGCGATCCGCTCGCGCGGCTCGACGCGCGAGCTCGTCCGCCGCGGTGGCTACGTATCGATTCGCTTCCGCTGCTGCGAACGCGCGAAGGGCGCCCGCTCCCGCGCGAGGCCGCGAAAAATCTCGTCGACGTGCTGCGCGGCCGCGAGCAAGAAGCTCCCTACGCCGGCGTCGAGATCCTAAGGCGCGAGCTCGACCTCGCGTCGTTCGCCGATTTCGCGTGGGCGCTCTTTTCGGTTTGGACGTTGCACGGCGCGCCGCGCACGCACGTCTGGATGGCGCGCGCGCTCGACGCGTGCCCGCGCGAAGACACGGCGATGCGCGTTCGACCTCTCGCGCGTGAGCTCGCGCGAACCGAGCCGCGCGCGTGCGGCGTGCTCGTCGATTTGCTCGCGGCGATCGGCGACGCGCCTTCACGTCTCGTCCTGACCGAGCTCGAGACGCTCGCGCAGGCCGCGCTCTTGCGGCAGATCCTCGCCGAGGCGCGCGGCGAAAACGACGAGGACGCGCTCTTCGATCTCGATCTCGACGAACGCGGCGAAGCGACCCTCGACCTCGGCGGACGCATGGTGCGCGTCGTCGTCGACGAGTCACTCGCGCCGCGCGTCGTGCTCGACGACGGCCGCCGGCTCGCGCAGATGCCCCGCGCGTCGAAGTCCGACGATCCGGCACGCGTCGCCGCGGCGACCGCGCGCTTCAATCGCCTGCGCCGCGCGTGCGCGACGACCGCGCGCGACGAAATCACGCGCCTCGAACGCGCGATGCTCGCCGCGCGCCGCTTCCGCGCTCGCGATCTCGCCGCGCGCTGGGCGCATCACGCGATCGCCTCGAGCCTCGCGCGACGCGTCGTGTGGGGCGCCTTTTCGGGTCCCGAGCTCGTCGCGACATTCCGTGTCGCCGAGGACGGCTCGTTCGCCGACGAGCGGGACCTGCCGTGCGAGCTCGCCGACGATGCGTCGATCGGCGTCGTTCACCCGATCGATCTCGACGCCGAAACGCGCGCGCAGTGGGCGACGATTTTCGGCGACTACGAAATCGTGCAGCCGTTCGAGCAGCTCGGGCGAGCGAGCTTCACCGGCACCGCGGCCGAGGCGCTCGCGATCGCGAAAGCGCTCGTCGGGACGATGGTCGACGCCCGTTCGCTCGTGAAGACGATCGAGACGCACGGCTGGCAGCGCACCGGCCGGCGCATCGGGGTCGTCACGCGCCAGCTCCGCGGCACCAAACCGCGCCTCCTCGCCGCGCTCGCCTTCACGCCGGGCTTCGACATCGGCTTCGCCAAAAAAGCGGTCGACCAGAAAATCACCGGCCTCACCGTCGCCGCCGCTCCGACGTTCGCCGAAATCGATCGCATCGATCTGTCCGAGCTCGTTCGCACCGCGACGACGCTCCGCGCGTGACGTCAGGACCTCGACGTCCAGCGCGTCTTTGAGCGCACAAGACGTTCGAGCTGCTCCGGGCGACCGCAGGTCAGCTCGTCCTCGCCGCAGACTGCGCACGCTCACATTCGTGCGCTGCAGCAGGCGGCACCTTTCCGCGCGAAGCCAGTCATCCTAGCTTCGTCGCATGTTCTACGATTTGGTCCTCGACGGACCGGGCAAGAACGCGCTCGGCACCCCGATGATGGAGTCGATCCTCGCGCGGCTCGACGAAGCGGGCGGCCAGGCGGTTCGATTTTCCGGCGCAGGCGACGTCCTCTCCGCGGGGCTCGATCTGAAAGAGATCGCCTCGCTCGACGCGGCCGGCATCGCGCGCTTCGTCGCGCTCGTCGAGACCCTGATGGCGCGCATCTTCGACTACCCGGGCCCCACCGTCGCGTGCGTGAACGGACATGCGATCGCCGGCGGCTGCGTCATCACGCTGTGCTGCGATCTCCGGGTCGCGACGCGCGACCCGCGCGCGCGCATCGGGCTCAACGAGACGGCCATCGGTTTGGTCTTCCCGCCGAAGATTCTCCGTATCGTCACCCATCGAATCCCGCCGCGCAGCCGCCACGAGGTCTTGCTGCGCGGCGCGCTCCACGCGCCCGAGGACGCGCTCCGACTCGGCCTCGTCGACGAGCTCGCCGACGACCCACGCGCCGTGTCAGACGCCCGCGTCCGCGAGCTCGCCGCCCTCCCCCGCGCGGCCTACCTCGCGACCAAAAACGCGCTCCGGGCCGGCGTGACGGCGTTTCAGCCGAGCGAATATGACGCAGCGCTCCGCGCGACGCTCCCCGTTTGGGCGAGCGACGCGATCAAAGAGCGCGTCATGGCTCGGCTCAAGAAGTAAATCACCACGAAACGCGTGACGGATGCCCCACGGACCGGCCATCATGGCGCACATGAGGGTCACGGCATTCTTGGGGGCTGCGGTCGCGGTCGCGGCGATCGCCTCGGCGTGCGGGAGCAACAACTTCGGTCCGGGCAGCGGCGACGGAGGCAGCGACGCGCTGTTCGGCAGTGACGTCGCGTTCGGCGACGGCAGCCCGCAGCCCGGCGACGGCGCGCCGAAACCGACGACGTGCGACGGCTCGTGCGCCGCGGCCGGCGGGACCTGCAAGGCGGGCGTGTGCACGCTCGTCGACAACGCCGGCAACGTCCCGGCCTCGACGCAAACTCAGCTAGAGGGCGGCGGCAGCGCCGACTCCGCATTTGCGTACGTCTACCCGTACGACAAAACGGTTTGGGCGCGCGGCCTCCTGTCGGCGACGATGCAATTCGGCGGCACGCCGATCAGCAACGCCTACGTCCACATCTCGTGCTCGACGCTCGACTACCAAGGCTTCTTCGGCCCCTCGAGCCCCGGACGCGTCGCGCTTTCGCAAACGATGTGGGACGCGGTGATGGGCGCGGTCGCTTCGTCGAAAGACCCGGTGAAGGTCGAGGTCACGAAAGACTCCGGCGGCGCAATCAGCGGTCCCATCACCGAAACTTGGTACGTCGCGCAGGGCAGCTTGCGCGGCACCATTTATTACGAGACGTACGGCTCGCCGCTCGCCGGCGGCGCGGGCTCGGTCGGCATCATGAAGATCCAGCCCGGCACGACGACGCCGGCCGTCGTCAAGTCGGGCTGCGGCAACGTCTGCCATACCGCGAGCGCCGACGGCTCGACGCTCGTCGCGAACGTGTCGCTCGGCTTTTCGAGCGCGAGCTACGATCTCAAGAACAACGCGGCGACGATCCTCATGGCCGGCAGCGAGATCTTCACGTACGGCGGCATCTACCCCGACGGGAGCTTCGTCGTCTCGGCGACCAACTACCGCACGTGGTTCCCGGGCGAGGTGTCGCGCGTCTACGACACGAAGAGCGGCGCCCAGATCCCGACGCCCAGCTGGGACAGCGCGGTTCAGAACGGCGGCACGCCCGCCTTCTCGCCCGACGGAACGAAGCTCGCGTTCATCCACGAGGACAAAGACGGCGGCCACACGCTCTCGGTCATGGACTACGACAAGAACACGAAGTCGTTCTCGCCGCTGACCGACATCGTGACGACGCAAGCCGGGTTCGTCGCGTGGCCGGCGTTCACGCCCGACTCGAAATACGTCGTTTATCACGTCGGATCGAACGAGCAGTTCGAGACCGACAGCGGCGCGACCGGTGATGTCTATGCCGTCGATCTCGCGACCAAGACTCCGCATCGGCTCGACTCGCTCGACGGCTACAGCGGCTCCGGGACGTACTTGCCGGCGAACGATCCGAACATGTCGTTCGCGCCGACGGTCTTGCCGGAAGCGGTCGGCGGTTACTTCTGGGTCGTCTTCACGAGCCACCGCTCGTACGGAAACACGCTCCCGTCGCAAGACAACGGCGATCAAAACGGCAAGCTCTGGGTCGCGGCGCTCGACATCAGCGCGGCGGCCGGCACCGACGGCAGCCACCCGGCGTTCTTCCTCGACGGCCAAGAGCACGAGTCGGACAACTTGCGCGGCTTCTGGGTGCTCGACCCGTGCAAAGCCGACGGCCAAACCTGCGGCAGCGGCGACGAGTGCTGCGGCGGATATTGCCGCGGCGACGACGGCGGCCCGCTCGTTTGCGTTCCGCCGCCCGGCGGGTGCTCGCAAGTCTACGAAAAATGCACCACGTCGGCCGACTGCTGCGAGACGACGAACCAGTGCATCAACGGCAAGTGCGCCGTGACGGTCAACTGATCATCGCTCTCGGTCGCGGAGCAATCGCGCGGCCGCGGCGAGCAGCGAGCCGTCGCCCGTCTTCCGCAGCAAGTTGTGGACGTGCGTTTTGAGCGTGGTCGTCGCGATGCCTCGCTCGAAAGCGACTTGGTCGCGCGGCGAGCCTTCGGCCGCGGCGACGAGGACGGCGATCTCGGTTTCGGTGAGCGCGTAGCGGTCGCCCCACTCGCGCGCGAGCTGCTCCGTCGTCGGCTGTCGCGCGGCGCTACTGAAAAACTGGAGAATGCGGAGCGGATCGGCGGGCTTCACGAGGTAGCGGCCCTCGAGCTCGTAGGCGCGGTTGATCGTCGCCGCGTCGTGAAGCGCCGTGAGGACGAGCGCCGGCGCGACGACGCCTCGCTCGCGCGCGAACGCGAGGACGTCGAGACCGTTGCCGTCGGGCATCATCACGTCGATGACGAAGCCGGCCCACTCGCTCGTCTCGAGCACGTACTCCATGCCGCGCGCGACCGTCGGCGCGATGTTCACGGTGCCGACGCAGCGCGCGGCGCTCGCGAGCGTTTGCGCGAGCGGCTCGTGATCTTCGACGAGGAGGAAACGCGCGGCCACGGAATCAGGATCGGACAAGCGCGTCGATCGTTGCAAGCGCAACCAGCACGGCACCGCCTTCGGCCATCCGAACGGCGAATTCTGCGGCAATCTCGGGGGATCCACCCCCCGGCGCGCGCCGCCAGCGCGACATCGTGCGTGCGGCGAGGACGAAAACCGGCAAACCGACCAGCACGAGCCGCGGATAAGCGCCCGCCGCGGCGAGCGCGGCGACGCCCGCGAGAGCAACGAGCGTCGAAATCGACGCGACGCGCAAGCACGCGGCCGGTCCGTGCGTGACGACGAGCGTGCGATAACCGCGGCGCGCGTCGTCGTCTCGTTGATAGGCCTGGGCGGCGAACGACATCCCGAAGACGAAAATCGTCGCGAGCGCCATCGCCGCCGCGGTGCGCGCGCTGAGCGGCACGCGCACCACGAAGAACCCCGCGAGCCACGAGAGAACGCCGTAGCCGATCGCGTTGACGGCCGGCCCGAGCACCGGGTGCGCCTTCCACATCGTTCGCGGGTGCGAATACAAGACCGCGAGCACGGCGCAGATCGCGCAGCACGCGCCGGAGCGCTCGTCGGCGAGCGACGCGATCGCGACCGCCGCGGCGAGCGCGCCGTACCCGAAGAGCGGCAGATGCGCCGGGCGGGTCGCCGCGCGCGCGAAGAGCGCGCCGTCTTCGTCGCCGTCGAGCGCGGCGTTCAGCCAGAGCGAGCCCGCGCTCAAAAAAATCCACGCGACGAGCACGCCGGCGAGCGCGAGCGGACGTTGCGCTTCGAGGCCGTAGTCCCAATGCGCGAATCCGTACGCCGTGAGCGGTCCGACGAGGAGCATCAGCGAGCCCTTCGGCCGCGCGAGCAACAAAAGCGAACGCGCCGTGCTCATGCCCGCTGCTTCAAGAGCTCGTAGAGCCATGCGTGGAGCTCGCGCGGATCGCGGAACGCACGCCGCACCGGGCTGTCCGCCTCGCGAATCTGGACGAGTCTCCCCGCGCGTCGATCGATCGACCACACGCGGCGCATGATACCGTTTGCGCCGCATGCGCATCCCCCCTTTCGTGCTCGCGCTCGCCGCCGTGCTGGGCACGGTCGGCGGAGGGTCGCTCGAGTGCACGCCGCCGAGGGAAGCGTTTCTCCAGCATCACGGCGCCGAGCTCTACGGGCGCATGTGCGCCGTCTGCCACGGCCTCTCGGGCGAAGGTTATCGCGCCGATCAAGCGCCGGCGATCGGCCACTCCGACTACCTCGCGACCGCGAGCGACATTTACTTGCATCATACAATCGACGACGGACGCGCGGGCACGACGATGTCCGCGTGGGGACTCGATCACGGCGGCCCGCTCCGCACGCACGACGTCGACGCCGTGATCGCTTTTCTCCGAACCTGGCAGAGCGAGGCGCCGGCCGCGCTCGACGAACGGCCGGCGATCGGCGATCCGAAAAAGGGCCTAATCGTGTACACGCGCGAGTGCGCGCGGTGTCACGGCACGCGCGGGACCGGCGGCGAGTATCTCGCGATCGGCGGCGCGCAGCTCCTCGAGAACGCGACCAACGGGTTTTTGCGGCGCGCGATCCAGCGCGGTCGGCACGGCACCGCGATGCCCGCCTTCGAGGGCACGCTCGACTCGGGCGCGATCGAGGACGTCGTCGCGCTTCTCCGCGACTGGCAGCGCACGGGCCCGCCGGTCGCGTTTCAACGCGCCGCGCCCGCGCGACCGCCGCCGATTCCGCTCGGGCCCGCGCCGCTCAACCCGAAAGGCCCCGACCCCACCGATTTCCTCGCGCAACCGAAGACGACCAAAGCCGACGTCATCAAGCACGAGCTCGACCGCGGCGCGAAGCTGGCGCTGCTCGATGCACGCGCGCCGAGCGACTACATGCGCGAGCACATCGCCGGCGCGGTGAGCGTGCCGTTCTACGATCCGGATCAGTATTACCCGCAGCTCCCGAAGGACGCGTGGCTCGTCTGTTACTGCTCGTGTCCGCACGCCGAGTCGGGTCAGCTCGCGTCGAAGCTCGTCGCGAACGGCTTCAAGAAGGTGACCGTGCTCGACGAGGGCCTCGGATATTGGACGCGCCACGGATACCCGACGCACACCGGGCTCGACCCGTGACGATGCTTCGACTCGTCGGCGTGGTCGTCGCTTTCGCGGCGTGCGGCGGAGCGCGACCGACGCCGACCGTGACCGTCGAGCCGCTTCCGCCGCCGCCGATCGTGACGGCGTCGAGACCGCTCCTCCGGCCCGTCACGCACGCCGAGATGGCGCCCGAAGTGCTCGCGGTGGGCAAGGTCACCATCGTCCACTTTTTCGCGACGTGGTGCGGGCCGTGTCGCGATTCGATGCCGGCGCTCGAGCGCGTCTACGAAGCGCACCGGCCGGAGCTCGCCGTGATCGGGATCGCCGAGGACGACGAGGAGCAAGGCATCCGCGAGTTCGTCGCGCTCCGCGGCGCGACCTTCGAGACGCGCCTGGGATCCTCAGAAAACGCATGCCTCGGCCTGGCACGTCGCGACGATGCCGACGACGTATTTGATCGACAAGCACGGCGCGCTCCGCTTCACGCACGCCGGCTGGCACGACGATGACCAAGCCCTGATCGCGCGCGAGGCGGACGCGCTCGTGCGAGAGCGTTGACGGTCAGGCGCGCGCGAGGATGCGCTCGACGCCGGCTGCGACGTGGTCGTCGATCGCATTGCCAAGCGACGTGATCACGTACCGCCGCGGGCCGACGCGAATCGGACAGACGGCCATCGCGTCCGGGCGGGTCCCGCCCGCGGCCACGCGCGCACCGACCAGCGCCACGAGGAGCGCGCCGTCCCCCGAGCCCGCGACGAGCGCGCCTCCGCCGGTGCCGACCGCGAGCGCGTGCGCACCGAGCCGCGCGCGACAAGACGAAAGAAAGATCCCGAGCGCACGCTGCGGATCCTCGCTCCGGCGGCTTCGACGTTCTTCGAGCATCGATTCACATCGTGCGACGAGGCCGCGTCGCCGGGCAAATTCCGCGGGCCGTCCGTCTGTGGCAGCAAGGCTCGGCCGCGCGGTTGGTCCAGAACCTGCAACGCGCAACGCGTGGGATCTCATCTGCTCATCGTCGACGACGATCGCATCTTGGTGGACGCCTTGCGCGAGCTGCTCAAACGGCGATTTCCCGGCTCGACGATCGACACGTGCACGTCCGCGGAGCAGTCGACCGAGCTGATCGCGCGAGAAGATTACGACGCGATCATCAGCGACATTCGCATGCCCGGCACCGACGGCTTGCAGCTCCTCGAAAAAGCCCACGAGCTGCGGCCCAACACGCCCATCGTCCTCGTGACCGGGCTCGGCGAATACGATCTCGCCGTGAAGGCGCTGCGCGGCGGAGCCTTCGATTTCATCACCAAGCCGGTCGACACCGATTATCTCGCCGCGTCCGTCGCGCGTGCGCTCCGCGTCCGCGAGGTCGCGCGCGAGCTCGAGCTACAGAAACGCGCGCTCGCCGAGCACGCGGCCGCGCTCGCGCACATCGTCGACGATCAAACGCGCGAGCTCCGCGAAGCAAACCGCATGAAAGACGAGTTCATCGCGACGCTCTCCCACGAGCTCCGCACGCCGCTCACGGCGATCCTCGGCTGGTCGCGCCTCTTGCTGCGCGACGAGCTCGACGGCGAGCTGCGAAAACAAGCCCTCGAAGCAGTCGAGCGCAACGCGACGCACCAAGCGCACCTCGTCGACGATCTCCTCGACGTTTCGCGCATCATGACCGGCAAGCTCCACCTCTCGCCGCGCACCGTGCTCATGGGCCGCATCGTCGCGTCCGCGCTCGAGGCGCTCGGCCAATCGATCCGCGGGCGCGCGCTCACCATCGAGCGCGACATCGACATGCACGACGCGCGCGTCCTCGGCGACGCCGACCGCCTGCAGCAAGTCGTCAGCAACCTCCTCTCGAACGCGGCCAAATTCACGCCCAGCGGCGGCCGCATGCTCGTGCGCCTCCGCCGCGAAGCCAACCAAGTCGTGCTCACCGTCAAAGACAGCGGCATCGGCATTCCGGCCGATTTCCTGCCGAACGTCTTCGAGCGCTTCCGCCAAGCCGACGCGTCGCTCGCGCGCTCGCACGGCGGTCTCGGTGTCGGGCTGTCGATCGTGAAGCACATCGTCGAGCTCCACGGCGGCACCGTGGAGGCGACGAGCGATGGCAGCGGCAAAGGCTCGACCTTCACCGTGCGCTTGCCGGCGGTCGAAGAAGAGCGCGACGAGGCTTCGTCTCGCCCCGGAAACGGCGGGGACCTGCAGGGCGTTCGCGTGCTTCTCGTCGAGGATGACGAGGACGCGCGCATGCTCCTTCGGTTCACGCTCGAACGGAGCGGCGCGCGCGTGACCGACGTCGACTCGGTCGCCAACGCGATGGCCGCGATCGATCGCGGCGTGCCCGACGTCATTCTCTGCGACATCAGCATGCCGGACGAAGACGGCTACTCGTTCATCCGCAAAGTGCGCTCGCGACCGCCGAACGCGGGCGGTCGCATCCCGGCGGCCGCAGTCACTGCGTACGCGCGCCCGGAAGACGTGAAACATGCGCTCTCCGAGGGCTTCGACGTTCACCTCGCCAAACCGCTCGAGCCGGACGATTTGGTCGCGGCAGTCGGGCGCCTCGCGACGAAAGTGCCGCGTAACATCGGACGCCCGCTCGAGGGTCGAAACACCACGACGTAGCACTTTGCCTGTGGCAGAAATGGAATCGTGATGGAGAAAATTTTGATCGTCGACGACGAGCCGGACATTCTGCGGTTGGTCGAGGTCATCCTCGAATCGACGCGCGAATGGGCCGTTTTGTGCGCGTCAGATGGCGATCAGGCGCTCGAGGTCGCGCGACGCGAGCGGCCGTACGCCATCTTGCTCGACGGCCGCATGCCCGGCGGCGGCGGCCTCGTGACGCTCCAGCGTCTGCGCGGCGAGCCCAACACGCGCGACACGCCGGTCATTCTGATGACCGCGCTCGCTCCCGACGACGGCGACAAACCTCCGCCCGGTTTCGCCGGCGTGATCGCCAAACCGTTCGACCCTCTCACGTTGCCCGACCAAATTCGCGCTATCCTCCAATCGTGAACTCTGGCTCACCCCAACACGTCGAGCGCTACCGGCAGCTCGTTGCAGAATACATCGATTCGTTCGGCGACAAGCTCGCGGCGCTCGAGCGCTCGATGACCGCCGGCAAATCGGGCGACGCCGCCGGCCTGGCCGAGGCGCGCGAGATCGCCCATCGCATGCACGGCACCGCCGGTTGCTACGGCTTCCGCGAGCTCAGCGCGGCGGCCGCCGAGCTCGACGACGTGCTCACCAAGATGAAGCGCGGCGAAGGCGGCTCGTGGGACGCCGCCGAGCGCGCCGCCCAGCCCGTCATCGAGATGGTCCGCGCCGTGATGCAATCACGGCGTGCGTGATCGGTCGGGCTCTTTGGCCTGCCCGTCGGGCGGCTTCGGCGTGCCCGGCGCTTCGTCGCCGAGCGCTTGATAGCGTTCGAGCTTGCGATAGAGCGTCTTTCGGTCGAGACCGAGCACCTTCGACGCGAGCGTCTTGTTCCCGCCGACCGCGTCGAGCACGCGGAGGATGTAGCTTCGCTCGACGTCTTCGAGCGGCACGAGGTCGACCGGGCCGACGTCCGTGCCGGGCGCGCCGATTTGCCCGCGCTGGTAGTCGCGGATGCTGTCGGGCAAGTCGTCGACGGTGAGCTGCTCGTTTCGCGTGAGCGCGACCGCGCGCTCGATGCAGTTGGAGAGCTCGCGCACGTTGCCCGGCCACGGATACGTGAGGAGCCGCTGCGCCGCCGCTTTGGTGAGGCCGGTGACTTTTCGCCCGTTGAGCGACGCGTAGCGCTCGAGGAGCGTCTGCGCGATGAGGAGCACGTCGTTGCCGCGCGCGCGCAGCGGCGGCAAATGAATGCGCACGACGTTGATGCGATAAAAGAGGTCCTCGCGGAACTTCTTCTCGCCGACGTCGGTCTCGAGATCGCGATTGGTCGCCGTGATGATGCGCGCGTCGAACGACTGCTCTTCGTTTCCGCCGACCGGCCGGAATTTTCGTTCTTGGAGCGCGCGCAGGAGCTTCGGCTGGAGCGAGAGCGACATGTCGCCGATCTCGTCGAGGAAGAGCGTGCCGCCCGCGGCTTGCGCCAAGAGGCCGGCGCGCGGCGCGCGTGCGTCGGTGAACGCGCCTTTCACGTAGCCGAAGAGCTCGCTCTCCAAAAGATGCTCGGGCACGGCGGCGCACGAGAGCGCGACGAACGGTCGCGACGAACGCGTGCTCCGCCGATGGAGCGCGCGCGCGACGAGCTCTTTGCCGGTGCCGCTCTCGCCGGTGATCAAAACCGACACATCGGTATCGGCGGCGCGGTCGACGAGATCGAAGACGCGCTTCATGGCCGTGCTCGCGCCGACGATTTCTTCGAACGCGGTCGTTTCTTTCACCGCACGGCGGAGGCGGAGGACCTCGTCCTTCATCCGGCGGTGCGCCGTGGCGCGCTCGAGAGCGATGCGAAGTGCCTCGGGCGCCGGGGGCTTCGTGACGAAATCGTACGCGCCGGCGCGAATTGCATCCACGGCAGTCTCGAGCGTCCCTTGCGCGGTCATCACGACGACCGGCAAGTTCTCCCACCGCTCGGCGATGCGCGAGCAGAGCTCGATGCCCGAAGCGCCCACGAGAAAGACATCGACGAGCACGACGTCGTAAGCCTCGGCCGCGAGGATCGCGAGCGACTCGTCCGCGCTCCCGCAAGAACGCGTCTCGTAACCCAAGCGGGAGACGGCGAGCTCCGCAAAACGGCGGAAATCGGGGTCATCATCGACGACGAGGACACGGTCGGTCATTCGTTCTCCAAGAAATCATAGCCAATCGTTGCGAAGCGCACACCAACCGTCATCGCGTGGCGTTTGGGCCGTCGCATGTTGCCACGTCGCGGCATTGTGTTTGCTTTCATCTTCGCCTCTTCGAGAACACCCCACATGATGCGAACCAATGGCACGAACGGCAACACGGCGGCGACGAAGAAATTGTCGAAACACGCGCCCCGCAAAGCCGGGCCGGGACATGACCGAGACGACGAGCTGCGGGGCATCCTCGAGGTGCTCGAGTCGGTCAAGCGCGGCGATTTCACGGCGCGCGCCGACGTCACCGTCGGCAGCGTCACGACTCAGCGCATCGCGCGCGAGGTGAACGAGCTCGTCGACCGGCTGCAGTCCGTCGGCTCGGAGATCATCCGCGTCGCGCGCGAGGTCGGCACCGACGGCAAGCTCGGCGCGCAAGCCGAGGTGCGCGGCGTCCAAGGCACGTGGAAAGATCTCACCGACAACGTCAACGGCCTCGCCGCGAACCTCACCGATCAGGTCCGCAACATCGCGCTCGTCACGACCGCGGTCGCCAACGGCGACCTCTCGCAAAAAATCACGGTCGAAGCGCGCGGCGAAATTTTGGAGCTGAAGCTCACGATCAACAGGATGGTCGACCAGCTCCGCGCGTTCGCGAGCGAGGTGACGCGCGTCGCGCGCGAGGTCGGCACCGAAGGCAAGCTCGGCGCGGTCGCCGAGGTGCAAGGCGTCGCTGGCACGTGGAAGGACCTCACGCACCACGTGAACGTCCTCGCGACGAACCTGACGTACCAGGTGCGAAACCTCGCGCTCGTCACGACCGCGGTCGCCAACGGCGACCTCTCGCAAAAAATCACGGTCGAAGCGCGCGGCGAAATTTTGGAGCTGAAGC
>DASXHD010000053.1:0-4837 GCA_036488725.1 Polyangiaceae bacterium | reverse complement strand
ATCGACGTGCATCACGAGCCCCGGCAGATCCTCGTCGTCATGGGCGACTGGCTGCTCGAAGAGGATCTCGCGAGCTTCGGTCTCCTGCGCATCCAAATTTCGGCGGCGCTCGACGCGGCGCGTGTCATCGCCGATTTGTCGGCGCGCAACAACGAGCTCGCCGCGCTCAACTCGATCGGCGCGGCCGCCGGCGCGGGCCGCGAGCTCGACGCGCTCTTCACGATCACCGCCGAGACGATGATGCGTTTGCTCGGCACGCGCTGGCTCGCGATCTATCTCTTCGACGAGCGCGGCGACGCGGTCCTCGCGCACCAGACGGGGTTGCCGGAGAGTGTCGTCACCGGCGTCGGCATCCTCCGACAAGGCGGCATCGTCCTCGATCGCATCGCCAAGACCGGCAAACCGGTCGCGTGGCGATGGGAGGACGTTCCGCTCGATCGACGTCCGCTCCTCGCGGATCTGCAGTTCGCCGTGGCCATCGGCGTGCCGCTCATCGCCGGCGCGCGCGTCATCGGCGGCATGAACACCGGCTACGACGACGCCAGCGATTTGGAGCCGTCTCACCTCGAGGTCCTCCAAGCCGCCGGCGCGCACTTCGCCGCCGCGGTGCGCGCCAAGCAGCTCCTCGACGATCTCCGAAAGAGCTACGCCGATCTCGGACGCGCACAAGAAGAGCTCGTGCGGCGCGAGCGTCTCGCGGCGCTCGGCGAGCTCGCGGCGATCGTCGCGCACGAGATCCGCAACCCGCTCGGCGCGGTCTTCAACGCCATCGGAGCGATTCGCCAGCAAGCGCACGCGGCCCGCGACGATCGTCTCTCGACGCTCCTCGCGATCCTGGACGAAGAAGCCAAGCGCATGAACGAGATCGTCGGCGACCTCCTCGACTTCGCGCGACCGGTGAGCGCCGCGCTGCGCCCCGAGCACGTCGAGCCGATCGTCGACGACGCGCTCGCGACCGCCGCGAAAGAAGCGATCGGCCCGCTCGAGCTACGCCGCAAGTTCGACGCCGAGCTGCCCGCGGTCCCCGTCGACGCGCGCCTTCTCCGCCAAGCGATCTTGAACGTCGCGCTCAACGCGGTCCAAGCCCTCGGCCCGCGAGGCGGCACGCTGTCGATCGTCATCAAGCGCGACGGCGGCGCCGTGCGAATCGAAATCGCCGACGACGGTCCGGGCATTCCGCTCGAGCATCAAGCGCGCGTCTTCGAGCCGTTCTTCACGACACGCGCGTCGGGCACCGGCCTCGGGCTCACCGTCGTGAAGCGCATCGTCGACGTCCACCACGGCGAAACGGCCATCGTGACGAGCGCGGGCCGCGGCACGACCTTCGTCATCCGTTTGCCGGCGTGAGCCATTTCGTGGTATGTCGCGCGCGCCATGGACAGGCGAGAAGAACGTTTCGGTTGGGTGCTCGACGTCGGGTCGAAGGCGAAGCGCTCGGTCTGGGACCGGATTTCCGGCAAGAGCGACGACGACGACGACGACGATCTGCCCGGGCCGAACGCCGGCGCGACGCTCTGGCCGGCCGCTCTTGTCGGTCGTGACGCCCCGGCGTAGAACCGAGGGATGCGACGACTCACCATCAGCGCCCACGCCTGCACGGAAACGCTTCGAATCCTCATCGCGATGGCCTGGGCCGACGGCCGCCTCGACGACAAAGAAAAAGCCGGCGTTCGCGGCGCTGCGGAAGTGCTCAACCTGAGCAAAGACTTCCGCGCCAAGCTCGACGAGTCGCTCACGAAGGCGCTCCCCTTCGATCAAATCATTTTCGAGAACCTCGGCGCGCGTGACAAAGCGTTCGCGTACGTCGCCGCGGTTTGGATGAGCTCGGTCGACGACGACGTCGACGAAAAAGAGAAAGCGCTCGTCGATCGCCTCGCGTCGACGTTCGGCTTCGACGCGACCAAGCGCGCCGAGCTCGACGCCGTCGCCAAAGATCTCTCGAAGACCGCGGGCGACCGCAAGTGGGCCGACGAGATCGTCGCGCTCTTCAAAGCGATTCCGCCGCGCCTCGAGAACGCGACAGGAGACGTCGAGGTCACGTTCGAGTGACACGCGTCGCAGTCGTCACCGGCGCGACCGAAGGCATCGGAAAACAAACGGCGATCGAGCTCCTGAAACGCGGGCTCTTCGTCGTCGTGCACGGTCGCTCGGAGGCTCGCGCGCGCGACGCGGCCGGCGAGATCGCCGAAGCGGCGGGCAGCAAAGACGTGGGCACGGCCGTCGCGGACTTCGCGAGCCTGACAGAAGCGCGCGCGATGGGCGCCGCCATCGCGAAGGCGCACCCGCGCGTCGACGTCCTCCTCAACAACGCCGGCGTCTTCCCGAAGAAGCGCGTCGTCACCGAAGACGGGTTCGAGCTCACGCTCGCGGTGAACCACTTCGCGCACTTCGTCCTCACGCACGCGCTCCTTGGCGCATTGAAAGAGAGCGACCAGGGCCGCGTCGTCAACGTCGCGTCCGGCGTCCACGCGGGCGGCCACGTCGACCTCGAAGATTTCGCGATGGAGAAAGACTGGAGCGGCCACGACGCGTACGCGAATTCGAAGCTGATGAACGTGCTCTTCTCGAACGAGCTCGCGCGTCGCTTGCAGAATACAAATATTACGTCCAACGCCCTTCATCCCGGCGTCATCGCGACCAAGCTCCTCCACAACGGCTGGGGCAGCGGCGGCGCGAAGGTGTCGAGCGGCGCGAAGACGACCGTGAAGGTCGCGACCGATCCCGCCCTCGCGAAGGTCACCGGCGCTTATTTCTCCGACGAGCGGCAGGTCCCCGCGTCCGCGCGCGCCCGCGACACGAAGCTCGCCCGCGCGCTCTACGAGAAAAGCTGCGAAGTGACGCACACCGATCCGCTGCCGGAGCCCGCGTGAGCCTGCCGGATCGCGACGACGCGACCGTCGCGCACGTGCGCCGCAAGAGCGAGCCGCCGAGCGAGCCGGGCGCGCCGAGCGAGCCCACCAAGTCGGACTCGCGGCCCATCGAGCCGGTCGACGACATCACGACCCTCGTCGACGAGATGCGCAAGCCCGCGGCCGAGCGGCTCGAAGACCAAGGTCTCGTCGCGAGCGGCGGGATGGGCGCCGTGCACGTCGTCGTCGATCGCGCGATCGGTCGTCGCATGGCGATGAAGACGATGCACGCGATGCTCCGCGACGACGATCGCATGCTGCGTCTCTTCCTGCGCGAGGCGCGCACGACCGGACTCCTCGATCACCCGAACATCGTCCCGGTCTACGACGTCGGCGAACGCGACGGCGCGCTCTACTTCACGATGAAGCTCGTCTCGGGCCGCACGCTGCGCGACGCGATCCGCGAGCACCCGGCGGGCGTGCAGGAGATGAACCTCCTCTTCAACTTGCTCGACGTCATCGTGAAGATGTGCGACGCGCTCGCGTTCGCGCACAGCCGCGGCGTCGTGCACTGCGACATCAAGCCGGCGAACGTCATGCTCGGCGAGTTCGGCGAGGTCTACTTGATGGACTGGGGCATCGCGCGGGTGCGCGGCACGCAGCCGGAGCGCGCGTCGTACGTTCCGCCGCCGATGCCCGACGACGCGCCGCCGAGCAACAACACCGGCGACGCCGTCCTCGGCACCGCTTCGTACATGTCGCCCGAGCAAGCCGAAGGCAATCGCGTTTTGCTCGACGCGCGGAGCGACGTCTTCTCGGTGGGCGCGGTGCTCTACGACATTCTATGCGGGAGGCCCCCCTACCGCGGCGAGAGCTACGACGAGACGCTCGCGCTCGCGCGCGCCGCGAACTGGGTGCCGCCGACCGCGCTCGTCGGCGAAGGCAAAGTCCCGCCGGAGCTCGAGCGCATCGTCGCCAAAGCGATGTCGCGCCATCGAAGCGATCGCTACGGAGACGCCGGCGCGCTCAAGGCCGACCTCTTGCGCTTCATGCGCGGAGGCGCCGAGTTCCCGCAGACGACTTTTCCGAAAGGGACGGTCATCATGCGCGAGGGCGAAGCCGGAAACGCGGCGTACATCATCGCGTCGGGGCAGTGCGTCGTTCGCAAGAAGCTGAACGGCGTCGACCAAATCTTGAAGACGCTCGGGCCCGGCGAGGTGTTCGGCGAGATGGCGATCTTGACCGAGAGCGCGCGCACGGCGACCGTCGTCGCGACCGAAGAGACGACCGCGCTCGTCGTGACGCGCACGGTGATGCAGCACGAGCTCGACACGATGAAGCCGTGGATGGCGCGTTTGCTCCACACGATCGCCGAGCGCTTCGGAGATCTCTACGCGACCAAGCGCGTCACGCTGAGCGGTGGGCCGACGGCGCCGCGACTCGCGAACCAAGTCTTGATGCACCTCGCCGCGTGGGGCACGCGCGGCACGGACGGAGCGCTGCGCACGTCGTGGTCGAAGCTCGCGCGCGAGATCGAAGCGCAGATGGGCGCCGCGCCGCATACGATCCACATGGTCGCGGCGCAGTATCCGGGGATCACGCTCGACCTCGAGAGGGATGAGATCGTGCTGAGCGATGAAGCGACGTTCCGGGCGCGGGTGGCGCGGGATATCAAGTAGGTTTGTGGCACCCCCCGCCGACATGCTCGGCCGGCGCCGCGCGTTCACGCACGATTCCATGAGCGCCGGCCTGCGCGTGTCGGCGCCCCCTCCGGGATTTTCGGCTCCGCCGAAAATCCGAGGGGGTTGTTGAGGGGCTCGCGAGACGGGTGGTGAATCACACTTTCGTCGCTCGCAGAGTTTGCTTCGCGAAACGGGTGAGCGTTCGGGCAGGGCTGCCGTCGTGAGGGTGCATGTTCGCACGCGGAAAAATCCTGCCGGCCGAGCCATTGCGCATTGGGGACGGCGGCGGCCGTCATGATTTTTCCG
>DASXHD010000005.1:0-2283 GCA_036488725.1 Polyangiaceae bacterium | reverse complement strand
CGACGACAGCCCGCAGCATTCGCTCACCCATTGCGACGCACCTTCACGGCGCCCGCAATCGTGACTGTCCATATTCATACTCCCCCTCGCATCGGCGAAGCCGATGCACGAGGGGGACGCCGCGTGCAAAGCACGCGGCTGGGGGAGGGTCACCGATCCCGACGCGGCCCCCGCCGGTCGTCACGCCCACGCCCACCACCGCCCGGACCATCCCGACGCGGCGGCCGGTCACCACCCTCGCGCGAAGCTTGGAGCCGCGCCTTCGCGCGCTCGCCCTCTTCGCCCTCGGGGAACGGAATGAGCTCGCGACGCGTGAGACGAATCTTGCCGTCGCGGTCGACCGACAAAACCTTCACGTCGATCTGCTCGCCCTCTTTGATCACGTCCGACACCTTCTCGATGCGCGTGTGCGCGATCTCGGAGATGTGGAGCAGGCCGTCCTGGCCCGGCAAAATCTCGACGAAGGCGCCGAGGTCCTCGCGCACGCGCTGGACCGTACCCTTGTAGACTGCACCGACCTCGGGCTCCGCGGTGAGACCCTTGATGATGTCGATCGCGCGCTTCACCGCGTCGCTGTCGCTCGACGCGACGTTGACCGTGCCGTCGTCCTCGACGTCGATCGCGACGCCGGTCTGGTCGATGATGCCTTTGATCGTCTTGCCGCCCGGTCCGATGATGATGCGGATCTGGTCCGGCTTCACGCGGAGCGTCGTGATGCGCGGCGCGTGCGGCGAGAGCTCGGTGCGCGGCCCGTTGAGCGTCTCGAGCATCTTGCCGAGGATGAAGAGCCGTCCTTCGCGCGCTTGGTCGAGCGCCTTCGCGAGGATCTCGCGCGTGAGGCCGGCGATCTTGATGTCCATCTGGATGGCGGTGATGCCCTTGGCCGTGCCGCAGACTTTGAAGTCCATGTCGCCGAGGTGATCCTCGTCGCCGAGGATGTCGCTCAGGATCGCGACGCGCGTGTTGTCGGTGATGAGGCCCATCGCGATGCCCGCGACCGGCGCCTTGATCGGCACGCCCGCGTCCATGAGCGAGAGCGACCCGCCGCAAACCGCGGCCATCGACGAGCTGCCGTTCGACTCGAGCGTCTCGGACACGACGCGCAGCGTGTACGGGAAATCTTGCTGCTCCGGAATCATGCGGAGGAGCGCGCGCTCGGCGAGCGCGCCGTGGCCGATTTCACGCCGGCCCGGGCCGCGGAGCGGCTTGGTCTCGCCCGTCGAAAACGGCGGGAAGTTGTAGTGCAGCATGAAGCGCTTCCAGCGTTCGCCGGTGAGCGCGTCGATTTTCTGCTCGTCGGTCGACGTGCCGAGCGTCGCGGCGACGAGCGCCTGCGTCTCGCCGCGCTGAAAGAGCGCCGACCCGTGCACGCGCGGAAGCAAACCGACCTCGGTCGCGATCGACCGGATCTGGTTCATGTCGCGCCCGTCGATGCGCTTGTTCTTCGAGAGCACGTACTCGCGGACGACGACGTATTTCCGTTCCTCGAACTCTTCTTTGATGAGCTTTTCGTTCTCGAGGACTTTTTCGGCGCCGAGCTCTTTGGTCAGCGTCTCGACCATCGCGGTCTTCGCGGTCTTGTAACCGCCGTAGCGCTTGGCCTTGTCCTTGATGAGCGAGCTCTCGATGATCTGCGCGTCGACGAGCTGCGCGATGCGATCCTTGATCGCCTGATCGAGTCGCTTCGGCTCGAAGCTGCGCTTCGGCTTGCCGACCGCGGCGCGGATCTTCTCGATGACTTCCAAGATCGGCTGCGCGGCCTTGTGCGCGAACATGAGCGCGTCGATGACCGCGGCTTCGGCCGCTTCGGCGGCGCCGCCCTCGACCATCACGATCGCGCTCTTGCTGCACGCGACGACCATGTCGATGTCCGCCGAGGCTTGCTCCTCGAAGGTCGGGAAAACTTTGAGCTCGCCCGCGACGCGCGAGACGCGCATGCCGACGATCGGCCCGCTCCACGGGATGTCCGAAATGTGGAGCGCCATGCTCGCGCCGGTGAGCGCGAGGACGTCGGTCGGGTTCGCCTTGTCGCTCGAGAGCACCGTCGCGATGATTTGCGTGTCGCCCTTGTAGCCTTCCGGAAAGAGCGGGCGGCACGGGCGGTCGATGAGACGCGACGTGAGGATCTCGTCGTCGCGCAGGCGGCCTTCACGCTTGAAGAACCCGCCCGGGATCTTTCCGGCGGCGAACGTCTTCTCTTGGTACTCGCAGGTGAGCGGGAAAAAATCCAAGCCCGGCCGCTCGTCGCCCGAAACGGCCGTGACGAGGACGACGCTCTCTCCA
>DASXHD010000025.1:0-186709 GCA_036488725.1 Polyangiaceae bacterium | reverse complement strand
TGGTGGGTCCCGCCCACACGTGAGCCCGCTTGCCTCCGTCTCTGTCCCGTTGTGCAAGCCCTAGCAATCCAAGTCCTTCAACGCATCGATCCTCCTTGTGAGCCGATGAGAAAATGAAAAAACGCGCGCGCACCGCGCCGGTGAGCACCGCGCGTGCCGCGCGAATTCATCGAGAAAGCCCGCAACTGCGTGTGGCCCGGCCAGGCCTGGGCCGGCCGACGGCCACTCAGGCGAAAAAAGTCGCGACCTGATCGAGCGCGGAGACATCGCCCACGCTGAGCACCTTGAGGTCTTTCGCGATACGGCGGATGAGTCCCGCGAGGACTTTGCCCGGGCCGATTTCGATAACGTGCGTGACCCCATGCTCGGCCATGAAGCGAACCGTCGCTTCCCAGCGAACGGGGCCGTCGACTTGGCGGACGAGGAGCTCTTTGACGCGCGTCGTGTCGGTGTTGGGACGCGCGTCGACGTTGGCGACGACCGGAAACGCGAGCGGCGCGATCTCGACTTCGTCTAGCTTGCTAGCGACGACGCGCGCGGCCGGCGCCATCAGCGCGCAATGGAACGGCGCGCTCACTTTGAGCGGGATGGCTTTTCCTTTTTCGGCGGACGCGAGCTCGTTCGCGCGCGCGACGGCGGACGCGTGGCCGGCGATGACGACTTGGCCGGGCGCGTTGAAGTTCGCAGGCGACACGATTTCGCCCTGCGCGGCGCGCTTGCACACGTCTTCGATTTTTTCCGGGTCGAGGCCCATCACCGCGCTCATCGCGCCGGCGCCGGGCGGAACGGCTTCTTGCATCGCGCGGCCGCGCGCGCGAACGAGACGAACCGCGTCTTCGAGCGTGAGCGCCGTCGCCGCGACGAGCGCCGAGTATTCGCCGAGCGAGTGCCCCGCGCTGAACGCGGGCAAGGCGAGCCCCGGCACGCGCTCGCGCAGCGCGGCGAGCGTCGCGACGCTCACCGTCACGATCGCGGGCTGCGCGTTGGCCGTGAGCGTGAGGTCCGCCTCGGGCCCTTCGGCGATCAGCTTCGACAGCGGCTCGGCGAGCGCTTCGTCTGCGCGCGCGAGCACATCGCGCGCCGCGGCCGACGCCTCGAAAATCTCGCGACCCATGCCGACCGCTTGAGACCCCTGACCGGGGAAGACCCAGGCAACAGTCATGCGGCGCCCTTTAGCAGAATTGGGCTAGAATGGCTTTCATGAAGCTTGTTTATCTTCCTCTCCTCTGTGCGACGGGACTTCTCGCGTGCGGCAGCTCGACGACCGGCGACGACGCCGGCAGCGACGGCAGCACCGGCGGCGACGCCACGACCGACGCGACGTCGAACGACTCGGGCGGCGGCGACGCCGCGGCCGATGCCCCGGTCGACAGCGGAAGCGACGGCAGCCTCGATGGCGGCAGCACGTGCGATCCGCAAAACGATCAGTGCGGTGCGGGCCTCATCTGCTGCGCGGGCGGCGCGGTCTTCCCCGACGGTGGCGTGGGCCACTGCATCGTGCGGCCCGATTCGGGCAAGTGCCCGCCGGTTCCCTGAGCGTTACATGCGTATGAGCGCGGCGCCCCAAGAGACGCCGGCGCCGAGCGCGCACATGAGCACGAGGTCGGTCGATTTGATCGTGCCGTCGCGAACGCGCTCGTCGAGCAAGATCGGAATCGACGCGCTCGACGTGTTGCCGACGCGGTCGATGTTCGAGAGCACTTTTTCCTTCGGATAATTCGCGCGCGCGACGACCTGGTCGATGATGCGCACGTTCGCCTGGTGTGGAACGACCCAGTCGACCGCTTCGTTCGTGAGGCCGCTCGCGTCGACGAGGCTTTGACTTGCAGAATACAAGTTTCGGACGGCGGCCTTGAAGATGTCTTGGCCCTTCATGTGGACCTTGTTGCGCCGGTCGTGCAGGCGCGCTTCGTCGAGCGGCTCGCGGCTTCCGCCGCCGGGGATCATGAGCGACTCGGCGAGCGTCCCGTCCGAATAGAGACGCGTCCCGAGGATGCCGCGCTCCGAGTCGCTAGGTCCGACGACTGCGGCGCCGGCGCCGTCTCCGAAGAGAACGCACGTGGTCCGGTCGGCCCAGTTGACGACGCGCGAGAGAAGCTCGACGCCGACGACGAGCACGTGCTTGGCCGCGCCGCCGCGAACGAACTGGTCGGCGATCGTGAGCCCGTAAATGAAGCCTGCGCAAGCCGCCGACAAATCGAACGCTGCGCAGGTCGCGCCGATCTTCTGCTGCACGAACACCGCGGTCGCGGGCATCGGCATGTCGGGCGTGACCGTCGCGACGACGATGAGATCGAGATCGCGCGGCGAGAGCTCGGCGGCGTCGAGCGCGCGCTTGGCGGCTTCGGCGGCCATGTCGCTCGTGACCATTCCTTCGGGCGCGATGCGGCGCTCACGGATGCCCGTGCGCTCGCGGATCCACGCGTCGTTGGTGTCGACGAGCTTTTCGAGGTCGACGTTGCTCCGCGTCTGGGGCGGCAAATAACTGCCGGTGCCCAGGATGCGGCTGCGCGGCGTGCCAAACTTCGACGCCGCGCCGGGCGTCATTCAGCCGCCTTCTTCCCGACGTCGCGGGCCTTCTTGCCTTTGTAGAAGCCGCACGACGGACAAGCGCGATGCGGCACCGACGGCTCGCCGCAGTTGGCGCACGCGATGAGCTGCGGCGCAGTCACCTTGTCGTGGTTGGCGCGACGCATGTTGCGCTTCGAACGGGTCGTACGTCGTTTCGGGACCGCCACGGCTCTACTCCTTGTTTTCTTTCTTGAACGCGAGCAGCGGAGCGAGGCGAGGGTCGATGCCCTTCCTGCCCGCCGATTCGGGGACGGACGAAATACCCGTGCAGCCTTCCGAGCACAAGGGGATCATCGGGATTTCGAGCAGAAGATCGTCGCGAACGAGATCGTCGAGCACCACGCTGTCGCCGTCGTACGGGAGCACGTCTGCCTCGCCGGCGCCCATTTCGTGCTCGCGTTCGGGCTCGCGCACTTTTGCGGCCGGAACCATGAGCACGCTGATCTTCGGCTCGAGCGTCACGCGCGCCGGCTCGAGACAGCGCGAGCATGGGAGCTCGACGTCGGCCTTCGCGGTGCCGTGGACGACGACGTCCGGGCCGCTCTTCGAGAGGCGCAGATCGATTTCGCCGTCACCGAGCGGCTTCGCGTCGGTCTCCTCGAGCACGGCCGCGAGCCACGCCTGCGGGATCGTGCGCTGAAAATCCTTACCGCCGGCGTCGAGCTCGGAGGCTTGGACAACGAATGAGGGCCTCGCCGCCATAGGGGGCCGGAAACCAAGCACGCCGGACCCCAGCGCGCAATGCCTCGCTTGACGCCGCGGTATTTTGCTTCCAATTATTTCGCACACGAAATATTCCTTGGCCCGTCCGAAGGTGACCGCTTGAGCATCCCGCTGACGCCCGACCAAAAAGCCGACGTCGATCAGGTCCTCGAGGCCATTCTCTACCTCTATACGGAGGGCCGGAGGCTCACGAAGGAGTACGCGCGCCGCGCGAACCTGACGTCGCCGCAGCTCACGGTCATCAAAGTGCTCGAGACGTTCGGCGACGTTTCGCTCTCCGAATTGTCGGAGCGCATCCGCGCACAGAACTCGACAGTGACCGGCATCATCGACCGCATGGAGCGCGAGGGGCTCGTGAAGCGCGAGCGGAGCAAAGAGGATCGTCGCGTCGTTCACATTCGGCTCACGGGCAAAGGCGCCGAGCTCGCGCGCGACATTCCGGTCGAGCCGATGGAGATTTTGCGGCAAGCCATCATGAGCCTCTCGGCGAGCGAGGGGCGCGAGCTCGTGAAGATTTCGACGAAGCTCGCCAAGCGCGTGCGGGAATTGGTCGAACACGGAGAAAAGAAATGAACAGTCGCGATCCGGATCTTTGCGTCATCACGTGCGCGGTGAGCGGCGTGCTCGCCAATCGCAAGCAGTGCCCGTACATCCCGTACACGCCGGTCGAGATCGCCGAGGAGTGCAAGCGCGCTCACGACGCGGGCGCCGCGGTCGTGCACATTCACGCGCGAAACGACGACGGGACGCCGACGTTCTCGCCGGCGACGTTCGCGAAGATCAAAGAAGAGACGCGGAAGCGCTGCCCGATCATCTTGAATTTTTCGACCGGCACGATCGTCGAGGACGTGACCGAGCAGTGTGCCTACGTGAAAGAGAGCAGGCCCGAGATCGCCGCCCTCAACATGGGCACGATGAACTACGCGAAATACAGCAAGAACCAAAAGCAGTTCGTGTTCGACATGGTCTTTCCGAATACGTACGGAAAGATTTTGAAGCTGCTTGCGGCGATGAACGAAGCGGGTGTGAAGCCGGAGCTCGAGTGCTTCGACACGGGTCACACGCACGGCATCTGGCCGCTGCTCGAGATGGGCGCGCTGAAGAAGCCGCTTCAATTTTCGTTCATCGTGAACGTGCTCGGCGGGATTCCGCCGACGGTCGAGAGCTTGCAGCTCCAGAAAAAAATCGCGCTCGATCTCGCGCCGGGGAGCGAGTGGGAGGTCATCGGCATCTCGCACTGTCAGTGGAGGATGCTGGCGACGGCGCTCGTGCTCGGCGGCAACGTGCGCGTCGGGCTCGAGGATCATTTGTATTTGCCGACCGGCGAACCGGCGAAATCGAACGGCGAGCTCGTCGAGGTCGCCGCGCGCATGGTCCGCGACACTGGACGCAAGCCGGCGACGGTCGAGCAGGCGCGGCAGATCCTCGGGCTCGACGGCATCAAGCCCGATATCAAAGTAGCCGCGACCGCCGCGTCATGAGTCGCAACTACGGAAAGATCCGCGTCGCGGACGAAAATGCGATTGCGCGGATTACGCTCTTCAATCCGGAGCGGCGTAATGCGATTGGGCCGCAAATGACGAACGAGCTCCTCTGGGCGCTCGCCGACGCGGCGGAGGACCCCGCGATTCGCCTCGTCGTCGTCACGGGTGAAGGAAAAGCGTTTTGCGCCGGAGGCGACTTTGCGCAGATGACCGGATCCGCGGCGGATGAAAACCCACTTCCGTCCAAAGGTGATTACGCCGATTTGCTGCTCGCGATGATGCGTTATGAAAAACCGATCGTCGCGCGCGTGAACGGGGCGGCGATGGGCGGCGGGCTCGGCATCGTGGCGGCGTCGCATTTCGCAATCGCAGCCGAGGGCGCCAAGCTCGGGACACCCGAGGTCGACGTCGGGCTCTTTCCGTTCATGATCGCTGCGGTGCTCGCGCGCGTCGTTCCGCGGCGCGCGCTCGTCGAGATGATGCTCCGCGGTCAGAAGCTCGAGGCCGCCGACGCGCAGCGCATCGGGATCGTGACGCGCGTCGTTTCGCCCGAAAATCTCGATCCCGAAATCGATGCACTCTGCACGGATCTCGCGGCGCGCTCCCCGACGGCGCTTCGCCTCGGCCTCCGCGCGTTCGCCGCGCAAGACGATCTCGCGCTGCAAGACGCATTGCCAGTCTTGCGCAACGCCCTCGGCGAAGCCCTCGGCACCGAAGACGCCCGCGAGGGCCTGACCGCATTCCTCCAGAAACGCAAACCGCAGTGGACGGGAAAATAATGGCGACGATGAGAGAGATGGTTGCCGACCTCGAGAAGCGTCTCGCGGAGATCCGCAAGATGGGCGGCGACGACAAGGTCGCGAAGCAGCATCAGCGCGGCAAGATGACGGCGCGCGAGCGGCTCACGAGCTTGTTCGATGGCGGCGTGTTCTTCGAGATCGGCGCGCACGGCACGCAGATGGGGCTCGCGGCCGGGCCCGACGGGCGCGACAAACCGGCGGCCGACGCGGTCGTGACCGCGTTCGGAAAAGTCGACGGACGGATGGTCTGCGCCGCGGCGTACGACTTCACCGTCAAAGGCGGCAGCATCGGGTACACGGGCGAAGAGAAGGTGACGCGTCTCCGCTCGATGGCGCTCCACGGGCGGTGGCCGATGGTTTGGCTCATCGACTCCGCCGGCGCGCGCATCGACCCGGGGAGCTCGCACGCCGACATGATTTCGCTCTTCGCGGGGACCGGACATTTGTTTCGCGAGCAAGTCCACATGAGCGGCGTCGTGCCGCAAGTCGCGGCGATGGTCGGGCCGGGCGCGGCCGGCACCGCGTACATTCCGGGGCTCGCCGATTACGTGCCGATGGTGAAGGGGATCGGCTCGATGGCGCTCGGCGGTCCGCCGCTCGTGAAAGCGGTGACCGGTCAAGACATCGCCGAGCAAGATCTCGGCGGCTCGAAGATCCACTCCGAGACGAGCGGCGTCGGCGACGGCGAGTTCGAGAACGACGCCGCCGCACTCGCGGCCGTCAAAAAATATTTGTCGTATCTGCCGTCGAGCTGCGACGAGCTCCCGCCCGATTCGCCGGTGACCGACCCGATCGATCGCCGCGAAGAAGCGCTGCTCGATCTTCTGCCCGAATCGACGCGCAAGCCGTACGACATGTACAAGCTCATTCGGCTGATCGTCGATCACGGCGAGATCTTCGACATCAAACCGCGTTTCGCGCGCAGCATCATCACGTGCTTCGCGCGCATCGGCGGAAAGAGCGTCGGCATCGTCGCGAATCAGCCGAATTATCTCGGCGGCATTCTCGACGTCGACTCGTCGGACAAGGCCGCGCGATTCATGCAAGTTTGCGACGCGTTCAACGTGCCGCTCGTGTTCTTGCAAGACGTGCCCGGTTTCATGGTCGGCAGCAAAGTCGAGCACGCGGGCATCATTCGTCACGGCGCGAAGATGCTCCACGTGATGGCCGCGGCGACCGTCCCGAAGATTTCGGTCGTCGTTCGCAAGGCCTACGGCGCCGGCTACTACGTGATGTGCGGGCGCGCGTACGAGCCGGATTTGATCGTCTCGTGGCCGACGGGCGAAATCAGCGTGATGGGCGCCGAGGGCATGGTCGGCATCGCCGCGCGGAAACTGTTCGGCGGAGAAGAGCCGCCGCCCGAGGCGAAGAAGTCGATCATCGAGATGATCCAGAAGAACATCGACATCTACAAAGTCGCCGGCTGGGGCCTGATCGACGACGTGATCGATCCCCGCGACACGCGCCGCGTGATCGCGTGGGGCCTCGAGCTCTCGCAGCACAAGAAAGTCGAGCGCCCGCACCGCAAGCGCGGGGTGATCCCGGTCTGACTCGCAGCTCACTCGACTTGGCAGCTTGGTGCCGTCGCTGTTGCGTACACGCGGCAGCGCGAGCTCCCGGCCGGGCCGGCACGAGCCGCGTCGATCTGCAGATGTGGCGCCGAGCTCGGTGCGCCTCTCGCGCCTGACGCCGTCCAGCGGCGGCCTCGCCGCGAGGTTCTCGCTGCCGCTGGTCGCCGGCAATGCGACGGCAAGACCCGTTCACGCGAGCAAACTTCCGATCAAGGCGACTTGGTCGCGACGTAGAGCTTGTACGTTCCGCCGCGGTTGCTCGTCACGTAGAGGCGGCAGCGATCGGCGGAGACCCAGTCGGGCGTGTCTTCGTCGACGCTCGAGACTTCGGCGACGACGTGCGGCGACGCGAAGGGGAGGGACGTCGAGCCGCGCGTCGCGACCCAGACGTCGTGCGCGCCTTGTCCGCCGCTTCGCGTCGAGCCGAAATAGAGGACGAGCTGATCCGCGGTCACGGCGGCGAAGCGGTTGTCGCCGCCGGTGCCTTGACCGTTGACCGTGGCGACCGCCGTGAACCCGCCGTCGGCGATCGGATGGGCGAAATAAAGCTGCGAGACGCCGGCATCGCTCGCGCGCGTGGACGAGAAATAAAGCGCGGAGCCGTCGTCGATCAGGTACGGGCCGAAGTCGTTCGCGCCGGACGCGAGCTCGGCGACGGTCGCGGGCGTGCCGAACGTGTCCTGGGCCGTGGCGCGCGTCGCGCGAAGGATGTTGCCGCCGCGCGCGAAATAAAGCGTCAGCCCGTCGGCGCTGAGCGACGGATCGTTCTCGCCGCCCGAGGTGTCGATTCCGGCCAGCGGCGTGACCCCCTTCCACGTGTCGCCGATGGAGCTCCGCGTCGCGCTGTAGATGTCGGCCGCACCGAGGCCGCCGTCGCGTGTGCTCTGAAAGATGCCGGCGAGCTCGTTCGGCGGCACGAGCCGCAGGTGCTCGTCGTTGGCGGAGCTCGCGAGCGTGCTCAAGATCGTGGGCGTACCGAAGGCCGCGTCGGTGTCGCAAAGCGGGGTGGACGCGTCGCTCGCGTCGACGGCGCCGTTCGCGTCGGTCGACGTTTCGGCGATCGCGGCGTCGCCGGGTCCTCCCGCTTCGCGCGCGGTGCCGTCGTCGATGCCGAGGATGAGATCGCATCCCGCGGCGGCGACGATCCCGGCCGCGACACAAGCACGAACGATCCAAGCCAAGCGCACCTTGGAAGTGTATCGCGTTTACTTCTTCGGGGCGATGCGCTCGAGCAGCGGCCGCACGGCGTCGAACAGCGTTTTGTGCGGGCGGAGCGCCTCGACGTATGCGGAGAGACGCGCGGAGCTCGACGTCGGCTCGCTGCGGAGCGGCACCGAGCTGCCGTCTTGCGGGAGCATCGACTCGAGCCAGCTGCGGAGCATCGACGGGAGCTCCGGCGCCCCGCAGGCGCTGAGCGCGCGGGCCGCGAGCGTGGGGTCGGGAGCGATCGCGAAGTAGGTGATGAGACGCGTCACGTCGCGCGCGCGCTCGCCGCGCGCGAGGATCTCGGCGAACGCGGCGCTCGCGAACGGGTGCGTCTCGACGTTGAGCATCTCGGCGCCGATCGCGTCGAGCGCGGTGTCGCCGCCGCGTTGCACGAGCGCGAACGCGCGAGGCACGGTCGCGTTGCCGCGCTCGAGCGCCATCGCGAGCGTAATCGCGGCTTGCGGCGTGCCCCATTCGTGCGGCAGCCACGACGGACGCGACGACGACGTTTGCACGGCGGGCTCGGGCACGTTGGACGCGACCGCGACGACGAGCGCGCCCGAGTGGTTCACGAGCTCGGCGACGTCGGCGAGCAGCGTGTCGAGGCGAAGCGAGGACGGCGCGGCGCCCGGCTCGACGCGCGCGAGCGCCGTCGCGAGCTCGCGCGGATCGCGCTTGGCGATGGCTTCGAGCGTTGCCCGGTCGAGGGCGGCCATGCGTCTCGCGCGGCGCGGAAGCTCGGCGTCGATCGACGGCGGGAACACGGTGGGCCCCGGCTTGAGCAGCACGAACCCCGCGCGCTGCAAGCGGCGCGAAGCTTCGAGCAAACGCGCCGCTGGCACCGGCCCGAAGCGCGCCGAAGCCGCGAGCCGAAGGCACGCCTCGAAGAGCGCGCCGCGCGGATCGGGCATCATGAGACGCGCGTCGTAAGCGGTCACGCCTTGGCGCAGCGCTTCGATCGATTGCGCGATCTCCATCATCGCCGTGACCTGGAGGCCCTTGGTCGTCGACTCGACGAAAGCCTCTGCCATCGACGCGTCCGGCGCCGGCGTGATCGCAACCGCGAAGACGAGCGTCGCGATGGTCGCGTCGTCGGCGTCGAGCGGGCCCTCGACCGATGCGGCACGCGCCTGTCGCGCGACCGCCGCGCGCACCCGCGCGACCGACTGCGTGACGCCGCAAACGTTCGCGACGATCGCGTCGTAAGTGAAGCTCGGCTGGCTGCTCGTGTCGGCGACGAGGAGATCGCGCTCGTCGCGGCCCGCGCGGGCGCGCGCGAGGAGACGCGCGGCCGGCACGCCCTCGAAGAGCGCGCGCGCCGTCGACGGGTCGGATGCGAGAAGCTCGACGGCGTCGTTCGCCGCGACGTCCAGCCCAGCGAGCTCGACGGCTTCCATCAGCGCCGAGCGTAACACAACTGGTTCAGTGAACGTCACAGCGTAGCGTGCTTCTTGCGGTACGCGGCGGGCGTCGTGCCGGTCCAGCGGCGAAACGCGCGGTCGAAGGCGCTCGTTTCGGAGAAGCCCAAGAGAAAGGCGACGTCGGTGACGTTGCGAGCGCCGCGGGCGAGCTCGCGCATGGCGATGGCGCGGCGCGCTTCGTCGAGGACCGCGCGCAGACTCGTGCCGTGCTCGCGCAGCCGGCGCTGCAATGTCCGTGCGCTCAGGCCGAGGGCGCCGGCCAGGCGATCGAGCGTCGCGTCGCCGCTTTCGAGGCGCGCTTCGGCGGCGGTGCGCACGCGCGACGGCAGGTCCCCGTCGTCGCGCAGCCGCGCGAGCTCGGCGTCGGCATGCGCGCGCGCGACGTCGTGAAGCGGCGCGTTCGCCGCGAGGAGCGACTGCTCCAGAATTTCCGCAGGAAAAACGATCGCGAGCGCGTCCGCGTCGTACGAGAGCGGCGCCGACGCGATCGCCGCGAGCTCGGGGACCGCGCGCGACTCGGGGTAGGGGAGCGCCACGCGCTTGGGCGGAAGCGGCCGCACGATCGAGCGCGCGCCGATCACGACGAGCGCGACGACGGTGAGATCGATCCACGCGGGCGCGAGCGGTCGCGTGCTCCGCGTGCGCAGCGTGAGCGCGACCTCGCTTCGAACGCGCTCGAGCGCGAGATCGACGCCGTCGTTCAAGAGGTGCCAGTAGCGACAGACGTGCCCGAGCGAAACCTCGACCGACGGCGCGCTCTGCGTGACGACCTCGAGCACCCCCGCGTTTCCGGGCGGCATCTCGAGGGCGAAGCGCACGCCGACCGCGGGCCCGGCGACACGCACGGCGATTTCCCAGAGCGCGTCGACGCGTTCGCGCGGAACGCGCGCGTCGGCATCGCTTTCGAGCGTGATTTCCGCCGCGCGCGCGATCGCGTCGTCGTCGTTGCCGAGCGCGCGCAGATACGCGAGCAGCGCGCGCGGAAGCGTCGCGAGGACCGTCCCGTGTTCGGACACGCAGTCGAGTGTCGCGAGCGATGGCGCGATCGGTCAAGCCCGTTGGCGCGCGCGGTCGAGCCGCCCCGCGCTCGGGTGCGTAATGTCGCTTCATGACCATCGCGACCGCAGTCGAACGTTACATGTCGGAAAATGGATTCACGCGCGAGGAGTACGCCGCGAAGAGCGTCCCGGTGAAAGTCGGGCCGATCGTCTTTCGCCTCCCCAACGGACCGGCACGCCAGCGCGCCATCGCGCAGCACGACGTGCATCACGTCTTGACCGGCTACCACACCGCTCTCACCGGCGAGGCCGAGATCGGCGCGTTCGAGCTGCGCGCCGGGTGCACGAGCTTCTTTCTCTGGATGATCAACGCGGCCGCCGTCGTCGCCGGAATGTTCATCGCGCCGCGCCGGGTCCTCCGCGCGTTTCGACACGCACGCGGGGCGCGCACGCTCTACGCGATGAGGCTCGGCGCCTCCGAGGTCGCTCCGCTCGACGTCGAGGTCTTGCGCGAGCGCGCGGGCATTCCGCGCGGAGGGTACGTCGCGTAACATCGACGCGTGGATCCGTTCGCGACGACGCGGGGCGTCCGCGGACCTCGCGCGCATCGAGCCGTGGCCGGCACGTTGACCGCGGGCCGCGGCGGCGCTGTACTTTCGCGCGTGGAACCCGTCGAGATCGGCCCGTCGGATCGCGTCTTCGTGCTCACCGGTGCGGGAATCAGCGCCGAGAGCGGCGTCCGCACGTTTCGCGACGCGAACGGTTTGTGGGAGCAGCATCGCTTCGAGGACGTCGCGTCACCAGAAGGTTGGGCGCGCGACGCCGCGCTCGTCTGGCGTTTTTATTCGGAGCGCCGCGCGCAAGCGAAGACGGTGAAGCCCAACCTCGCGCACGCCGCGCTCGCCGAGCTCGAGAAAAAAATCGGCGACCGTCTCTATCTCTGCACGCAAAACGTCGATCCGCTCCACGAGCGCGGCGGCTCGGAGCGCGTCGTCCACATGCACGGCGAGCTCATGAAGAGCCGCTGCGAGCGCTGTGATCGGGACCCATTCGACGACGATGGGATTCACGGACCCACGATTCCGCGCTGCACCTGCGGCGCGCGCATTCGGCCGCACATCGTGTGGTTCGGCGAGGTGCCGTTTTTTCTCGACGCGATCGCCGAGGCGCTCGCAGCGTGCGACGTCTTCGTCACGATCGGAAGCTCCGGCGTCGTCTATCCCGCGGCGGGCTTCGCCGCAGCGGCGCGCCACGCGCGGCGCGTCTACGTCGGGCCGGAGGAGCCGGACAACGCGCGCGCGTTCGACGAGCACCGCGTGGGCAAGGCGACCGAGGTCGTGCCCAATCTCTTCGCGGTCCGCGCATGAACAGAATCGCGCGGAGCGCGCTGCGCATCTCGGTGGGCGCGGTCCTCGTCTACCTCGTCTCGTGCGCCGTCGTCGCGGTGGCGTATCGGCCGTTTCTTTATCCCGTTCCCAGTCGCGCCGACCCGCCGCTCGCTTCGGACGCGACGAAGATCGAAGCGCACACGGGCGACGGCGCAACCGCCCGCGCGCTTCGATTCGGCCCGGCCCCCGCCGACGCTCCGCTCACGATCGTCTTTTTTCACGGCAACGGCGAGCTGGCCGAGGACGGCGAGACCGTCGGCCGCGAGCTCGCGTCGCACGGCTACTCGGTGGAGCTCGCCGAGTATCGCGGCTACGGCCTCTCGCGCGGCGCGGGCGCGCCGACCGAGCGCGGCCTCTACGAAGACGCCGAAGCGATCGTCGAAGCGACCGGCGTACCGAACGATCGCCTCGTCCTCATGGGCTTCTCGCTCGGCACCGGCATCGCCGTCGAAATGGCCGCGCGCGGTCACGGCCGCGCCGTCATTCTCCTCGCGCCGTACACGTCGATCCCCGCGGTCGCGACGCGCTGGGTCCAAATTTTTCCGATGACGCTCCTCATGCGCGACCGCTTCGACTCGCTATCGAAGGCGCCGCGCATCGATCTGCCGGTCTTCGTCGCGCACGGCGATCGCGATCACGTCGTACCCTTCGACATGGGCGAGACGCTCGCGCACACGTTCCCGCACGGCCGCTTCGTCACGGTCCCGGGCGCGGGCCACATGACCTTGTTCCAGGCCGACGATCACTTGATGCAGAAGATCGTCGACTTCCTCATCGACGTGACGCCGCTCTGACTATTGCAGCGGAAGGCCGTGCCCGGGCCCGAGGATCTCCGGAAGCTTCGCGCTGGCGTCGAACGAGTGCACGTGCGGCGGGTGATGGCACGTCGTGCAGTGATCGGTGCCCGGGCGCGGAATCGGAACTTTGACCGTCTTCGGATCGGCGACGTGCCTCGACGAAGGCCCGTGGCAAGTCTCGCACTGCACGTCCTTCAATTTCTCGACGTGCGTCACGCTGCTCCCGCCGGGCTCTTCGTAGCCGGTCACGTGGCAGCTCACGCAGTCGAGGTTGAACTCTTTGAACTCGGTCGCGAGCGTCGCGTACGCGTGGGCGTGCGCGGTCTTGTCCCAAACCGCCTTCGGCGCCGCGTGACACGGGACGCACGCCGCGATGCCCGCGTAAGCGTCGCCATTCGGCGCGGGCGGCGGCGGCACGCGGTCCGCGAAATCGCGGCGGTTCATGTCGTCGACTTTCTTGTAATATGCAAGGAATTGCTTTTTCACCGAGTCGTCCGACCCGAGCGAATCGCGGATCTCCTGCACGTGGTAGCGGAAGAAGCTCCCTTCTTTCGGCGCGGGCGCTTCGTCGAGCGCTTTGCGCTGCGTCTCGAGCTTGGCGAGATCGGCCCGGCGCGCGGCGAGATCGCCGGTCGCGATCTTCGGGTCTTTTTCCCAATCGGCGATCTTCGCGTGGAGCTGATCGATGCGCGTCTCGAGCTCTTTGCGCTTCTCGGAGAGCGCGATGTTTCCCGCGTCGTGAAAGACGAACGAGCCATTGCGCACGAAGAGATCGAGGACGCCGACGGTTTGAAGGTGGTTGCTCGTTTCGGCGACGAGCACGTTGCCGATCATCTCGGGCGGCGGCGCGGTCGTGTTGTCTTCCCCGTTCGACGCCACGGCGCCGACGAGGATCGCCGTGAGGCTCGGGACGACGTCGGCGATGCGCTTGGCTTCGCCGCGCCCGACGGCGGCGATCGCGACGAGCACTTGCGCGCCCTGCGCGGTCAGCGCGTCGGCTTCTTTTTTCACCGCGTCGGCCGACGCTTCGAACGCGAGCGCTCCGAGCGGCGCGCCGATGTCGCTCTTGTCGGGCCGCGCGACCCCGATGAATCCCACTTTGATTCCCGCGGTCGTGCGCATCACCGACGCGTGAAAGAGCCCGCCCGGCGGTGCGACGTTGCACGCCGAGACGCTGCCGCCGCTCCGCGTCGCGAGATCCGAGAGCTCGCCTTGGCCGAGCGCCCAGTCGTTTCGCCCCGGCGCGAAGGCGACGAAATCGAGCCCCTTGAAGACGTCGGCCATCGTCTCGGCCTTCACCTTCTCTTGCGCTTGGCGTTCGCTCTTGATCACTGGGTCGAGAAAAAAGAGCGGCCCCGCCGAGACGAGCACGCTGTCGGGTGTCTTCTTTTTTTCTTCGAGCATCAGCGACGCGACGTGATCGAGCCCGCCGAGCTGGTCTTTCACGCACCCGCACGGCTCGAGCGCGCCCGCCGCGTCGGACACGAGATAGAGACGGACCGTCGGCTTTTCGGCGGCGGCGGCGTCCCGGGGCGTCTGCGAAGGCCGGCACCCATTGCACGCAGCAACGCCACACGATGCAGCCAGCGCGAGCTCGACGAACGTTCGCCTCACGCGAACTTCATAGATCGACTGCGGCTGCACGGATATAGAAGAGGGCGGGGCCTCCCGTGAAATTCGGTCCGTACTTCCTCGAGAGCCGCATCGCCGTCGGAGGCACGGCCGAGGTGTACGTCGCGCGCCCCACGGACCCCAAGAGCGAGCCGCAGAAGCTCGTCGTGAAGCGCATGCTGCCGGATTTTCTGACCGACAGCGAAGGCCGCACGATGTTCGCGCGCGAGGCCGAGCTCCACGCGTCGGTGCATCATCCGAACGTCGTCAAAGTTTTCGCGTCCGGTCAGACCGAGGACGGCGAGCCGTACCTCGCGATGGAGCTCGTCGACGGCCTCGACGCGCAGCGGCTCCTCCGCCGCGTGAAGCAAGAGAGCGGTCGCGGGATCGCGACCGGCGTCGCCGTGTACCTCGCGCACGAGGTGTTGCGCGCGCTCGCGAGCGTCCACTCGGCGAAAGACGCGGCCGGCAAAGCGCTCGCGATCGTGCATCGCGACGTCACGCCGTCGAACATTTATCTGTCGCGAAGCGGCGACGTGAAGCTCGGCGATTTCGGCATCGCGCGCGGCTCCGAAAAAGCGACGCTGAAGAGCACCGCCGCCGGCATGCTCAAGGGAAAGTTCGCGTACCTCGCGCCCGAGCAAGTCGCAGGCGAGCCCGTCGATTCGCGCGCGGATCTCTTCAGCCTCGCGACGGTCCTCAGTGAGTTTCTCATCGGCGAGCCGCTCTTTCCCGGTCAGGGCCAGCTCGCGGTGCTGCTCGCGATCCGCGACGTGCGCATCGACGCGCTCCGCGCGATCGAGTCGACGTTGCCCAAAGGGCTTTTTCAGGCGCTCTTGAAAGGTCTCGCGCGAGACGTCGACAAGCGTTGGCGCACGGCGGGCGAGTTCGCCGACGCGATCGCGCCGTTCATGTCGAAGTCCGGTCGCGCCGAGCTCATGGCGCTCGTGTCGACCGCGCTCACGGGCACGCGCGAGAGCTCGCGCAAGATGGCGATCGCCGCGCCCGCCGAAATCGACGACCGCGCGACCGGCGAGTACACGACGCAACCGTCGTTCGTCCGCACGCGGCACGGCGTGCAGCACGGACCTTGGCAGTTCGCGCGCATCGTCGAAGCGATCGCGACCGGAGAAATTGGCCGCGGCGACGCGGTCGACTACATGGGCCAAGGCTATCGCCCCGTCGAAGACGTCGAGGACCTCGCGCGCTTTCTCCCGATGGCGACGCCGCAAACGAGCCGCGTCGAAGGCCCGGGCAAACCCGACCTCGCGCTCGATCTCTCTCGGATCTCGATGCTCGAGGTGCTCCTCTCGATGCTCGAGCGCGACGAGACCGGCGTCCTCTTCGCCGAACGGGATGGGCGCAGCGCGCGCAAGGAGCTCTATTTCGTGCGCGGCCGTTTGCATCACGTCGCGTCGTCGAACGCGAGCGAGCTCCTCGGCGAGTACCTCGTGCGTCGCGGAAAAATCAAACGCGAAGAGCTCGACATGGCGCTCGCGGTGCTGCCGCGCAACCAAGGCCGGATGGGCGACACGCTGATCTCGCTCGGGCTCGTTTCGTCGGTCGACATCTTCCAGACGATTCGCGATCAAGGTCGCGACCGCGTCGCCGATTTGTTCATGTGGAAGAGCGGGCAGCTCGCGTTCTATCGAAACCAGATCGCGCAGCACGTCGAGTTTCCGCTCGATCTCGATCTCGCGGGGCTCATCCTCGCGGGCATGGAGGCCGCGGTGCCCGGCGAGTCGGCGCTCGAGCGTTATCGGACGCGCCTCCATCACGTGCTCGGTCCCGGCCGTCGCGATCGTCCTGGTCTTTTGCACGTGAAGTGGCCACCGCAAATCTCGGCGATCGAGGCGCTCGCGCGCCGGCCGCGCCGGCTCTCCGAGGTGTTGAGCGACGCGACGCGCGGCGGTCACACGACGGCCGGCTCGGTCTTGCGCGTCGTCGACGTCTTGCTCGCGGCCCGGATGCTCGAGCTCGTCCCGCGTTGATCGCCGCGCCCGCCTTGGCTCGACCAGCAAGGATTCGCGTTCGTCGGCGCCGCGCTGCTCCGCGACCGGATCGATTCGATCCGCCGCGCGCCCGCTGCCGCCGCCGACGCGGTACGCGCGGATCCGCCTCGCGCACGGATCCCTAGTAAATAAGCGGACCGGTGCGCGGTACGCGCGTTGCTCTTCCTTCGCGGCGGAGGTCGACGATGAAAACGCGCTGCCTGGCTCTGGTCTGTCTGGGACTCTACGGATGCAGCGCGGGCGACGCCGAGCCGCCGAGCGACGGCGCGGCTCCCGATGCGGCCGCGCCCGACGCGCCTCTCGGGTCGCCGGACGCCGGACCCGTCTCGGAGGCCTCCGCCGACGTCGTCGCGCAGCCCGACGCGGGCGTCGCTTCGTCGACCATCGCGGCGTCGCCGACCTTCGGCGCGACGGTGAACGGCACGTCGAAATATCCCAGCTTCAAATACGGCACGCAGCGCATCTGGGACTCGCCGCCGTTTCAGTGGGGCACGCTCGAGACCGGTCCGTGCAGCGACGTCGCGACCTGCAGCGGCGGCTACGACACGGGCAATCTCACGATGTTCGACGACTACCTCGCCAATCTCAAAAAGAACGGCGTCAACGAGGTGTGGTACACGATGGCCCGCACGCCGCACTTCATCACCTCGGCGCCCAACGACGCGACATGCAACTATGCCGACCCCGCCAAAGGTGGTTTGGGACAATGCGACCGGCCGTCGGACCTTGCTGCAAATGGCACGGGCACCGATCTCACATTTCGAAAATGGTATGCATTCTTCGCCAAACGAAATAACGACGCGGCCTATCTCGCGACCCACGCGCACATTCGTTATTGGGAGCCGTGGAACGAGCCGGATACTGCGGCTTTCTGGGGGGATGGCACCGGTAAGCGCGGAAGCTACGACGCCCTGATTCGGCTGATGCAAGACACCGAATGCCTCGTCGTCGGGGCGGTGGGCACAGGCACCATCACCAAGACCGGCGAGACATGCGCGCAAGTGCAGGCGTCGGTCGGGTTGACCGGTCCGATCGATCCGACGGCAATCGTCGTGAGTCCTTCTTATCATGCGAAAGAAGCTTCGCTGTCGCTCTATCAAAACTTTCTTTATTGCAACAACGCGCCGACCTCCTCGTGTACGTCGGGCGACGCGGGCGCCAAGTCGATGATGGCTTTCAACCTGCACATGAAGCCGGGCGCCGAATGCAACGTCGACGGCGCGGGCACCAACTGCACGGCCGCGAGCGCGCTCGAGCCGTCGTACCAAGCGTACATTCAAGCCTTCGAGGGCATTCTGCAGAAGACAGAGCTCGACGCGTTCCACGGCGGCGCGGTTCCGCTCTACGACGGCGAGGCGAGCTACGCGCCGACAGGATTTGCCGCGCCGTTCACCGACGGCGACATGGGCGCGTCTTGGATCGTGCGCTTCTTCCTCTACGGCCGCTCCCTCGGCGTCGCGGCGAACCAGTGGTACACGTGGGACGAAATTTCGGGAAACCAGAAGGTCGTCACCGCGTGGAACACGCTCTACGGCGCTTGGGTCGGCGCGACGCCCGCGACGCCACTGTGCACGAACGCCGGCACGGTCTACACGTGCTCGTTCACCAAGGGTAGCGCGAGCTACGAGGTGATGTGGGACGTCGCGCAGAGCTGCGAAAACGGCGTCTGCACGACGAGCGATCAGAGCGTCGGCGGGAGCTGGACGACCTACCGCGATCTCACGGGGACTGCCGCCTCGTGCGTTTCGGACTGCACGATTTCAGGCGGCAAGATTCCGGTCGGCATCAAGCCGGTTCTCCTCGCTGAGTGAAGCGGAGCTATCATGTCATCTGGTGCGAAAGCTCGGTCGCTACGCGCTGCACGACGAAATCGCGTCCGGCGGAATGGCGACGGTCTACCTCGCGCAGCAGTACGGTGAAGAGGGGTTCACGCGCGTGGTGGCGGTCAAGGTGCTTCACGCGCAGTACGCCAAAGAAGAAGCCTTCCGCGCGATGTTCCTCGATGAAGCGCGCATCGTATCGCGCATCCGCCACCCGAACGTGGTCGCCACGCTCGACGTCACGCAGCACGCGGGCGAGCTCTTTCTCGTGATGGACTACGTTCACGGCGAGGCGCTCTCGCGGCTCCTTCGCTCACTCGCGTCGTCGCACGGCGTCGTGCCGACTCCGATCGCGCTCGCCGTCGCGATCGACACGCTCGAAGGGATCCACGCGGCGCACGAAGCGACCGCCGAGGACGGCGCGCCGCTCGGCATCGTGCACCGCGACGTCTCGCCGCAAAACCTCATCGTTGGCGTCGACGGCGCAGCCCACGTGGCGGATTTTGGAATCGCAAAAGCAGTCGGTCGCCTCGCCGAAAAATTCAGCGTGCAACACACCGTGAAGGGCAAGGCCGGGTACATGGCGCCCGAGCAGCTGCGCGGCAAGGTCGACCGGCGCGGAGACCTATTTTCGGTCGGCGTCGTCTTGTGGGAAATGCTCGCGATGCAGCGTCTCTTTTCGGGCGACTCGTTCCTCGAGATCGTCGCGAAGATGATGGACGCCGAGATCCCCGCGCTCCGCACGGTGCGGCCGGACGCGAGCGACGCGCTCGAGGCGGTCGTCGCCCGCGCGCTCGAGCGCGATCCCGCGAACCGGTTTTCTTCGGCGCGCGAGATGGCCGTCGCGCTCGAAGCGTGCGGCCCGCGGGCGAGCGCGCGCGAGGTCGGAGAATGGGTGCGGACGATCGCGCGCGAGTCTCTCGATCGACGGGCCGCTCAGATCGCAAGCATCGAGCGCGGCGAGGCGCCGGACCCGAGCGGCCCGCCGGACGATGCCGTCGACATCGAGATCGATCGAAGCGTTTCGGGAGTCGCGCCTGGGCATGTCGGCGACGCCGCCGGCGCGGGCGCGCTTCTTTCGCGTTCGTGGCTCCTCGGATGGGTCGCGGTTGCCGCGCTCGTCGCCGTCGTCGGTGCGAGCGTCGCGTTCACGGTCCGCGGCAAGACACCCGACGTCGCCGCCGCGGGCCCTCCACGGGATACGGCAGCTCCCGCCGCGATCGCATCAGCGACCGTTTCATCCTCGGCTGCCGCGGCCCCGGCCGCGGTGGAGACCGCCGCGCGCTCGAGCACGCCGGTCGTTCGGCACCTCCGTGCACCCGCCGTGCACCACGCGCCGCCCGCGACCTCATGCCATTGGGAGCAGCTGCCCGACGACCAAGGTATTCTCATTCCCAAGAAAATATGTCCCTGAGGAACGCCGCGCTCGCGCTCGTGCTGCTCGCGCCGTGCGGCGCGCGCGCCGAAGACGACGCGGCGTGCCAGCGCGCGTACGTCGCCGGCCAGCGACTCTACAAGCTCGATCACGATTTTCTCGGCGCGCGTGCCGAGCTGCTCGTCTGCGCGAAGACATGCCCCGACGAGCTTCGCGATTCGTGCGGCCGGTGGCTCGAGGAGATCGCGCGCGACGTCCCGTCGATCGTCGTTCGCGCGCTCGACAAGCGGGGCCATGACGTGCCCGACGCGCGGGTCGACGTCGACGGCCGCGCGATCGCGGTGTACGTCGAAGGGCAGCCGATCGAGCTCAACGCCGGCCGCCACGAGCTCACGGTTCATCGCGGCGCGGCCGCGACGCGCGAGACGATCGTCCTCGCCGCGGGCGAGAAGCTCCGCGTCGTCGACGTCTGGACCGAGCCGCGCGAGGCGACGACCTTCGTCGTCCGTCGACCGGTGCCCGCTGCGTCTTGGGCGCTGCTCGCAATCGGCGCCGTGGGTCTCGCGAGCTTCGGCGTCTTCGCCACTTGGACGACCGCCGAGTTTTCGGACACGAGCGCGTGCACGCCGAACTGCTCCCCCGCGTCGAAGGACGCTTCGTTCGACACGAAGACTGCGATCGCCGACGTGTCGCTCGGCGTCGGCCTGGCGGCGCTCGTCGCCGCGGGCATCGTCTACCTCGCGCGCCCGACGCTCCGCGTGGAGCGTCGCGTGACCGCGGCGCCCTGGGTCCTCCCGGGCGGCGCGGGCTTCGCGCTCGGCGGCGCCTTCTGATTCACGGCGTCTTCGCGATGCGAAATATGCGATCGCCGACGGCGACGTAGACAAACGCAGCGTCGGAGGTCATCGCTGCCGCTGCGCCGCTCAACGGAACGATGCGTCCCGCGCCGCCGTCCAAGCCCGCGGTCTCGAGCGCGCCGCCGCTCGTGATCCAAAACAGGTTCGTCTCGTCGGCCATCACCGCGCTCGCGTTTGGGTCGATCTCGGTGCCGGCGTCGTCGCAGGCCGTCTCGTAACGAAGCAGCGGTCCCGCCGCGCCCGAGGTGGGCGCGATCGCGAAGAAGGGCGTGCCGTCGGGGCCGCTGGCGATGGCGTGGAGCGCGCCCGGCGCGCCTTGGTCGCCCACGCCCGCGGGCCGCCCACACACGAACGTCCCGTCGAACGCGAAGCGGCGAAAACCGAGGCTCGGGGCGAAAAAAGTGACACCTTGCCCGTCGACGGCTACGTCTTGCGCGAAGGTCTTCACGCCGCCGTCGTAGTCGACCGCCTGCGCGCTGACGCCCTGCCAGCCACGGACTTCGCCGAGCTCGCACGGACAATTCGCGGGCGGAACGCTCGCCCACGCGAAGTGCGCTGCATCGGACGCGAGCTTGCTGAATTGGCCGAGCCTGGTCGTCGAGACGACCGCGGCCGAGCCTGGGCTTGCGACGTACGCCTGGTGGATTTCGTTGTCGGTCGACGTGGCCCACGCGATCGTGCCCGTGCCGTCGGTCGCGAGCTTCTCGACGCCGCTGGCGGTCAGCCAGGTGCTCGGCGCGGCGCCGTCGAGCGGAGCGCGCTCGATTCCTCGGCTCGTCGCGTAGAACAAATCCGACGCGGTCACGGCGACCGCCTGAATCGCCGCGTCGTCGATTACGAACGCCGCGAGCCCGCCATCCTCGACGGGCTGAAAGCGATCGTCGTAACTCGAGTAGGCGATCGTGCACGCAAGCGCGGCCGCGGCGAGCGACGCTGCGACTCCGCATGCTGCGAGCAGACGTCGCATGATGCGATTGTTACACTTTCTTGGGCGGTCGGGCACGCGCGCGCAGCAGCCTGAAGTAACGCGGGGCGATGCCTGCGGCCTCGGCGGCTCGCTGCGCGCTGCCGCCGGCGGCTTCGAGAGCGCGCGCGAGATACTCTCGCTGGAACGCGTCGATCACGCGCTCGCGCGCCTCGACGAACGGCAAATCGAATCGCGCCGCCGCGCGCCAGTCGTCGTCCGCGGCGGGCGGGCTCTCGCTCGGCTCGACCTCGACTCGTGCGAGAGCGCCGAGCGCCAGCTCGCGCTGCACGGCGTTGCGCAGCTGGCGGACGTTGCCGGGCCACTCGGCGTGCATCCATTCGGAGATGACCCAGGCCGGCACGCTCCGCGCGCTCGCGCCTGCTTCGGTGCAAAAGTGCTCGATGAGCGCGAGCACGTCGCCGCGCCGGCGCCGGAGCGGCGGGAGCTCGACGCGTCCGACCGCGAGCCGATGAAAGAGATCGTCCCGAAAACGACCCTCCTGCACGAGCTGCTCGATGTTGCGCCGCGTCGCCGCAACGACGCGCACGTCGCAGTGAATCCATTTGTCGCTGCCGACGCGGCGCACCTCGGAACGCTCGAGCGCGCGGAGGAGCTTCGGCTGCAAATCGAGCGGAAGGTCCCCGATCTCGTCGATGAAAAGCGTGCCGCCTGCCGCTTGCTCGAAGACGCCGCGGCGCTGCGCAATCGCGCCGGTGAAGGCGCCGCGCTCGTGACCGAAGAGCTCGCTCTCGAGCAGCTGCGCGGCGATCGTGGTGCAGTCGAACACGACGAACGGTCCGTCCTTGCGCGACCCCTCGGTGTGGAGCGCGCGAGCGAGCACTTCTTTGCCCGTACCGGTCTCGCCCTCCACGAGCACCGGGACGTCGACTTGGGCGAGCCGCGCGAAGAGCGGAAAGAGGCGCCGCATCTCGCGGCTGATGCCGCGCACGTCGCCGAACGAAACCTCGGTCACGATGCGCGCCGGTTTCGCGCCGACGACGCGCTCGACGTGCAACCGCGTCGTGCCCACCAGCATGATCTCGCCGCCCTCGAGGTGCGCTTCGACGATCCGAAGCGCGCCGACGTACGTGCCGTTGCTGGAGTCGAGATCGCGCACCCGAAGGCGGCTCGACGCGATTTCGATCTCGAGGTGCCGTCGCGACGCCGTCGTGTCCGAGAGCCGCAGCGCGCAGACCGGGCTCTGACCGACGAGGAGCGCCGCGCCGCCGCCGTCCACGACCACGTGCGCGCCGCGGTCCGGTCCTTCGATCACGCTCACGCGAAAAACTGCCTCCGCGGGGGGCGAGACCTCGACCGAAGAAAGGACCGTGCTCTGCTCGTCGTCGAAACCGCTCATGCTCGTCCACGCGGCCCGCCGAGCGCGAGCGCCGCCCGCCTCATCGCGCGCCGCTCGCGAGCCCGCCGGCGAAGGGCAGCATCGACTTGAGATCCTCGTCGTCGTAGCGGAGCTGAAGACCGATGAAGTAATCGCGCTGCGCGTCGAGGAACACGTTGTCGACGCCGCCGAGCAAGAAGAGCCGGTTGATGAACTGATACGCGATGTAGCTGCGGAACCGCGGCACGGCCTGCTCGGCGAACCCGAACAAATCGTTCACGAGCTCGAAGCGCCCGTTGAACAAAACCAAGTCGAGCCCGATGCCGCCCGTCGACTCGATGATGCCGAATCGCCCGCGCACCGGCCCGAGCTGCCGCGCGATCTCGAGCGAGAACCGAAACTGATTCGTCGTCACCTGGCTGATCGTCGTCGACTTCGCCGGCTTGGTCGGGTCGTCGGTCTCGGTGGTCGTCTTGGTGAAGCTCGTGAACCCCTTCGGGTCGTTGATCAGCTGAATCATGACGAACTTGTCTTCGCGCGGCTGAAGACGAAGCTCGAAGTAGCTCTTGAACGTGTTCGAGAGAAAGTTGTAGTCTGCACGCAATCCGACGATCGTCTGGAGGCGCGAGACCGGGCCGATGAAGTTGTTGATGCCCTCGGCGGCCTCTTGGACGTCGTTGATGAGCGTGTCGTCTTTCGACAGACGGCCGAGCGTGCCCTCGCCGCGGTCGAGCCGGTCGGCGACGTGGTCGACGTGCGCGAGCATGCTCTCGAGCGATTTGGACGACGTGTCGAGGTGCGCGATCGTGTCGCGCACCTGCATGCCGGTCTCGTTGCCGCCGCGACCGCTGATCGCCGCCGTGAGGTTCTTGATGTCCTCGCTGATCGCGCGAATGTTCTCGAGCGCCTTGTTGAGCGGCACTTCGTTGTTGGCCGTGATGCGGTCGATGCGGTCGAGCGTCTCTTTGATCGTCTCGCGGTTCTCGCGAATCGTCTTGTTGAGCGCGTCGGTCGCGTCGGCCATGTTCTTCAAAATGTCGCGGATGTTCTGCCCGCCCTGCTCGGTGCCGACCGAGTTGGCGAGCTGCTGCGCGACTTGCTTCACGAGCTTGGCGACGTCGTTGATGTTCTTTTTGATGTCGTCGACGCTCGCTTCTTCGGCGACGACGTTGATCTCGTCGCCGTCTTTGAGCTGCGGCACCTTCGTGCCCGGCGTGAGCACGACGACGTACTCGCCGAGGAGCGAAGAGCTGTGCTTTCCGAGCGTGCCGTCGCTGAAGAGCGGCACGTCTTTGTTCACGCGAACGTCGACGCGCGCCTGCCCGCGGTGCGGCGACGCCGAGTCGGTCACGAGGCGAATCGAATCGATCGACCCGACCGGAATGCCCGCGATGGTCACGCGCGAGTGCGACGCGAGCCCCGACGCGTCGTCGAGATACGCGTGCACGACGTAACCGCTGCCGCCGCCGTACGAGCGGAAAATCGTCGAATAAATCGCCCACGCGCCCGCCGCGACGAGCAACAAGAAAGCGCCGACCTTCGCTGCCTGACTGACCTTGGGCGCGGCCATTAAGTCCCGCGGTCACCCTACCACGCTCTCAGCGTGTGAGGTTCAATCCGCCGGGGTACCAGTAACTGGTGTCGTGGCCGTAGCCGTAGACCTGGATGCCGAACGGACCAGAGCTGGTCGCCGTATGGTTCGACGAGACGCTGCTGCACGCCGGCGAGCTGCTGTTGTCGCAGATCTTGTAATAATAGTAGCCGTAACCGGTCGCCCCGATCGCGGTGAACGAGCCCGACGCAATCGTCGTGGCGTCGACAGTCACGCTGTTTCCCGTCGGAGCGATGATGGTCGCCCAGTTGATGTAGTAGTTGTTGGGCGCGGTGAACGAGTAGTTGTTCCGAAACTGCTCGCTCGCCACGGCGACGCTCTGGGCCGGATCGCCGTTAAGGTCGCAGCTGCTGCTGTTTGGGTCGCAGTAGTTGCTCGAACCTTCCATGTACATCGACACGACGATCGGATGGGTCGCAGGCGTCGCGGTCACGAGAAACGGTGTATTCGTCTCGAAGGTGACGACGCCGCCCGCCCCGACGCTCGTCGAGGCGGTGCCGGAGAGGACGGTGGGCGCGGGCGAGTAAGTGAGCGTGGTGCCGTTGCTGGTGCCGATGATCTTGACGACGTGCGTCGGCTTGGTCAGACGCTGATTGAGCTGTATGCCGGTCATTTCCGGTGGGACGACGAGGTAGTCGTTCCGCAATGTTTCCACCGGGAACATGATCTCTTCCATGTGGTCGCAGTAGCCGTTGGTCGCGGGCGTGTAGATGCACGAGTCGCCGCCGAAGACTTCGACCGGCGCGTCTGCGGTGACCGACGCGCCGCTGATGTCGTCGCTGTACGAGGCGTTGCCATTCGTCGGGTTGGTGATTTGCAGGACATCACCGGCGTTGAGCGTCACCGTGCCGCCAGTCGTCGTGAGCTTCGTCGTTCCCTTCGTGATGGTCGCTCCTGCCGGAAGGCCGACGGTCACGCTGGTGTTGGCCTGCGTGCCGACGACGTCGATCAACGAGGGCCAATTGTAGAACGCACTGTACGACGCGACGTAGTAGTTGCCGGTCAACGCGGTGACCGGGATGAGCAATGACGCGTCATTCGTGTACGAGAAGCACGGCGGGCTAGTGGAAACCGTCGAATCTCCGCTGCTGCACTTCGCGTTGACCTGATAGTCGCGAGCGTTGAACTGGTAGACCGTGACGGGTTCGGTGCTCTTGATGTGGTATGCGCCGCCGACGTCGACCTGCGTGGCGGGTGCCGTCGGCTGTGTCGCTCCGTTGACGCACGGGCCAGACCCGCACGACAGCGCCGACTCCCAGGGGAGCACGATGGGCGAGATGCTGTTCGCGGCAATGGTGAAGGGGTTTCCGGCGACCGCGTGAGGTCCCGTGATGTTCACCGTCGCCGCCTTGCTGGTCGTGTTGGCGATGCTCACAGCGAACGAGAATGCGCCCTGATCGAGCAAGTGGTTGAGCGACGTGACCGCGTAGTACTCACAGCCGATGTAGCTCTGGCCGATGTTTGCGCAGTCGCCGGTGCAGACGCCGCCTTGGCAGGCGAGACCGAGCTGCGAGTCGCAGTTGTTGGTGACGTAGCCGCTGCCGTCGGACTTGCAGAGCGTGCCGGTCGAGCCGACGCACGAGCCGCTGCCCGGATCGCACACGACGCAACCGAAGCCGTCGGCGCAAACCGGCGTCGCGCCACTGCATGTCTTGGTCGAGAGCTGGCCGTTGGTGCACGTCTCGGCGACGCTGCCGTTGCAGAGGACGCCGTCGGGCGCGCAGCCGGTGCCGGTTTCTTGCGAGCCGTCGTTGCCGCCGCCGCTCGAGTCGGCCGTCCAGATCGCGTCGCCGAAGTTCACGTCGAGCGTCGCGTCGTTGGTCGGCGGCGTCGTCGAGTCTTGTGGGCCCGAGTCTTTCGGCTGCGTCGCGTCGGCGCCCGCGTCCACAGTTTGCGCGGCGTCGACGCCGGGCTGTTCGACGTCGTCGTCGCCCTGAAATCCGTCGCCGCTCCCGCACGCGACGACGAGCGCCGCGCACGCAGACAAACTCAACACGCGAAAGCGCATGCCACTCATCGTGCATTCCTCCGACGCCGCACGAACGTTACTCGTAAAGATCCCACGACGCAGGGGGCTCGCGCAACCCCTCACTCCGCTGTCTATTCCGTTTCTGGCGTGTCGCTCTTTGCGACTTCCTTCGCCGGCGGCGCCTCGGGCAGCGGGATGGCGTCGAGCTCGGCGTCGAGGGAGGCGCGCTTTTGGTCGAAGTCGCCGCGCAGGCGCGGCGGGACGACCCGCACACCGTCGAGCTTCATCGAGAGCGGATCGATGAAGACTTCCATGCCCGCGCTGTTGATTCGTTTGACCGCGAAGTGAAGGTGCGGGCCCGTCGCGCGGCCGGTTTGGCCCACGTAGCCGATGAGCTGGCGCGTCTCGACGTGCTCGCCAGGATGAATCGGACCGAAGCGCGAGAGGTGGCAGTACGCGCTGATGAGGCCGTTCGGGTGATCGATTTGGACCATGTTGCCGCACGGACCGCTGTCGCCCGCGCTGCGGATTGTGCCGGCGGCGGCGGCGTAAACCGGGGTGCCGGTCGGCGCCGCGAAGTCGACACCGTTGTGCGGGGTGATCACGTGCAAGATCGGATGCATCCGGTGCGGGTCGAAGCGCGACGAGATGCGCGCCATCGGCACCGGCGAGCGCCACGCGCCGTGATACGGCTGGCGGCCTTGCGCGTCGAAGTAACCGCGCGTCTTTTTTTCGACGAAGCCGTAGACGCGCACCGGCGGTTTTCCCGCAGGATCGAGCTCGACCGCGTCCAGCGGGGCGTAGCCCACGAAGACGCCCTCGATGCGCTCTTCGGTCGCGACCACGCGAAGCCGCGCGCCGGCGTGCAAGTCCGAGAGCTCGGCGTGCCCGTCGAGCGCGTCGTCGATCATCGTGGCGGCTTGCTCTTTGAGGCCCGCGGCGGCGAGCGTCGCGCGGAGATCGTCGGCGACGACCAAACCGGCTTTGACCGTCTTTTTTTCGATCGGCAGCGAAATTCGTTTGGCGGCGAGCTTGTCGCCGGGTTTTTCTTCGCGCTCTTGGAAAAAATCGAGCGTCGCCGGATCGCGGACGTCGGACGGCAAGAGCTCGAACGCGATGACGTGGCCGTCGGCGGCTCTCGCGAACGTGAAGCCGTCGTCGGCGTCGAGCCGATCCAGGTTCTTCACGCCGGAAAAGCCCGCGAGCACGCGCCGGCACTCTTTGGCCGTGAGCCCCGCGGCCCCGAGCGCGGTGAGAAAGACGTGCTTGCCGATCGTGCCGCTCACGATCGAGACGTGCGGATCGCTCGCGAGATCCTTCACGCGAAACGTGTGGACCGCAGGCGGCGGCGGCTCCGGGGCGGGGGCAGGCGCAGCGCTCTCGACCGCGACGACGGGCGCCGGAACGCTGTGGGTGACGATCGCCGGCGCGGCGGGTTTCGGCGCGTGCCGCTGCCCCACGACCGCGAACGGCGCCGCGACGCACGCGATGGCCGTCGTCCCGAGCACGGCGGCGAGGAGAGCCCGTCGATCCACGGTCCCCTTCCTACCGAAAAATGTGGCGACAAGCACGCCGCCGTTGCCATAAGTTCGCCACGGACGGAAACGACCCCCACATGGACGAGCGCATCAAGCAGCTTTTGCTCCTCGGCCGCGAGCATTATCAAAAGCGCGAATACGACAAAGCCGAGCCGCTCTTGCGCGAAGTGCTGCAAGCCGACGATCGCTTCGCCGACGTCCACGACATGCTCGGCGTGATCTCTCACGCGCGCGGAAACTTCATCGCAGCGGAGCATCACTTCGAGCGCGCGCTCGCGATCAACCCGACGTACACCGAGGCCGCGCTGAACCTCGCGGTCACGTACAACGATCGCGGCAAGTACGAAGCGGCGCGCGAAGTCTACGGGCGCATTCGCGGCAAGCCGAGCGGCGAAAAAGACGGGCTCGATCCGTTCGCGCGCGGCAAGCTCGCCAACATGCACGCCGACATCGCGCAGGCGTACGCCGACTTGGGTCTGCCGCGCGACGCGGCCGACGAGCTCGAGAAGGCCGTCTCGCTCTGTCCGCAGTTCGCCGATTTGCGCACGCGCCTCGGCAACCTCTTGCGCGAGCTCAAGGAGCTGCCGCGCGCGCGCGAGCATTACGAAGCCGCGCTCTCGTCGCGACCGGGTTACGTGCCGGCGCGCGTCGCGCTCGGCGTGACGCTGCTCTCGCTCGGCGATCTCGGCGGCGCGGAGCACCACTGGAAGCAAGTGCTCGACACCGAGCCCGACAACCCGCAAGTGAAGATGTACCTGCGCATGCTCGACACCGAGAAGCGCAAGTCGTCGCTCCCGCCCAAGCCGTGAGGCTGCCGGGCTGAGCTCTTCGCATGCGGCGCACGCTCGTCGTCCTCGTGATCGCGGCGTGCTCGCAGACGCCGCCGGCCGTCCCCGATGCGGGCACGTGCGGTCTTTCGCTCGCGTCGTGGCCCGAGGCGGACGCGCTCTTCACGAACGACGCGCAATGGATCGGCGCCGACGCGGCGTACTCGGTGGACCTCGGCGGCGGGCGAGTCCTCTGGCTCTTCGGCGACACGTTCGTCGCCAAGGACGCCTCGCGTTCGCGAAGCAACGCGTGGTTCGTGCGAAACAGCGTCGCGATTCAAACCGGCTACGACCCGTCGAAGGCGAACGCGAAATTTTTCTGGCAAACGACCGCCGGAAACGCGAGCTCGTTCATTCCGGAAAACGGAACGCATTGGTTTTGGCCGCTCTCGGGCGTGCGTTTGCCGACACGGCTCGTCTTGTTTTTTCTCGAGGAAGAGAGCGTCTCCGGCGGTCTCGGTTTTCAGAGCGTCGGCACGAAGGTCGTCTTCGTCACGAACCCGGACGCCGATCCTTCCAGCTGGAACGTCGTGGATGGGGACCTGCCGGCGTTTTCGTTTCCGATCGCGTTCGGCGCAGCGGTGCTCGCGGATGGGCCGTACGTCTACGCGTTCGGCGACGAGGAGCCGGGCGATCACTCCGTGTATGTTGCACGTTTCGACGCGAGCGCGCTCGACGCGGGCGACGCGTCGTCGCCGCTCTTTTGGACGAACGCCGCGTGGTCGCCGCCCGGCGCGAGCGCGCCCGACGTGATTTTTCCGAGTGCGTCGGCGTTCGAAAACCCGCCGACCGAATTTTCGGTGCAAAAGACCGCGAACGGATTTCTCGCGGTCCACTCGATCGGCTTCGGCGCCACGCAGCTCGCGGTGCGCACGTCGCCCGCGCCCGAGGGTCCGTGGAGCGTCGTCTGTAATGCGTTCACCCCGCCCGAGTCCGGCCAGCCCGGCATCAGCGTCTACGCGGCCAAAGGGCATCCTGAGCTCACCGGCGGCTCGCTCGTCGCGACCTACGCGACGAACGCGAGCGACCTCGCGACACTCGCGAGCGACATGAACGTGTACTTTCCACGTTTCGTCCGTTCGCCGTGAGACGTCACCGCCGCTCGCGGCGCAGTCGGCGCTTCTGCACCTTCGCGAAGCGGCGCATCTTCGTGCGCTCGGTGGGCGCGCGGCCGGGGAGCGCGTCTTGCTCCTCGTGGTCTTCCGCGAACTCGCCTGGCGCCACGCCGAGCTCGAAGATCGTGATCTCGCGCCGCGCGCGCGCGCCGATGCGGACGGGCATCACCGCCGCGCCGAGACCTGCGCCGACGTAGACCGCGCGATCGTGGCGGCGGCTCCCGTACAAACCGTGAACGTATTTGTGTCCGACGAGGTGACCGAGCGCGAGCTCGTGCATGCGCGCGAGGGTGAACTGCCCGGCGTGCGTGTGACCCGACAAAACCAGCGGAATGCCGTACTGCCAGAGGTGATCGGCCTCCTCGGCGATGTGCGAAAGCGCGAGCGTCGGCACGTCGTGGCGAAGCCCGGTGACGGCGCGATCGATGTCGGCGTGCGTCGTGTACGCGTCGTCGAGCCCGACGATTTGAAGCCGCTGGTGCCGCACGTGAACGATCGTGTTCTGGTTTCGCAAGACGAGCGCGCGCGCGCGAACGAGCGTCTGCTCGACCTCGTCCGAGCCCGACCAGTGATCGTGATTGCCCAGCACGCAAACCGTCGGCGCCTCGAGCGCGCCGACGACCGAACCGAGCTCGTCCAGGAATTTCTGGCTGTGGCAGACGAAGTCGCCGGTGATGACGACGAGGTCCGGCTTGGCCGCGTTCGTCATCCGCACGGCTTCTTGATGAATGCGAATCGGCGTCACGCGGCCGACGTGCAAATCGGTCAAATGCGCCACACGGATCGGCTCCATCGCGCCGACGTACGCGGACGGCCCGGCGAATCGCCGCATTTGAATGCGTCCGAAGCGCCCTTCGTCCGCGGGCGACTCGAGCAGCTCTTCCAGAGAAAGCGGTCGCTCGGAGGACACGTCCACCGAAACATAACACCCGTGGTAGTTCCTGCGACGTGGAAGACGACCTCGTCCGTCGCGTTGCCGAACGTTACACGTCGGTGTCAGCGCGCATGTACGCCCGCGGCAAGCTCGGCAGCGATCCGATCGCCGAGCAGCTCGTGACCCTCGGCCAAAAAGAAAATCTCGGCGAGGTCGTCGACGTCGGCTGCGGCCGCGGACAAATGGGAATCCTCTTGCTCGAAGCGGGCGTCGCGACGCGCGTGACCGGCGTCGATTGGGACGAAGGAAAGTTGCAGGATGCAACCAAAGCCGCGGGGGACCTGCCGATGAGAGTCGAGAAGGCCGACGTCCGCGAGGTGACGCCGCCCGCGTGCGACACGCTCCTCTTGATCGACGTGCTGCACTACCTGACCGACAAGCAGCAGCTCGACGTCCTCGCGCGATGCATGCAGTCTGCACGCAAGTGCGTCGTCTTGCGCGAGCTCGATCCGAATCGCGGGTGGCGAAGCGCCACGACGCGCGCGCAAGAAGCCGTGACGACTTTCTTCGGTTACAACGTCGGCGAACGCGTGAGGGTGCTCCCGATCGCCTCGTTCACCGAGGTGCTCGAGGGCGCCGGTTTCTCGGTGCGCGTCGAGCCGAGTTGGGGAAAGACGCCGTTTTCGAACGTGGCGGTCATCGCCGTGCGTAGCGTGTGAGCGTCCTGCCACACCGATCTTCGCGGGTTTGCGCGTCGGCACTCGCGTTGCAGAGCCGTTGGACATGTCTGTCTACGAAGGATTGCAACCCGAGCCCTTCGAGCTGAGGCGCAAGCACCGCGACGACCCACGCATCTTGCGTGACGTTCGCGCGGCGCTCGCGGGCGTACTCGGCGAAGCCGCTCGCAACCTGGTCGTGCTCGTCGACAACGGCGAGGTGACGCTCGCCGGCCGTGTCGCCGAACGCTGGATGCAGCTCGAAATCGAGCACGCCGCGCTTCACGTCGAAGGCGTGCGCGACGTCGTGAGCCGAGTCTCGGCGACGAAAACTTCCGCGAAGTGATCGGCGGCGCGCGCGGCGATCGTCTCGAGCGACGGAGCGTCCGCTCCTAGATCTTGGAGCGACGTGACGCCGTACTCTTGGATGCCGCACGGCACGATCAACGAAAAGTGCGCGAGGTTCGGTCGCACGTTGAACGCGAATCCGTGCATCGTGCACCAACGCGAGAGTCGCACGCCGATGGCGCCGATCTTCGCGAGGCTCCGGCCCGGAAAGCGCGCGTCGTCGGAGGTCATGTCGGTCCACGCGCGCGGCGCGTCGCGATCGACCCAGACGCCGACGTAGCGCGAATCGCCGGGGATGATGCCCGCCGAAATTCCGAAATCGTTGCAGAGTGCAACCATCACCGAGGCGAGATCGCGGACGTAGCGCCGCACGTCGCAGCGGTCCGGTCGCAAATCGAAGATCGGGTAGGCCACGAGCTGGCCGGGCCCGTGGTAGGTGACGTCGCCGCCGCGGCCGGTTTCGGCGAACGCGATGCCGCGCGCGCGAAGCGCGTCTGCTCCGCCCGGCACGTGCGCGAGGTCGCCGCCGCGCCCGATCGTGACGACCGGATCGTGCTCGAGGAGGAGCAGCGTGTCACCGATTTCGCCGGCGATGCGCTTCGCGAGCAAATCTTTTTGCATCGCGTGAGCGTCGTCGTACGCGATTCGCCCGAGCCAGCGCGCGTCGATCGTCTTCACGCGAGCTTCCTCTCGATCCACGCGACGGCGAAGCGATGCAAATCCGCGGCGTCGAAGGCGTACGACTTCGCGCGGCCGACCATGCCGGTGATGCCGCGCCCGGTCGCGAGATAATCGCGCGCGACGTCGCCGAAGAAATCTTCCGCGAGGCTCGCGTGCACCGGATCGCACGTGTCGAACTCTTCGAAGTCGACGAAACCCGACTTCATGCGGCGTCGGTAACGCGCGATGCGTTTCTCCGGAATGCGCGCGGCGTGCTCCGAAAAATGGAGCAGCGTGATCGTGTCGAGCGGCGCCCCGAGCACGAGCACTTTTCCGTTCGCGCGGACGAGCTTGTCGAGCGGCGAGCCTTCGCCGTAGCCGTACTGAAACGGATGATCGGCGACGAGCCACACCGCGCGCTCACCGATCGCGGCCATTCCGGCGTCAGGATGCGCGCTCCGCACGGCGCCCGGCCACGTTCGGATCGTCTCCGCCAAAATTCCGTGATCGAGCTTCGCCCGCGCGGTCGCCGGGTCGAACGTCTCGTCGTCCGATTCCATCTCCCAATCGACGTACGCCATCACCGTGCCGGCAGTTTCGACGAGCGCGCGCACGAGATCGTTCACGTCGCCTCCCACCGAGCGCATGCTCGCGTGCGCCATCACGACTTCACGCTTGGCGACGCCGAGCGCGACGAGGTCGTCACGAAGAGCGGTAATTCGGCGCCTCCTCGGTGATCATCACGTCGTGCACGTGGCTCTCGCGGAGGCCCTGCGACGTGATGCGCACGAAGCGAGCGCGCTCTTGGAGCTCGGCGATCGTCTTCGCGCCGACGTAGCCCATGCCCGAGCGGAGGCCCCCGACGAGCTGATAGAGGATCGACGCGAGCGCGCCGCGATACGGCACGCGTCCTTCGATTCCTTCGGGGACGAGCTTCTCGTCGGCCGAGCCGGCTTGGCCGTAACGATCTTTGCTTCCGCGTTTCATCGCGCCGAGCGAGCCCATGCCTCGGTACATTTTGTAGGTCCGGCCTTGGTAAAGGACCATGTCGCCGGGCGCTTCGTCGGTGCCGGCGAAGAGCGAGCCCATCATCACGGTGCTCGCGCCGGCCGCGATCGCTTTGACGACGTCGCCCGAGTATTTCACGCCGCCGTCCGAAATCACCGGAACGCCGCGGCGCTTGGCGGCGCGGGCGCAGTCGAAGACGGCGGTCATCTGCGGCACGCCGACGCCCGCGACGACGCGCGTCGTACAGATGCTGCCCGGGCCGATGCCGACCTTCACCGCGTCGGCGCCCGCTTCGATGAGCGCGTCAGTCGCTTCGGCCGTCGCGATGTTGCCGGCGATCAAGTCGACCTGCGGATGTTCTTTCTTCGTCGCGCGCACCGCATCGAGCACGCCGCGCGAATGACCATGCGCCGTGTCGACGACGAGCACGTCGACGCCCGCCGCGACGAGCGCCGCCGCGCGCGCCGCGCGATCCGGCCCCGGCCCAATCGCCGCGCCGCAACGCAAACGACCTTTCGAATCTTTGACCGCAAGCGGATTGCGATCGGCCTGCAAGATGTCTTTGATCGTGATGAGCCCGACGAGCTTGCCCGCGTCCACGACCAGCAGCTTCTCGATGCGATGCTGATGAAGGAGCTGCTTGGCGTTCTCGGCGGTGACGCCCGGCTGCACGGTGACGAGCTCTTTGGTCATGAGCGCGCTCACCGGCTGATCGAGATTTCTCTCGAAGCGAATGTCGCGCGCCGTGAGAATGCCGACGGGCTTGTCTCCCTCGACCACCGGAACGCCCGAAATATCGTGCTCGCGCATGATCGCGAGCGCGTCGCGCAGCGACTGCGACGGCCGCACGGTGACCGGCGAGAGCACCATCCCGCTCTCGGCGCGCTTCACTTTTTCGACCTCGCGCGCTTGATCCTCGGGCGAAAGATTTTTGTGGAGGATGCCGATGCCGCCCTCGCGCGCCATCGTGATCGCCGTCCGCGCTTCGGTCACCGAGTCCATCGCCGCCGAGAGGAGCGGCAACGCGAGCTCGATGTTGCGCGTGAGCTTGGAGCGAACTTCGACGTCCTTCGGAAGAACCTCGCTGTACTGCGGAACGAGGAGGACGTCGTCGAAGGTCAGCGCATCGAGCAAATCGCTGGTGGCCATGTGGGTATATAGCCGAACCCGCGCGCGCGAACCAAGCGCTACCGTGACGTCACTCGGGGATGGCGATGCCCTTGCTCTCCAAGTCCTGACGCAGCTCGTCGAGCCACTGCGTGAACGTGTGCGCGACCTCGGGGTCGAACTGCGAGCCCGAGCAGCGCTCGATTTCGGCGACCGCGACCTCGTGCGGGAGCGCGCCGCGATACGCGCGGTCGCTCGTCATCGCGTCGTACGTGTCGGCGACGGCGATGATGCGCGCCATGAGCGGCACGCCCTGACCCTTGAGCCCGAGCGGATACCCGCGACCGTCCCATCGCTCGTGATGCAGGTGCACGCCGGGAATGAGCGGATGCAAAAACTTGATCGGGTCGAGGATGTCTTTGCCGTACCCTGGATGCTTCTTGAAAATTTCGTACTCGTCTTGCGTGAGCTTGCCGGGCTTGTTCAAGTTGAGCACGCAGCCGATCTTGCCAATGTCGTGCATCAGCGCGCTCTGCCGCACGATGACTTGGTCATGCGCGCCGAGCCCGAGCTTCTGCGCGATGTAGACCGCATACGTGGCGACGCGCGACGAGTGGCCCGCGGTGTAGCGATCCATTTTGTCGATCGCTTGCGCGAGACCTTCGATCGTCTGCTGGAACGTCGCCTGCAGATCCTCGTAGAGCCGCGCGTTGTCGATCGCGGCCGCCGCGCGCGAGCCGACGATCGCGAGCACTTTGCGCTGGCCTTCGTCGAAGCGTTTGTTCTTCGCGAAAGCGATCGCGCTGATCCACCCGAGGAGCTTGTGCTTGCTCTGGAGCGGAACCGCGACGAGCGACTGCGGCGGCACGTTCGGGTGCTTCGCGAAAAATCGCTCGGTCGTCGCGCCTTGCTCGAGGAGCATCGCGCTCTCTTTGAAGTGCGAGATGAACGCGTTCGGGTCGAGCGACACGCGCTCGGGCGGGAGCTGCGCGGCCGACGCCTCGCTCGACGTCGCCATGTTCTGCCGCTCGAAATAATGGCCTTGTCCGTCGTCGAGCCACGTCGAGACCCAGTCGGCACCGAGCTCGTGGAGCGCGGTGTCGCTCACGGTCGTCAAGACTTGCTCGAGCGAGAGCGACGCCTGAATCGCCTCGCTCACTTTGTAGAGCGAGATGGCTTCCTTCAGCCGGATGTTTTCGGCGGCGAGCTTTTGCTTTTCGAGCCCGCGCTGAACGACGTGAATGACCTCTTCGACCTTGAAGGGCTTGAGGATGTAGTCGTAGGCGCCGCGCTTCATCGCGTCGATCGCGGTCTCGACTGTGCCGAAGCCGGTCATGATGACCGTCAGCGCGTTCGGCGCGGTCGTCGTGATTTGCTCGAGCAGCTCGATGCCGCCCATGCGCGGCATTTTCAAATCGCTGATGACGATGTCGTAGCTCGTCGAGCGGAGCTCGGTCAGCGCGGCGGCGCCGTCCTCGGCGGTGCGCACGGCGTAACCTTCCATGCCGAGGAAGTCCGCGAGAATGTCGCGGATGAACTTTTCGTCGTCGACGATGAGCACACGAGGGCGCTCTTCGGCAGTTGACGCGACACGACCGTCCACGGGCGGAACTCTAGCATGGTCGCATCGTGCGCTGGGCGATTGCGCGCGCGCGCGCGTCGTGCGATGCCAAGCTCATGCGCGCGCGGTTCAACTGGGTCGTCGTCGGCTACGGCGCGCTCGGCGGGCTCGGCGCGACGCTCTCGGTCGCGTTCGGCGGCGGCGCGCTCACGCGGACGCCCTGGCTCGGCGAAAGCCCCGTCGAAGGCGTCGTCGCGTCGCTCGTGCTCGGAGTCGCCGGCGCCGCGCTCGCGATCATCCTCACGCGCCTCGCGATGCGCCGCGCGGCGTGGGCCCGCGCGCTCCACGGCGAGCTCCGCCCGCTGGTGAAGGGGGAGGGCGGCGGCGTCATCGTGCTCATGGCGCTCGCGAGCAGCGTCGGCGAGGAGCTCTTCTTTCGTGGTTTCCTCTCGGTGACGATCGGCGTCGTGCTGTCGTCGCTCGCGTTCGGCGCGCTCCACCAAGTGCGCGGCCGCGGGCGAATCGGCTGGGCTGCATCCGCCTTCGCGATGGGCGTCTTCCTCAGCCTCGTCTACGGTCTCACGGGTCAGCTCGTGGGATGCATCGTCGCCCACGCGCTAGTCAACGTGGTGAACCTCCAGTACCTCCGCGATCACGATCCGAATCCGAAGCCGCGCAAGCTCGGCGGCCTGCTCGCGTCTCGTTAGCGTTTCTTGCGCGAGCTGACGAGCGCGGCGGCTTCGTCGAGCGTTCGCACGATCTCGTGGGTCATCGCGCGCACCGCGGAGATCGCGCCCTCGAGCTCGCCGGTCGCCGCGGCGTACTCTTTGTCGAAGCGTTCGTTCTTCGCTTCGAGCTGGAGCTGCAGCTGCACGATCTGAAATGTGATGTCCGCCTCGCTCGAGCGGACGCGCTCTTCTTCTGCGCCGAGCGCCGCGGCTTCCCAAAGCGCCGCCTCGCGCTGCGACGCGGCTGGCACCTGGGTGCCCTCGATCTCGTCGTGCCGCGCGCGCAGCGCCGTCCAGTGCGAGCGCTCGCGCGCGCGGTCGCGCCCGAGCTCGTCGATCGCGTGGCCGAGGTTGCTCCGAAAGTCGCGCGCGTGCGCTTGCAAACGATCGACGCGTCCCTGCACCTCGGCGACCGTCGCGCTCGCACGTTCGAGCTTGTCGACGAGCGTTCGCGCGTGCGTGGCGAGCTCCGACGCGCGCACCGCCGTCGTCTCGGCGATCCCTTTTTTTCGCGCGCGCGCGAGCGCGGTTTCGATCTCGGCGATCGCGCCGCCCCACCGCGACGCGAGCTCCGACGTCTGCACGCGCCCGATGTCCGCCGTGCTCGTCGGCCCGCGCGCCTCGGCGTCCTCGGCCGACTCGATTTCGGTGACGGTCGTCGGGATCGCGTCGCGCACGCCATCCGATGGCGGAGGCGGCGCCGAGCGCGACGGCGCGTATCGTCGGAGCACGTCGAGCAGCACGTCGTGCACGACGAACGCATCGGCGGGTCGATCGTCCGGATTCTTCGCGAGCAGCGACAAGATCAGCGAGTCGACCTCCGGCGGAACCTCGATGCGCTCCGAGAGCGGCGTTGGCGCGGTGGTGAGCGGTCGCAAGAGGAGCTCCGCTTGTCCCTTCGCGTCCCACGGAAGCAGCCCCGTCATCGCCTCGTACATCAGCACGCCGAGCGAAAAGAGATCCGCGCGCCCGTCGGGCTTGATGCCCTCGACGTACTCCGGCGCGATGTATCCCGGCGTCCCGAACATCTGCTCCGAAAATGTGAGCGCGGGCGCGTCGACGATCTTCGCGATTCCGAAATCGGTGAGCTTCACGCGGTCGATCGCAGGATCCGCATTGGGCGCCGGCTCCATGAGCAGCACGTTCTCCGGCTTCAAATCGCGGTGAATCACGCCGGCTTCGTGCGCGCGCGCGAGCGCCGACGAAATCTGCTCGCCGATGCGCACGACGCGCGTCCAAGGAAACGGTCCGCGCTTCAGCGCCGCGAGCAAGCTGTCGGCCGGCGCGTACTCCATCACGAGATACGCCGTTCCCTCGAACTCGCCGAAGTCGGTGATCTCGACGATGTTGGGATGATTGATGCGATTGACCGCGCGCGCCTCGCGCAAGAAGCGCTCGCGCTGATTCGGATCGAGGCTCAAGTCGCGTCGCAAAATTTTGATCGCGTTCAGCCGATCGATCATCACGTGCCGCGCGAGATAGACGACCGCCATCCCGCCGGTGCCGAGCTTCTTCGTCAGCCGGTAGCGTGACGAGATCGTGCGACCGAGCAGCGGATCGGTCGACACCGCGAGCTTGGTCCCATCGAGCGGACAGAACCCCGCGTCGTCCGGATAAAGCTCGGAGCACTGCGGACAGATCTTCACGCGAAGAAAAGCATCACACAGGCACAGGGCCGCCGAACAGCCCGAAGAATCGGAGCGCCCAGATGGGGATTTCGAGGATCGTCGCGAGGACGAGCGCGCGCAGCGCCCACCGAGACGCGCCGTGCACCGCGAGATCGCGCGCGTGCCCGTCGCGCACGACGCGATAGAGTCCTTCGATCGCGATGACCGCGACCGACGCGACGACGATCGGCGCCGCGGGGTTCAACCAGAACGCCTGTCCGACGTGCAGATGCAAGAGCGCGAGAGCCGATCGCGTCGAGCCGCAACCGGGACACGGCATGTGCGTGAGCGCCGCGAAAGGACAGCGAATCACGCCCGATCCGAGGACGAGCGCGACGAGCGCCATCGCGGCGGCGTACGCTCCCGCTAGACCGATTCGCGCTGCTAAAGATCGCTTCTGCATCCGACGAACGTGTGCGATGCTCCGTCACCGGAGGTCGCAAGCGACGTCATGATGGTGGATCAACCGATGAGCGCAAACGCAAATGGAGTGTTCGCTGCGGGAGGGTACGGTCCACCCGGGGGTGGTTATCCGCCGGGCGGCGGTTACGGCGGTCCTCCGCCGGGCGCGCCCCCGGGCGGCGGCGGTTTCGGCGGTCCTCCGCCGGGCGGTCCTCCGGGCGGCTACGGCGGTCCTCCGCCTGGCGCGCCTCCGGGCGGTGGTTACGGCGGTCCGCCTCCAGGCGGATTCGGAGCGCCTCCTCCGGGCGGCTTCGGTCCTCCGGGCGGCGGCTTTCCGCCTCCTCCGGGCGGCATGGCGCCGGGCGCCGACGTCAACACGACCCTTCCTCTCGTCCTCTCCATCGTGTGTCTCGCGTGCTGCTGTCTGCCGCTCGGCATCGGCGGTCTCGTCTTCGCGATGAACGCGAACAACGCGAAGAAGACCGGCGACCTCGCCACCGCGCAAGCGAAGGCGAAGACGTCGCTCATCCTGTCGATCATCGGCATGGTCGGCGGCGTCATCATCGGCACCGTCTACGGCGTGCTGATGGCGATGAACAACGGCTCGATGTGAGCTCCGAGATTCACGCGGCCGGTTATCCGCCGGGTCCTCCCGGCGGATACGGCGGTCCACCCGGCGCGCCTCCACCGGGTGGATACGGTCCGCCCGGCGGCTACGGCGGTCCTCCTCCCGGCGGCTTCGGCCCGCCGCCCGGCGGCTACGGCGCGCCTCCACCCGGCGGCCCCTACGGACCGCCCGGCGCGATGGGCCCGCCCGGCATGCCGCAGCCCGGCGGCGCCGCGGTCGCGACGACGCTCCCGCTCATCCTCAACATCGTCGGGATCCTCTTCGGCTTTTGCAGCTACTGCGTGAGCAGCATCCTCGGCATCATCGGCTTGGTCTTCACGATCATGGCGATGACGAGCAAGGACATGGACCCGATGGGCGCGCGGGGCAAAGCCAAGGTCGGACTGATCCTCGGCATCGTCTCGGTCTCGCTCGGCGTGCTGATCTTCATCATGCTGCTCGCCTTCATCGGCATCGCGAATTACCTGCCGTCCTGAGTCAGACGCTCGGCCCCCAGAGCCGAAACATCATCAGCACCGCCCAATCGAAGAGCGCGTGGCAGATGACCGCCGGCCAGAGCCTGCCGAAGACGCGCGTCATGCCGCTCCACACGAGACCCGCGCCGAGCGCCGCGATGACGACCATCGGATTCGGACCGACGCTCGTGTCGCCGAGCGCCCAGAGCGTCGGCAAGTGCGCGAGCGCGTAGAGCACGGCGGCGGCGATCCATCCGACGCGAAGCCCGACGAGATCGTCGAGCATCGATTTGGCCCAGCCGCGCCACACGACCTCTTCCAAAAATGCCGCGATCGCGACGCCGACGCCGACCCACGCTTGATGCAGCCGAAGCGGCCGCGGGTCGCCGATCTGCAAATAGAGGTGCGCCATCCACGCGGCGCGCGGCGAGTGATGCATCGTGATGAGCTTCACGAAGCCGAACGCGAGCCCAAAGAGAACGAGCGCCGAAAAAAATCCGATCGACAGATCGCCGAATCGCGGCAGGAGCCACTTCTTGAGCTGCGACGTGTGGAAGGCCCAAACGAGCGCGCACGCTGCGAGCAGCGCGTACGCCGCGCCGAGCCCTTCGATCGCGCTCGGCTCGCCCGCGCGCGACGGATCGAATCCCCAGCTGATGCCCCACGACGCCACCGCCGTGAGCGCCACCAGCATGACGACCCGCGCCACGTCCCCGCGTTTGTCGGCTGCCACGGCCCCAGGCGAGTAGCATGGTTTGACGCCGCCCGGCGCGCGAGCTATACGGCTGTTCGTCGGAGTGGGCACCAGCCCCCGGCGAAGCCAGCGCGGCGGATTCATGCTGCGCCAGTCACGCGGGGATGGGGCCTAGGCCGGCAGAAGCTTCACGAGTCGTGGCACTGGGCCATGTCCGCGGAAGCGAATCCCCGGAGAATCGAAACATGACGTTCACTGAAGCCGCTGCAGAGGTCTTGCGCCTTGCCGGCAAACCGCTCCACTACAAAGAGATCACGGAGCTCGCGATCGAGCAGAACCTCCTCTCGCACGTGGGCAAGAGCCCCGAAGTCACGATGGGCGCGCGCCTCGCCGCCCTCCTCAAGAAAGAAGACAAGACCAACCCGATCGTTCGCGTGAAGCCCGGCGTGTTCGCGCTCCGCGAGTGGGGCAAGAAGGGCGGCGCGCCCGAGGTCGATCGCGACGACAGCGAAGAGGACGTCAACGTCAACGCGCTCGAAGTCTCCGAGGCGATCGGCCGCGCCCCCGCGGCGCCGACGTCGTCGAGCGCGGCGTTCGAAGAGGTCGAGGAGGATGACGAAGTCTCGGGCGACGACGCGCTCCGCGCAGATCTCGCCGCGAGCGGCGCCGACATGTTCGACGACGAAGAAGACGACGATCAGCCGATCTTCGCGCCGCAGCAACCCGCGGGCGCCGCGGCAACGCCGGGCGCTCCGCCGCAACAAGCGGGCGGCGACGCGGCCACCGGCGAAGGCGGCGGACGGCGGCGTCGTCGTCGTCGTCGTCGTCGCGGTGGCGGCGGCGGTGGCGTCTCGCCGCAAAACGGCGAGTCGTTCGGCTCGCGCGACGCGATGCCGTCGTTCTCGACCGAGGGCGAGCCGAGCGCCGAGCCGCGCGAACAGTCTTCGCCGATGGTCTCGCGTCCGGTCGTTCGTGATCGCCAGCAGATCATGTCCGCCGGCGCGCAGCAAAATTTGGATCACGCGCTCCCCGAGGGCGACGAGCTCGCCGGTCGCGAGCTCGCGGACGCGGCGCTCATCGTGCTCGCGGCGTTCGATCGCAACGGCGGGCCCGTCGCGATTCGCTCCATCGTCGATCACCTCGTTCGTCGCGGCCGCCTGTCGGGCGATCCGGCGATCGCGTCGACGCAGCTCGCGGCATCGCTCCGCGCCGACAACCTGCGTCGCGGCGACCTCGGCATGCGCCCGCGTTTCCGCTTCGCGTCCGGCGGACGCGTCGCGCCGACGGAGTGGCTGCTCGGCTCCGATCTCGTTCGTCTCGAGCAAGACGTCATGATGTCGGTTGAGCGTTACCGCGACGCCGCGCGCCGCACGTTCTTGCGCCGCGTTCAGGAGCTTCCGGGTCACGCCTTCGTCGAGCTCGCGCTCATCGCGCTCGAAAAAATCGGCATGACGCAGCTCAAGCTCGTCCGCCGCGCGGGCACGTCCGGCGGCGAAGCGCACTTCGCCGCGATTCACAAAACGGGCGGCGACGAAATCCGCACTGCGATCGTCATCCGCAAAGACGGCCGCGAAATCGGCCGCGAGCGCGTCGGCGATCTCCGCGGCACGCTTCATCACTACGGACCCGCGTCGGCCGGCTGGCTCATCACGACCGGCCAAGTCCTCTCCGGCGCGCGCGAAGAAGCGGCCGCGAGCGGCGCGCCGCCCATCGCGCTCTACGACGGGATTGCATTCTGCAAGCTTCTCGAAGACCAGGACGTCGCCGTCGTGCGCACGCGCCACGTCGTCGCGCTGCCGAACCTCGAGCTGCTCGAAGCCATCCGCGGCGGCTGACATGAAGCTCGCGCGGAGCATTGCTTTTGCGGCGTTCGGGGGAGCGGGCCTCGCCCTCGTCCTCGGCGCCGCAAAGCCCGCGGCCAAGAAGGCGCCGCCCCCGCCGACGCAGCCGCCGCCGCAAGTCTCGCTCACCCTCGTCGCTCCGATTCCGGATCGCGGGTGGACCGTGACGCTCTCCAACACGGGCACCGATCCGGTGCGCATCGTCGCCGACCCGCGCCTCGTCTCGTTCGACGTGACGAGCGCGGGCCACGACGTGCACTGCGCGCTTCCGGCCGACATGCGTCCGTCGACCGACACCGTCGATACGCTCGCGGTCCCGCCGGGCCGATCGTGGTCCGCGCGCATCGACCCGACGCTCTATTGCTTCGCCGGCACCGCCGCCGCCGCGCTCGTTCCGGGCGCGACGGTGACCGCGACGTTCGGCTTTTCGCCCGCAGGAAATTCCCCGCCGTACGCGCTCACGCCGATCGGCGGCGACGGCGGCGTCGGCCCCGCACGCCAAGTCACCGCGCCGGTCGTGACGCTCGCCGCCGCGCAAACGCTCGCCGATGCAGGCGCGCCCCAAACCGCAGCCGACTCGGCCGCGCCGCCGAGCAACCGTTACCCGGTGCACGTGAAGATCGCGCTCCCGGCGCGTCTCGACACGTGGCGCGCCTTCGAACAGAACGTGACCGTCACGATCACGAACGACACCGATCGCACGATCCGAACGCTGATCGCCGCGCCGACGCTCGGCTTCGTCATTCAAACGCCCGAGGGCCACGTCTACCACTGCGGCGCCGACACGCCGGCCACGGCGATCGCCGAGCTCGTCACCACGCTTCGTCCGCACGGGCGCACGGCGCAGAGCGTCGACATCGGCGCGGTGTGCGGCACCTTCTTGCGCCAACCCGGCCTTTACCGCGTCCGCCCTCGGCTCGACACGCGCCAAACGACGCCGCCGCCTGGCCCGGGCGAGTTCTGGAACGGCCAGACCGTCGGCGACCCCATGCTCTTGCGCATTCGCGCCGGCGAAGACCCGCCCGAATCGCCGCGTTTGGATCCACCGCCGCCCGCCGTGCCCTGAAAAATTCGCGCAACTTGCTCGGCCGTCGGGCCGACGGGGGCGCATGAAGCTCTCGGTCATCGGTTCGATCGTCGCCGCAGCCTTCATTTCCGGATGCGCGGCCAACGCGCCGCTGGCGCCCAAGGCGGTCGCGCTCAACGACGAAGGCGCCCGCGCGTTCGCCGCCGACGACCTCGAGCACGCCGAAGCGGAGCTCGGTCTCGCCCTCGAATACAACCCGCGCTTCACCGAGGCTTGGGTCAACCTCGGCCTCGTCGAGCTCCGCTTGAAGCACTTCGAAGCGGCGCGCCACGACTTCCACCGCGCGATTCAGCTCAACCCCGATTTGCCCACGCCGTTCCACGGGATGGCTCTCCTCGACGAGCGCGTCGGCGATCTCGATCACGCGGAAAAAAATTATCGCGAGGCGCTCAAGGTCGATCCGGGCTTCGCCCCGGCGCGCGTGAACCTCGGTCGCATCCTCTTCGGGCGTCGCGACTGGGATGGCGCGCGCGAGCAGTTTCTTCGCCTCACCGAGGTCGCGCCGAACGTCATCGAAGGTTGGTCGGGCCTCGTCGAGTCGCTTCTCAAGCTGCATCGCGACGCGGACGCCGATACGGCGCTCGATCGCGCGCGAGAGAAAGCGGGCGAGCAGCCGCAGCTCTTACTCCTCGTCGGGCGCAGGTTGCTTCGTCAGGGCGACGCGGACGGTGCGATCGCGGCGCTCGAGCCGGTGACGCGCGACGGCGACACGAACGTTCGCGCGAACGCGTTCGCGTGGATCGCCGTGGCGCGCGCCGCGCAAGGCGACGTCGAAGGCTCGCACGCCGCGGCGAAGGACGCGCTCGATCTGGACCCGCAAAATCGCGTCGCGCGTTTCGCCGAAAACACGCGCACGAATCTGGACTGATCAGCGGAGCAGCAAGAACGCGGTGCCGGCGAGCAGCGCGATCACGGCGAGGATCAGCGCGACGACGATACCGGCGGGAACGTGCGTGCCCGGGATTTCGATGCGCTCTTCTTCGGGCGACCACGTCGCCGTCGCGGTCGCCGGTCCCGACGCGGCGGGCGAGGTGACGCCGTCGCTCGGCGCCGCGTTCGCCGTAGCCGGGACGGCTTTGCGCGCAGGATCGGTCGGCTCTTCGGGCAGCGCGTATTTGCGGTACTTCATCGGCTCGCCGCCGCTCGGCACCGCTTGCAGGCCCTCGCCGTCGAACTGCGCGACGATGACCGTGATGTTGTCGTGGCCGCCTGCCGCGTTCGCGCGATCGGTGAGCGCCTTGCAGGCCTCGAGCGGATCGGCCGCGGCCTTCAGCACCTCGCGGATCTCGTCGTTGCGAACCATGCCCGAGAGGCCGTCGGAGCAGAGCATGATCATGTCGCCGCGGCGGAGCTCGGCGAACGTGAGATCGACTTGCACGGTCTCGGCGGTGCCGAGCGCTTGGAGGATGATGTTGTTGTGCTCGAAGGTCTCGGCCTCTTCTTCGGTGAGCTGGCCGGCTTCGATGAGCTGGTTCACGAGCGATTGATCGCGCGTGACTTGGACGAGGTTGCCGTCGCGCAGCAAGTAGCCGCGCGAGTCGCCGACTTGGGCGAGGAACAAATGGTCGTCGACGAGCGCGGCGGCGGTGACGGTCGTGCCCATGCCGCGTCGAGTGCGGTCGCTCTTGGCGGCTTCGAAGATGCGGAGGCCCGCCGCTTCGACGGCGCGCACGAGGCGACGCGCGATTTCGTTTCGCGTGACTTGCGTCTCGGGCGAGACGTCTTCGGTCATTTTTTCGTAGATGATGTCGACCGCGAGCTGGCTCGCGACCTCGCCGGCGGCGGCGCCGCCCATGCCGTCGCAGACGGCGAGGATGTTGCCGTTCTTGCCGACGGCCACCACGCGGTTTTCTTCTTGGAGCCCGCGCACGCGCTTGGTGAGGTCCGCGACGAGGAAATTGTCCTCGTTGTGCTCGCGCACCTGGCCCACGTCCGTGCGGGCGAAGAGCTTGATCGACACCTCGCCCTTGGTCTTGGCCGGTGCCTCGGTCGCTTGCGGAGCGCTAGCGCTCGCCGTCGTCTCGCTCACGACATCGGCCTCATGTCAGCTCGAGGCCGCTCCCGTATCGACACGGAGGAGCTGCTGGCCGACGCGAATTTCGTCGCCGTGTGAGAGGATGGCCTCACCGCGGATTCGGACGAACGTGCCGTTGGAGGAGCCGAGGTCCACGAGCCGGTAAGTGCGCGCGCCCGTCTCGTCGAAGCGGAGGGCGGCGTGACGGCGGGACATGAACGGGTCGTCGGGAAACACGACGTCACCGGACTCGCGCCCGAGCACTGTCTCCGGTTTTCGAACGTGAAACACGTCACACGAAACCCCTTCCGTCGTGCGCTGCGAGAGGCGAGCGTATCGTGGAGCGGCCGGCGTGCCAAACAGGAGCGTGCCCTGCTCCGAGGCTGCCCCGAAACCCGCCTCCGCGTCTTTCACGATCTCGAACCTTAGCACCTGCTGGCCGAGCAAGATCAAGTCTTGGTCTTCGATCGGCACCCCGACGTCGCCTTTACGAATGCGCAGGTAGACGCCGTTGGGGGTGCCGAGATCGCGGACGACGAGCGTGCCGTTCTTTCGCGTGAGGCGCGCGTGGCGCGGGGACATGTAGCGGTCGTCGGCGAAGACGCACTCGCCGGATTCGCGGCCGACGTCGACTTGGTCCGCGAGGGGGAAGCTCTGGCCCTCGCCGCCGTCTTTTTGGATGACGACGAGGCGGCCGTTCGGCGTCGCGGCTTCGACGGGGGCGTCGACCGGCGGGAGGACGACCGGCTCGGGCGTGATGATCGTCGAGTCGAGCCGAGGCGCCGACGGGGATGTGTCGTTACCGGGAAGGTTGGGTCTGGTCGACGGTGCAGCGGGTGGCGCGTCGCCCAGCGGCGCGCCGCAGAAGCGGCAAAACTGGGCGCTCTTGTCGGACGTGCCTTGGCAGCGTTTGCAGGTGCGCGTCTCGAGAGGCTGCGTTTTTTCGACGTTGGGAACGGGCGCTGGCGCGGGCGCGGGCACGGATTTTTGGAGCGGGCTCCCGCACGTGATGCAGAAGCGCATGCTCGGCGAGCTGCTCGCGCCGCAGCGCGCGCACTTGATCGACTCGGGCGTGAGCGACGGCGGCGGGACGCCGATCGCGGGCGTCGGCGGAGCGATGCGCGGCTGAAGACGGGCGCCGCAGTCCTCGCAAAAGACGAGACGGTCCGCGTTCGTTTTTCCGCACGTCGAACAGATCACCAACGGCACCTTTGCTCGTATGGCCTCGAATCGTCAAGGCTGCTTCAGAAGGGGTCGCGGCTTTCGACGATGAGGTCGAGGCCGATCAGATGTGAGAATCCGGGGCTCTCGCCGGGCGGCGGCCGAGCCGTGTTCGCCGAATCGGTGAACGGGATGAAGAAGAGCGCGTGATACGAGAGCGCGACGCCGAGCGTGAAGACGGTCGAGATTTGGAACTCGACGCCGAGGCTCGCGCCGAGCAGCGGACCGCCGGTGTCCCACGCCCAGAGATTTCCGTAGAAGTCGGCGCCGACGGCCGCGCCGAGCCACGGCTCGACGCTGCGGCCGGTGAAAAGATAGTAGCGCCCCTCGGCGCGGGCCTGCTGCAAGATGCCGACGCGATAGAGCTGCGCCGAGTCCATCTTCGTGAACTCGTAGGCGGCGCCGAAATAAAATGGCCCGCGCAGCCGCCGGCCGAGGCGCACGCTCAGGCCGCCGCCGCTGTTCAGGATGCACGACGGCGCGTTCGCGAAATTGCAGATCGGTCCCGGTGCGGCGACGAATTCGGCGGTGAAGGCGAGACCGTACTGAATGAACGCTTGCGCCAGGTGCTCGGGCTTGGACGCGTTGGTCTCGGGCGTGGGCGCGGGCGGATCGGCGTCTGCGACCCGCACGAACGCCACAAGGGCGAGCATTGCTGCCAAGCGGCATCGCACGATTGGGAGCATACGATAGCGGTGCGGTGTTGACAGTACCGGCGATGCTTTTGTATTCGCCGTTGCGTGGAGATCTTGCTCGACAAACGCGTGGTGCGGCAAATCCGTCTCTCGGCGCAGGACGCGATCGAAGAAGGCGACACCGAAACGCTGCGCGAGGACATCCTCGAAGCGTTCACCGAGGAACAAGTCGAAGAGATCGAGCGCCGGCTCGACAACGGCGACTTCTTCGAGTTCGTCACCGACATGCTCGACGAATGGTCGGGCGACGACGTCGACGAATTGTTCGAGCTGATGGACACGCAGCTCGGCGACGTCGGCATCGAGATCAAATTCGAGAAGGCGGGCGCCGCGACGGTGGACGAGCGCGCCGAGGGCGAAGAGGACGAAGAAGAGAGCTCGGACTTCGAAGAAGAAGACGAGGACGAGGACCTCGACGAGGACGAGGAGCTCGACGAAGAGGAAGAAGAAGACGACGAGCCCTGAGCTCAGCGCGTGATGTACGCGTGGCACGTCTTCGGGGCTTGGCTCTTTTTCGGGATGTCGATTTTGCAGCGCTCGGCGACGCACGGCACGTAGCGCGAGTCGCGGTCGATGGAGACGATGCGCGACCAGTCGTCGCACGCGTGTGCTTCGCCGCGTAGCTTGCCGGCGTTCCAGAGGGCTTCGGCGCGGCGGACGTCGTTCGGGAAGAGATCGACGTAGCGTTCGAATGCGGCGATGGCTTTGGCGTCGTCATGGAGCTTGTCGCGATCGAGCACGGCGATTCGCCAGGCTGCGTCGGGGAAGCGCGGGCGAATGTACGTGCCGGGGAGGATCGACGACTCCATCGCGGCGAGCATGCGTTCGAGATCGGCGACGGCTTCGTCGTTTTTTCCGAGCTGCTCGTCGAGCTCGCTCGCGCGGTAGAGGGCGTCGTCGAAATATTCGCCGGGGTAGGGGAACTTGCGCGCGAGCGCGACGAACGCGTCGCGCGCTTCGGCGAGCTTTCCGAGCTTGGCGAGCGATTCGGCGATTTCGTTCGCGACGCGCGGGGCGCTGTCGGTGCCGGCGACGGCGGGCTCGAGGGCGCGGAGGACCGCGAGCGCCGCGGCCTCGCCGCCGGCGTCGCGCGCCAAACGCAGGCGCGCGTGGAGCGCGGGATACGCGACGCCTTCGTTCGGGAACGTGCGCAGGAAATCGTCGAGCTCTTGGACGGCGGCCGGATTTTTCGTCGCGAGGTCGAGCATGACGAGCTGCCACCGGGCTTCGGCCGCGTGCTCGCCGTGCGTCTTGCCGATCGCTTCGAGTCGCTTGGCGCCGCCGGAGACGTCGCCCGAGCGGATTTGCTCGAGCGCCGCGAGGAACGCCGCGTGGGCGCGCTCGCGCGGCGAGGCCTGGTCGCGCGACGCGGCGTCGAACGCGCTCGCGGCTTCGCCGTGACGGCCGGCGGTTTCGGCGCGCTCGCCGGCCGCGAAGTGGCGAACGTACGCCGACGGCGCGCCGGCGCACGCGCCGAGCAAGAGGAGCACGGCGCCGCGTTTCACTTCGCGTGCTGCGCGGTCGCGCGCGCGAGAATGTCCGCGGCTCGCTCGACGTCCGCGCGGCTCACGTCGAGGTGCGTGACCGCGCGGAGGCGATGCGGACCGGACGCGTTGATGAGGAGGCCGAGCTCGCGCGCGGTCGCCGAGAGCGCGTCGGCCGGCGCGGTCGTGTCGACGTTGACGATGTTGGTCTCGACGCCTGCGATGTCGACGCGAAGCCCGCTCGCATGCGAGACGTGCTCCGCGAAGAGGCGCGCGTTCTCGTGGTCGTCGCGAAGGCGCGCGCGATTGTGCTCGAGCGCGAAGAGCGCGCCCGCGGCGAGGATGCCGGCCTGCCGCGTTCCGCCGCCCCACATTTTCCGGAAGCGACGCGCGCGCTCGACGTTCGCGCGAGACGACACGAACGCGCTGCCGACGGGCGCGCCGAGGCCCTTCGAGAAGCACACGCTCACCGTGTCGAACGGCGCGGCGAGCTCGCGCTCGGTCAGGCCGGTCTTGATCGACGCGTTCCAGAGGCGCGCGCCGTCGAGGTGGACGCGAAGATCGAGCGCGTGCGCGCGCGCGGCGATCGCCTCCGCGTCCTTCTGCGCGAACACGCGGCCGCCCGCGCGGTTATGTGTATTTTCCACGCAAACGAGCGACGTGCGCGGCGTGTAATAGGCCCGCGGTTTCACGGCCGCTTCCATCTCGCCCGCGTCGAATGTTCCGCCGTGGCCCGCGACGGCGAACTGCACGCCCGAGAGCGCCGGGCCGGCGCCGGCTTCGTAAAAGACCGGGTGGGCGCCTTCGCCGACGATGACCTCGTCGCCCGGCTGCGTCTGGACCGCGATGGCGAGCTGATTGCCCATCGAGCCCGAGCTCACGAAGAGGGCGGCCTCTTTGCCCAGGAGCGCGGCGACCGATTCTTCGAGCGCACGGACCGTCGGGTCCTCGCCGTAGACGTCGTCGCCGACCTCGGCGCGGGCCATCGCCTCGCGCATCGCGGCGGAGGGTTTGGTGACGGTGTCGCTGCGGAGGTCGATCATGGGAGGAGGATAGTGCAGGGCCGAAAAATCGTACGGATCGTTCGGTGCCGAACGATCTGCCACGATCGCACGGAAAAGCAGCCTCCAAACGCTTGGAGCCGGACTGCCCGAGCCGCGCCTTCGGTGCGTATTCCCTTGCGCAGCAGCTAAGGATGGGTTACTGGTTGAACCACTGGATCACCGAATGACAAAGCCCCTCCAGCCCGAGCGCGACGAACGAGACGAATCCGAGACGCTGTCGGTGCTGGCGCCCATTGCGCGGTCGAGCATCGTCGATGCGGTCGTCGAGCGGATTCGCGGCGAGATCCTCGGCGGGCGGCTCGCGGCGGGCGCGCGGTTGCCGTCGGAGCGCGAGCTCGCGCTGGCGCTCGGGATCAATCGGCTGACGTTGCGGGCCGCGCTCGCGCGGCTCGAGGCCATCGGGCTCGTCGTCACCCGTCATGGCGCGGGGACGGTCGTCGCGTCGTGGCGCGAGCGGGCGGGGCTCGACGCGCTCGGGGCGCTCGCGCAGGCGCTCCACGAGGACGATCCCGCGCGGCACGAGCTGCTCGCGTCGATCCTCGAGGTCCGGCGCGTGCTCGCGGCCGAGGCGGTCGCGCTCGCGGCGTCGCGGGCGACGAAAGAGGACATCGCGACGCTCCACGCGATCGCCGAGGCGCAGCGCGCCAACATCGACGATCCGGTCGCGATGGCGCGCGGCGACGTCGCGTTTCAGCGCGCGGTGCTTCGCGCGGCGGGCAACTTGGGGCTCGAGCTCATCTTGAACACGTTCGCGCGTTTCCCGGACGAGCATCCGGATTTGGTCGCCGAGCTCTACGACGTGCCGGCGCGGACGCTCGAGCATTATCCGCTCGTCATCGGGCTCATCGAAGCGAAGGACGAGAAGTCGGCGCGCGAGCTCGTGCGCGGCGCGCTCGAGCACGTCGACAAAGAAATCCTGCGGCGCAATGCGCGCGCGCAAAAACCGAAAGGGAAACACAAATGAGCTTCACGAAGTTGGAACGAAGCTGGGCGCGCGCAGCGCTCGGGACGATGTTTCCGTCGGGCGCGCACCCGCGCGTGCCGGGCGCCGACGCGATCGACGGCGGCGCGTCGCTCGAGGACGTGTGTCTCGCGGTGCCGGCGCGCGTCGCGCTCGGGATTCGCATCGCGGTTTGGATGGTCGCGCTCGCGCCGCTGTTCGTCGTCTTTCGGCTTCGCACCCTCGCGGGGCTCGAGACGGCCGCGCGCGAGAAAGTGGTGCTCGCGCTCCTTTCGAGTCGCTTCTATTTCGTGCGTCAGCTGACGTTGCTGCTCAAGGCGTTCGGCGCGCTCATTTTCGTCGCCGCGCCGGGCGTGCGGCAATCGATCGTCGGTCGCGAGTCGCTCGTTCGTCTCGGTCGCAAAGAGGAGGCCTTCCATGCCCCGTGAGGACGACACGTTGCCGGAGGGATCGGTCGTCGACGGCGCGTCGATCGCGAGCGACGTCGATGGAGCGTTCGACTACGTCGTGATTGGGACCGGCGCGGCCGGCGCGGTCGCGGCGCATCGGTTCGCCGAGCTCGGGTTCGCGGTCGCGATGGTCGAAGAAGGGCCGTACGTGAAGACGCGCGATTTCGGGCCCGACGTCGTCTCGGCGTTTCGAACACTCATGCGCGACTCGGGCACGCAAGCGATCGAAGGGCGGAGCTTCATCCCGCTGCTCCAGGGCCGATGCGTCGGCGGGAGCACGGTCGTCAACTCGGCGATCGCGTGGCGCATGCCCGAGGACGTGAGCGACGATTGGAGTGAGCGCTTCGGGCTCGGCGGCGTAGTCGACAGTGCGTCGCTCGCGCCGCACTTCGACGCGCTCGAGCACGAGCTCCACGTCGAGAACGTTCACGCCGAAACGCACGGCGGAAACAATGGCGAGTTCATCGAGGCGCTCCGGCGCCGCGGCATCGAGCACGAGCCGATGAGGCGTTACGCGCCCGACTGCGAGGGCTCGGGCCGGTGCCTTCAAGGTTGTCCGAGCGGCGCGAAGAAAGGCATGAACGTGAGCTACGTGCCGTGGGCGCTCCGGCTCGGCGCGAGACTCTACTGCTCGTGCCGCGTCGTCCGCGCGCGGATCGAATCGGGACGCGCGACGGCGGTCGAAGCGACGGCGAAATCCGGCAAGCGCGTCCTCTTGAGAGCGAAGCGCGGCGTCGTGGTCGCGGCGAGCACGATCCAGACGCCGAATCTCCTCCGTCGCTCGGGACTTCGCGCGCGCGCGATCGGAAAACATTTTCAAGCGCACCCGGGCATCGGCGTCGCAGGCGTGTTCGATCGCCCGATTCGAATGGACTTCGGCACGACGCAAGGCGCCGAGACCGCGCATTTTCGAAAGAGCGACGGCTTCAAAGTCGAGACGATCTCGATGCCGCCGGAGCTCCTCGCCGCGCGCATGCCGGGCGCCGGCGCAGACTTGATGAAGAAGCTCGGCGATTATCCGAACATCGCGGTCTGGGGCCTGCAGATCCGCAGCGAGGCCGAAGGCGTCGTGAAGACCGGGTTCGGCGGGCGCGACAAAGTCGTGTACTCGCTCGGCGAGCGCGACATGATGAAAGCGCGCAAGGCGCTCGCGTTCGTCGCGACGCTGATGCTCGAGCAAGGCGCACGCGAGATTTGGCCGGGCGTTTTCGGTTTGCCGTCGGTGATGCGCTCGGTCGACGAAGCGCGCGCGCTCGCGGACGGGCCGGCCGATCCGCGCGCGTACGGGTTCATCGCGACGCACCTTTTCGGCGCCGCGCGCATGGGCGCCGATCCGCGCGCGAGCGTGGTCGGCACCGATTTCCAAACGCACGAGGCGCGCGGGCTCTACGTCGTCGATTCGAGCGTCTTCCCGACCAACCTCGGCGTGAACCCGCAGCACTCGATCATGGCGGTTGCGCGTCTCGCCGCGACCCGCATCGGCGAGCGCGCCACGGCGTCATCCGCAGCCTGAGCGTTCAGGAGCGCGGGACCTGCCGCGTCTAATGCTTGACGTGAGCGCGCCTGCAAGTAGATTGCGCCGCGATTGGCCGCCTTAGCTCAGTGGTAGAGCAACGGTTTCGTAAACCGTAGGTCTCGAGTTCAAGTCTCGAAGGCGGCTCCAAGAAGCTCACGGCTCCAGAAGGCCGCGAAACAAATGACCGGGGCCGTGAAAAAAACATTCACGCTCGTGACGGGAAAACGCAAACGGCGCTCGACGTACGATGCGCAATGGACCCCGCGTTGCCCGTGTTGCTCATCCTGGCCGGCGTCGCGTGGCGCGTCATCCGGCTCGTGACACGTGAGCCGCGGGCGCGCGGGCTCGAGACCTTCGCCCGGTCGCGCGACTACGTTTACCGACGGAGCACCCACGGCGACGAGGTGCTGGAGATCGAGAGCGACGGCATCGAGATCGTCGCGCGCCGCTCCCTCGAGCAGGGTTTGCTCGAGCCGAATGCTCACTGGTCGATGCGCGCGGAGCTCGCCGCGAGCGCCCCGCGCAGGATCCTGGTCCGCGCGCGGCGCGACGCCGATGCCGCCGAGGCGGAGCTCGGGCACTTCGAGTTCGACGAGCTCTTCGTCGTGGAGAGCGAGCTTTCTTCGGGCGAAATCAAGCACTGGCTCGACGAGGCGTCCCTCTCCGCCATCGCGAGATTCGGCGAGGGCCTCAATCTGAGCTACGAGGCCGGCACGCTATGGATCGAGTGGTCCGATCTCGACGCGCGCTCGCCCGAGCACCTGGCCGACGCGATCGCCATCGTGACGACGCTCGCGAAGATCGATCAGCCGCCGTCGAAGATCGATGGGCCGACGCAGTCGCTCCAGCCGCCGTCTTCTTGGCAGGTGTAGTAGCCCGGCGAGCAGTCGACGTGCGTGCCGGAAATTCGGTAGATGGTGCCGCACGAGTACTGCTTGCCGACTTCTTGGCACGGGCAGCCGGGCGCCGGATCCGTGCAGGGCGCGGCGTCGTATCCGTCGGTGGGCGGCGGCGCCGAGTCGGTATCGCTGATCATCGGCGGGCCGGCGGCGGAGCAACCGAGCGCGGTCGCAGCCAGAAGCGAGAGAGCGAACAACGTTCTGTGCATGGTCGGGTTCCCTTTGCGGCTCATGGTGCGCCGCTCGAGTCGAGACTGACAAAGCTCGCGCCGCCGTTTTGCGTCGAGTAAACGGTGGCCCAATCGGTGCCGTCGGAGTCGACGCCGCAGCCGCCGATTTGGTTCGCGAGCGAGCCCGAGAGGCAGACCCACGAGCTCACGGCGTCGCCGTTGGTCGTGAGCGAGCGCCACTCGGGCTCGTCGGTCGCGCGTCGCGCGACGATCGCGTAACCGGCGTTGCTCGACGCGACGCTCCACGCGTACGACGCGCCGAGGTAACGATGGATCGATCCGTTCACGTTGCCGCTCGCGTCGAGCGGCACGAGCAAGACCGCTTGCTGCGGAAAGTCGGAGTTGACGAGCGCCGCCCAGCCGGAGCCGCTCGCCGCGGGCACGATTCGCACGACGTGCATCGGCGCCGACTGCTGATACGCGACTTGCACCGTCGACGTGCTTCCCCACGTCGTGAAGCGGAGGCGCGTCGTGCCGTCGCCCGGATCGCCGCTCCACGCGACGACGTAGCCGGCCGACGTCGAGGCTGCAGCGACGTCGACCGCGGTTCCGAACGTGCTCGCGCCGAAATCGACAGGCGTGCTCGCGCTCGACGTGTACTCGACGCCGCGGAGGTTCGTGCCCTGCCGCCACACGATGAGCGACGCACCGGAGCGCGACGCGATCGCGAGCGCGGGATCGCCCGCGGGCGTGGTCGCTTGCAAGGTCTTCGTCGCGAGCACCGTCGCGCCGGTCGCGTCGTAGCGCGTGAATCCCACGGCGCCCGAGTTGAGCGACGCGACGGCGACCGCGGTTCCTTCGCTGCCCGCCGCGATGAGGTCGACGAGCGGCGGGGCGAACGGAGCGTCCGCGTTCGCGCCGCTCGTGTCGAACGTGACGAGCTGATCTTCGCTGCCCGCGAATCGTCGCGCGCCGACCGTGCCGAGCGTGACGAACCGCGGCGCGCCCGGGCCCGCGACGAGCACCGAGCCCGCGTTGGACGCGAGGCTCTGACAGGCCGTGTCGGCGACATCGACGAACGTCGGCGCGGCAGCATCGGCGTCGCTCGCGCCCGCGTCGGAGGCGTCGATCGTCTGCGCGTCGTGGGTCGCGACGTCGGCCGCAGCGTCTTGGCTCGACGCGTCGCTCGACGGCGCGGCGTCGTTGCCGTCGTCGATCGGCGGAACCGCCCCGCCGCCGCCGCACGCGACGAGCGTCATCGCGAAGAGCGCTACTGCTGATCTTCGCATGTGTAAGTCACTTGCCAGGTGCTGACCGTCGGCGCGACGAGACCGTCGCTCGACGGGGTGAGGGTGATCGTGAGCTTCAAGAGCGACCGCTGCGCGAGCGTGTTGCCGCCGAAATCGGTCGTGAGATTCGGCGGGCACGGCGAAGGCCCGAAGAGACCGCACGTCGACGGAAAGCCGCCAGTCGGCGTGTCGGCGATCGTGACCGCGGTGCCCAAGTTGATCGCGCCGCCGTCGCCGCCCACGTCACCGAGCTGCGCGCTGAACTTCACGTCCGACGACGTGCCGCCGCTCGACGGCGTCGTCGCGACGTACGCGAGCGCGCGCCACTGCGGCACCTTCGGTGCGGTGCACGTCGCCGTGTAATTCACCGTGAAGGTGGTCGTCTGGTACGCGCTCGAGCTCACTGTCTGGCACGTCGCGCCCGACTTCTTCATGCCCTCGTTGTCGCAGTAGTTGCATTCTGCAATCTTCTTGTCGTAGTTGACGAAGAAGTCGCGGTTGCCGCTCACGCTGACGCCGGTGCAGCTCGTGACGTTGACGAGGTTGACCGGGTCGATGTCGAGGCAGGAGCCGGCCTTGATCGGGGTCTTCGAGAGATCGACCACGCACGAGCCCTTCGACGGGTAGCCGCCGGTCACCGGAGCGCAAACCGGGCTCGGCGGCGGGTTCATGTCGAAGCCGACCGACAAGAGGCCGGTCGTCGCGTCTTGAGAGCCGCGGTTGCAGATCGGAAAGTCGTAATTCTTCGCGCCTTCGGTGCACGCCGCCTCGGCGGTGAAGTCGATTCCGCTGCACCAATTTTTGGAGCCAGGCGACGCGAGCGTGCACGTGCCGTTCACGCATTGGCTGTCGAACTGGCAGTCCGACGGTCCGGTGCACGGCGAGACGTTCACTTTGGTCCAGCCGCTGGGGAGCGCGGAGAGCGGGACCTGGCCGGTGAAATACGAGCCGCCTCCGCCGTCCACCGGCGTGAGGCCGACGCCGCCGTCGTCGCTCGAGAAATATTGGCACGTCGGGTCGCACGGATCGTTCGGGCACGCGCTCGGGGTGGCGCCGAGCGTGTGGATGCCGCCGTTCGAGTCGACCGAGCCTTGGAAGCCGCTCGTCGAGATGATGGTGCCGTCGGGCTGACACGCGCCCCACTCGCCGCCGCCGCACGTCTGCGTCCCGCTGATGCACGAGAGCACGCCGTCGCCGGTCGCGCCCGGGAGGACGACGTGACACGGACGCGTCTGACCGCTTCCGCACGGCCCTTCGGTTGGCTGCGACGAGCAACCGCCGGTCACCAACAAGGCACTCAACACGAGCGCTGCCGAAAGAGCGCTCCGCACGCAATACCGCACCATCGTCTATGACAATGACGGCACAACGAAAAATAAATCAAGATCTCAAAAATCGAATGTCGTGGCGCAAATGTGCTGGCAAGCGCAGCTGGTCAAGTGAGTGACCGCCACGCCGACTTTCGCCTCGTCGCACCGTGCGCACCCCTTGGCATGGCGGCGCACGGCGGCGGGGGCCGCGCGGCTCCGGGCACGCTCGGTGCAGCGCACACCTCTCCATGCGAAGCGGCATCCGAATCGGGCGGATTTTCGGGATCCAAATCGTCCTCGACCTCAGCTGGGTCGTGATTTTCCTGCTCGTCTGCTGGAACCTCACGGCTGTGTTCTCGTCGTGGCACCCGGCTTGGGCGTTCGGCGAGAGCGTTTCCCTCGCGGTTGCGGCGGCGGTTTTGTTCTTCTGCTCGGTGCTCGCGCACGAGCTCGCGCACTCGCTGGTCGCTCGATCGTTCGGGGTAGAGGTGCGAGAAATTCGGCTCTTCCTCTTTGGCGGCGTGTCGAACATCGCGCACGAGCCGCCGTCGGCGAAGGCCGAGCTTCTCATCGCCGTCGTGGGGCCGCTCACGAGCATCGCGTTCGGTGTGGCGATGTCGATGGTCGGATCGTTCTTCGTGCCGGCGGGCCTCGTTCGCAGCGGCGACATGTTTCACTCGCTCGCGGGGATGGGGCCGCTGACGACGCTCCTTCTGTGGCTCGGGTCGATCAACGTGATCGTCGGCGTGTTCAACCTCATTCCCGGTTTTCCGCTCGACGGCGGCCGCATCTTGCGCGCGTTGATTTGGGCGGGCACGCGCGACCTTCGGAAGGCGACGCTCTGGGCGTCGACGGTCGGGCAGATCGTCGGCTGGGTGTTCGTCGCGGTCGGCGTCGGAATGTTCTTCGGGATGAGCGTGCCGTTCTTCGGTCACGGCCTGGTCTCGGGTTTGTGGCTCGTCTTCATCGGGTGGTTTCTCGCGTCGGCGGCGAACGCGAGCTACCGCAGCATGTGGGTTCACGAGGCGCTCGAGGGGATTCGCGTCGTGAACTTGATGCGCCGCGCGGCGCCCGCGATTCCGCTCGAAGCGAGCGTCGACGACGTCGTTCGCCAGTGGTTCATGCGCTCGCCGGAGCACGCGTTTCCCGTGGTCGACGGCAATGGCGGGCTCGCGGGGCTGGTCTGTCCGAGCGACGTGCGGCGCGTCTCCGACGATCGCTGGACGACGACGCGCGTGAGCGACGTGATGACGCCGCTCGCGCGCCTCGCGGTCGCGACGCCGTCGCAAGACGCTCAAGACGCGCTCGCCGAGCTCGCGCAGCGCGACGTGGAGCAGCTCCCCGTCGTGCACGCAGGGACACGCGAGCTCGTGGGGATGCTCTCGCGACGCGACGTCGCGCGCTGGCTCGAGCTGCGCTCGGGCTCGCAACTTCATCATCGGCATTTCGGTCCGCGCGCGGCGTGATCACGGAGCAGCAACATGGATATCCCCGGCTGGCCCAATGAACGAAGCGCACCGGTTCCCGAGACTCTCGCGGTGCTACCGCTGCGCGAGACGGTGATTTTTCCGGGAACGGTGTCGCCGATCTTGATCGGACAAGAGCGATCGCTCGAGCTCGTGAACGACGCGCTCGCCGGCGATCGGCTCGTCGCGCTCGTCGCGCAGAAGAACCAAGATCACACGCCGCCCGAGCCGATCGATCTCTACGGCGTCGGGACCATGGCGCTCGTGCACGACGTCTCGCGCGTTTCGGATCACACCTATCGCATCGCGCTCCAAGGCATCGAGCGCGTGCGGACGCGCGAGTTCGTGCGTACGCAGCCGTATCTGATGGCGCGCGTCATCCCGGCGCCCGAGCGGTTCGACCGCGGCACCGAGCTCGAAGCGCTCACGCGCACTGCGACCGATTTGTTCGTGCAGCTCGTGTCGCTCACCGCGGACGTGTCCGACGACATCGCGAGCGCGGTGCGCAAGATGACCGATCCGCACTTGCCGTACATGATCGCTTCGAGCTTGCCGCTCGCCACGTCCGTGCGTCAGCAGATCCTCGAGATCGACACCGCGACCGCGAAGCTCCGGCGGCTCGTCGGTTTGTTGCAGCACGAGGTCGCGGTGCGCCAGGTGATGGCCCAAGTGACGTCGCGCACGACCGCCGAGCTCTCGAAGACGCAGCGCGATCACATTTTGCGAAAGCAGATGGAGGCCATTCAGAAAGAGCTCGGCGACGAAGACTTCGAGCACTCCGAGGCGCGGCAGATGCGCGAGAAGATCGCGCAGATCCCCCTGCCGGACGAGGCGTATCGCGAGGCGATGCGCGAGGTCGAGAGGCTCGAGCGGACGCCGTCGATTTCGCCCGAGCACGGCGTCATTCGAACGTACCTCGATTGGATCGCGAAGCTCCCGTGGGGAAAATACACCGCGGGATCGATCGACGTCGCGCGCGCGCGCGAGGTGCTCGACGAAGATCACTACGATCTCGTTCACGTCAAAGATCGCATCGTCGAGTACCTCGCGGTGCGGCGGCTGCGCGACGAGAGGCGCGTCGAGCTCGAACGAAAGCTCGGAAAGAGCGGGCGCACCGAGCCGATCCTTTGTTTGGTCGGGCCGCCGGGCGTCGGCAAGACTTCGCTCGGTCGATCGATCGCGCGCGCGATGGGGCGCGCCTTCGCGCACCAGAGCCTCGGTGGCGTGCACGACGAATCCGAAATTCGCGGGCACCGCCGCACGTACGTCGGCGCGATGCCCGGACGCATCATGCAAGCGCTCGCGCGATGCGAGGCCGCCGATCCGGTGATGATGCTCGACGAGATCGACAAGATCAGCGCGAGCACGCAGGGCGATCCGGCGGCGGCGCTCCTCGAGCTGCTCGACCCGGCGCAAGACTCGGCGTTCGTCGACAATTATCTCGGCATCCCGTTCGACTTGTCGCACGTGGTCTTCGTTTGCACCGCGAACACGATCGAAACGATTCCGCCGCCGCTCCTCGATCGCATGGAGCTCCTCGAGCTGCCCGGTTACACCGAGCGCGACAAGCTTCACATCGCGCGGCGCTTCTTGGTTCCGCAGCAGCGCGCGGCGAATGGGCTTCGCGACGACGAGGTCGCGATCGACGACGCGGCGATCGTCTCGGTCATTCACGATCACACGCGCGAGGCGGGCGTCCGCAACCTCGAGCGCGCCATCGGCACCGTGCTTCGCAAGACGGCCAAACGCATCAGCGAGGGCGGCGAAGGGCCGATTCGGATCGGCCTCGACACGTTGCCGGGGCTTCTCGGCTCGCCGCGGTATTTCGACGACGTCGCCGAGCGAATCGATCGCCCCGGCATCGCGACCGGCCTCTCGTGGACACCGGCGGGCGGAGCCATCCTCTTCGTCGAGGCGACGATGATGCGCGGCCGCGAAAATCACATCGCGCTGACCGGGATGCTCGGCGACGTGATGCGCGAGTCGGCGGCGGCGGCGCTCACGTATTTGCGCGCGAACGCCGAGACGCTCGGGCTCGACCCGTACGTGATGCGCGATCGGCGCGACGTGCACGTGCACGTGCCGGGCGGCGCGATCCCGAAGGACGGGCCGTCGGCGGGGGTCACCATCTTGACCGCGCTCGCGTCGAGCGCGCTCGGGAGGCCGATCAAGAGCGACGTCGCGATGACCGGAGAAATCACGCTTCGCGGCAAGGTGCTGCGCGTCGGTGGCGTGAAAGAAAAGGTTCTCGCCGCGCATCGCGCCGGGCTCGCGACGCTCATCTTGCCGCGACACAACGAGCGCGATCTCGACGACGTCCCCGACGACGTGCGGTCGTCGTTCAAGATCGTGTTCGTCGAGTCGGTCGAGGAAGTGCTCGTCGCGGCGCTCGCAGACCTCGCGGCTTGATCAACGGCTCGCGTGCAGCCAGCGCGCGAACCACTCGGCCGACATGCGCGCGGCTTCGTCGAGCGTGCCGGGCTCTTCGAAGAGGTGCGTCGCGCCGAGCACGACCTCGAGATGGCAGTCGGCCGAGTGCATCGCGCGCTTCGCCGCGCGGTTGAGATCGAGCACGACCGAGTCTTCGCCGCCGACGATGAGGAGCGTCGGCGCGATGACGTCGCCGAGCGCGGCTTCGCCCGCGAGGTCCGGCCGGCCGCCGCGCGAGACGATCGCCGCGATGCGATCGGGGTGCTCGGCGGCCGCGAGGAGCGCCGCGCCAGCGCCCGTGCTCGCGCCGAAGAGCCCGAGCGGCAATCGGCGCGTCCGAAAGTCGTTGCGCGTCCAATCGCAAACCGCCGAGACACGCTCGGCGAGGAGCGGGATGTCGAAGCGGAGCTCGCCCGTCCGTTGATCGCGATCTTCTTCCTCGAGGGTCAAGAGATCGACGAGGAGGGTCGCGGCGTGCGCGTCCTCGCGGAGCGTTCGCGCGACGAGCTTGTTTCGCGGGCTGTGCCGGCTCGAGCCGCTACCGTGCGCGAAGACGACGAGGCCGATCGCTTGCGGCGGGATCGCGAGCTGACCCTCGAGCCGGTTGCCGGATCCGTCCGCGGCGATTTGCACGAGCACGCTCTGCGTGGCGTGCAGACGAGGCTGTTGATGGAGCATCTTGCACCGTGAATGTGCAAGCCGTGCGCCCGCGCGCGCTACTGTTTGTCGAGCTTGTAGTCGTCGTTGATCGTGCACGCGAGCCCGTAGCTCCACTGAAAGAGCATGTCGTTGGGGCTGTCGGTGCCGCTGACCTGCGCCGTGCCCGACTCGGGCGTGCCGGGCGCGAGGAGGCTCGCGCAAGGCACCGCGTCGCTCGCGAAGATGACGCCGTCGGTGTCGGTGTCGACGGTCATGTCGCACGTACCGGACGCAGCGACGATGTGGATCGTCTCCGACGAGCTGCCGTGGCCCGGAAAAGTCGCGGTGATCGGCACGGTCGGCGAAGAATTCGCGAGGCTATCGCACGACTGCGCCGAGCCCGCATCCGGCGAAGGGGGCGCTGCGTCCGCGGCCGTCACGCTCGTGCTGCGCGCGTCCGAGCCTGCGAAGGCGTCGGTCCAAGTGGCGGAGCTGCAAGCGACGAGAAAGAGCGCACACGAGGTGAGGCGCATGATTGCGAGCGTAGCACGCACGGGCTGTCGTATGCTCGACGTGCGACCTTCATGGACGCGGGCACAGTCATCGCGGACCGATTCGAGATCGTGGAGCAAGCCGGGCGCGGCGGAATGGCCGCGGTCCACCGCGCGCGCGATCGGGTGACGATGGGATTCGCCGCGGTGAAGATGCTCCACCTCACGATCGAAGGCGCGGACGATCGCTTCTTGCGAGAGGCCGAGCTCCTCGCGAAGCTGAGCCACCCGGGAATCGTCGGCTACCTCGGGCACGGGCAGACGGCGGACGGGCGCGCGTTCCTCGCGATGAGCTGGGTCGAAGGCGAGACGCTCGCGGCGCGCGTGCGGCGCGTGGGGCGACTCGCGCCGGTCGACGTGGCCGAGCTCGGGGCGAATGTCGCCGACGCGCTCGCGTCGGCTCACGCGGCGGGGATCGTGCACCGCGACGTGAAGCCCTCGAACTTGCTCCTCGCGACGACCGGCTACGACCGGCCGGTGCTCGTCGACTTCGGCATCGCGCGCGTCGGCGACGCGGCGTCAGCGATGACGCGCGAGGGCATGCTCATCGGCACACCCGGTTACATTTCGCCCGAGCAAGCGCGCGGCTCGCTGCACATCGACGCGCGCGCCGATCAGTTTTCCCTCGGCTGCGTGCTCTACGCGTGCCTGACCGGGCACGCGCCGTTTCGCGGCGAGGACATCGTCGGCATCCTCGCGAAGATTCTCTTTCAGGAGACGCCGCGCGTGCGCGCCGAACGCGTCGACGTACCGCCGGAGATCGAAGCGATCTTGCTGAAGGCGATGGCGAAGGAGCCCGCTGATCGCTTCGCCGACGCGGTCGACATGGCGCGTTCGCTCCGCAAGGCGCGTGCGCGTCTCGCCGGCGCGGCCGACTCGGTGTCGACGCCGTCGCTCCTTGCGATGCCGACGCCGACCTCGACCACGCCCGGGATTTCGACGCGCGAGGCGCGACTGCTCGCGATGGTCATCGTAGGGCGCGGCGCGGGCGACGAGCCGCCCGAGGACGCGACCTTCATCGGCGAGCGATTCGGCGGCGACGTCGAGCGGCTCGCGAACGGCGCGGTCGCTGTGCGGTTCAGCGAGGCAGCGAGCGCGACCGAGCGCGCGTTCGCCGCCGCGCGCTGCGCAATCGCGCTCCGGCGCAGACTCCCCGCGACGCCCATCTCGCTCGCGACCGTGCGCGGCACCGGCAGCGACGAGGACGTCGTTCGCGCGATCGACCGCGCCGCGGAGCTCGTGCGCGACGCGCCGCGCAGCGGGGCAGGGGTGGTCCCGATTCGCATCGACGAGACGACCGCCGGCTTGCTCGACGCGCGCTTCGACGTGCGGCGCACCGAGGCGGGCCTCGAGGTCGTCGGCGAGAGCGGACCGGGCGACGAATCGCGCAAGCTCCTCGGCGTCGCGGTGCCGTGCATCGGGCGCGACCGCGAGCTGCTCACGCTCGAAGCGACGCTCGAGGAGGTCGAGCGCGAGCGCATCGCGCGCGCCGTCATCGTCACCGCCGACGCCGGCGTTGGGAAGAGCCGGCTTCGTCGCGAGTGGCTTCACCGCGTGCGCGAGCGCGGCGAGATGCGCACGTGGATCGCGCGCGCCGATCCGCTCGACTCGCGCGCGCCGCACGGTCTCCTCGGTCAAGCGGTGCGCCGCGCGCTCGCGATCGCCGACGACGGGCCGCAAAACGCCAAACAATCGCGCCTCCGCGATCACCTGGCGCACGTGCTGCCAGACGCTGCGGCCGTCGAGCGTGTGTGGCCGTTCGCCGCGGAGATCATCGGCGCGCCGCTCCTCGCGAACACGTCGCGCTCGCTCGCGGCCGCGCGCGGCGACCGCGCGCTCATGGCCGATCGACTGCGTTTGGCCTTCGAAGAGTGGATTGTTGCAGAATGCAAAGAACCGCTCCTCGTCGTGCTCGACGACGCGCACTGGAGCGACGCGGCGACGCTGCGCCTGCTTGACGCGGCGCTCGGGGCGGCGGCGGATCACCCGCTCATGGTCGCCGTCTTCGCGCGGCCGCCGCTTCGCGACGCGCACCCGCGGCTCTTTGCCGAGCGGCGCGTGCAGGAGCTTCGACTCGAAGAGCTCTCGAAGCGCAGCGCCGAGCGGCTCGCGCGCGCGATCCTCGGGACGGGCGCGGCGCAGACCGTGGTCGATCGCGTCGTCGAGCTCTCGAACGGAAACGCGTTCTTTCTCGAAGAGCTCGTGCGCGCGGTCGCGGACGGCAAAGGGCAGCTCCCCGATTCGGTGCTCAGCGTCGTCGAGGCGCGGCTCGAAGCGCTCGAGCCGGACGCGCGCCGCGTGCTGCGTGCGGCGAGCGTGTTCGGACAATTTTTTTGGCCGAGCGGCGTCTCCGCGGTGCTCGGCGACACCGACGAGGAAGCTGCGAGCGCGTGGATCGCGACGCTCGCGCGCCGTGAGATCGTCGCGCCGCGCGGTCAGTCGCGCTTCGAGCGCGAGGCCGAGCTCACGTTTCGCCACGCGCTCGTCCGCGACACCGCGTATTCGATGCTCACGCCCGAGGATCGCGTCGTCGCGCATCGCGCCGCGGCTGCGTGGCTCGAAGCGCGCGGCGAGGGCGAAGCGGCGGTGCTCGCGGCGCACCTCGAAGCGGGCGGCGAGCTCGAGGCCGCGGCGCGCCGTTACGCGACGGCCGCGTCGCAGATGCTCGGCGGAGGCGAGCTCGGCCCGGCGCGCGAGCTCATCGCGCGAGGCCTCGCGTGCGCCGAGAGCGGCGAGACGCGCGCTTTTTTGCTCGCGCTCGACGCCGAGACTCTGCGCTGGCTCGGCGATCTCGAAGCCTCGGCGCGCGCCGCCGACGAAGCGCTCGTCCACGCGCGCCCGGGGACCGAAGCGCACTTTCGTGCGCTCGGGATCGCGCTGCTCGATCACTTGAAGCTCGGCCACGACGAGCGCCGGCGCGAGCTCCTCGCTCTCGCGCTCGACATCCTCGAGCACGCCGAGCCGAGTGGCGCCGCATGCCGTCTCGCGGCGAGCGCGGGCACGGCGGCGATCTTTTCGGGCGACGTACCGACCGCTGCGGCGGTCGACGTGATCGCCGAACGTCTCGTCGCGGGCGCGTCGGTCGATTTGGCGACGCTCGCGCAGCTCCACGCGTTCCGCGCGTTCTTGTCCGACGCGCGCGGCGACCTCGAGGGACAAATCCGCCATTTCGAAGCGGCCTCGCGCAGCTTCGAGCAAGCCGGGCACGAGCGCCATCAGCTCCTTCACCGAACGAACGCCGCGTTCGCGCGCACGCTCGTCGGCGATTACGAGACGGCGGCGAGCGAGCTCTTCGACGTGCTCGAGATCGCCGAGCGCCGCAAGGTCGCGTTCATCGCCGACACCGCGCGGTCGGATCTCGGCGCGACCCTCGAGCGTCTCGGTCGCTACGAAGAGGCGCGCGAGCAAGCGACGCGCGCGGTCGTCGGATTCCAGCGCGAAGGCGACCATCGCATGGAAGCGGCGAGCCGCGCGTACCTCGCGCGCGCGCTCTTCGAGCTCGGCCGCCCGGCCCACGCGTTCACAGAAATCCACACGGCCGTGTCGCTCGCGCGAACGTCGCGACAGGTGCTGCCGTACAACCTCGCCGTGCTCGCGCACATGGAGCTCGACGTCGGCAGCGTCGAACAAGCCGTCGTCCACGCGCGCGAAGCGTTCGCGACGCAAGCCGAGTCGCGCAGCCAAGACGCCAACGACATCTTCATCTGGGTGACGCTCGCGCGCGCGCTCGAAGCCGCCGGCCGAACCGACGAAGCGAACGCGACCTTCGCCGATGCGTACGCGCGCTTTCAGGCGCGGAGCGGCGAAATCCGCGATTCGTCGCTCCGCGACCGCTTCGCCGTGGTCGAAGAAAACGCGACCCTCCTCGCCTGGGCATCACGTTCGGGCTAAGAAGCCGCATGCGCAAACGCGCGGCGTGGACGATCATCGCGTGCATTCTGCAAATATCGTGCAGACACCGCGCGCCCGGTCGCGACGCGGGTCCGCCGGCAGTGCTCGCCACCGCGCCCGCCGGTTACGTCGAAGGACATGTCCTTCATGGCACGTCGAAGACTGCCGGCGGCGGATCGATGCTCCTCCTCGCCGAGTCGAGCGAGACGGTGGCGCTCCCGATCTTCATCGGCGGGACCGAAGCGATGACGATCGACCTCCGACTGAAAGGCGATCGCTACGCGCGCCCGCTCACTCACGATCTTCTCTCGGAGACGATCCACGAGCTCGGCGGCCGCGCGGTTCAAGTCCAAGTCGACGAGCTCGTCTCGGACACGTACCGCGGCACGGTCGTGCTCGAGCGCGGCGACGGCTCGTTCGTGACGCTCGACGCGCGCCCGAGCGATTGCATCGCGCTCTCGCTCGGCGAGCACGTGCCGATTTACGTGCGCAAGCAGCTCCTCGACGACGAGGGCGTACCGGTCAGCGCTGGCTCAGGGGCCCCGCGCCGCCTTTGAGACGCGAGACGGTCGCGAAGATCGTCGCCTCGTACATGTCGACGTTCTTCAGCCCGCGCAGGCGAAGCTCGTCGCGCACCATGCGCGCTTGCTCGCTGTCGTCGAGCGTCGGGTACGTCGTGATGATCCGGCGCGCGAGGTCCTCGATCGTCTCGGCCATCGACGCGCCGTGCGCCGCGCTGCCGAGGTAGAGCGAGCCCGCGGGCGTCGTGCTCTTTCGCTCGCCGATCTTCTGCAGATAGAGGATCACGAGCAAAATGAAGAGGACCCCGATGATCGGATACAAACGCTCCGGGTGATTGAGCGCGTCTTGAATCACGGGTCGATCCTATCTGGCTTTCAGCGCGCGAGAAGCGGGATCGGTTGGCCGGCACCTCGTGCGCAGCACTCTTTGTAAGGCTGGCTCGAGCCGCAGGTGCACGGGTCGTTCGAGAGCGTTCGCTTGGGCGCCATGCGGCCGAAATCGCGGGCTGGCGGGCGCTTGGGGCCGCGCGCGCGGCCTTCTTCGGCGGCGGCGCGTACGCGAGCGACGAGCGCGGCGAGCACTTCGGGTCGCGTGAGCTCGGCCTTGGCTTCGTCTTCGAGCGCGCGAGCGCGAGCGTAATATCGCGCTTCGTGGTGCCGACGGTCGAGGTGCGCGACCGGACGAAACCCGTGCGGCACCGCGACGAGCGCGTTGCCCCCGAGGAGCGCGTACGTCCCGACGTCGCGCGCGGTGCGAAGGCTCCAGTCGATCGCGAAGAGCTCCTTGCCGAGGATCCACACGCCGACGAAAGCGCGCGCTTCGCCCGCGTTGAAGCGCGCCAAAAATTTTTCTTCTTCGCTCGGCGGCAGATCTTCCGGCACGCCGTACGGCAGCCCGAACGGAATGCCGTAGTTCGCGCGCGCGACGTCGCCGTGAAGCGCGTGCAGCATCTCGTGGAGCATGCTGCCGACGAGCCGCTTGTACATGCACTCGCCGAACCGCACCGCGATGCCGCGATAATTCGGGTCGCCCTTCTGCTGCGCCGCCTTCCACAAGAGATCGCCGTGGAGCTCGTAGATCGGCTCGTACTTCCACCCGCGCAGCACGTCGTCGCAAAAGTAGAGCGCCTCGACGCCGCGGGTCCGCTCTTCCGGCGTGAGCTTGCGATGACAGTCGCACCCGCAGACGCGTTGCTTGGAGAGCGCTTCGATCAGCGTGAGCACGCCGTCATTCTAATTCGGAACGTTTTGGGCGCAGTGACCATTGATGCACGAGAGCGTCGTACCGCAACAGTCGGCGTTGCTGGTGCACGCCTCGAACTCTTGCGAGCAGCCGCCGGTGTTGTCCGAACAGACGAGCCCGCCGGCCTCCGAGTCCTGCCGGCAGAACCCGTTGCAGCACTCGTCGCCGGTGATGCACGCGTTGCCGTTCGCTTTGCACGGGTCGACGACCCAGAACCCGCGCAAGTTGCCCGCGTTGAGCTCCTGGCCCGGCAAGTAGAACGCCGGATGCGACGGATCGGTGCCCGGCGCCGGGTTGATGTCGATCGCCGCGACCCACAATTTCTTGGGGATCGGATACGTGCCGTTGCCGTTGTCGTATGGCGCGCCCGCCGCGACGTTGCCGTACATGCGACGCGAGGTGAAGACGACCCAGAAATATCCGCCCGACGGGATCGGGTTCACCGTCGGCTCGTAATTCATGATCGCGTCGTTGCCGTGGTTCGCGTTCGTCGGGAGGTAGCTCGTCCCCGTTTGGTCGAGGCCGTTGAGCCAGTTCATCCGCAGCGGCTGCGGCGTCGTGCCGAGGTCGGTGTACCAGAGCTCGGCGGTCGAGACGCCGCCGTTCGGTGCCCACGTCGTCGTCCAGCAGTCGTTGCAGGTCGGCGCGACCGTGATCGTGTCGTGGAAGATGATGCCGTTCGAGTCCGGCGTGAACTGCGGCCAGCCGACGTAGCGCGTCGTGTCCTTGTAGAGCTGGCGGAGGTTGCTGAACGCGTACGTCGAGCCGCTGCACGCGCTCGGCGCGCCGCCGTCGACTTGGCCCTGACCGCAGTCGAAGTCCATCGCCGCGAGCGAGTGCCCGCTGCCGGCGGTGACGCCGTTGGCGCCGGGGCCGCCCCAGAAATTGAACGTGATGTGCTTGCCGTCGGGCGAGAACATCGGCTCGAGCGCGTCGGTCACCGCGCTCGACCAGCCCGTCTCGGTGATGCCGCTCTGATACGTGACGCGCGAGCCGTCGCTCCGCCGATAGAGCTCGGAATTGAGATCGTTACCTTGGTACCAAGGCCCTTCACGTGAATTGTTACCTTCGGTCATCGCGAAGGTGCCGTCGGGATAAATCGCCGACCAGACGAACTTCGCGTCGTTCTTCGTCCCGTCGGGCGCGGTCGTGTTGATCGCGTAGCTCGAGAGGACGGCGCCGCCGTTGGTGAGGTCGTAGGACTTGGTCGTCTTGTAGTCGCCGTCGGTGATGAACATCGTCGAGCCGTTGGCCGACACCTCGTGGCAGACGTGACAAGCCGTCTGCGTGCCGGGGACGGCGACGGTCGGCGCCATCGCGCCGGGCTGAATCGCCAGCACCGCGCCGTTGCTCGTCGCGGTGAGCTCGGAGTTGTACGAGTTGTAATAAACGGTTCCCTTCAGCACGCCGTGCGCGACGGTCCAGTGCTCGGTGATCGGGCCCCAGCTCGTCGTGCCGTCGGTGACGTAGACGTCGACCTCGAGCGGGTCGCCCTGATTTCCGTAGAGCGCTTTGCTCCACGCGGTCTGGTCGATCGGCTCGTTCACCCAGCCGGGCGCCGCGTAATAGCCGTCGAAGCTGAAACCTTTTTCGGCGAGGTGAATCTTCACCGCGGTCGTCGCCGACGCGTGCGTCGATTGCCATTGAAGGAGCGGCGCGAGGATGCCCTGCGGCCAAACGGTTTTGTCGTACGGGTAGAGAAAGCCGAGCTCCTGCGCATTCGCCGGCGCGGTCGCGTTGCCGTCGAGGACCGTCTTGGTCGCCGTGCTCACCGTGCCGCCGTAGTCGTTGCCGCCGACGCCGTTGTTGCCGCCGAGCGTGCTCGCGTCGGCGCCGCCGTCTAGGAGCGGCGGCTTTCCGTTTTGCGACATCGAGACTTGCACCGTGACCGTCGTCGTCGCGACGAGCGGGCCGCCGTCGGGTCCGCTCGCGCCGTTGTACGTCGCGGTGACGTTGCCGGTGCCCGACACGTTGCCTGAAGCCGTGAAGACTCCGGTCGATGCCGAGAGCGTCCCGAGCTCGCCGCGATCGAGCGTGAACGACGCGGCCACAGGGACGTTGCCGTTGCCGAGCGCGGTGAAGGTGATCGGCGTCGTCGAGAGAACGCCGTCGGTGATGGTCGCCGTAACGACCGGATCCTGCGGCTGGATGGTCAGTGAAGTGATCGGGGTCGTGCCGGTGTCACCGAATGGATTCACGACGTCGAAGATCGTCGTGTCGGCGACGCCGCTGTCGGCGACGACCACGTCCGGTCCGCCGTCGAAGACGCTGCTGTCGTCGCCGCTCCCGCACGCAGCGAGCCACACGCCGAGCCCGAACGTCGCCGCCACCCCGAGCGCCGAGATCCCGCGCTTGACCAACATCGCCTTCGTCCTTTCGAAACAGTCAGGCTGAAATAAGCCGTTACCACCATCTTAGCGTAAGGCGAAACCGATCAGGGCGTTTTCGCGTACATTGGCGAGCGACATGCACGCTTCGGCGAAAATCCTCCTGGTTCTGGGCGCAGCGACGCTGTTCACCGCGTGTAAGAAGGAGAGCTCGGTGACCCTCGCCGAGAGCGCGAGCGCGCTCGCGGCCGAGGCGCCTCCGCCGAGCGCCAAGGTCGTCGCCTATACGATCGACCCGGCGAGCAAGACCGCGATCGACATGCCCGGCCTCAAAGAGCACATCGTCGCCGACACCGACGGCGCCGCGGGCAAGCTCGACGTCGACGTGATGAATCTCGCGAACACGCGCGGTGAAGTGAAGATCGATCTCACGACGCTGAAGACGCACACGTTCAACGACGACAAGGACGCGTCGCAGACGCATCACGCGCTCAACTGGCTTCAGGTCGGCGACACCGCGACCGCGGACGAGAAGACGGCGAACCAATATGCGGTCTTCGCGATTCGCTCCCTCGACGGCCTCAGCGAGGCGAACGTCAGCAAAGTCGCGCCGAAGACCGAAGGTGCCGAAGAGATTCGAACCGTCACCGGCACCGCGCACGGCGAGTTTCTGTTGCACGGTCACAAGGCGAACAAGGACGTGCCGATCGAGGCGCGCTTCCATTACCCCGCGGGCGCGAAGGCCGATTCGAACCCGACGAAGATCGACATCAAGTCGACCGCGCCGCTCAAGGTCACGCTCAAGGAGCACGACATTCATCCGCGCGACAACTTCGGCAAGCTCGCGTCGTGGACGACGAACCTCGTCGCCAAGGTCGCCGAGACCGCCGACGTGTCGCTCGATCTTCACGCGAATCTGACTCACTGACTGGATAAAAGGAGACACTCATCATGCGCCCGAATCTCTCGCTTTCGAATCTCGCCGTGACGCTCGCCGCTTTGGGGACGACGGCCGTTCTCACGGCTTGCGGAGGCGACACGCCGAGCTCCAACACGCCGGCCAACGGGGCCGCGAGCGCGAGCGCCGCGCCGGCCGAGAGCGCCGCGCCTGCGGGCTCGGGCGCGCCGACGAGCAGCACGACGACGACGCCGAGCGACGGCGCCGCCGCGACCACCGGAACGCAAGCGACGCCGACGGCGACGACCGCGACCACGACGCCCGCCGCTGCGACGCCCGCGACGACGACCACCGCGGCTCCTGCGCATCACGCGGCCACGACGACGCACAAAGCCGCGTCGACCGGCCAAGCGAGCTGCGGCGCCGGCACGTGCTCGGCCGACTCCAAGAAGAAGTGACTTGAAGCTGCGAGGCGTCGGGCTCGGTCTACGCTGGGAATTCATCGACGAGCTCTTGGCTCGCGAGCCCGCGGCAGAGCTGCCCGACTTCCTCGAAATATCGCCGGAGAATTACATCGGGCGCGGCGGGTACTTTCCCGCCGCGCTCGCGCGTTTGTCGGATCGATTTCCGATCGTGACGCACGGCCTCACGATGTCGCTCGGCGGCACCGACCCGCTCGACGCGACGTACCTCCGCGAGCTTCGCGCGTTCTTGCGCGACGTGCGCTCGCCTTGGCACTCGGATCATCTTTGTTTTTCGACGTCGGACGGCGCGGTGCTGCACGATCTTTTGCCGCTGCGCTTCACCGAGGCCTCGGCGCAGCACGTCGCCGAACGCGTGATGCGCGCGCGCGACGCGCTCGGCGTGCCGATGGCGGTCGAGAACATCACCTTCTACGCCGACTTGGGGAGCGACATGGGCGAGGCCGAGTGGATCTCGCTCGTCTGCGACCGCGCCGACTGCGGGCTCATGCTCGACGTCAACAACGCGTACGTGAACGCGCGGAACTTCGGCTTCGATGTCGAGGATTGGATGCGCAACGCGCCGCTCGAGCGCACGGTGCAGATGCACGTCGCCGGGCACGAAGCGTTCGACGAGTCCGACTGGGCGCCCGGCGCGACGGGGACGATCCTCCTCGACACGCACGGCGCGGACGTTTGCGATCCGGTCCTCGCGCTCGTTCGCCGGGTCCTCCCGCGTACCGGCGACGTTCCGATCGTGCTCGAGCGCGATCAGAACATTCCGTCGCTCGACGCGCTCGTCGCAGAAATCGGGCGCATCCGCGCCGTGGTCGCTTAGCTCTCGCGCGCGCCGAGGAGGATGCCGCGCTCGCCGAGGTCGGCCAAGAGACGCGCGATCGACGCGAGCGTTTCGTCGTTCATCGCGACGCCCGTCGCGTCGCACGCGGCGGCGATCGCGTCCTTCAGCGGAAGGTGCGCGCGCTCGAGCAGCGCGGCGGCGAGCGGCGAGAGCTCGAGCGTGCGAAGGGCGTGCTCGCGGTCGCGATGATAGAGGAGCGCGACGTCGCGGTCGGGCGGCGGCGCGGCGGGCTCGTGGACGGCCCACGCGAAGCGCTCGATGCGCATGAGCGACGTGAGGAGCAGCGGTCGATCGAGCGCGACCTCGGCGGCGCGCGGCTCGGCGACGTACGGCACGACCGAAACCGTGAACGACGCGATCTCGTGACGCGCGAGATCGGCGAGCCAGCGCGCGCGGCCTTCGCGGAGCCAACGCTCGCTCGCCCACGCGACGAGCTCCTGCGGCACGTCGCGGAGGTAATGCGTGCGCGGCCCCCGCTCGGCGAGGAAGCGCGCGATGTCGCGATCGAAATCCTCGCCCATGTGCTCGCGCGTGCGCGGCAAGAGCTTGTGCGTGACGCCTTCGAGCGTGTTTCGTACGAGCCGGCGATAAACCGCCATGCGCGGCGGCAACGCGGAAAAATCGGCTTCTTCGTCGAAGCACGCCGCTTTGATCGCGCGCTGGAGCTCCGCGTCGTCCATCGTGCTCAAAGACAGAGGCCGATTTCGTACGTCGGATCGATGGCGAAAAGATACGGCACGCACTGGCTGCTGTTGCCGCATTCGCTCGAACCGACCTTGCAAACTTGGCGCGCGTTGGCGCCGCAACTGGGCGCGCACTGCGCGTTGCCGGTCTTGATCGTCTGCGGGCACCCAGCGCTCGTCGAGACGATCGAGAGGCAACACATTCCTCCGTTGCAGTCGCTCTTCGACGCGCAATCGAGCTCGACGCCTCCGGTGCACGTCGCGATCGGGACGCAGGACGCGCCGGTGTCCGCGACGCAGCACGCCGTCGGCGCGCCGCACCCGCTCGCGCACGGCGCGTCTCCCTTCGTCGTGCACCCGCCGCCGTCGGCTGACGCGTCGAGCGGCGGGCTCGCGTCCGGCAGCGGAGAGGCGTCGTCCTGTTGGCCTCCATCGCCCGCGTCGGAAGACGCGTCGCCGCTCACGAACGTGTCGTTCGAGCACCCGAGAAGCAAAGCTGCGAACGCGAGCAACGCCGCGCGTGTCATCCCGTCAAAGTAGCTCACTCGCTCGCGTGGCGCACGAATGCGTACGCCTGGTGCGTGAAGTCCGACACGGTGGCCGCGGCGAGCATGCTCGCGACGAGCCTGGTTTCGCGCGGCCGCGCGACGAGCGCGGCGAACAGCGCCGACGCGACCCAAGGCCCCGCGCAGTACTGACAAGTGAGGAGCGTGCCGATCGCGCGACGCAAGCCGCGACCGCGCGGGTGTTCGTCGACCTCGCCCGCGCCGGCAGGCCCGTCGTATTCGGTGAACGGCGAACGGATCGGCTCGGTGACTTTGTCGCGCGTGATGATGCGCGTCAGCAGGTGCGTCGCGACGCCGATGAGCGCGATGTCGTACGGGGCCACGCGGCGAGGCAGAATTTTTTTCTCGTGCCCGAGCCAGAGAAGTCCGCCGAACACGCCGGTGAACGTCGCCATGAGCGCGAGATACGGAAGAGGCTGAAGCGGATTTTTTTCGCGGGTCACGCCGCCGAGAAGTGCAGCATGCGTGCCTTCACGGCTGCGGGCTGATCGTCTTGCAGCAGCGAAATCCGAGGTGGTAGCTCACGTGCCACGCGCGATCGATCGGCTCGACGTGCCAGCGCGGATCGTAATTGCACTGGTCGGGGTAGCGCTCTTGCGCGCCGGGGGTTCGCTCGTTCGGCTTCTGCGCGACCTCGGCGTAGAAGAAGGCGCTCCCTTTGAGCTGCGAGACGATCGAGCCGTCGCGGTCGCGGCGCGTCATGATCTCGGCGACGTTGCCGTGCTGATCGTAGACGCCGAAGCGCGATCGGCATTTCGGAAACGCGCCCGACGGCTCGGTGTCGGTACCGCAGGTCGCCCACGCGGTCTCGGCCGAGCGCGTGGAGCACTTTCTGTTGGGGCCGCGCGGCTTGTCGGTGTTGCAGACGTCGAGGTCGAGATCGTTTCCGTACGCGTACATCGTGTCGGGTCCTCCCGCGGGATCGGCGCGGCACGCGAGGCTCCATTCTTCTTGCGTGCAGAGTCGCTTGCCTTGAATCGCGCACATCGTTTGCGCGTGCGTCGGCGCAGCCCACACGAACGGGAGCTCGCACGGTTTGTCGGGGAACTCGAAGATGTCGATGCAGTAGCCCGCCGATTTGGGATCGCCGTGACGATAGACGGGCACCATGTTCGGCGCGCCGCAGCGCGCGCGCTGCTCGTCGGTTTGCAAGACAACGTCCTTGAGACCCTCGAGGCAGGCGCGGCGACCGCGGAGGTGGTGCGCGATCGATTTGTTTCCTTGGTTCATCCGCGTGACGCGCGGGCCGACGTTCATGTTCAGAAATAGATCCGGCCGCACGACGCGGAAGCGCGCGGGCGAGAGCGGCATGACGTCGACGAGGGAGAGGAGCTCGGCTTGCGTGTCGTAGTGGATCGCCATCGGATCGTCCGGCGGCATCGCGTCGGCCTCGGCCTCGGCCTCGGCGTCGCTCGATCCGTCCGTCGCGTCGTCGAACGCGTCGGCCACGTCGCCGGAGTCGAGCGCGTCGACCGCGTCGCTCGCGGGCGCGGCGTCGAAGACCGGCGCGGGTCGTTGCGCGAGCTCCGGAGTCGGCGCGGCGTGGGAGCAACCGATCGCCACCGCGAGCGCGAGGCACCGTCTCATCGGCTCATCACTCGCTCGTCGCGAAGCGGTGCCGTGTCGTCTGGCCCTCGGCGACCGTGACGCTCACGATCTTCGCGATGCCGCCCGAGGTCTCGCAACGGACTTGGTGCGCGCCGGCCGCGAGCTCGAGCGTCTCGGGTGTTTCGCCGTGCGTCTTGCCGTCGACCGTCACGGTGCACGTGTCGGGCGCCGCTTCGACGACGAGCTTGCCGACGTGGCTCTTGCTCGAAGGCGTGATCGGCAGCGAGTCGACGCTGATCACCGGCACGTCGCTCGACGCGGTCGCGCTCGCGCTCGGCGTGGGCGCCGTCTTCTCCGGCTCGGCGGTGAGCGCGGCCTGCGTCTCCGGTTCGGGCGGCGCGCGGTGCTTGCGAACGATGAGGAACGCGAGCCCGACGACGATCAGCATCGACGCGAAGAGCGCGCCGCCGATCGCGAAGAGCAAAACGGGCGGCCGCGACGTCGCGCGATAACCGTGCACGGAGCCGGCCCACGGCGCCGCCGATCCCATCTGCTCCGGCGGTCGCGTGCTCTCCATCGACGGCGGCCGGTCGCTCGGCCGCACGATCGCGGGCATCGCCGCCGTTCCCTCGGGATCGTGCGGCACGTCGCCTTTCTGCTTTGCCGGAACCGGCAGTCGCAGCGGCACGTCTTTCACCTCTGCGAGGATCGGCGCGAGTCGCTCGATGATGCGATCGAACGAGTCGATGCGCTGGTTCTTGTCGGTCATCAAGCAATCGCGCACGAGCGCGCGAAGCGACGGCGGCATGTGCCCCGCGAAGTGGTCGACGTTCTTCGGCTGCTGCGTCGCGATGGTCACGATGAGCGCGTTGAAGTTCGGCGCGTCGAAGCAGCGAAACCCGCAGAGCCCCTCGAACAAGATCGCGCCGAACGCGAAGACGTCGGTGCGATGATCGATGTCGAGCCGCCCCATCGCCTGCTCGGGGCTCATGTAGAGCGGCGAGCCGAGCACCGTGCCGGCGATCGTGAGCGAGTTGTCGCGGTCGGTCTCGAGCAAGAATTTGCTGACGCCGAAGTCGAGCACTTTGGGCACCGCGACGCCGCCGCGATCCTTGTGGAGCATGATGTTCGACGGCTTCAAATCGCGATGCACGACGCCGCCGCGATGCGCCGCGCTGAGCGCGCGCGCGACGTCGAGCATGACCCCGCAAAAATCGTAGACGGTCATCGGCGGCAGTTGCTTCCGCATCGCGTGCTCGAGCGAGTCGCCCTGCAAGAGCTCCATGACCAAAAAGAGCGACCCGTCCTCGGACTGCCCGACGTCGAGCACCTCGATGATGTTCGGGTGCTGCACGCGGCCCGAGACTTTTGCTTCCATCAAGAAGCGCTGCGCGGCCTCGGGCGTCTTCGCGAACGACGGCAAGAGGAACTTGATCGCGAACTGACGCTCGGTGAACGTGTTGGTCGCCGACCACACCGACGCCATGCCGCCCGTCCCGAGCAGCCCGATGAGCCGGTATTTCCCGGCGATGACCTGCCCTTGCTGCAAGCTCACGTGATCTGGAGCCCGCCGTCGACGACCAGCACCTCGCCGGTGGTGAAGCTCGAAGCGTCGCTCGCGAGGTAAAGCGCGGCGCCTGCGATCTCGTCGGGCCGCGCGACGCGTTTGAGCGCGGTGCGGCCGTTCATTTCATCGACGAGCGTGTCGTTGCCGACGATCGCGGCCGCGAGCTTCGTGTCGACGAGCCCCGGCGAGATCGCGTTCACGCGGATGCCCGACGGCCCGAGCTCGTAGGCGAGCGTCTTGGTCATCGAGATGACCGCGGCCTTGGTGAGCCCGTAGCAACCTTGGAGCGGCGCGGCCATCATGCCGACGATGCTCGCGACGTTGACGATCGCGCCGCGTTTTTCCTCGCGCGCGATGAGGTGACGCGCGACCTCGCGCGCCATCCAGAAGTAGCCCTTGAGGTTCACCTCGAACGTCTTGTCCCAAGCCGGCATCGGCGTCTCGAGCATCGGACCGAAATAGGGATTGGTGCCGGCGTTGTTGACGAGGACGTCGACCTTGCCGAATTTTTTGATCGCGGCTTCGACCAGCGCTTTGCAGTCTTCTTCTTTGCCGGTGTGGGCCGCGACCGGATGCGTGCAGTTTGCACGTATTTGGTTCAGCTCGTCGGCGGCGGCGCGCACGCCCTCTTCTTTGCGCGAGGCGACGACGACGTTCGCGCCCGACTCGACGAAGAGCTTCGCGATCGAAAGGCCAATCCCGCGGCTCGCCCCCGTGACGATGGCGGTTTTCCCTTGAAGTGAGAGAGACACCGACATAGGGGCCAGGTCCTAACACATGCTGGAAACGCGAGCCATATGCTCGTCGAACCATCGCTCGATCGTCTTCGGAAAGGGCCACATCCAGCCGTAGTCGGGGCCGATGAAGCGCTTCACGATGCCGGGCTTGAGGGCGCGCGCTTGGTCGAGACCGACGAGCTCGGCCGTCGCGGTGATCGTCTCTTCGTAGGCTTCCCACTCGATGCGCGCGCGGCCCCACGCGAGAAAAATCGGAAAAATCGGGACGAGGTAGACGAAGCCCATCACCGTGTCCCCCATCGCGCGGCGCTGCCGGAGGTGAACGCGCTCGTGGCGGAGCAAGATGACTTTGTCGACGTCGCTCATCGCGTCCCATGCGTCGGGCACCCAGAGCGTGCCGAAGAGGACGGTGTGATAGTGCGTCGTGTACGTGCGCATGCCGCCGAACGTCGCGACGCGGAGGGCGACGCCGATCGCGCGCTGGAGGTTGCTCGTGCGTTTTTTCCGAATGGAAAAACGCGGGAACTCGGCGTGGATTTCGGCGATGAATTCTTCGGCGGTCATGACGGCAGGCTCTCGTAGTCGTCTTCCGAAAATCGGCGCGGCGCGCGTTTCATCCAGCCGCGTGCGCCGAGGACGAAGCCGGCTGCCTCGAGCGCTGGGCCGATCGAGCTTTCGCGGGCCGGTTTGCGATCGATGGTTTCGATGAGGAGCGCGCGCCGCCCTTGGACTTGCGCCGCGAGGCAGCGGGCGAGCTCATCGGCGGCACGCGAGCGCTCAGGCTCGGCGTCGGGCAAGAAGGTCAGCATCGCCGACTCGCCGCGCGAGAGCCACGCGAGGAGCGAGCCCGCGTGAATGACCACGTGGGCACCGGCGGCGCGCTGCGGTCTAGTATCCTCGGCCGTTGGCGGCCACGCGAGCAGCGCGCCGTAGGCGTTCGCGGGATCGGTCGCGGCGAGCCAGCGCGCGGGCTCGGTCGCGGCCTCCGAGAGGCGCGTTCGTTCGAGGCGGAGGCGATCGGCGGCCTCGGGCGTCGCGAACTGCGCGGCGCCGGCGCCGTCGACGAAATAGCCGCGGCGGATGCGGCCGCTCTCTTCGAGGTGCTTCAAGACGTCGTAGACCGCGCTGAAACCGGACTCGACCGACTCGGCGTGCGCCGTCTCGCGAACGACGACGCCGTAGCGCTCGAGGAACGCGCGTGCGAGCGCGGCGCGATGCTCGGTGGGCGATGGAGTTTTTTCCCAACGCGCCGAACGCAGCGAAAAACGGCCCGATGCGCCCGCCGGAGCGCCGCGTGATTTGGCGAGGCTTCGGAGACCCCGAAGGTCGCGGACGTGCGGGCGGCCGCGCGGCGAATCGACTTTCACGAACGCGCGGAGCGGCTCGAGCGTGTCGTTGGTGACCTCGCCGGACCAGATCATGTCCCAAAGGACTTCGTGCACCTCGGGTCCGTACAGGCCGACGATGCGCGCGAGGTCGTTGAAGAAGAGCGCGCCGCGCTGCTGGAGCGTCGCGCGGATTTTTTCGGCCACCTCCGATTCGACCCGTGCGAATGGCGCGGCGAGGACGGCTTCGTGCTCGGCGAGATAGAGCGCGATGCGGCCGTCGCGCGGGCCGACGCTCTCGACGCCCGCCCAAACGACGTGACCCGCGGCGACGAGCTCGTCGAGATCGCCGGGCCGATAACCCGGAACGCGCGACGGAAGAATTTCGGTTTCGAGCGCCGACGCGAGGAGCGGGCAGCCTTCGAGCTGGGTGACCGCGGCGAGGAGCGCCTCGGCGCCGCCGCGACCTTCTTGATGAACGCTTTGCCACGCGAGCAAAAAGCGTTGGTACGTCGGCGCATCGACGGGCTCGACTTCTTTGCGCAGGGCAGCGAGCGCTTTGCGTCGCAGCGAGCCGAGCACGTCTTTGTCGCAATGCTCGAGCCCGGTCCCCTCCGAGCGAAATGCGCCGACCACGATTTTTCCGCGGCGGATGAGCGTCTCGAGCGCGCTCGCGATGCGCGGCTCGGGGACGCTGAGGCGCTTCGAAATTTCGGATGCGACGAACGGCCCATGGGTTCGCGCGTAACGTGCGACGAGCGAGACGAGCGCGTCCGGCTCGGCGCCGAGAAGCACCTCGGGCAGGCCGACGGGGAGCGCGACGCCGAGCGCGTCGCGGTAGCGCGCGGCGTCTTCGACCGCAATGAAGCGCGCGCGCCCGCCGAGGCGAATGCGCACCGCGCGACGCTCGCGCTCGAGCTCGGCGATCCATTCGCGATGGTCGCCGCGCGTTCGTTCGGCGATTTCGCTCTCGTCGAGATCGCCGAGCACGCGCAAGAGATCCGCCAGCGCGTCGGCGCTGGTCGCTGGCGCGTCGAGCCGCTGGAGCTTCCGCTCGTGATCGGCGAGGAGCTCGTCGTCGAAGAGCTGACGGAGCTCCGCCTCGCCGAGGATCTCGCGAAGCTGCGCGTGATCGATCGTGAGCGCGTGCGCGCGGCGTTCGGCGAGAGGCGCGTCGCCGTCGTAAATGAAATTCGCGACGAACGAAAAGAGGAGCGACGCCGCGAAAGGCGAGGGCGACGTCGATTCGAGCACCGTCGTTCGCACGCGGCGCGTCTCGACCCGCGCGAGCAAATCGCGCAGCGCCGGAAGATCGAAGACGTCGCGCAGACACTCGCGGTACGCCTCGAGCACCATCGGAAACGACGGATAGCGCGACGCGACGGCGAGCAAATCGGATGCGCGTTTTCGCTGCGCCCAGAGCGGCGAGCGTTTTCCCGGCGAGCGCCGCGGAAGGAGAAGCGCGCGCGCCGAAGCCTCCCGAAAACGCGCGGCGAAGAGCGACGACTGCGAGAGCGATGCCGTGACGAGCGACTCCACCTCGGACGACGACGGGAAAAAAAGATCGAGCGGCGGATCGGCGTCGCCAGCGGTGATGCGGAAGGCGATTCCGTCGTCGGACCAGACCGCGTCCGGCTCGCCGGGCATCGACGCGCGCAGCTTCGCGAGGATCGCCATCGCCCACGGCGCGTGCACGCGCGAGCCGAACGGCGAGAGGATGCAAACGCGAAGATCGCCGATGTCGTCGACGAATCGCTCGACCACGATCGCATCGTCGGTCGGCACCGCGCCCGCGCGCACTTGATCTCCGACGTAAGCGACGAGGTTCATCGCCGCGCTCTTGTCGAGGCGATGTTCTTTTTCGAGGAAGCGTCCGGCCTCGGCCGGCTTGGCTTTCGCGATGCGTCGCGTGAGCGCGCCGATGCGCGCGCCGAAGGCCGGCGTCCGCCCCGCGCGGTCACCGTGCCAGAACGGCATTTTTCCGGGCTCGCCCGCCGCGGGCGTCACCAGCACGCGATCGTTCGTGATCGTGTCGGCGCGCCAGCTCGATGCGCCGAGCAGAAACACTTCGCCCTCGCGGAGCTCGAAGACCATTTCTTCGTCGAGCTCGCCGACGCGCTTTCCGGTTTTTTCTCCGCCCGTCGCCAGAAAAACTCCGTAGAGCCCTTTGTCGGGAATGGTTCCGCCGTTGACGATCGCGAGCCGTTTGCTGCTCGAGCGCGCGCGGAGCGTATTTTTCAGCCGGTCCCAGACGACGCGCGGCCGAAGCTCGGAGAACTCGTCCGACGGATATCGGCCGGCGAGCATGTCGAGCACGCCTTCGAACGCGCTCCGCGGCAAATCAGAAAACGGCGCAGCGCGCCGCACGAGATCGTAAATCGTTTCGACCGGGATCGCGTCGCTCTCGACGGAGACGATCGCGACGATCTGTTGAGCGATGACGTCGAGCGGATTTTTGAGGACGAACGTCTCTTCGATCGCGCCTTCCTCCATGCCGGCGGCGGCGGCGGCGCACGCGAGCAGATCGGCGCGGTGCTTCGGCATGATTACGCCGCGCGGCACGCCGCCGACTTGGTGGCTCGCGCGGCCTACGCGCTGCAAACCGGAGGCGACCGACGGCGGCGCCTCGACTTGAATGACGAGATCGACCGCGCCCATGTCGATGCCGAGCTCGAGCGACGACGTCGCGACGATCGCCGGCAGGTCCCCGCGTTTCAGACGATCTTCGATGACCGCGCGCTTCTCGCGCGCGACCGAGCCGTGGTGGGCGAGCGCGATCTCCTCGCCGGCGAGATCGTTGAGCGCGGTCGCGAGTCGCTCGGCGAGCCGGCGGCTGTTGACGAACACCATCGTCGAGCGATGCGCACGCACGAGCTCGACGATGCGCGGGTGAAGGTGCGGCCAAATCGAATGCCGTCCGGCGCTCGCGGCCGCCGACCCGGCGTGCACTTCTTCGTCCTGGCCGATCCGCGACATGTCGATGTCGGGCGCGCTCACCGTGAGCACGAGCTTCTTCGGCTCGCCCGCGTCGACGACGGTCACCGGCCGCGGCGCGCCGTCTTCGTAACCGCCGAGGAGACGCGCCGTTTCGGTGAGCGGCTTTTGCGTCGCCGAGAGCCCGATGCGCTGAAGCGGTTTCTTCGACGTGCGAATCGCTTCGAGCCTCTCGAGCGAAACGAAGAGGTGCGCTCCGCGCTTGTTGTTCACGAGCTGGTGAATCTCGTCGACGATCACGGTCTCCACGTCGGCCAAGATTTTCCGCGCGTCCGAAGTGAGCAGCAGATAGAGCGACTCGGGCGTCGTGATGAGAATGTCCGGCGGGTGCTTCGCCATGCGCGCGCGCTCGGCCGGAGGCGTGTCGCCGGTGCGAATGCCGACGGTGATGTTGGCTGCGCCGTCGATGCCCGCGAGCGGCGCGCGCAGGTTGCGCTCGACGTCGACCGCGAGCGCTTTCAGCGGAGATATGTAGAGTACACGCGTTTTCTCCGTACGCGTCAGCCGGTCAATCGCCCACAAAAACGCGGCGAGCGTCTTGCCCGAGCCGGTCGGAGCGAGGATGAGCGTCGAGTCGCCCTTGGCGATCTTCGGCCAGCCCAGCGCTTGAGCTCGCGTCGGCGTGCCGAACGCGGCGCGAAAATACGCGCGCGTTGCGTCCGAGAAGAGCGCCAGCGGATCCACGGCATCACAGCGTAGCCGCGGTCCGCCGGCGCTGCAGCAGGACTATTCCGTCATTCGCACTGGCCGTCGACCGGCTTCGGAAAGCGGAGCTTGGGCGCCTTGCCGCTTTTGCTCGGGCACGTCGCGCGCTCGGTCAGCGTGATGGGCGCGCGCGGCGCCTGGTTGAAGTCGAACGCGTTGTGCAAGCCGCCCGCGACCTCGTCGCGCGCGTGCTTGTTGCGGTCGTGCATGTAGCCCATGTTCCACTGGTTCTCGATGAACTTCGGGATGCTCGCTTGCTCGACGTCGTCGTGCAGCACGACGCCCTTCTTCGCGTACGGCGACACGATGATGAGCGGCAGGCGGAACCCGTTCTCGAACTCCTGGCCGTTTTTGCAGACGTGAACCGACGGCTTCACGTGATCGTAGAAGCCGCCCCAGTCGTCCCACGTGACGAAGATGGCCATCTCGTTCCAATGGGGCGACGCCATCGCTTCCTTGATGACCTTCACCGTGTAGTTCTCGCCGTGGCACGGATCCTCCGGCGGGTGCTCCGAGCTCGGGCCGCCCGAGACGTGCGCGATGGTGAGGTTCGCTTGCTTGCCGTCGTGGATGTCTTGCGCGAGCGACGTGCTCCCGCGGAAATGTTTTTGCCAGTTGGGTTGGCTGTGGACCCACTTGCTCTGCGCGGCGATCGGGTTGCCGTAGTCCATCCACGTGAAGCCCGATGGTAGACGCTGAGGCAACACGGGAAGATCGAAGCACGGCTTCACGCGCTGGGTCGAGCACGTGAGCGGGTTCATCGCTTCGATCGTGATGCCCTTCGAGTCGCAGCCGCTTCCGGAGCAATTGCCGCCGGTGCACTTCGGATCGCCGATCGACGTCGACTGGCTGAACCAGAAGACCTCGTGACCGGGCGCGCTCGGGCCGAGCGTCGTCGAGAAATAATGATCGGCGAGGACGAAGTCCTTCGCGAGCCTCCAATAATTCGGGATCTGATCTTCGCGATAACGAATGTACGGGTAGAGGCCTTGGTCCGAGGCCCCGCACGACGTGCCCGCCGACTCGAAGCCGTCCATCGAGCCGCCCGAGTACGCGTGGCGGCCGCAGCAGTTCGTGTGGCACGGCGTGCCGATGGTTCCCTCGGGCGCGATCGGCCGGCACTCGGTTTCGATCGAGCTGATCTTCGCCTTCTTCGACCACGACGCGCCGGAGAAGCCGGTGAAGTAGTTGTCGAAGGTGTGGTTCTCTTTGACGATGACGAGCACGTATTTGATCTTGCTGGTGACTGCGGCCATCGCCGATTCGACGGGGATCGCGTCGTCGGGGAACGCGACGTCGTGACGCGCGCCGGGTAGACCGTCGACTTGATCGGCGGCTTCGGTGATGTCGTCGTCGGCGGTCGGATCGAGATCGTCGCTGACCGTCGACGTGTCGACTTCTTCGGCGCCTGCGTACGCGGCCGCGGTCTCGTCGTCGGCTTCGCTCTCGCCGGCTGCGAGCGCGGTGTCTTGATTCGGCGTGAGCGCGTCGACGTCGTCGCCTTGATCGGCGTCGGCGGTCATGGGTGCGCTGCTGCTACAGCCGGTGGGGCCGGCGAAGAGCGACATGCTCGCGATCGCGAGCGGAAGAAGGACGAAGGTGCGTGTTCGCATGACGGCGCCGTTTGCAACGGGCGTACCGCGATCGCAACGCATCGAAAGCCTGCGCGGGGCGAGGATCGATCGCGATCCGTTTGGCGTGTGATCCCCCATGCACGCGACTCGGTCCACGTCGCGCGTCGCGGGCAAACGCGCGAAAGCTCGCGAATCGCCCGCGATGGAGCGCGATCGCGAGCGCGCGCTGCGACGGCACGTCGTCTGCAAAGTTCGAGAGCATGAAGAAGGTCGGATCCCTCGTGCTCGGCGTCCTCGCCGCCGGTGGTCTCGTCGTCGCGTGCTCCGCCGGCGATGGAAACGACACGTCGTATTCGTCCGGCGAGGACGAGCTCACGTCGTCGCGCACCGACGGCGATTGGAAGCTTTTTCCGAACGGGCAGTGCCTCGTCGCGGTGCAGGGATTTTATCCGGCGAAGTTCGGCGTCCACGTGCCGCTCGCGGGGCCGGGCGCGTGGGGAAGCTGCGCGGCTTACGGCGCGTGCAAAATCTGGGAGGACCCGAACAATCGTCCGGACCCGAACGTCTGGGAGCGAATCGCAAACGACGGAAGCCACGTGCCGACGACCTACGACATGATCGTGTACCCGCCGATCGGCGGCGACCCGTGGGGTCACGTCGCGTCGGTCGATCACGTCGAGGGCAAGAACATCTACGTGATGGACTCGAACTACGTCGCGCACGAAGAAAAGGCGCCGCACCCGCACACGGTCTCGTGGCCCGCGCTCGGCTGGTATCACTTGAAGAAGCTCGGGCCGGAGCCGGGCGCCGTGGACTGTGTGCCGGGCGGTTACTACTGCGGCGGCGACAAGGTCGACGGCAGCAAGAGCGATCTCTACAAGTGCAGCGCGTCCGGGCACGGGCAGACGTTCGTCAAAGCGTGCGCGAACGGGTGCCGCGTGAACGCTGGGCGCGACGACAGCTGCAACTGAGATTTCACGACGCGTTGACGCGGAGGGCGATGCCGATCATCGCGCAGGCGACGGCGACGATCGCGCAGAGCATCGCGCCAATCGCGTGCGCGCGGAGCGCGGCGCTGCCCGCCGCGGCGTCACCGTGGACGACGCTCGCCGTCGCCGCGGGGTGACGGTACGCCGTTTCGCGCGGCGCGCCGATCTCGACGTGGCCTTCGCCGACGCCGATGTCCAAGTACGCAGGCGGCGTGGCGAGCAGTCTGCGCGAGGTGAGCACGTGCGCGATGAGCGTGACCGCGGCGGTGCCGGCGACGAGCGCGGCGACGACGGTCGCGATCACGGCTTGCGCGGGCTCGCTCTCGCACGACGGATACGATTTCCACTGCGGCAGCGTGAGCACCGATGCGACCGCGGCGACCGCGCCTGCGCGTGCCCAGAGCGCGAGCCGATCGGCGTCGTCGACGAGCGATTTCGCGCGCGCGCCGCGACCGAGCGCCATCGCGAGCGGCACGACGAGCACGAGCGCCGCCGCGCCGAACGCGAGCCCGTCGGCCGTCGCCTCGCCGATTTCCTCGGGCCACCAGACGAGCCCCGCGATCATTCCGACGAAGAGGCCCGTCGTGGGAACGAGCACGGCGATCGCGACCGCGCGCTCGACGCGACTCGGTCGCATCGCGAGGTGCGCGACGACGCCGCCGACGAACGCCATCGCGCACGGCATCAAGATTGGCAGCGCGAAGAGCGAGAGCGCGTCGTCGTGATCGAAGCAGCTCACGCGGAGGAGCGACGCGAGCTCGGCGGCCCAGAGCAACCCCACCGCACCGAACGCGAGCACCCCGCGGCCGATTTTGGAACGTCCCATGACGTATGGAATGACACGCGAGCGAGCGTTATTCCTGGGTCGCGCCGAGCACGTCGCCTTCGTGGACGCCGCGCCCGAGAAACCATTCGGCCCCGGTGATCGGTTTGCGCCCTTCGAGCTGCACGCGTTCGAGCGCGACGAGCCCGCTCCCGCACGCGACCACGACGCGCGTCTTGTCGGCCATCACGATTTCGCCGGGTTTTGCGGGCTTTCCGACGCTTCCGTCGACGCGCTTCGTTCGATGAACGATGACACGTTTGGCGTGCGCGTGCGTAAAAGCCGTGGGCCAGGGGCTCATGCCGCGGACGTGGTCGTGCACCTCGCGCGCGGTTTTGCGCCAGTCGATGAGGCCCATTTCTTTTTCGAGGAGCGGCGCCATCGTCGCTTGCGCGTGATCTTGCGGCGTCGCGGTGAGCTCGCCGCGCACGTAACGCGGGAGGCCCTCGCGCACGGCGGCGGCGCCGAGCTCGCCGAGACGAACGCCGAGCTCGCCGGCCGTTTCGTCGGGGCCGATCGGCGTTTTGCGAAACTCGAGCGTGTCGCCGGTGTCCATCCCGGCGGCCATCTTCATCAGCGTGACGCCGGTCTCGGTCTCGCCGCGAAGGATCGCCCACGCGATCGGCGCGGCGCCGCGGAGCTTCGGAAGGATCGACGCGTGGACGTTCACGCAGCCGAGGCGCGGACCATCGAGCACGTCTTGCGGAAGAATTCTTCCGTACGCGATGACGAGCGCGACGTCGGCGTTTTGCTCGCGCACCCACGCCGCGAACTCGCCGGTGCGGAGCTTGCTCGGCTGCACGACCGGCAAGCCCATCGCGAGCGCGCGTTCTTTCACCGGCGGCGCCGCGAGCTTCATCCCGCGGCCGACGGGTTTGTCCGGCTGACAGACGACGCCGACGACGGTCGCGATCTCGGCGAGCGCTTCGAGCGACGGAACGGAGAGCGCGGGCGTGCCGAAAAAAATCGCGCGAAACGTCACTCCATACACTTCTTCCAGCCGGCCGTGGTGTGCGAGGTCATGCCGCACTTTTGCTGCTTCTTGGTCGTCGACTGGCCGCAGTCGTTCATCATCTGCCCGTAAATCGGGTCTTTCGGAAGATCGGCGGCCGTGGGCGTCGGGTTCTTGTGCTCCTTCGTCATGAGCTTGGCGAAGTGGAGCACGAGATCGTTGCACTGCTTTTCGGTGAGCCCGCCGGCGTGCCCGCTGAACGTCGTAGACGTCGCCGCGCCCGCGTCTTGCGCCTGGGCCTGCACGTCCAGCGACTGCGGGCCGACGCCCGGCGGCGCGCTCGCGTCGGACGACGGGATCACCGTCTGCGCGTTCGACGTCGAGTCGGTCGGCGTGTCGCCGGGGCCGCCGCCTTGGTCGATCGGCACTTCTTCGACTTTGGTTTGATGCGACTGCCCGCCGCATGCGAGGGCGCCGAGCGCCAGCGCGAAGGCCATCCTTCCCACGGTCCGCATGGCGGCGAGCCTACCATGCCCACGGCGTGTCGAAGCAGGCTTCCCAATCGTTCGCCGAGGGCGCCTGCGTCGCGCAGGAAAGCTCGGCGCGCGTGGTCGACCGCGAGCAGCGTTTTTCCGCGTCCAAGTAGGCGAGCGACGCGCGCCGCTCGGTGATGCGCTCTTGGCGGACGCCCGCACGCGGCGCGTCGCTCATGCCGGCGAGCGCCGGGTCGTCGTCCTCGGTGAGGTCGAGATAACGATCGAGCATCGCGTCGCACTCGTGAGCGCTCGGCGCGCGCGCGCACGCCGTGAGGACGAGGACGAGCAGCAAAAGGAGACGTCTCACGCGCCGGCCATCCTATGCTGTGCGCTCGCGCACGCGCATGTCGAAACGCATTCCGCCGTCGGTTTGGCTCGTCGCCGCGCTCACGCTCGCGCTGCACCTCGCGTGCCGAGGAGGGTACGGATATTTTCGCGACGAGCTCTATTTCGTCGCGTGCGGTCGGCATCTCGCGTGGGGATACGTCGATCAGCCGCCGCTCGTCGCGCTCGTCGCGCGCGCTTCGGAGCTCGCGTCGTTCGGGTCGCTCGCGTTCTTTGGGTTGCCGGCGAACCTCGCGCACGCGGCGGTCGTCGTCGTCGCGGCCGATCTCGCGCGTCGGCTCGGCGCAGGATCGTTCGGCGCGTTCGTCGCTGCGGTTTGTGCGGCTTGTGCGCCGGTGCTCCTCGCGAACGGCGGTCCTTGACGATGAACGCGTTCGAGCCGCTCTTCGTGATCGCGCTCGTCGACGTGACGGTCGCGGTCGCCGACGGCGGCGACCCGCGCGCGTGGCTCGTCGCCGGCGGGCTCGTCGGCGCCGGCACGTTGAACAAGCACTCGATGCTTTTCTACGCCGCTTGCCTGCTCGCGGCGCTCGCCGTCACGCCGCTCGGCCGCCGCGCGCTTCGTTCGCGCTGGGCGCTCGCCGCAGGCGCCGTCGCCGCGCTCGCGATTTTGCCGCACGCGATCTGGCAGGTGCGCGCGCACTTTCCGATGCTCGAGCTCTTGCGCAACGGACAGGCGCGCAAGAACACGCCGTTCGCGCTCTCGTCTTTGTGGAGCGGTCAGCTGCTCGAAGCGGGCCCCGCGTCGTTGCCGGTCCTCGTCGCCGCGGTCGCCGCGTCGTCCGCTCGCCGAGCGACGCGCGTCGTCGTCGTGATGTGCTTTCTCGCCGAGGCCTTGTTTTCCGCGCTGAAAGCAAAGTCGTACTATCTCGCGCCAATCGACCCGCTCCTCTTCGCGGTCGGCGGCGCCGCGCTCGACGCGTGGCTCGCGCGATGGCCGCGCGCGCGGTTCGGCGTGCCGGCGCTGATCGTCGCGCTCGGAGCCGTCGCGGTCCCGGCGACGCTGCCGCTCCTGTCGGTCGAAACGACCGAGCGATGGCTCGCGGCGCTCGGCGTCGAGCCGCCGCGTCTCGAGCGCATGCGATATCGCATCTTGCCCCAGCACCTCGCCGATCAATTCGGCTGGCCGGGGATCGCGCGCGCCGTCGGCGACGTCTACGCGCGCCTCCCGGACGGCGAGCGCGCGCACGCCGCGATCGTCGCGTCCAACTACGGCGAGGCCGCGGCGATCGATTTTTTCGGCGTCGCGCTTCCGCCGGCGTCGTGCGGCCACAACAATTATTTTCTCTGGGGCCTGCACGGCGACGGCTCGGTGCTCATCGTCGTGGGCGGCGCGGTCGAGGATCTGAGGCCGCTCTACGAACGCGTCGAGCGCGCCGGCGAGACGCCGCCCAACCCGCACGGGCTCCCCTCGGAGGACGCGCTCCCGATTTACATTTTGCGGGGCCCGAAGGCGCCGCCCGAGGTCGTCTGGCGCCGCCTCCGCTCCCTCATCTGAGGTGTGGTAATTTTCGGCGCATGCGCGTCCTCAACTTCAACGCAGGTCCGGCGACGCTTCCTCTCTCCGCGCTCGAGCTCGCGCGCGACGAGCTCGTCGACTTCGGCGGCACGGGCATGTCGATCCTCGAGCACTCGCACCGCGGCAAGGACTACGACGCGGTTCATCAAGAGGCCAAGTCGCTCCTCCGCGACATGCTCGGCGTTCCGGCGACGCACGACATTCTCTTCGTGCAAGGCGGCGCGTCGCAGCTCTTCGCGCAGGTGCCGATGAACTTTTTGCCCGCGGGCAAGAGCGCCGACTACGTCGTCAACGGCGCGTGGGGAGAGAAAGCGCTCGCGGAGGCGAAAGTCGTCGGCAAGATGCTCGGCGGCGAGACGCACGTCGCCGCGCAAGCCGACATGCGCGCCCCGACCGACGACGAAATCAAGCCGAATCCCGGCTCGGCGTATTTGCATTATACAAGTAACGAGACCATCCACGGCGTGGAGTTCCATCGCATTCCGAAGACCACGCTGCCGCTCGTGTGCGACGCGTCGAGCGACTTCATGTGGAAGAAGACCGACGTCTCGAAGTTCGCGCTCGTCTACGCGGGCGCGCAGAAGAACGTCGGGCCGAGCGGCATCGTCGTCTTGCTGGCGCAAAAAGATTTCGTCGCGCAGGGGCGAAAGGACATTCCGAAAATCTTCCAGCTCCGCACGGTCGCGGAGAACGACTCGCTCTACAACACGCCCCCGACGTTCGCGATTTATCTGATTCGCAACGTGATGCGCTGGATCAAGAGCGAAGGCGGGCTCGACGCGGTCGAGAAACGCAATCGCGAAAAGGCCAAGCTCGTCTACGACGCGCTCGACGCGCACGAGGGGTTTTATCGACTGCCCGTCGACAAGGGCAGCCGCAGCGTGATGAACGTCGTCTTCCGCTTGCCCACCGAGGCGCTCGAGGAGCAGTTTCTCGCGGAAGCGAAGAAGCAAAAAATGGTCGGCCTCAAGGGCCATCGCTCGGTCGGCGGGATGCGCGTGTCGCTCTACAACGCGGTGCCGGTCGAGTGGGCGCGCGCGCTCGCCGAGCTCATCGAGGGCTTCGCGAAGAAGAACGGCTGACGATCAGCGACGCTGCCACTCGACGTGCTCGACGTCGAGATCGCGCAGCGCGAGATCGACGAGCGGGATCAACGCCGACGGGCCCGGGCCGCCGCTCGGGTCGACGACGCGGAGGATCCACGTGACCGCGTCTTCTTCCTCGGTGCGCGCGACGACGACGTGAGCGCGATCGTCGCCGAGCGTCGCGCTCATGCGCCAACCGCCTTCGTCGGCCTCGGGCGCGTCGACCGTGGCGCCGCGTTTGCGGAGCGCCTCGGCGACGGCACGCGCGAGCGCGGCCTCGTCGCTCGCGTACTTTTCGCAGCCGCGGAAGATCGCGACCGTGCGCTCGCCGGGCCGGTCAGGGCGCTTTTCGCCGCGACGCGTCCACATCGAGAACGCGAACGGCGCCGAAATCACCACGAGCGCGACGGCGAAGACGACCTCGAGCGCCGTGCGCAATCAGGAGCCGCCGAACGCGAAGCCCGCGCCGAGCGACGCGGCGTACGAGAACGCGCAATCGCCGACGTCGTGGAAGCATTGAAACCCGAGCTCGCCCGGACGCGCGAACGCATAGACGCCCTTCGTGAAGAAGAGCTTGATGTCGAGACCGCCGGTCGCCTCGATGCCCGCGTGCGCGCCGTCGAAGATGTAGCCGACGCCGAACGTGGCGAACGGGTCGACGTTGATCTCCATCGAACCGGCTTTGAACGCGAGATCGTATCCGCCGCGGAGCGAGGTGAGCCCTGCGGCGTTCCCGGTGCCGAAGTTCAGCGCGGTGATGATGAACGCCTGACGAAGCGCCAAGACGAAGCCGTCGTGCCTGCCGGAGAAGTGGTAGCCCACCTCGACTTGCGGATCGAAGCCCGTCCACGAATACGCGGTGGTGAACGGCCCGAACTGAAGGCGCGGAAAATCCCAGAAGCTCACGCCGAGGCCGCCTTGCACGTAGAGCGGTCCCGCGGTCGAGTCGGTGGCCGACGCGACACGAGGCGCGATCGCCAGCGCGAAGGCGATCGCTGCCGCGCAAACCCCCGCGCGCGTCACGACGGTTTTTTCAGCTTGCCGAGCTGCGACTCGATCGCCGAGACGATTGCCGCGTCGGCGGCGCCGCCGCGGGCCCACTGATCGGCCTTCACGAGCGTCGTGCCCGCGGCCTTGGCGAGCTTGGTTCGGCGGCCGCGCGAGAGCGACGCGAAGCGCGCTTGCGACTCGGACCGCATGGGACGTTTGCCAGGAGTGAGATGACCACGCATGCGCGCGTGAATATCACAACTAGAGCGAGGGCAGATAACTGAGCTTGCAGTCGCCCTCGGTGTGGAAGGCGAATCGGTTCTGGTTGGTGCGCGTGTCGACCTCGATTTCGCCTTTGAGCGAGATGCGGCCCTCGACGGCGCGATCGAAGCCGAGCATGCCGGCGAGCGCGGCGACGCCTTTGCCGAGATCGCCGTAGCTCGCGGCTTGCGCCTTGACGGCGTCGAGGCACGACATGACGCCCGACGCGTACCGCAAGCTCGCTTTGAGACCGGCCTGCGGATCGACCGCGAAGCCGCCGGTGATGGCGCCGGTGAACGGTCCGGCGCGCAAGGTGCCCGCCGTGATGCGGAGCGCGGTCTTCGGGTCGCCGTCGTAGCGCGCGTCGATCGCGAACGAAGTGCGCGCGGTCGACGCGCCGAGGAACACGTTCTTGGCGGCGGCCACGAGCGTGCCGTCGGCCTGGTCGGCGCTCGATTGACGATGATGCAAGTGAAGCTCGAAGCGGCTCGTCTCGTCGCCGTAGAGTCCGAGCATCTCGGGCGGGACGCCGAGATCGACGATGGTCGCGTCGGGCGTGTCGACGTCGAGCGTTCGGGCGCCGCTCTTTTCCGACGACATCGCGATGCGCGCGGCTTTGGGCAATCCGAGCGTCGCGCGCATGCCTTTGTCGTCCGAGTCGGCCGACGCCGTCCACGCGGGGAGCGCTTTCTTTCCGAACGCGCGAAGCTCGGAGGTCTCAAAGTGCCAGTCTTGCCCGAGCGGGCGTCCGCCGGCGCGCGCGACGTCGCCCTGCACGTGCTCTGCGTCGATCGCGATGCGCTCCACGGGGACCGAGTGCGTCCAGACGAGCGACGCGTCTTTCACGGTCACACGCTGGAGGGGCGAAGCGTTCGCGGCCCCGAGATCGCGCGGGGTCAGCGCGTCGCGCAGGGCGTCGATCGATCCGTCGAGCACGACGTGCATGCCGGTGACGGTCATCGCGGTCGGCGTGAGACCGTCGAGGTCGACGTCGACGGTTTGCGCGGTCGCGGTCGCGTTCGGCGCGCCTTTCGCGTCGGCGCGAATGAGCGGCGTCGCGCGGACGCCCGTGAGGCGCGCCCGGCCCGGTCTGATCGCGAGGTCGTCGATCGAGAGCGCGACGCCGTGCGCCGCGGCCGCTGCGATGATCTTCGACTTCACCCAGCGCGGCACGAGCACCACGAGCGCGGCGCACGCTGCCGCGACGAGCAGGCCGAAAACGAGCACGAAACGCGCGACCGGCCTTCTAGCCATCGCCGCTACTCTGACATACAACCGCCTCAATGAGTGAGCTCACGGTGATGCAGGCGTTCGAGGACGTCGTCGGTCGGGCCGGCGACACGGTCGCGCTGCGTCGCAAGAGCGGCGGCAAAATCGAAGAGACGACGTGGAAAGAGTACGGCGAAAACGTTCGCGCAGTCGCGAAGGCGCTCATCAAAGCCGGCGTGCAGCCGCGCGAGGGCGTCGCGATCGTCGGGTTCAACTCGCCCGAGTGGCTCTACGCGGATCTCGGCGCGATCTTCGCGGGCGCGATCCCCGCGGGGATCTACACGACGAGCAGCGGAGAGCAGGCGGCGTACATCGTCGACCACTGCGACGCGCGCGTCGCGTTCGTGGACTCGGCCGAGCAGGCCGAGAAGCTCGTCGCCGAAAAAGCACGCATGCCGAAGCTCGAGCAGATCGTGCAGTGGGCGGGGAAGAAGGTCGCGGCCGATTTGGTTGTAGAATACAATGAGTTCGTCGCGGCCGGGAAAGACGTGGACGATCGCGCGCTCGAGGCGCGCATCGCGGCGCAGAAGGCCGCCGACCCGTGCACGCTCATCTACACGTCGGGCACGACCGGCAACCCGAAGGGCGTGCTCCTCTCGCACGACAACCTCACGTGGACCGCGAAGGCGAGCCTGACGCTCGGCTTCCAACCGACCGACTGCGGCGTGAGCTATCTGCCGCTCAGCCACATCGCCGAGCAGATGCTCACCGTCCACGTTCCGATGTGCGTCGGCAGCATGATTCATTTCGCCGAGAGCCTCGAGAAGATGCCCGAGGCGCTCGTCGAAGCGCGCCCTGCGTATTTTCTCGGCGTGCCGCGCGTCTGGGAAAAAATGCAGGCGAAGATGGAAGCGGGCCTCGCGAAGGCGCCGCCGATGCGAAAGCGCATCGCGCGCTGGGCGCGCGGCGTCGGCCTCCGCGCCGGGTACGCGCATCAGCGCGGCGAGGGCCGGCCGGCTTTCTTCGGCCTCGCCAACGCGCTCGTCTTCTCGAAGCTCCGCGCGCGTCTCGGCCTGGACCGCTGCCGCTTCGCGCTGACCGGCGCCGCGCCGATCTCGAAAGACACGCTCGAGTTCTTCCTCGGCTTCGGTCTGCCGCTCTACGAAGTCTACGGCATGAGCGAGTGCACTGGCCCGGCGACGCAGTCGCTTCCGGACGCGTACCGCACCGGCTGGGTCGGCAAAGTGTTGACCGGCGGCGAAATCAAAATCGCGGACGACGGCGAGATCCTCGTCCGCGGCCGGCACGTCTTTCTCGGTTACGCGAAAGACGAAGCCGCGACGCGCGAAGCGATCGACGAAGAGGGCTGGCTGCACACCGGCGACGTCGGCGAGATCGACGAAGAAGGCTACGCGCGCGTCACCGATCGCAAGAAAGAGCTCCTCATCACGGCCGGCGGCGAGAACGTCGCGCCGCAGCTCGTCGAAGGTTTGCTCAAATCGATTCCGGTGGTCGCGCAAGCGGTGGTCGTCGGCGATCGACAGAAATATCTCGCGGCGCTCATCACGCTCGACCCCGAGCGCGTCGAGCTCGAGGCGCGAGAAGCGGGGAGCGACGCGCGCGACGTCCGCGCCGCCGCGGAGTGCGAGACCTTCCGCGCGCACGTCGAAAAACAAATCGAACGCGTCAACGAGCGCCTCGCGCGCGTCCAGACGATCAAGCGCTTCACGATTTTGCCGAGCGAGCTCACCGTCGACGGTGGCGAGCTCACGCCGACGCTCAAGCTCAAACGGAAGATCATCGTGAAGAAGTACGCCAAAGAGATCGAGTCGATGTACGTCTGAGCTCGGCCTGGCACGCCTCGTGTTTCGCTTCGACGGGTGACCTCGACACGCGTGGTCGTGATCGCGGCGCTGACCAACGCAGTCGTCGCCGCCGTGAAGATCGCCGTCGCCGCCGCGACCGGCAGCGCGGCCATGCTCGCCGAGGGCATTCATTCGATCGTCGACACGATCGACGAGCTCTTGCTCTGGGTCGGCCTCCGCCGGAGCGCGAGATCACCGGACGAAACGCATCCGTACGGCTTCGGCAAAGAGCTCTACTTCTGGAGCCTGGTCGTCGCGATGGTCGTGTTCGGCGTCGGCGGCGGCGCTTCGATCGTCGAGGGCATCGTGCGGCTGACGCACCCCACGACCGTGCGCCCGTCGGCGTGGAGCTACGTCGTGCTCGCCGCGGCTGGGGTCATGGAGGGCACGTCATTTTATTTTTCATGGCGCGAGCTCCGCCGTCGCGCGAAAGAGCAGACCCTCTTTCGCGCCATTCGAACGAGCAAAGACCCGTCGGTCTTCACCGTGTTCGTCGAAGACGCGTCGGCGCTCGTCGGGCTGGTCGTCGCGTTCCTCGGAATTTTTCTCTCGCGCGAGCTCCACGCGCCGGCGATGGACGCGGTCGCATCGATCGTCATCGGCGCTCTCCTCGCGGTCGCGGCGCTCTTGCTCGTGCGCGAGAGCCGCGATCTCCTCGTCGGCGAGAGCGCGTCGTCCGAGCGTGTCCGCGAGCTTTGCAAGATCGCCGCGGCGGATCGCGACGTCGTCGCCGTGAAGAGCCCGCTCACGATGCAGCTCGGTCCGGACGACGTGCTGGTGAACCTCGAGATCACGTTCGGACCGTGGCTCACGGGCGATCAAATCGTCGCGGCGATCGAGCGGCTCGACCGCGGAATTCGGACGAGCTTTCCGAGCGTGAAGCATCTTTTCATCGAGGCGCAGCTGCGGCGCTAGAGTGAGACGGTGAAGCGGGAGCGGTGGTGGGTTTATTTGGTGCGGTGCTCGGACGGCTCGCTCTACACGGGCATCGCGCGTGATGTCGCGGCGCGGATCGCACAGCACGACGCAGGGAAGGGCGCGCGCTACACGCGGGGGCGCGGCCCGCTCGTCCTCTGCGCGACCAAACGCTGCACGACCAAAAGCCAAGCCCTCAAGCTCGAGCACACGATCAAGCAGCTCTCACGCGAGGAAAAAGAAATCTTCGCCGAGCGCCGTCGCATCCCGCTCAAGCTACCGGACTAAGCCCAGCTCGTTCCCATGCGGCGCTTCAGCGCGGCCGCTTCGGGCGTGACCGCGAAGCGCGCGACGTCGCCGGCGTAAGGATGCTCGAGCACCGCGGCGAGCGCGGCGCGGCCGGGCTGCTCGGTTCCGCGGAGGAGCGCGGCGTCGGCGCCGCGAACGTCGTCGATCGTCGCGAGCAAATCGCCGGTCAGCACGTAAGCCGTTCGGAGCTCCCCGCGCGCGAGGGCGGCGACGAGCTGCGTCACCAAAATCGGGCGGCCCTGCGGGGACGCGAGGTGACCGCCGAGCTCGTCGAGGAGCTTTCGCTGGCGGCGCGCGATCGATTTCGCGACCGGGCCCTCGTACTGCGCGATGAGCGGCTCGGTCGACAGATCCATGTCGCGCGCGTAATTCGGAAGCACGAGACGCGCGGCGGCGACGAGCAGCGCCTCGATGTGCGGGCCGGGGAGCTCCTCGAGCCACGGCACGCCGAACGCGATGCGCGCGAGCGCGCGCCCCATCGACGCCATCTGCGCCATCGCGGGGAGCTCGGTCAGCGCCGTCGGGACGACGACCCAGGGAACGTCTTGCGTCATTACGCGCGTGCGCGGAACGTTCTGCGAGACGACGAGCTCGATGTCCTCGAGGCCGAGCATCCGCATCAACCGATCGAGGAGCGCGCGCGTCGGGTGACCGCTTCGTGACGAGACGCGATCGCGCGACGAGATGCCGACCTCGCTGACGTCGCTGCGGAGCATCTTGGCTTCGATGCCGTAAATCGCGGCCGCGACCTCGAGCAGCACGTGGCGACCTTCGGCCGGGAGGACGTGCGTGACGAGCGTCGCGCGGTCGAGGACGACGTTGGTCGTGTCGAGCGAGCGCGGGCGACGGCCGCGCAGCCACGCGTAACGGCCGTCGTCGAGATCGCCCGCGACCGCGCGGAGCTCGCTCACCGCGAGCGCTTCTTCGTTTCGCCGCTCGGCGTTGAGGCTCTCTTCGAGGAGCTCGAGCGCCGACGCGGGATCGGCGAGCGCGAGGAGCGGGCGCGGATCGGGGCTGAGCATCGCGTGGACCGTGCGCGCCGCGTCTTGATGCGACTGCGCTTTGGCGTAAGCGGTCGCGAGCTCGAAGCGCGTCTCGTGGAGCGACGGCTCGATCGTGACCGCTTGGAGCAAGTGCGCGATGCCCTCGCGCACGCGCGCGAGACGCTCGACCTCTATCTGCCCGAGCGTCGCGAACCACGACGCGTCGACGCGCCCGAGGCGCTGGCCGGTCGCGATGACACGCTCGAGCGCGTGCGCGTAAGCGGTGTCGTCCGCTGCGCCTTGCGGCGTTTTGAAGCTCGCCGCGAGCCGCGCGAACATCTTCGCGTTGCCGGGCGCGTGCGCGACTGCGCCGACGAGCGCGCGCTCCGCGCCGGACGCGTCGCCGAGGCGCGTGCGAAGCGTCGCGAGCTCGGCCAAGAGATCGCATTTTTGCGCGGCGTCCTGCTCCACGTCCGCGAGCTGCTCGAGGATCTGCGCTTGCTCGCTCCGCGAGTCGACCTTCGTGTTTTGCGCGAGGTGACGGAGGAGCGCACGCAGGGCGCGCGGATTGAGCGGCTCGATCGAGAGCGCCGAGCGAAGCGCGCGTTCGGCCTCCGCTTTGCGATCGAGGACGCGCTCGTAGACGCTCGCGAGCGCGAAGAGCGCAGTGAGACGCGGCCCCGGCTCGTGGCTCGTCGCGACGACCGCCTCGAGCGCGTCGACCGCTTCGGCCCACGCGCGCTGCGCGATGCACAGCTCGGAGAGCGTGAGGAGCGACGGAATGTGATCCGGCACCGCCGCGCGGACGCGCTGCATCGCTTCGATCGCGGTCGGCAAATCCTTGAGCTCGTCGCGCGCGACGCGCGCGATCTCGGTGCCGAGCATGATGATGGCTTCGCCCGACGTCGCCGCTTTGAGCGCGGTGCGGAAGACGTCGACGAGACGCTCGGCGTGACCGTCTTCGCTCCAGACGGCGGAGAGCCGCGCGGCCGGCGCGGTCGCGTCGGGATCCGCTTCGACCGCGCGCTGGAGGAGCGAGCCCGCGCGCGTGCGACGCTCCGCGTTCGGGCCCAGGCGATCGTCGGTCGCGGCGAGCAGAATTTCGGCCGCTTCGAGCAAGTAGCGCGCGCGCACCGGAGGTTGCGCCGCGATGTCGGCGAGCGAGAGCGCGGCGGCGAACGCACCTTCGGTCTCGCGGAGACGCGCCGCGAGGCGCGCGAGGCCGGTCGCGGCGGTCACCGACAAGCGATCGATCATGAGCGCCGCGCGGTAGCGCTCGTACGCTTCGCGAAGCAGCGCTGGCCCCGCCTCGGGATCCGACGCGGCCGCCGACTCGAGGCTGAGCGCGAGCCGGAGCTGCTGCGCGAGCCGCGTATCGTCGTCGGACGCGATGCCGACGAGCGAGCGCAGCGCCGAGAGCACGTTCTTGCGCGCGCGCGGATCGCCGCGCCGCGCGAGCGGCAGGTCCCGCCGCAAAGTCGCTTCGAGCGCGGCCGGATCCGCCGCGTCGAGCTCGAGGATGCGCGCGTACGTCGGGCTCGGATCGGCGGCCGGCAGTTTCCATTCTTCGAGCGACGCGAGCGCCCAGAGCGCGCCGAGCCGCGCGCGCACGTCGTGGAGCGCGTCGCCCTGACGCGAGAGCGCTTGCGCGAGCGCCGGCGTGTCGTTGTTCGCCCGCGCGATCGACTCGAGCGTGCGCAGCGCGGGAACGTGCGCCGGATCGTCTTTGACGACCGCCTCGAGGAGCGACGCGGCGCGAAGCAAATCTTTTCCGTCGTCGACCAGAAGCGACGCCGCGCCGAACGTGAAAGCGCGCGCCGCGGCCGGCTCGGGCGCGCGTTCGGCGCGTTTGAGCGTGTGCGTGAAGACCTCGCCGAGCGCCGCTTGCGCTCCGGCGCCCGCGCCCTTTCGCGCGAGCACGCGACCGAGTCGGTCCGCGGCGAGATCGTCGTCGGGGTTTGCGCCGAGCGCGCGCGCGTAAGTCGCGGCGGCGCGCGCGTCGTCGTGCAGCTTGAACTCTTCGACCTCGGCGGCGCGCACGAGGTAATGCGCGCGTTCGGTGGGCTCGGCGGCGCTGTCGGCGAGTCGCGCGAGCGCGTCGCGATACGCGGCGGAGTCGCCCGTCGATTCGAGCAGGCGCGCGATCTCGTCGGGTGGAACCGGGTGCGACGGGTCCGCGACGCGCGCCGATTCGAGCGACACGAGCGCGGCCGCCGGAGCGCGCAGCCGATCGCGCTGCACCTGCGCGAGCGAGAGCCAGAGCGCGACGACGTCGGCCTTCGGTGCGCCGCGGCGCATGGCCGCGTCGAGCCGAGCCTTCATCGACGCGGCGACTTTCTCCCAACGGCCCGCTTCCTCGTGGAGGCGAGTCTCGATCGCGCGCGCGGCCGCGTGATCTTGATCTTGCGCGATCACCTCGTCGACGAGCGCGAGGGCGCGCGCCGGATCGGTCTTCGCGAGCGCCGTCGCCGCGCGCGTCTTCAGCGCCAGCACGTCGGCGCCGTCCTCGGCGAGGCGCGCTTCTTCGAGGAGCGCCTTCGCCAGCGTCGCGTCGTCGTTCAAGCGCTCGGCGCAGCGCGCCATGCCGAGGATCGCGCCGCGACGGCCCGGCTCGATCTCGAGGATCTGCTGATAGAGCTTGAGCGCGCGCAGCGCGTCGCCGAGGACTTCTTCCCAGAGAAGCGCGGCCTTCTCGAGGTACGCGACGCGTCGCGCGGCGTCGCGTGCGCGATCGGCGGCTTGCACGTAGAGCTCGAGGAGCGAGCGCGTGTCGCCCTCGAGCTTGCTGTCGGGCGCCGCCGAGAGCGCGCGCGAGAGCGCGTCGAGCACCTCGACGTCGCCGGGGTTCGCGATCCACGCGGCGCGTAGATGTCGCACGGCGTCCGGCCGGCGCCCGAGCTTCTCGGCGATCTGCGCCGCGCGGAGGAGCGCGCGCGCGCGTCGCGTCGCGTCCGGGTTGCGCGCCGCCTCGGTCACCCAAAGCGCCATCCGTTGGTCGTCGCGCGACGCAGCGTCGAGCAGCCGATCGAGGTGATCGAGCAGCGTCGGATCGTCGCTCTGCGCGGCGAGCGCGGTCTGCACGTGCCCGATCGCGGCTTCGAGCTGGCCGGATTTTTCGGCGAGCGTCGCCAGCGTTCGATGCTCTTGCGCGAGCGTTCCCGGATCCGTGATGAACGCGAGCCGCGCGCGTCGAACGCGCGCGACGGCGCTCGGGTCGCCGCCCGATTCATGGAGGCGCAAAAGCTCCTGGAGGACCCGGCGATCCGTCGACGTCTCGGTCGGCGCGCGCCCGGCGGCCCGCTCGAGGAGGAGCGTCGCGTGCGTCGTGTCGCCGAGGCGGAACATCGCGAGACACGCCGCGTCGAGCTCGAGGCGCGCGGCGCGCGCCGGCGAACGTTCGAGGAGCGCCTCTTCTTCGAGCAGCGAGCCGAGCGCAGACGGATCGTCGTGCGCCGCGACGAATCGCACGCTCGCGTCACGCACCGGGCCCACCGTGCCGTCGAGCTCGAGCGCGCGCTCGAGCGCGCCACGCGCGGCGTCGACCTTCTTCAGCCCGTGCTCGAGCACGCGCGCGCGTTCGACGTGGAGCCACGCGGCGAGCTTGGTGTCGCTGGCGTACGCGTCCGCCATGCGCGCGAGGTGCGTCGCGTACGCTTCCTTCGCGCCGGCGTCGCCGCTCAGCGCGCGCGCCGCGAGCTCGCTCTCGAGACCGCGAAGCGCGGCGGCGTGGTGCGGCGCGAGCGCGAGCGCGCGCTCCCACGCGTCGATCGCCGCGGTTCCTTTCGCGTCCGACGCTTCGAGCAGTCGCGCCCGCAGCGCGAGGAGCTCGGCCCGCGCGTCGTCGCGCGTCGCGGCGGCGAGCTCGTGATCGAGGTGGTCGAGCATCGCCGCGACGTTCGCGCGCCCGTGCTTGCGCGCACGGAGGAGGTGATGCGCCGCCGGAAACGCCGGGTTCACCGCGAGGGCGAGCTCGGCGTGCGTCGTCGCGCGCGCGTCGTCGCCGAGGAGCGACTCGCTCGCGATCGCGAGCTCGACGTGTGCCCGCGCGATGCCGATCTTGTCCGCCGCCGCCTCGAGCGTCGCGATGCGTGCGCCGAGCAAGTCGACGAGCGACTCGGCGCTCATCGGATCGAGCACCGACCGCGCGCGATCTCGCGACGGCTCTTCGAGCGCGAGACGCCGCGACGAGGAGTCGGCCGCCGGCGGCACCTTCGGCGCGGGGACCGGCGGAAGCTTCGACGGGATGGGCGGCTTCTTCGAAAGGATCGGCGGCAGCGAAACCGGCGAAACTTTCGGAAGCGGCGGCGGAATCGATTTCTTTTTCCCCGGCAGCGGCGGCGGCAAGGACGATCGCTTCGGCGCCGCCGGCGCGAGCTCCTTCGCGCTCGGCAGGAACATCTCCGACGTCGGAATCTTCTGCATGAGCTTCGATGGCGGATCGCCCGAAGCGATTTGCAGCGTGCGGACCTGCTCGTCGATGTCCCAGCCTTCGTCCGTCAGCGCGAGCAGGTTGTCGATCGAGCTCTTGTCGGACTCGACCATGCTGATCGGCTCGGACGACGGCGGCGGCGGCGGCGGTTTGCGCGGCGCGCTGCTCGGCGGCGGCGGCGGTTTTTTCGGCGGCAAGGGCGGCGCCGAGGCCTTCGGTAGCGGCGGCGGACGGGAGGATTTGGCCGGCATGAGGAGAAGGTTCGCGACCCGACGGCGATGGTGTCACAAGAAGGCCGAGAAGTTGGAGCGTTTTGTTGCCGCCGACGCTACGCTGTCACCCGTGAGAGCCCGCGGGTTCGTCGCCCTGGCGCTGCCCCTCACCGCAGCGTGCTCGCTGCTCGTCAATTTCGTCGACGCGCCCGAGGGCGGCGTCGATGCTTCGCTCGACGCGCCGCTCGACGTGATCCGCGACGCGAGTCCCGACGCGCTCGACGCCGCGCTCGACGTCTACGACGGGTCCAAAGTCTGCAAAGGTCTCGGCGACGGTTGGTACTGCGGCTACAACGGCTTGAACGGCACGCCGCCGGTCGACTGGCTCGTCCACTGCGTCGACGCGTCGCCCACGATTCGCGTCTGCGACGGCGGCTGCCTCGCGTTTCCGAACGGCACGTCGGACCGCTGCGACGAGTGCCCCGGCATGCCGAACGGCGACTACTGCGGCTCGCAGTTTTCGACCTACGCCGCCGACAACGGCCCGTATCTCATCTCGTGCGCGCAGGGACTCGCAGCGATTCAAGGCAAGTGCGCGAACGGCTGTCAGCCTGGCCCGGGAGACGCGTCGTGCAAATGAACATTCAGCCGCCCGCGGCGCGCGCGCGCAAAACCGCGATGGTCCTCTCGGCGATCGCCGTCGCGTTCGCGATCGCGTTCGGCTTCGCGATCCGAAGCTGGTTCGCGATGGTCCACGGCGAGGTCGTCTCGACGCTCGACGGCGACGGCTTCGCCGCGCTCTATCTCGTCGGCGCGCTCTTGCTCCTGCTCATCGCCGTGCTGCTCCGAATCTTCGCGGGCATCTGCGAGCTCGTCTGGCTCGAGCGAACGTGGTCGAACCTTCCGGCGGAGCATCGCCGCGTCGGGCCGATCGAAAATGTGACGCCGGTTCACATTTTCGGAATCGCGTTCATTCCGGTCGTCGCGTGGTTCTGGAAGCTCGCGCTCATCTCGGCGGTCGCGAACTCACTCGAGCTCGTGCGCAAAGATCTTCCGTTTCGCGCGGCAGTTCCTCGTCGACTCGGCGTGACGGCGTGCATCCTCGGCTGGCTCCCGCCGCTCAATCTCTATCTCGCGCCGTTTCTCTGGGAGATGTTTGCGCGCCGCATCGACGTCGTCTGCCTCGAGCTCGCGGCGCTCGATCAAGGCTTGAAGAACTGACGGATCGCGAGCAGTAGCCGAGCGAGCGCGCCGCGTTTCTCTTCGTCGGCATCCGTGCGCGCGTCGAGATCGAGCAGCACGTTGAACGACGCGCGCGGGACGAAGCATCCGCCGCAGTCGGCGCATCGCAAGAGGACGACGTGGCCGGCGAACGTCTCGAACGCGAGCGTGCGCGCGCAACGCGGGCACGCGCCGGACTCGGGCAGCTCGACCGGGGCGCGAAACGAGAGCGGCGCCGTCTCTTTCACGACCGCGACGAGCTCGCCGTCGAACCAGTCTACCCACAAGCCGCGGCACTGCGTGCACGTGTCGACCATCGCCCCTTCGAGCGTGCGCTGCTCCATCGGGATGCGACACGCAGGACAAGTCGCGGGCGCTTCGCGATAGTCGGCCACGTCAGAACGGCCGGCCGTGCCCGTTTTCGGCGAGCGGGATCAAATCGGCGCACGCCTTCGCGCCGAGGTCGTGGAGCTCGAACGGATCGCTCGCGACGTCGTAGCAGCCCCACTGGTGATCGCCTTCGTGCGCGAGGACCTTGCGCGTGCCCTTCATCGCGCCCCAATTGCGGAACGCGCACGCCCAAAGCTCGGTGCAGTTGGACATCGCGACGGGCGTCGTCGGCGGCGTGCCGCCACGAAGCAGGCTGTGGCCCGGCATCGACTTCTCGAGATCCGCGAGCTTCGGATCGTCCCAGACGCCGAGCAAATCGAGCAGCGTCGGCAGGACGTCCAGGCTCGTGAGCGGCGTGTCGCTCAGCGACGCGAGACTCTTTCGTTCGGCGTCGGTGATCGTTCCCGGCGGCGCGTCGATCCACGCCGGGATGCGCACTTCTTGGTCCCAGAGCGTGCCGGTGTGACCGACGCCGCCTTTCTCGCGCAGCTGCTCGCCGTGATCCGAAATGAAAAAGATGACCGTGCGATCGCCCTCGGGCCGCGCGCGAATCGCGCGGATCAATCGGCCGACGGCCATGTCTTGGAGGTAGACCGCGTCTTGATAACGATTGCGGAGTTGGTTTTCGTAACCGGGCCCCGCGACGCCGTCCTCGGGCACGAACGGCGAGTAGCGCGGATCGACCTTGTACGGAAAGTGCGTGTTCGAGAGGTGCACGACCGCGAGGTACGGCTCGTGGAGCTCGCCCATGTCGCCGTTCACGTAGTCGACGAGCTTGCCGTCGTCGGCGCCGATCTCCATCGTCGCCTCGGGCTCGATTTGCGTCGCGCTGATCGTTCGATCGAGCGGCACCGAGCTGATCCACGTGCCCGAATTTCCGAAGAGGAGATTTTGCGACGTCCAGTACGCGGTGTGAAATCCGGCGGCTTTTGCGTATTCCCAGAGGAGCGGCGCCGAGTGGAGCGCCTTGCGCGGCGCGAGCGGCGAGAGCCCGCCCCACATGACCGCGAGCGAAATCGCCGTCGTCGAATCGAGCGCGCGCATCTGTCCGAGGCCGATGCGATTCGGCGTCGCCGCGTTCGAGAACGGCGTCCAACGGCAATTCGGATCGTACGCGACGCACGTCGATTGCGCGCGCACCGACTCGGTGATGACGAAGACGACGTTGCGCGGCGCGGACTGATGCGGAACGAGCGCGGGCAGCGGAATCGGCGTGCGCGGCCCCGGGTGGATGCGCTCGACGGTCTCGTTGTGATCCCAGTGCGCGCGTCCGAGCTGGCCCATCGCCGACAAGTAGAGGACGTCGGGCGTCGCGACTTGATCGTCGCCGACGTTGCCGAACGCCGCGACCACGATCGCGAAGGTCGACAGATCGAGCGCGAAGAGCGCGTCGCCGCGACCGTGACGAAGCATCGGCGAAAGAAACGGAACGACGAGCGCGAAGAGCACGGGCGGCGCGAGCGCGGCGGCGAATCCCCAGCGGTCGCTCCAGAGCTGCTGGCCGACGCTCGGCATCATCGAGGTGCCGACGAGCGCCGCGCGGTGATCGAGGTAAGCGCCGTAGCGCGAAAAAATGTACGTCTGCCCGCCGAGCGCGAGCGCCGCGCCGGCGATCAAGAGGACGCGCGCCCACCACTTGAGCCACGTGCCCCGCGCCATCGCGAGGTACACGAGCGCGCCCCAGAGCGCCGCGCCGAGGATCGCCCACCAGACGTAGAGCGCGGTCTCTTTGCGCGTGAAGTGGAGGATCTGATCGTGGCGCCGCGAAAAGTCGACCGCGAACGAGACCGCACCCGGCACGACGAGGAGCGCCGACACGAAGATTCCGCGCGCGATCCCGCGCCAGCGCGGGGTCTCTTGGACATGTGAAGTCCGTTCACGCGAGCCGCTGCTCTCGGCCGGTGATGCGATTTCGGCCGGGTTGTGACTCAGCGGTGACGCCATCGAAACGACCCTGTTTACCGCGTCCGGGCCCGAGCCGATGTAAAAGATTGTCGAGCGCTTGCGTGTATACGCATAGATGAATATAAGTATGGACGTGCTGGAGACGCCTCAACGCTGGGAGCTCTACCGGCTCCTCTCGGAGCCGCTGCGGCTGCGTCTGCTCGCGGTCGCGTCCGAGGAAGAGCTCGCGATCGGCGAGCTCGTGGACGTGCTCGGCGAGAGCCAGCCGAACGTCTCGCGTCACGTGGCGACGTTGAAGCAGGCTGGCCTTGTCGGGCTGCGGCGCGAGGGGACGCGCGCGCTCGTTTCGCTCCGGGACGCCGGGGATCTCGTCGTGAAAGACGCGATCGCCGCGGGCCGCGCGATGTGCGAGAGCGACGGGAGCCTCAAGCGGCTCGGCGAGGTCCTTCGCGCGCGCGACGCGATCGCGCGCGACTATTTCGATTCCGCCCGTGGACGGGAGCCCGCCGCGCCGGCCACCGAGATCGGCGCGTATCTCGCGGCGCTCGCGCCGCTCGTCGAGCACAAGAAGCTCGCGGTCGACGCGGGCACCGGCGACGGCGCGCTCCTCGAGGTGCTCTCGCCGGTCTTCGAGCGCGTCGTCGCGATCGATCGAAGCGAGGCGCAGCTCGCGATGGCGCGCGCGCGCGTGAAGCACCGCGGCTTTTCGAACGTGGAGCTCGTCCGCGGCGAGCTCGACGCGCCCGAGGTGAAAAAACTGGTCCACGGCAAAGCGGACGTCGCGTTCGCCGTGCGCATGCTCCACCACGCGCCCAAGCCGGGCGCGGTCCTCGCGAAGCTCGCCGAGCTGGTCCGCAAAGGCGGCGCCGTCGTCGTCCTCGACTACGCGCGCCACGACGACGAGCGCATGCGCGAGCAGGCGGACCTCTGGCTCGGCTTCAGCGAGGCCGAGCTGAAGAAGCTCGCGCGCACGGCCGGCTTGCACGACACGCACATTTCTGCGATTCCCCCGCGGCTGACCGGCCACGGACCGGACTCGCATCTTCCCTGGCAACTTTTGGTTTCACGCAAGGAGACATGACCATGGCTGACAAATACAAAGTCGCAGACATCTCGCTCGCCGATTGGGGTCGCAAGGAGATCGCCATCGCCGAGACGGAGATGCCCGGCCTCATGGCGCTCCGCGCGGAGTACGGCGCCAAAAAACCGCTGAAGGGCGCGCGCATCGCGGGCTGCCTCCACATGACGACGCAGACGGCGGTCCTCATCGAGACGCTGACGGCGCTCGGCGCCGAGGTCACCTGGACCTCGTGCAACATCTTCTCGACGCAAGATCAGGCCGCGGCCGCGATCGCGAAGACGGGCGTCCCGGTGTTCGCTTGGAAAGGCGAGAGCGAGGCCGAGTACAACGAGTGCATCGAGATGCAGCTCAAGGCCTTCGCGAACGGCAAGGGCCCGAACATGATCCTCGACGACGGCGGCGATCTCACGATCATCGCGCACGAGAAGCACCCCGAGCTCTTCACGGGTCCGGACCCCATCCGCGGCATCTCGGAAGAGACGACGACGGGCGTGCATCGCCTCTACGAGATGTTCAAGAACGGCAAGCTCAAGGTGCCGGCGATCAACGTGAACGACTCGGTCACCAAGTCGAAGTTCGACAACCTCTACGGCTGCCGCGAGTCGCTCGCCGACGGCATCAAGCGCGCGACCGGCGTCATGTTCGCGGGCAAGGTCGCGGTCGTCGCGGGTTACGGCGACGTGGGCAAGGGCTGCGCGCAGTCGCTCCGCGGTTACGGCGCGCGCGTCATCATCACCGAGATCGACCCGATCATCGCGCTCCAAGCGGCGATGGAGGGTTACGAGGTGACGACGATGGAAGACGCCGCCCCGCAGGCCGACATCGTCGTGACGGCGACCGGTTGTCTCGACATCGTTCGCGGCGAGCACATCACCGCGATGAAGGACAACGTCATCCTCTGCAACATCGGTCACTTCGATTGCGAGATCGACGTCGCGTGGATGGAGAAGAACAAGAAGAGCGAGACCGAGGTGAAGCCGCAGGTCGATCAGTTCACGATGCCGAGCGGCAAGCGGGTCATCCTGCTCGCGCGCGGGCGCCTCGTGAACCTCGGGTGCGCCAACGGTCACCCGTCGTTCGTCATGAGCTCGTCGTTCACCAACCAGGTGCTCGCGCAGATCGCGCTCTGGACCGAGAAGTTTTCGCCCGGCGTCCACATGCTGCCGAAGAAGCTCGACGAAAAAGTCGCCGCGCTCCACCTCGACAAGCTCGGCGTGAAGCTCACCAAGCTCACGAGCAAGCAGGCCGAGTACCTCGGCATCTCCGTCGAGGGGCCGTTCAAGCCCGAGCACTACCGCTACTGATTCGAGGGTGCGTTCGCGACGACGAGACGTGGTTTCGTCGTCGCGGCGCTCTCGGCGATCGTGACATTCGCGGGGGCGATGCCGTCGGTGCCGAGATGCGCGCGGACGCCCTCGGCTAGATCGCGCGCTTCAAGCGTCGCGGGGATTTCGATCGTGACGCGCGCGCCCGTGGGGAGCGCGTGGACGAAGCGATCGATCGCGACGAAGTCTGGCGACGCGCCGAGCGCGAGCGACGACGCGCGCGGCGACGAGACTTGCGCGGAGGTCAACGTGACGGCGCCCGCGGGGCACGCGTTCTCGACGCGCTCGCTCGCGCGTGACTCGGCGAGGCGCGCGCGTCGTGCGGCGACGGTCGCGAGATCGCGCGCTTCGGCGACGTCGCCCAGCCTTCGGTAAGTCGACTCGGCGTCGGCGAGCTCGGCGCGCGCGGCGCGCACGTCGCTCGGGTCCAGCTCGGCCGCGACACCGGCATTTCGCACGGCGGCGCGCGCGTCGCGAATCTCGCGCGGCACCGACGCCGTCGTGCCACAGCCAGTCACGCAGAGCACCACGCAAACTACGACGAATTTCACAGCACCGTCTCACGCAGCAACCGTCGTGCCTCGTGTAGGCTCGCGGCCATGCGAATTCTCTACGGCGTCGTCGGCGAAGGGATGGGCCACGCGACGCGCAGCAAGGTCGTCTGCGAGCACCTCGTCGAGCGCGGCCATCAGGTCAAAATCGTCGTCAGCGGTCGAGCTCACGGATTTCTGGCGAAGACCTTCGAGGACGTCGTCGAGATCAAAGGCCTCACGATTCGCTACGTCGACAACCGCATGGACCGCGACGGCACGCTCGCGCGAAACCTCGCGCTCGCGCCGAGCATCATCGGCGACAACGTCATCGCGTATTACGAAAAAGTCGTCGCGTACGAGCCGGACGTCGTGCTCACCGACTTCGACTCGTTCGCGTATCTGTTCGCCAAGCGCCACGGCTTGCCGGTCGTCTCGATCGACAACCAGCAAATCATCAGCCGCTGCAAGCACCCCGCGGCGATCAAAAAAGGCGTGAAGATCGACTACCAAATGACCAAGGGCTTCGTGCGCGCGAAGCTCCCGGGCTGCGACCACTACGTCATCACGACGTTCTTCGAGCCGACGGTTCGAAAAAAATTCCGCGAGACGACGACGCTCGTTCCGCCGATCTTGCGGCGCGCCGTCTTGGACGCCAAGGCCAAGGCGCGCTCGGGCGATCACGTGCTCGTCTACCAAACGTCGGCGAGCGACACTTCGCTCTTGCCGGCGCTCTCGCAAATTCGCGAGCACAAGTTCGTCGTCTACGGCATGAAGCGCGGCGACCAAGCGCACGCGACGAAGAAGGCGGCGGCTGGAGCCGAGCGCATCGGCAACTGCACGGTTAAAGACTTCAGCGAAGAAGGCTTCGTCACCGATTTGGCGACGGCGCGCGCGGTCGTCTGCAACGGCGGGCTCTCGCTCATCGGCGAGGCGCTCTATCTCGGCAAACCGATCTTCAGCGTGCCGGTGCGAAACCAGTTCGAGCAAGTCATGAACGCGCGCTACCTCGAGGAGCTCGGCTACGGCCTCGCGGCCGAGGCGATCGAGCCGGACCTCTTGCGACTTTTTCTCGGCGAAGCCGACAAGTACGCGGCCCGCGTCAGCAAGCACAAACAGAAAGCCAACGAGCGCCTCTTCGACGCGGTCGACTCGCTGCTGAAAAAGATTTCGAAGCGCGCCTGACCTATTTGCTCGTGAGCTTTTCGCTCATCTTGAGCGAGACCGCTTGATCCGGCTGGCCTGGGACTTTTTGCGTGACGTTCGTCGTCGTCGCGCCGTCGACTTTTTGGGCCATGCCGTCCAGGCGCGCGACCACGTCGAAGCTCGCGGTCGACTTGCGGTCGATGAGCGTGCCCTTCGGCGCGCGCGGGTCGCTCACGCTCATCGTGCCCGACGCCGTGTTCTCGACCTTGAACGTCACCGTCTGCGCGTCGCGCGCGACGAGCGTGACGGTCGTCTTCGCCGACACGCTCGTTCCCTGGTCGCCGAGGCGTTTGTTTTCGCTCTTCTCCCACTTCGCGCCGATGCCGACCGGCTCGCCGGGCACAGGAACGACGAGGAGCTCGAACGTCTGCTGCACCACGCCGACGATGTCGCCCGCACCGCGCGGAAGTTGATCCGAGTCGAACGCCGCGTCGCCCACGTCGCCGAACGTCGTCACGTCGAAATGTCCTTTGACGCCGACGAGCGCTTTTTCGAGCTGATCTTTTCCCGCGGCCTGCTGCGGCGGCATGTTGGGCGGAAGCGTGATGTCGAACTTCGTGATCGTGACGTCGATGGTCGCGTCGTGGCCGAGCATGTTCTTCGGCTTGGGCGTCGCCGTGAAGACGAAGTGGAGCGGCGGCTGATCCGCCATCCCCGGCGCGCCGCCGGAGATCGTGATGCTCGCGTCGACCGTGCGCGTCTTGCCCGCGAAGGCGTAGCGGATCGGCGCTTTCGGATCGGCGCCCGCGTCGTCGAGCTTCACCGTCGACGCGCTCGTCTCGGCGCTCGTCGCGGCCGCGTCGCCCTCGACCACCGCGGTCGGCGTCTTCTTCGTGTCGTCGACGAACGCGTTGTAGACGAGGTCGCTCGGGATCGGCTCGGCGCTCGGCGCTTGCGACGTGTCCGCCTTGGGCTTGTCGTCGTGACAAGCGAAGCACGGAGCCAAAAGGAGAAAGATCGCGACGCGGCCGTCCATGGGTTCACCTGGTCCGGCGCTGACGCGCCGATGGGCGCACCTTGGACGGACGGTCGCGCCGAGTCAAGGTTTCCGGTAAAACGTGGGTCTCATGCGCTTGCTCGTCATGGGGTGCGGGGGAATCGGGGGAATCGCGACGGCGCTGCTCGCCGAGAGCGGTCACGACGTGACCGCGTTCACGACCAACGCGGCCATCGCCGAAGCCGCTACGCGTGAGGGCCTCCAGCTGCGCGGCGACGCGCCGCCTCGTGCGGTGCGCGCGCGCGTCCTTCGCGAGATGCCGGACGAACGCTTCGACGTCGTCTTGCTTTGCACGCAGCCGCCGCAGGTCGAGGACGCGGCGCGCGCTGCGCTCGGCGTGCTCGCCGACGACGGCGTGATGGTCTGTCTGCAGAACGGTCTCTGCGAGTCGCGCGTCGCGGCCATCGCAGGCGAAGCGCGCACGCTCGGCGCGGTCGTCGCGTGGGGCGCCGCGATGCACGAGCCCGGCGTTTACGAGCGCACCGCGCCCGGCGGCTTCGCGCTCGGAGGCTCTTCTTCGCGCCTCGACGAGGTCGCGCGCGCGCTCGAGGTGATCGGTCCGGTCGAGATCACCGACAATCTCGCCGGCAAACGGTGGAGCAAGCTGGCCATCAACGCGGCGATTTCGTCGCTCGGCACGATCGGCGGCGAGCGCCTCGGCGCGCTCTTGCAGCACAGGTTCGTGCGCCGTCTCGCGCTCGAGATCATGAGCGAATGCGTGTATGTTGCACGCAAATGCGGCGTGCGCCTCGAGAAAGTCGCCGGAACGTTCGACCTCGACTGGCTCGCGCTCCGCGAAGACGAGCGGCTCGCCGCGGGGTCGCCGTCGCTCGTCGCGAAGCACGCCATGCTGCTCGCGGTCGGGTTTCGTTATCGCCGCATGCGAAGCTCCATGCTTGCGGCAATCGAGCGCGGACGAGTCCCGGCGGTCGAGTTCTTGAACGGCGAAGTGTGCGAGCGCGGCCGCGCGCTCGGTGTGGCGACGCCCGCCAACGACGCGGCGCGAGCCTTCGTCTGGGCGGTCGCGCGCGGCGAGCGGACGAGTGGCATGGAAGCGCTGCGCGATCTGTCACGCGCGCTTTCGCCACATGACTGATTGGCCTGGTCCAAAAATCGCATCACTGCGTCTCTATGCCCAACCACGGTTCGGCCGGCGCCAGCGAAGAGATCTTTCGGCTGCTCGTCGAATCGGTCCGCGACTACGCGATCTTCATGCTCGACCCGACCGGACACGTGCAAACGTGGAACGTCGGCGCGGAGCGCTTGAAGTGGTGGAAGGCCAACGAGATCATCGGCCAGCATTTTTCGGTCTTCTACGAGCCGCACGAGGCCGCGAGCGGCAAGTGCGAGTACGAGCTCGAGATGGCGGCGCGCGACGGGCGCTTCGAGGATGAAGGCTGGCGCGTGCGAAAAGACGGCACGCGCTTTTGGGCGAACGTCGTCATCACCGCGCTGCGCAATGCATCCGGCCAGCTCGTCGGCTTCGCGAAGGTGACGCGCGATCTCACCGAGCGTCGCAACGCCGAGAACGAGCGCGTGCGCCGGGCGCAAGCGGAGGAGGCGGCGCGCGTCGAGCGGGCGCTTCGTCACTCGATCGACGAAGCGCGACGTTGGTTCGAGACGACCCTGCGAAGCATCGGCGACGCGGTCATCGCGACGGACACGCAAGGCGTCGTCACGTTGATGAACCCGGTCGCCGAGCGCCTCACTGGGCTCACCGCCGACGAAGCGCGCGGGCGGCCGCTGCGCGACGTCTTTCACATCGTCAACGAGACGACGCAAAAGCCGATCGAGAGCCCGGTCGATCGCGTGCTGCGCGAGGGTGTCGTCGTCGGGCTCGCGAACCACACGGCGCTCGTGCGGCCGGACGGCGCGCACATTTCGATCGCCGACAGCGGCGCGCCCATCCGCGACGAAGCAGGCGAAATCCGCGGCGTCGTCTTGGTCTTCCGCGACGCGACGCCCGAGACGCGCGCCTCCGAGCGACGCGCGTTCATGATGGACGTGGCGGCCGCGCTCGGCTCTTCGCTCGATTACAAAGCGACGCTCATGCGCCTCGCGAAGCTCGCTGTGCCGTCCTTGTCCGACTGGTGCGCGGTCTACATCGTCGACGACGACGGCAAGGCACGAAACGTCGCGAACGCGCACATCGACCCGGCGAAGCTGAAGCTCGCGCACGAAATCGGCGAGCGCTTCCCGCAACGGACGAACGCGTCGCGCGGGGTGCCGGAGGTGATCCGCACCGGCCGCTCGCAGCTCTACCCGCACGTCGACGACCAGCTGCTCGCCGTCACCGCCGAGAGTCCCGAGCACATGCAGATGACTCGCGCGCTCGGCATCCGCTCGGCGATGATCGTCCCGCTGACGACGGGCGGGCGCGTGCTCGGCGCCATTTCGTTCATCTTCGCCGACTCGGGCCGCGCGTACGACGAGGACGCGCTCTCGTTCGCCGAAGAGCTCGGCCGGCGCGCCGGCGTCGCGGTCGAAAACGCGCGGCTCTACACGGCCGAGCAGCGCGCGAGAGAGAGCGCCGACGCGGCGAACCGCGCGAAGGACGAATTCCTCGCGGCCGTCAGCCACGAGCTGCGCACGCCGCTCACGGCGATCCTCGGTTGGTCGAAGATGCTGCGCGCGCACACCCTCCAAGAAGTGCAGCGCATCCACGCCAACGAGATCATCGAGCGAAACGCCGTCACGATGACGCAGCTCATCGAGGACTTGCTCGACGTCTCGCGCATCGTGAGCGGCAAGATGCGAATCGACGTGCACACGACCGAGATCGCGCCGATCGTCGAAGCGGCGCTCGACTCGGTAAAGCCCGCCGCCGACGCCAAGGCGATCGTCATCGAGCGCGATCTCGATCGGCTGCCCGCGCTCGTCGCGGGCGACGCGGCGCGCCTGCAGCAAATCGTGTGGAACCTCGTCAGCAACGCGGTGAAGTTCAGCCCGCGCGGCGGCCGCGTGCGCGTCGCGTCGCGGACCGAAGGCGACACGCTCGAGTTCGTCGTCTCCGATCGCGGCAAAGGAATTCCGCCGCGCTTCTTGCCGTACGTGTTCGAGCCGTTCCGTCAGGCCGACGGCGGCATCGCGCGCATGTCCGGCGGGCTCGGCCTCGGGCTCGCGATCACCAAGCACCTCGTCGAGCTCCACGGCGGCACCATCGAGGCGAAGAGCGAAGGCGAGGGGAAGGGCGCGACCTTCACCGTGCGCTTGCCGATCGCCGAGTCGCTTCGCGTCCCGGCCACCGAGCCCAGGCGCGCGCCGCCTCAGCTCGACGGCTTGCGCGTGCTCACGGTCGACGACGAGGAAGACGCGCGTCAGCTCGTTCAGGTCGTGCTCGAGCACGCGGGCGCGAAGGTGCGCACCGCCGGGAGCGCGCGCGAGGCGCTCGACGCGATGAAGAACGAGGTGCCCGACGTCCTCCTCTCCGACATCGGCATGCCCGGCGAGACGGGCTACGATTTGATTCGCAGCGTGCGCTCGCTGCCGCCGAACGCTGGCGGGAACGTGCCGGCCGCCGCGCTCACCGCCTACGCGCGCGCCGAAGATCGCAACCGCGCGCTCGGCGCCGGCTTCATGATGCACGTGCCCAAGCCGATCGATCCGTCCGAGCTCGTCTCGGTCGTCGGTACGCTCGCGCGAATCAAATCCGCAATGTGAGCGCGCGCGGCGCGATCTCGGCCGAGAGCGGCAAGCCCCCGAGCGGCTCGCCGTCGACGTCGAGGAGAAATGTGTCGCGCGCGTCTTCGTTCTCGAGATCGATCTCGATCTTCTCGCACGTGAAGTGGCGCACGCCGGGCGCGCGCAGGTGCGAGCCGTCGTAAATCTTGCGGGAAAATGCGGCGAAGGCGAGCTTGCTCGGCGCGTCCATCGAGACGACCTCGAGCTTGCCGTCGTCGACCAGCGCCATCGGCGCGACGTGCATGCCGGACCCGAAGTAGCGACCGTTGCAGATTGCAATCATGTACGACGCGAGCGCTTCGGGTTTGCCGTCGATGGTGCAGCGGAGGTGACCGCGCACGACGCGGAGGAGCGCTTTGGTCGACGCGAGAAAATATGCGGCCGTGCCGCCGAGCGCGCGCGAGCCCGACGCGACGTACGAGTCGACGAGCCCGCCCATGCCCGCCGACAAGATGTTCACGAACCAGCGCTCTTCTTCTTTGCCGTCGCGATTTCGAAAACGCGCTTTGCCGGCGTCGACGACGCGCTCGTGGCCCGACGCGATCGCGGCGACGTAGCGATCGAGGCGGTGCTCGAGGCCGAGCGTCTTGCGAAAGTCGCCGCCGGTGCCTTGGCCGATGATGCCCAATCGCGTTTTGCCGCCGGCGCGGAGGACCCCGTGCGCGGCCTCGCTGAACGTGCCGTCGCCGCCGACTGCGATGACGAGCTCGCGTCCTTCGCGCGCGGCGCGCTCGGCGATCTCGGCGGCGTTGCCGCGATGCTCGGTGAAGACGACGTCGACCTCGCCGATTTCGCGCTCGACGACGCGGCGAATTTCGGACGCCATGCGGCCGGTTTTGCCGCCGCCTGCTTTCGGGTTGACGAGGAGGAGAGGTTTCACGCCGCCCACACGACGCCGCGGTCGCGCAAGTCGCGGACGGTGTCGGCGAGCGTCTCGTTCGCGTCGCGGTGCGTCCAACCGAGATCGCGCTCGGCGCGCGCGCTCGACGCGTACCAGAAGTAATGCGCCATCTCGAGGCTGACCGGATCGACCGGAAGCGACCCGCCGATGCGCTCGAGCGCGCGGCTCAAGAGGCTCGCGCCGGTGCGCGCCAGTCGCGGGGCGCGGGGCATCGGAATGGAGGGCGCCGCGATGCCGGCGATGCGCGCGATGCGCGCGAAGAGCTCGCGCACCGTGAGGTTGCACGCGGTGAGCAAGTAACGCTCGCCGGCCGCGCCGCGCTCCATTGCCGAGATCATTCCCGCGGCCGCGTCGCGCGCGTCGACGAAGCTCGCGCCGCCCGGCGGGACCGCGGGGACGCGCCGCTCGAGCACGAGACGCACGTCTTCGGTCGACGACCCGCGCGTATCGCCCGGCCCGAGCAAGAGCGACGGATTCACCGCGAGGACGTCGAACCCGGGCGCGCTCGCCGCGAGGGCGGCGCGCTCGGCGAAGAGCTTCGCGCGGTAATACGGAAAGCGCGAGATGATCCCGATGGGCGTCTCGTCGTCTTCGGTCGCGACGTGATCGGGGTCTTCGCCGATCGCGACGGTGCCGCTCGACGACGCGACGACGACGCGGCGCACGCCCGCTTCCTTGCAGGATGCAAGCATCGTCTTCGTGCCCTCGACGTGCACGCGATAGAGCTCCTCGGCGTCGCGCTCGTCGCGCGAGACCTTGCCCGCGCAGTGGAGCGCGGCTTCGCATCCTTCGGCCGCCGCGCGGACGCTCGCGGCGTCGAGCACGTCTCCGCCCGCGCTTCGCGAGAACGCGATCGGCTCGTGGCCGTGCGCGCGCAGCGCCGTGACGACGTGGCTTCCGAGAAATCCGGTGGCGCCGGTGACGAGGACTTTCACGCGCGCGTTTCTAGCACGACCTCACTGCACGATCACCGGGCCCGACGCGGTGCACGGCGGATCGCAGCCGTCGCCGGAGATGGGCTGCTCGTCGTAGGTGAAGGTCAACGTGCCGCTCGCGACGTCGCCCGCGATGCGTTGCGCGCTCGCCCAGGTGCAACCGTCGCTCCAGACGAAGGTCGTTCCGCTGCAGAGGTCGACGTTCGTTCCGCTCACGCCGCCCGGGAAGGTCCCCTTCGGAAAGTCGCCCGCGGCAAACTCCGACGAGCCGTCGCACGCGTAGCTGACCGTGCCTTGATCGCCCTCGTGCACGAGCAAGTCGACGAAGCAGCTCGACGATCCCCCGATGGTGATCGCGCCGACGCGCACCGTGGCCGCGCAGATCACGGCGGGCTTGGACGCATCGACCGACGCGCAGAGCGGCGAGGGGAGCACGTCGGGCTCGGCGTCGATCGGCGCGTCGACGCCGCCGTCGAGCGGGTGATGCGCGTCGGGGACGCTCGCGTCTTCGCGGAGCGGCACGCCGAGGCCGGTGCGCGCGCCGCACGCCGCGACCATCGCGAAGATCGGGAGGACCCAGGCCCTCATGGTTTTTCGAGCCCCGTCCACCAAAGATCCGAACCGCGCAAATGCGCTTTGAAGCGCGTGTCGTGCTTGGTCGCGAGCGTGGCGATGACGCGCGCGGCGACGGTCGCGTCGGCGTTCGGCCAGCGAAATCCGACTTCGACCTCGGCCGTCGCGTGCACGCGTCGCCACGCAACATCCGGCTCGCCGAGGGCCTCGTAGTCGGCGCCGTGCGGCGCGCGCGGGCTCGCCATGAGACGCGCGGTGAAATCTCGGTGGGCCGCGAGGCTCGCGACGCCCTCGGTGCAGACGACGAGCTTGTCGCGCGGGCCGCGGTCGACGACGCCGGACGCGTACGCCCCGAGCGCGACGACGATGTTTTTCGCGCGGCCCTTTTCGGGCAGATGAACCCCGCGCGGCGCGAGCAGCGCGTTGATCGTGTCGCGCACTTCGCCATCGCGCGCCGGGTCGATGCCCCACTCGCGGCAGTGCTGCTGCGACTCGCCGGCGCCGGTCCAAGTCTCCTGTGTGAAGAGCGCACCTTTCACGGCGGCCGCGTCGAGCGACGGGTCCTCCGGAAAAAGCGGCGCGCGCGCCGCCGCGGGAGCTTCGGAAACCGAGACCGGGGGCAGCGGCGCGGCCACGTCGACGTGCGCGGGCCCGGCGGCGGGCCCGCACGCGACCAGCGCGACGAGTGCCGCGCGCGCCTTCATCCCAGCTGAAAAGCCTTCTGAAACGTCTGCAGAAGCCCGACGTCGTTGCTCTTCACGGCGCCCGACATGAACTCGGCGACGCCCGGCACGTACGCTTCGCGGACGATGCGCGTGAAAATCTCCGGCGTCGTCTTGAGCACGCAGTCGGCCGTGCCGCCGTCGGGCTTGCCGCTCCTCACTTCGCAGCGCGCCGGATCGATGCGGAGCGTCCACTTCGAGTGGTCGTCGCTGCCGAGCGTGAAATAAAACGACACCGGTTTGTCGACCGAGCCCGGAACGAATTTTTCTTCGAGCTCCTCGAAGAGCGAAACGAGCGGGTGCTTGTGCTCGCGTTTTTCTTCGGGGCGCGAGAGATCGAAGACGCGCTTGTCGCGCAAGGCGACGAGCGCTTCGCGGGCGAGACGCGCGACCTCGCGTGCGGCTTCGGCGGGTGACTTGCCGTCGGTGACGCGGCGCAGATCCGCGATGCAGAGCGGCGGCCCGATGCGCGCCGCGATGTCGCGCTTGAGCGGCACCGACGCGCCGCGCGGCATCGACTCGTACGTGCCCGCGAGATAAATCGGCAAGATGTCGATCCCGTGCGTGAGCGCGAGGTGCCCGACGAGCGACTTGAACTCTTGAACGTCGCCGTTCGGGCTGCGCGTCCCTTCGGGGAAGACGAGGACGGTCTTGCCCTCGGACAAAATCGCGCTCGCCTGACGCAAGCTCGCGCGCGCGCCGCCTTTGCGATCGATCGCCTTGAGGTTCGTGAAGTTCTCGAAGAACGCGCGCTTGATGCCGTGGTCGAAGAAATAATCCTGCGCGGCGAGCGAGACGATGTCCTCGCCGTATTTTCCGAGCGCGTGCCGGACGAATCCCATGTCGAGGTGCGAGGCGTGGTTGGCGACGACGATGACGTTGCGGTTCTGCGGGATGAACGCGCGCCCCGTCACCTTCGAGCTCATGATTTGGCCGTAAAACGCGTCCTGCAGCTTGCCGATGACGGTCTTGGCGGCTTCTTGTACTTGCGGCGGGAGGCGCACTTCATCGCGCTCGCGGCCTTCGATTTTCGTGTTCGGCTTCGGTCGCGCAGCGTGGCGCGACGGCGCGTCGTCGAACAAGCGCTCGACGTCTTCGACACTGCGGCAGCTCTGGAGGCGCTGCGCGTCGACCGCGCGGCCGCGCGACTCGAGTGCTTCGAGCAGCTCGGTGAGCATGAGCGAGTCGAAGCCGAGATCGCCTTGGAGCGTCGTGTGCGCGCCGATTTCTCGCGCGCTCCGACCCGAGACGGCCGCGATCGCGACGCGCACCGGGCCCGCTTCGGTCGCGCCGTCGACCTCGGCGCTCGTCGCGAGGACGATGCGCTCGAGGATCTCGCGCACTTCTTTGCGCTTCACTTTGCGCGTCGAGGTGCGCGGGAGCGGCGCGTCGTAGACGTGCACGACCGCGGGCTGCTGATGATACGGAAGCGACGCGATGCGCGACCGGAGCGCCGAGAGCGCCGTGTCGCGCGGCTCGCCCGCGCCCTCCGAAGGCGGCAACGAGTCACGCTTCGGCACCGCGAGACACGCGATGCGCTCGCCGCCCTTGGGCGAAGAAATTCCCACGACCGCGAGCTCGGCGACGCCGTCGATCTCGCCGAGCGCCCGCTCGACGTCGTCGGGATAGACGTTCTCGCCGGTCGTCGTCACGATGACGTCCTTGATGCGACCGACGATTTGAAGTTGCCCGCGCTTGTCGAGCTTGCCGAGATCGCCCGTTCGCAGCCACCCGTCCTCGAGCGTGCGCGCGGTCGCTTCGTCGTCGGTGTAACCCTCCATCACGTTCGGGCCGCGCGCGAGCACTTCGCCGACGCCGCCGTCGTCGGGATGGTCGATCTTGATCTCGACGCCCGGAACCGGCTTGCCGACGTGACCGTGCCGGGTCTTCGGCGAGGGCTTGGACGCGGTGAGCACGGGCGCGGCTTCGGTGAGGCCGTAACCTTCGGCAAGCGGGAGCCCGAGGCCGAGGAAGAGCTCTTGCGTCTCCTTCGGCAGCGCCGCGCCGCCCGAGATGAGCATGCGGAGCGATCCGCCGAGCGCGCCGTGGATGGGCGAAAACAGCACTTTTCCCGCGTCGACGCCGAGCGTGCGGCCTAGCGCGCGGTTCGCGTTCGCGGCGAAATCGAACGCAGCTTTCACGAGCGGCCCGCGCTCGTCGACTTGCGCGCGCACACGTCGCTCGATGACTTGCCAGAGCGCCGGAACGCCGACCATCGCCGTCGCGCGTCCTGCTTCGAGCGCGTGCGTGAGCCGCTCGCCGTTCAATTCGCCGACGTACTGCACGCGCGCGCCGCGCGAAAACGGCAAGAGCAGCCCGCACGAAAACTCGAGCGTGTGATGCAGCGGCAAGACGCTGAGCACGCGATCGTCCGAGCGAAGCGGAAATACGGTCGCGAGCGACGCGATCATCGTCGCGAAGTTCTTGTGCGTGAGCTTCACGCCCTTCGGGCGCCCGGTCGTGCCGCTCGTGAAGATGACGCTCGCGAGATCGCTCTCGAGGAGCTCGATCTCCGGCGGCGCCGCGTCGCCCTCGCGACAGACGTCGTGCAAGTCGACGACCTCGACGCCCTCCAAATTCGGATGCCGCTCGCACGCGTGCACGTCGAGGATCGCGACGCGCGCGCCGGACTCGCGCACGACGTTGGCGAACGCCGCCGGATCGAGATCCGGATCCATCGGCACCGCCGCGGCGCCCGCGCGAACGATCCCGAAATACGCGATCGCCCAATCGGGATGATTCTTCGCCGCGAGCACGACGCGATCGCCGCGCGAGACGCCGGCTGCCGCGAGCCGCGCCGCGACCGCGTCACGCCGCGCGCGAACGTCCTCGAACGTGATGCGCGAAAAAAGATCTCCCTCTTCGAGATACGAGAGCGCGACCGCGTGCCCGTGGCGGTCGGCCATCTCGTCGACGAGCGACGCGAGCGTCGCGTGAGCGCGGAGCGGCTTCGCCTCGCGCACCATGCGCTTCTCCATCTCGGGCATGATCCATTTTTCGATCGCCGGCATGTGGATGCCGACGTAGTAGTCCGCCCAGTCGATCGTCTCGGGCGTCCACCGAATCACATCCTTGTATTCTGCAGGCAATCGCGCGTAAGCGGCGCGCACGTTCTCGCAAGAAAACGGGCCGAGCGTGTTGCCTGAAAACGGCGCGAAGAGCCGCAAGAGCTCGGCGATGCGCTCTTGGCCGAGCGCGACGTCGTCGAGCGCGCGAACGGCGGGCTTGGCGAGCGGCAGCGGCGCGGCGCGGAGGGCAGACGCGAACGAACGGGCGGCGCGCGCGAACGCAGGCGCGCCGACTTTTTCGATCGACGCCATCGGGACGACCGCGGGCTCGAAGTGCGACTGCACGAAGCTCACGAGCGGGTTGCCGCCCTTTCGCTGCCAGTGCTTGCGCTTGTAAATCCCGCCGAGCTCGCCGTAGCGCGCCGTGCTGCACGGGTTCACGTCCGCCGCGCCGAGCTGATAGACGGGCGCCTGCGATCCCTCGAGGAGCTCGAGCAGCGCGAGGATCATTCCCGACGCGACCATGTCGCTCGGGATCAAATCGAGGATCGCGTCGCGTCCGCCGGGTAGATGCGTCTGCCCTTTCATCGCGAGGTACATGAAGGGCACCGTCGTCGAGATGCCTTCGTTCCACCCGCGAAACGGATATTCGATCGTCGTCTCGCAGCACGCCGGCCGCGCGATCGCGTGGCGGAGGCCGCTCCGCGCGATGATCTGCTCGCCGATCGCTTTCGTGTACGTATACGTGTTGGGCCAGCCCCAGTGCGTCGCGCGCTCGACGCCCGCCTCGACGAGGCGCGAGGCGACCCACTTGCGGCGCACTTTCGCGAGCTCTTCGTCGAACGGCTTTCCTTGAGTCGGCTCGCCGCGCTTCAGCAAATTCTTTTTCGCCGTCTCGCGAAACTCGCTGTGCCGAAACGCGTCGTCGCAGCGGTGCTTGGCTTGCGCGATGACGTCGAGGCAGTCGGCGATTTCGCGCTCCGGATTCCAGAGCTCTTTGCCGAGCTCTTCGCTCCGCGGGAACGGGTGGACGTCGAGCTGCTCCTCGAGGATCGGCCCTTTGCGGAAACCGGCGGTGTAGCAAGTGCTCGTGTGGAGCAGCGCGGCAGGTCCCAGCGCTTTGGCGAGCGCGACCAGGTTTTGCGCGCCGAACGCGTTGGCGTCGAGCGCTTCGTCGAGCGGCGGGTTGAAGTCGACCACGCCGGCGACGTTCACGACCGCGTCGACTTTCCCAATCGCCGCGACGTCGATCCCGCAGAGCGGCAAGCTCACGTCGCCGTCGATCGGTACGACCTTTTCGCGCAAAAACGCTTCGAACCCGTCGCCGTATTTTTCTCGAATCGGCCGGAAAGTCTCGCTCGTCGCGATGCTCTCGAAAAACCGCGCCTCGGCGCCGGCAGCTTTTCCCTTGCGGACGAGCAAGTACACGCGCCCGATCTCCGGGAAGCGGTAGAGCAGCATGCTCGTGAAGATTTTCCCGAGAAACCCCGTGCCGCCGAGCAGCACGATGCGCTTGCCGGCCGCGAGCGCGCGCGGGTCGAGCGGGGCGCGGGCCGCGACGAAGGTTGCCGAGGAGCCGTGCCCGTTGGTGTGGCCGTTTTGCTTCATGTTGCTGCGGAACAACGCTTCTCTCGCGGGGGCGCTGGACTGTCAAACGCTTCTGTCGGTTCTGCGGATGTAGAATGGGCCGTGCCCATCGAGGACCGGAGCGGTGCCGAACGGCTGGCTAAGGCGATCTTGGCCGACATGACGCTCGACCATGCCGAGCGCGTCCGTGCGTCGCGCGACTTGCTCGGCGACCTGGCCCGCGAAATCGAGGACGGCCGAGCGCTCTTCCGCTCCCGGGTCGCGCAGCCGCTGCACGGCGTTTACGAGGACGAGCTGCTGCCATGGCAGGGCGAAGCCAAGGACCAGGCGCTGAAAGTCGGCGGCGCGCCGATCGATCGGACACGCCTCCTCATTGCCATCGGCGTCGGCGTCGCCTTCGCAGCGGTCGTGGTCTGGCTGTCGATCCGTTGATCGCCCCGATTCTGTGGCAAAACGCGGCGCGCCAATGGGCGGCCGCACGACTATGATTTTGCCCGTGGTGCTCGCGGAAACCGGGGTAAAGGGGCTCGACGAGATTCTCGGCGGAGGTTTGCCGAGCAATCGCCTGTATCTCATCGAGGGCGATCCGGGGGCCGGCAAGACGACGCTCGCGCTGCAGTTTTTGATGTCCGGCCTGCGAGCGGGCGAGCGCGTGCTCTACATCACGCTTTCGGAGACCGAAGAGGAGCTCCGCGACGGCGCGGCGAGCCACGGCTGGTCGCTCGACGGGATGGACATCTTCGAGCTGAAGGCGGTCGAGCAGCGCGCGCTCGGCGGCGACGTGACGCTCTTTCATCCGGGCGAGATCGAGCTGGGCGAGGCGATGAAGACGCTCCTCGAAGAGGTCGATCGTCGCGATCCGCAGCGCGTCGTCTTCGATTCGCTCAGCGAGATCCGCTTGCTCGCGCAGCAGCCGCTGCGCTTCCGACGGCAGATCCTCGCGATGAAGCATCACTTCGCGAAAAAGCGATGCACGGTGCTCTTGCTCGACGACCGGACGGCCGAGTCGAACGACAAACAAATCTTGAGCATCGCGCACGGCGCGATTTTGCTCGAACAACACGCTCCGGCGTACGGCACCGAGCGTCGTCGCGTTCGCATCTCGAAGATGCGCGGGCGCTCTTACCGCGGCGGCTTTCACGACTACGCGATCACCGCCGGCGGTCTTCGTGTGTTTCCGCGGCTGGTCGCCGCGACCAACCGCGTCGAGCGCGAGGCCGACGGCGAGCGGGTCACCTCCGGCAACGAGGCGCTCGACAGAATGCTCGGAGGCGGTCTCGTTCGCGGCACGAGCACGCTCGTCTCGGGCCCGCCGGGCAGCGGCAAATCCTCGCTCGTCGCGACCTTCGCGATCGACACGGCGGCTCGAGGCGAGCGCGCCGTCGTGTATCTCTTCGACGAGAACCCGACGACGTTCATCGCGCGTAGCGAGGCGCTCGGCTTGGAGGTTCGGCGTCACCTCGAGGCCGAGACGCTCGTCTTGCGGCAAGTCGATCCCGCCGAGCTTTCGCCCGGCGAGTTCGTGCATCGCGTGTACGGCGAGGCCGAAGCGGGCGCGCGCTTCGTCGCGGTCGACAGCGTGACCGGTTATCTGAACGCGATGCCCGAGGAGAAGTTCCTCGTCGTGCTCTTGCACGAGCTCCTCACGTATCTCGCGCAGCGCGGGACGATCGCGTTCCTCATCGCGCCGCAGCACGGGTTCGTCGGCGCGCTCGATTCGAGCATCGACATTTCGTACCTCGCCGACACCGTGATCCTGACGCGCTACTTCGAGGCGCAGGGCGCCGTGCACAACGCGATCTCGATCATGAAGCAGCGAAGCGGCGCGCACGAGAAGACGATCCGCGAGTTCACGCTCGGCAAGGGGGGCCTCCAGCTCGGGCCGCCGCTCGAACAGTTCCACGGCGTGCTCACCGGCAGCCCGCAGTTCGCAGGCTCGACGACGTCGCTCATACCGAGGAAAGAGCCGTGACCGAGCACGAGTCCGAGCGCGTGCTCGTGGTGGCGCCGCTCGGCCGTGACGCCGAGGCGACCGTCGCGATCTTGCAGCAGAACGGTCTCCAAGCCGTTCGCTGCGACGACGTGCGCTCGGCGTGCGAGGTCGCCCGCAATGGCGCCGGCGTGCTCGTCTTCGCCGAAGAGGCGCTGACGACGCCGCAGCTCGACGCGCTCTCGGCGCTACTCGACGCGCAGCCGCCGTGGTCGGATTTGCCGCTCGTCGTCGTCGCGCGCGAGCGGCACGAGGAGCCCGGCGCGCCGCCGCCGCGCACGCTCCAGCGGTTCAACGTGACCATCCTCGAGCGACCGCTCGCGGTGCGCACGCTCGTCGCCGCCGCGCAGGTCGCCCTCCGCGCGCGCCGCCGTCAGTACGAGGTGCGCGGTCTGCTCGAGCAGCGCGAGACGCTCGCGCTCGGCGAGAAAGAAGCGCGCGTGCGCTCCGAGTCCGCGAGCCGCGCAAAGGACGACTTTCTCGCGATGCTCGGCCACGAGCTGCGCAATCCGCTCTCGCCGATCGTGACCGCGCTCCACCTCATTCGGCATCGCAAACCCGTGGGTATCGAGCACGAGCTCACAGTGCTCGATCGACAAGTCGCGCACCTCGCGCGGCTCGTCGACGATCTGCTCGACGTCTCGCGCATCGCGCAAGGCAAAGTCGACGTGAAGCGCGACGTGCTCGCGCTCGAAACGGTCCTCGCCCGCGCGATCGAGATGGCGAGCCCGCTCTTCGAACAGCGGCGGCACGAGCTCGCGGTATCGATCGACACGGGGCTTCGCGTGACCGGCGATCTCGTGCGGCTCTCGCAGGTCTTCGCCAACCTCCTCACGAACGCGGCGAAGTACACGCCGCCCGGCGGCCACCTCTCGGTGCGCGCGATGCGCGCCGGCGACGATATTTTCGTCTCGGTGCGCGACGACGGCGTGGGCATCGCGCCGGACATGCTGCCGCGCGTCTTCGATTTGTTCGTCCAAGAGAAGCAGACGATCGATCGCTCCGGCGGTGGCCTCGGGCTGGGGCTCGCGATCGTGCGGAGCCTCGTGAAGCTCCACGGCGGCGAGGTCTCGGCGCGCAGCGAGGGCCCGGGCAAAGGGAGCGAGTTCGTCGTCCGCTTGCCTGCGCTCGACGCCTCGGGCTCCGTGCACGAGACGCAGAAGGTTCCGAGCTCGATTCCGCCGCCGCCCGCGACGCAGCGCCGCATTCTCGTCGTCGACGACAACGAGGACGCCGCCGACATGCTCGCGTTCGCCCTGGCCGCCAACGGCTTCGCGACACGGACCGCGCACGACGGCCCGGGCGCGATTCGTCTCGCCGAAGAATTTCATCCCGACATCGCGGTCCTCGACATCGGGCTGCCGGTGATGGACGGCTACGAGCTCGCGAGCCGGCTGAAGAGCAACCCGGACACGGCGAACCTCCACATGATCGCGCTCACCGGTTACGGCCAACCGGACGACGTACGGCGCGCGCTCGCCGCCGGGTTCGACGAGCACCTCGTGAAGCCTGTCGACCTCGAGCGCCTTCAGGCGACCGTGAATCGACTCTTGCGCGCGCACGCGCCCGCGCCGGCCTGATCAACCGTCGATCGAGCGCGGCTCTTTGGCCGAGCCTCGTTGCTTTTGGCTCTCGCGGTACGCGGGGCTGCGCGCGCGCATCGGCGCGCCGAGCGGGCGGAGCTCTTCGCACGCGTGCCACGGGTCGAACGCGAGCGACTCGACGCGATCGAAGAGCGCCTTCGGATCCTGCGGCGCAATGACGAGACGCGCGAGCGAAACCGGCGGCGCGTCGGCGTCGCTCCACGCGCGCGACGAGTCCTCGATGGGCGTTTTTTCTTCGTCGACGAAGAATTGCGCGCGGAGGGTCCACGAAATCGGCCCTTTTTCGAGGCGCGCGCCGAGCTCGTCGGCGAGCACGGCGGTTTTTTCGGGCGCGTCGGTCTGATTTGGCTCGAGCGAGAGTCGCGCGGCGTAGTCGCCGAAACGAATCGCGGCGAGCGAGAAATATTTTTGAGTCGCGAGCGAGCTGATTTTTTTCGCCGACGCGAGCAGGCGCGAGAGAAGCCCGAACGCGCCGAAGCCGACCTTGCCGAAGAGCCGAAACGGAAGCAGGGCGGGCGAGTCGGCGACCTGGGCGAACGCGACGAACTCGTCGACCGTGCGAAACGCGAGCGCCGGCGTGTTGATGAGGAGAAAGTCCTGCGTCGTCTCCTCCTCCATGCCCGGGATGAGCTTCTTGCCAGGCACGCCGAGAATTTTCATCGCGAGCGCGCGAACGTCGGGCTTGTCGTCCGATTCGACGCGCCCGCTCCCGTTCGAAAAGCGGACGAGCGCGTCGTACGTCTTCGGCGCCGAAAAAAGCGCGACGCGCGCGTGGTCGGGCACCTCGAGCACCTCGAGCGTCGCGCGAAGGCCCGCGTGCTGCTTGGCGTGGAGCGCGCGATGCTTGCCGCCGCGCGCGCGCTGAATGTCGGCGAGGATGGTCGCGTAGCGCTCGAATTTTTCCGATTCGCCGGGTGGGATGGTCTCTTTCCAATCCTTCGAAGGCATTCGCCCAGCCTACGCTAGATTCGAAGGGTGCTCTCGCTGCCACCCGCGTTTCAAGGCAAGGCGCATCTCGTCGATCCGACCGGCGCGCTGAAGGTTTGGATCACGGATCCGCCGGGCATGCTCGATCACTTGGTCGAAGGCAGCACGTTCACCGCCGAAGCCGCGAATTGGCTCGTGACCGAAGCGACCGACGCGATGATGGCGTACGGGAAATCGCGCGGCGTCGAGCGCTTCGTCTTCGTTCACGACTGGCGCGGCGGGCGCGCGCACGACTCGTCGGCGCGCCTCCGCATCATCGGTTGGGGTCGCCGGCTCGTGCGCCAAATCGAGCGCATCGACATTGCGATCGCCGAGGACGCGCCCGCGCTCTTTCGGATGGCAGTCTTCGGCGGGACGATGGCGATGAGCGTCCTCGGCGTGAAGTGCGAGGTGCACACGTCGATCGACGAAGCGGTCGCCGCCGCGCGCGTTCTTCCGGCTAGATTGTGACGTCGGCCATCGCGATCGGCGGGACGTGCATCACCGTGATCTCCGGCGTCTTCAGCGACGTGCCTTTCGCCATGTCGAGCGCGTCTTGCATCGTCTTCGCGGTCTCGTAGCCGAAGAGCTTCGGCACGTACTCGTTGTCTGCGCCGACGACGATCACGCGTCCGACGTGCTGCCGGCCGGCCTCGCCCCAGTACCACATGAAAAATGGGTGAGCCGGGTGGTACGCGTTACCCGTTCGGTACATCTGGATGTACGCCGGGTTCTTCGCGAACTTCGCTTCGAAGTCTTTGTGCATCACCATCGCGTCACGCGTCTGCGGCAAGACGTCGTGGACGAACTCGATGTACGGCGCGTGGTGCTCTTTGTCGAACTGATCGGTCATCGGGTGCGCGATGATGATCGTGCCGCCCTTCTTCACGAGCGGCGCGCCGCGATACAAATTGAACAAGTAGCCCTCGGCCATGCACGAGACGAGGAGCGGGTTCAAAAACGAGTTCACGTTGTACGGCGAGATGTACGGCATGCCGCAGACGAGCACGTCGCACTGCCCCTTCACCGGCACGAGGTACTGCTCGAAACATTTTTTGATCGTCTGCTCGTGCACCGCTTCGGTCTCGCCGGCGAAGACGCCGGTCACGCCGTACGGCGATGGGACCCGCTGAAAAATGGCCTGACGCGCGGGTTGCGGCAGTTTCGAGAGCGTGAAGTGAAGCGCCTTGAGCGCGGTCTTCTCGGCTGACGTGAGCTCGTCCTCGTTCTTGCGGAGGAACGCGAGCGGCGCGTCGAACATGCGATTGTTGATCGTCGTCTCGATCGTGAAGACGTTCAGCGCTTTGTTCGTCACGCGGCCCATGCGCGTCACGCTGTCGGCGAGCGCGCTCGATTTCGGATCCATGTACGAGTGGCAGTCGCGCATGACCTTCGGGTTGTGGTGCGCGCGAAGCGACCGATAGCCGCACAAGCCGACGCTGACCGATTTGTGCCCGCCGTCCATCGGAACCAAATTCAAGTTCACGTAGATGACGAGGTCGGCCTCGACTGCTTTTTTGTTGAGCTCAACCTCTTCGCCGAGCTCGGTCTTGCCGACGAGCTTCATCCCGTTCGGGTCTTCGGCGTCGTGGTTGTAGAGATGGTCGGGCCAGTACGACTCGAAGATTTTGTTTCCGACGATCCAGCGGACCTCGTCGGCGGTCATGCGGCGGTGGACGCTCGTCGCGATGATGATGTCGATGTCGTCGACGCCGTGATCGGCGAGGAGGCCGAGGACGACCGTGAGCACGCGCTCGCGCACGTCGGGCCGGCGCATGGGAGGCAAGGGGAGCGAGATGTCGTCGACGGCGATGACGACCTTCATCCCCGGCTTGAGCTTCGCGTAGAGCGGCTCGGAATTTTGCGGATGATTGACCGCGTAACGGATCGCGGCGTCGACGTCCTTGAGCGCTTCGAGCGGCGGACGCGGATAGATGACGCGCGTTCCGACGGGAAAATCCGCCTCGATCAGACGGTCGCCGAAGAAAAGCGTGCGCGGCGCGCTGCGAGAATCGAGCGTCACGACGAGCGGGTGATTGCCTGACATCGGGCGCGCACCATATCGTGCATGCATGCGAAAGGCGATTGCCCTGACGTTCGCGTATCTCGGCGTGACCGGGGGCTTCGTCGCGTGCGGCGCGCGCACGGGTTTGCTCGCGCCGGAGCCGACCGACGCGGCGCTCGACGCGAAGCACGACGCGCACGACGCGGCGTCCGAGGACGCGATCGAAGAGGACGTGGCCGACGTCGTCTTTCCCGACGTGCCGATCGTCAGCGACTGCCCCGACGCGGGCGACACGCTCGTCTACGTGCTCGGCGCGCAGAACGAGCTCTATAGTTTTTTCCCGCCGACGCTCTCGTTCACGTCGATCGGCACCATCTCGTGCCCGGGGCCGTCCTCGCCGAACTCGATGGCCGTCACGCGCTCGGGCATCGCGTTCACGAATTTTCTCGACGGCGAGCTCTTCGAAATCAGCACCGCGAACGCCGCGTGCAAAAAGACGACGTACAAGCCGAACCAACTCAATTGGACGACGTATGGCATGGGCTACGCAGGCATCGCCGACGGCGGCGAGACGCTCTTCGTCGCCGGCAACGGGCAGAACGGCGGGTCGCAAGGGCTCGGCGCGATCGACACGACCGCGTTCACGCTGTCGCTCGTCGCGCAGTTTCAACCGTCGCTGCCGAACTGCGAGCTCTCCGGAACCGGCGCCGGTCAGCTCTTCGGGTTTTGCCCGCAGGGCGCGGGAGGTTTGCTCGTCGAAATCGATCCGACGACGGGCAAGGTCATCTCGACGCACATGCTCGCCGCAGGCTCGAACGCGACGAGCTTCGCGTTCGCGTTCTGGGGCGGCGACTTCTGGATTTTCACCGGCAACGGCAACTCGACGGTCACGAAATACGATCCCGTGTCGCAGATCGAATCCGACGTCACGACCGCGCCGATCGAAATCGTCGGCGCCGGCGTCTCCACTTGCGCTCCTCTATAAGCTGAGGACGGGCCAGCCGTAGGCTTTGGCGAGGCGGCGCAGCTTGCCGTCGGGGTTCACCGCGGCGGGGTGGCCGACGACGCTGAGCATCGGCACGTCCGAGTAGCTGTCCGAATACGCGTAGCAGTGCGCGAGATCGTGGCCCGCGTCCTTCGCGTGGTCGCGAATGAGGCGCGCCTTTTCGGGGCCGGCGACGACGGGCCGCAAGAGGCGGCCGGTCGCGTAGTTGTCTTTGAACTCGAGCCGGTTGGCGATCACCGCCGACGCGCCGAGGTACGCGACGAGATGCTCGACCACGAAATCGAGCGCGCCCGACACGAGGATGACGTCTTGGCCTTCGTCGCGGCAGCGCTTCACGAGCGCGCGCGCGTTCGGAAAGAGCGCGGGCCGCACGACCTTGGCGAAGCACTCCTCGGAGAGGAGCAGCAGGCGATCGCGCGAGATGCCTTCATATGTAGAATACAAGAGTTCGTTGAACGTGCGGCGGTCGCGCATCTCGGCGAGGGCCATCTGCGGGGCGCGCAGGGCGGCGCGGAGCACGCGCGACGCGGACTGCGCGGGCGTTTGCTGGTTCAGGAGATAAAAGACGGTCGGCTGAACGAGGTTGGTTCGGACGAGCGTCCCGTCGACGTCGAAATAGGCTGCTGCGGGCACGGCCGCGCGTATTTACCCCATTCCGGGCGGCGCGTAAAAGGCGGGCATGGATCAAAATGAAGCGAAGCGGCTCGCGGCGCGCGCGGCGCTCGATGAGCTGCCGCCGAGCGGCGTCATCGGTTTGGGCTCCGGCTCGACCGCGAAGCTCTTCGTCGACGAGCTCGGCGCGCGCGTGAAAGCGGGCGCGTCGTACCACGGCGTGCCGACCTCGAAGGGCACGCGCGCGCAGGCCGAAGCGCTCGGCATCCCGCTCTTGCCGGACGAGGGGCCGTGGGGCGAGCTCGCGATCACGGTCGACGGCGCCGACGAGGTCGACGAGCACCTCAACTTGATCAAAGGCGGCGGCGGCGCGCTGACGCGCGAGAAGATCGTGAACGACGCGACGAAGCGCAACGTGATCATCGTCGACGAGTCGAAGATGAAAAAACGTCTCGGCGAGACGTGGGCGGTGCCCGTCGAGGTGCTCCGCTTCGGCTTCGATCACACCCAAGTCGCGCTCGCGAAGCTCGGCGCCGCGCGCATCCGCGAAAAAGACGGAGCGACCTTCGTGACCGACGCCGGGAACTTCATCCTCGACGTCGCGACCGGCCCGATCGACGATCCGGCCGCCCTCGACCGCGCCATGCGCGACGTCCCCGGCGTCGTCGAGACCGGCCTCTTCGTTCACCGCGCCGCCCTCGTCCTCGTCGCCGGCCCCCGCGGCATCACCCGCCTCACCCCGAGAGAGTGAGAGACATAAAGAGTGGAAGCCTGGAAGGCAGAGAGACTTTATTTGTAAAATACAAACAAACTTCTCTCACCTTTTACTCTTCCAATCTTTATGTAAATTTTCGGGCGTGAGGAGCGGCGCGACGAGGTCCATCGGGGCGTCGCCGAGGGCTCGCCATTTTTGGGCGCGGATGCGGATGTGGGCGCCGCCTTCGCGGGTGAGGATCGATGCGGCGACGCCGGCGGCGATCGCGCGGAGGGGGCGGGCGACGGCCATGCGGAAGAGGGCGGCCGCTTCGGATGGGGACTCGCCGGCGCCGAGCGTGCCGAGGCGGAGGGCCGCTTCTTTCGAGCGAAGCGGGCCGTGCGTCGAGACCGCCCAGCGCGCGACGACGATCGCGTCGCGCCACGCGAGGTCGGCGGCGAGCTCGTCCTCGTCGCTGCGCGCGTCGCTCGTCGCGTGGAGGAGCGCGCACGAAAACGCGCGCTCGTCCGGCGGCGCGAGATCGAGCACCGTGCGGATGGGCACGCGCGGCTGACACGGCGGCGCCGACGCGAGGAGTCGTCGCGCGCGCGCCCGAACGCGCGCTTGCGCCGCTTCATCGAGCACCGAGAAACCTGCGTCGATCGCGAGATCGAACGCGCGCGCCGCCGACACGAACGCGCCGTCGAGCGCATCGAACGGGACCGGAGCGCCGACGTACGCGTCGAGCTCTTTGTCCATCTCGCGCTCGTCTTCGGTCGGGTAAGGCGCGGTCCAGAGCGCGTCGAGCGCGGTGCGGAGCTTCGCGCTCTCGGCGGCCGCGTGCGGCAGAGGCGCGAGGAGCGGCGCGAGATCCGCGAGGGCGTCGGCCGCATCGTCGCGCTCCGCCGTGCTCAGCGATCCCGGCGCGAGCGCTTGTCGCAAATTTTCGAGCCGCCACGTGACCGTCGACTCGAGGTCGTGTCGCGCGCCCGCGGACGCCGACATCGGCCAGGTGAGGCGAATCGTTCGAAGCAAATCGCCGGCGCGGCCCGGCAGCGTGCGCTCGCGCTCGAGCCGATCGCTCTCCGCCGCGAGGAGCCGTCGCATCGCGTCCTGCTCGACGCGAATCGCGCGGATCTCGGGCGGGTCGGCGTGCGAGAGGAAGAGCTCCGCCTCGAGCGCCGGCGGGATGGCGAGCGCTTCGAGCTCTCGACGCGCCTGCACGAGCGCCGCCTCGCGCTCGGTGAACGAGAACGGATCGACGAAGGGCCGCGCGACCCACGCCGGGCCGAACGGGTCATCGGCGCTCGTCGGCCGCGGATGCTCGCGCGCGAACATTCGCGTCTCGCCTCCGAGCTGGTCGATCATCGACGGCTCTGCCGCGCGAAACGCTTTCACGTACGACTCGACGCGAATGGCCCGATCGTCGAACGTCACGCTGTACGTCGGTCGCGGCGGCCCGCCGCACGCGGCGAGCCCGATCCAAGCTGCGATCCACGGCCACCGTCGCATCGACGCTCAGACCTCTCCTTCGATCCCCGCCTTGGGTTAGAGTCTACGTGGAATGCAGTACGCCCCTTCTCCCTACAATCCTTACGTCGTCCCCGCCATGCCGCTCACCGCGGCATCGATCGACCCGACCGGGCACCGGCCGCAGGTGCGGATTTTTCTTTTGATCAGCGCCGTGGCGTCGGCGCTTCTCTACGTCGGCGGCATCGCTGGCGTCGTCGCGGCGATCGTCGTCGATCCTTCGCACCCCGAGCCGGTGTTCATCCTCGCGGGGTACGCGACGATGCTCTTCGGCGCGCTGCTCCTCTACGTGAAGCTCGGCCTCGCGCTCTACTGGCTTCACGGCGCGTGGAAGTGGCTGCCGATGGACCAGCGCGTGGGCCGAGACGGCAAGCGCCGCACGCCTGGCGACGTCTTCATGCTGCTCATCCCGTACTTTCATTGGTACTGGCAGTTTCCGATCAACCTCGGCTTGTGCGATGCGATGGAGCGACTGCGCCAAGTGACGTACGGAACGCAAACGCCGAAGCGGGACGTCGCGATGTGGGCGGCGATTTGCGAGATCATCCCGTTCGCGAATTTCTTCGTCGCGCCGTTTTTGTGGGCTTCGTACATGAAGAGCATCGACCTGATGCACGACGAGATCGCGACGGCGCTCGCGCGCCAGCCGTGATGCGACGCGCGTGGGCGCTCGCGCTCGGCCTCGCGTGCGCGTGCGACGTCTACGGACCGACGCTCCTCCTGGGCGACGGCGGCGCGGATTCGGCGCCCGAGGCGTGTCCGGCGAAGTGCGGCGCGGCGTGCGTCGACTTGCAGACGGATCAAAATAACTGCGGCGCGTGCGGCCAGACGTGCGAGACGGGATGCAGCGGCGGCCTCTGCACGCCGACGCTCCTCGCCGGAGGTCTCGGCGCGCCGCACGGGCTGCTCGTCTCGGGGAGCGAGCTCTACGTCGCCAACCACGGGAGCATCACCGTTCAGTCGATGAGCAAGAGCGACGGAACCGGTCTGAAGATCTTCGCGACGTCGCAGCTCTTTCCCGATCGACTCGCCGCCAACGCGACCGAGCTTTTCTGGACCGCGGACGCGAACGTCTCGAGCGATCCGGGCGGCTCGATCGACTTCGAGGCGTTCAGTCAAGCGTTCTGCAACGTCCAGAGCCAGTCGACGTTCTGTTACTTGGGGCGCAATCTTCCGTCGCCGTACGGCATCGCGGTCCAAGGCAACACGATGTTCGTGACGACGCTCGATGCGACCAACAACGGCCCCGCGGGCTGCGCCGGGAAGTGGACGAGCTCGGTGCTCGCGTGCCCGATCGACACCGGCTGCGCGGTCATGAGCTGCACGGGCTCGGGCGGACCGACCGTGCTCGCGTCGGGCCAAACGCAGCTCGCCGGAATCGCCGCCGACGCGACGAACCTTTATTGGGCCGACAGCGGCGCGCACGTCGTCCGCTTCTGTCCGCAACCGAGCTGCACGGGAGGCCCCCAGACTTTCGCGCAGATCGCCGGCATGCCGTTCGACGTCGTGAGCGACGGCAAGCACGTCTACTTCACCGATCGCACCGGCGGAAACCTCTACACTTGCCCGACGACCGGCTGCGGAAACGCGCCCACGGTGCTCGCGAGCGGACTCACCGATCCGCTGCTCGTCGCGGCCGACGCGAGCGCGGTCTACGTGACCGAATACGCGGGCGGCGCGGTCGCGCGCTGCGACTTGCCGTCGTGCAGCGGCGGCGCGGTGACGATCGCGACGAAGCTGAAGGCGCCGTACGGCATCGCGCTCGACGCGAGCTATGTCTACTGGGCCGAAGAAGGCACGCAAGGCGTGGCCTCGACGGACGGTTCGGTCTCCAAGTTGAAGAGGTGATGGACTACTCGTTCGGGTTCGTCGCGACGTTGTTCGGCGCCGCGTGCGTCGCTGGTTTTCTCGGCGCGCTCCTCGGCGTCGGCGGCGGCATCTTCATCGTGCCGACGCTCGTCTTGTGGTTTCACTTGCCGATGAAGATCGCGATCGCGGCGAGCGCGGTCTCGGTCATCGCCACGTCGAACGCCGGCGGCTCGTCGTACGTCGAGCATCGCATCACGAACTTGCGCGTCTCGATGTTCCTAGAAATGTTCACGACGTTCGGGGCGCTCTCTGGCGCGGTGCTCGCGCTCTACTTGAACGAGCACGTCATCCAGCTCGTCTTCGCGGCGATGCTCGCGTACATGGCGTGGGCCGCGTTTTCGACGCGAAACCTCGACGACGAGCGCATCGCTTCGGGCGCGTACGCGAACGCGACGCCGGACCGCATTTCGAAGTGGCTCGATCTTCGCGGGAGCTACCACGACGAAGCCGCCAAGCGCGACGTCGACTACGTCGTCAGCGGCGCGCCGATCGGCGCTGGGATTTCGTACGTCGCGGGCATCGCGTCGGGCTTGCTCGGCGTGGGCGGCGGCGTCTTGAAGGTCTCGGCGATGAACGGCTACATGAACATCCCGATGAAGGCCGCGGTCGGAACGAGCAAGCTGATGATCGGCGTGACCGCCGCGGTGAGCTCGATGCTCTTTTTCGTCGCCGGGCTCGTTCACTTCATCGTGGTCGGCCCGGTCGCGGTGGGCACGACGGCCGGCGCGACGGCGGGCACGCTCGTGATGAACCGGCTCGAGTCGCGCTGGCTCAAGTGGATCTTCGCCGCGCTGATGGCGTATCTCGCTTTCGAAATGGGGCGCAGCGGGATCCGAGGCGCGCGCGGATGAAGACGCAAGACAACGTCTATCGCGTCGTTCATCGCGTGCTTCACGGCGGCATGATCGCGAGCACGGTCCTCTTCGTCATCGGCATCGGCGCGGCGCTCCGCCGGCGTCAGCACGTTCCGCTCGACGCCGCTTGGATCCGCGGGCATTACCGGCTCTCCTCGATCGGCCACGGCATCGTCACGATGGACGCGACGACGATCATGATGATCGCGACGGCGCTGATGATCCTCACGCCCGCCGCGCGTGTCCTCGTTTCGATTTGGGCGTTCTGGGTCGACCGCGATCGCAAGTTCGTGGTGGTGACGTCGATCGTCGCGCTCATCATGATGGCGACGCTGGTCCTGGCGGGCGCGGGGCTCACGTGAGCAAGCACGTCTACGTCGAGCCGAAGGAGATCAAAGGCGGCCCCGGGCTCGGCTCGGTGGGCTTCTTGTTCGCGCTCGTCGCGGGCGGCATTGGCGGAGGGCTCGCGATGGTCGTCGAGCCGTCGCTGCGCGCGCCGATCGTGCTGGCGATCTTGGTCTTCGTGCTGGGCACGCGCTTCGCGCTGGTTTATCGGCCGAAGCTCGTGCGCGAGCTCCAGGCTCTTCAGCTCGGTCGGTTGCGCGAACATTTGCCGGAGACGATCGCGAAGTGTCGCGCGCTGCTCCGGCGCGGAGTCGCGCCGCTCGTTCGCGCGCACGTGCTGACGGTGCTCGCCGAGTGCGCCGAGATGGAAGGCGACTTCACCGACGCCGCCGATCTTCTCGTGCGCGCCGAGGGCATCGTGCGCGCGACGCGGATGAACGCGGTCTTGCGTGCGCAGCAGCTCGCGGTCATCGCGGCGCGGCGCGCGTTTGCGCACGCGGCGTGCGGCGAGCTCGATCGGGCCGAAATCACGCTGCGGACGGCGGGCGTATCCGACGGCGTTCCGCTCGCCGGCGCGCTCGCGAGCCGCGCGCTCTTGCTGGTGCTCGCGCGCCGCGGTCTCAAACAACAAGTGCTCGAGCGGCTCGCGAGCGACGCGCGCTTGATGCGAAACACGCTCGCGTGGCGCGACCGCGCCCTCGTCGCGGTCATCGCGGCGAATGCGACGGGGCGCGCGGTGCCGCCGGGCTCGATCGATCCCGCGATTGCGCCGTGGGTCGCGCGCGCATTTCCGGAGGCGGCCGTCTCGTGACCGCGTACGCCGAGGCCGAACGCACGAAGTGGCTCGCGGGCGCGCGCATCCGCGCCTACAACGCGACCGCGCTGCTTCTCGTTCTCGTCGGCGCGATGCTCGCCGCGCTGCCGCTCGCGCTCGTCGACCCCGCGCATCTCGCGTTGCCGGGCCTCGCGCTCTTCGTGTTCGGTTTCGGCGGTGGGCTCGTGCTTCGGTTTCGTGCCATTCGCGCGCTTCGCATCAACAACGGCGCCGTCGCGCTGATGACGCGCGGCGAAGACGCGGCGGCGTCGAGCGCGTTCCGCCTCGCGGCGTCGGGATTTTTCGGGCGCGACGTCGTCTCGATGAGCTTGCACAACCTCGGCGTCCTCGCGCTTCGTTCGCTCGACCTTCCGAGCGCCGCGGCGCTCCAGCGCGCTGCCGTCGCGGCTGCCGCCGGGTTTCGCTTTCCGTGGCAGCCGAGCTACGCGGCCGATTTCGCGCGTGCGCAGCTCGCGTTCGTGCTCGCCGCGACCGACGCCTCCGCGCTCGACGAAGCGACGTCGCTCCTTCGAGGGACCAAGCCGCTCGCCGCGCCGCTCGCCATCGCGTTCGCCGTGCGAGCCCGCGCGCTCATCGCCGCACGCCGCGAAGATTTCGGCGAGACCGCCGCCATCCTCGACGAAGAGCGCGCGCTACTCCGCAACATCCTCCCGCTGAACGACGCCGTCCTCTGCGAAGCGCTCCACTCCTACGCACTCTCGCGCCTCGCCGACCCGTCGCGCCCGCACTCCCCCGTCCTCGCCGACGACCTCGCGCGAGCCTACGTTCGCCGCATTTTCCCCGCTGCCGACGCCGTCCTCGTCGCTTAGAGATCCGCGCGGGCAGCGGCTTCGAGCTCGTGCGCCATCGTGCGCAGCTTCTTCTCGTTCGGGCCCTCGAGCATGATGCGGAGCTTCGGCTCTGTGCCGCTCCATCGCACGAGCACGCGGCCGGTCTTGCCGAGCGTCTTCGTGATTTTGGTTTGAAGCGACGCGAGCGAGCGCATCTCGTCGAGCGGGCGGCGCGAGGGGAGCGTCACGTTGTGGAGCACTTGCGGCACGCGGTCGAGCGCCCGCGCCGCGAGCTCCGAAAGCGGCCGTTGCGCGCGCAGCATCACGGCCAGCACTTGGAGCGCCGCGACCGTGCCGTCGCCGGTCGACGCGTGGTCGAGGAACACGAGATGTCCCGACTGCTCGCCGCCCAAATTGAAGCCGCCTTTGCGCATCGCCTCGACGACGTAGCGATCGCCGACTTGCGTCCGCACGAGCTTGCCGCCGCGATCTTCGAGCGCGCGCTCGAGGCCGAGGTTGCTCATCACCGTCGCGACGACGGTGCGCTTTTTGAGCGTCCCTTCTTCGAGCATGCGCGTCGCGCACATCGACATGACCGCGTCGCCGTCGACGATTTGCCCTTTTTCGTCGACCAAAATGAGCCGGTCGGCGTCGCCGTCGAGCGCGATGCCCATCTGGGCGCCGCGTCGCACGACTTCGGCGCGCACGTGATCGGGGTGCATCGCGCCGCACTCTTTGTTGATGTTGGTGCCGTTCGGCTTCACGCCGATCGCCGTCACGTTCGCGCCGAGCTCGGCGAAGACCATCGGCGCGACGCGATAAGCGGCGCCGTGCGCGGCGTCGACGACGACGCGAATCCCGTCGAGCGTGAGGTCTTGCGGAAAAGTTCGCTTCGCAAACACGACGTAACGGCCGCGCGCGTCCTCTTGTTTCTCGGCGCGTCCGATCCCGGGCCCCGTCGGGACCAGACCGTTGCCGCGCGCGAGCTCTTCGATCTCGTCCTCGGCTTCGTCGGGGAGCTTGAACCCGTCGGCGCCGAAGATTTTGACGCCGTTGTCGTCGTACGGATTGTGGCTCGCGCTGATGACGATGCCCGCGTCGGCGCGCATGTCGACCGTCAAGTGCGCGACCGCCGGCGTCGGCACGGGACCGCACAAAATCACGCGCCCGCCCATCGCGGTGATGCCCGACGCGAGCGCCGTCTCGATCATGTACCCCGAGAGGCGCGTGTCCTTGCCGATCAAGATCCGCGGCGAGTGCGCCTTGCCGCGGCCCGCGACGTGCGCGATCGCGCGCCCGACGCCGAGGAGCACCTCCGGCACCATCGGGTGCTCGTTTGCTTTTCCGCGGATGCCGTCCGTCCCAAAAAGTCGCTTCTGCAACATCAGTCCCTGAAGTTGATGAACTGCAAGTCGAGCGGCAACCCCGCCGCGCGCACGAGCGCGATGACTTGCTGAAGGTCGTCTCGGTTTTTGCCGCTCACGCGCACTTGCTCCTCTTGAATCGACGCCTGCACCTTGAGCTTGCTGTCCTTGATGCGGCGCACGATGTCCTTGGCGTGCTCGGTCTCGATGCCTTCTTTGATGGTGATGCTCATGCGCGCGCCCTTGCCGGACGACGTGACCTCGCCGACCTCGACGCTCTTCAGTGAGACCTTTCGCTTCACGAGCTTGTCCTCGAGCACTTTGTAGGCCGCCTTGCAGCGGTCCTCGCTCGAGGAGCTGATGGAGATCCCGTCCTCGACTTTTTCGACCGACGTGTCCGTGTCTTTGAAGTCGAAGCGCTGCGCGAGCTCTTTTTGCGACTGGTTGAGGGCGTTGTCGACCTCGTTCCATTGCACCTTCGAGACGATGTCGAAGCTGGGCATGGCGCCAAAGCTAGCACACGCTCAAGCCGTCGCCCGCAACGCGGCGAGGACTGCCTGCGCGCGCGTCTCGACGGTCGCGCGTGCTTCGGCGAGCTCGGGCGCGCCCTTGGCGCAGGCGAGGGCGGCGCATCGTTCGAGCCACGGAAAATCGAAGAGGCCGGTGTCGACTGCGGCGAGAATGCAACCGATGCAGCGCTCGCGATCGCCGACGTAACCGGCGCCTTCGGCTTGGAGCTGCGAGGCGAGCGTCTTCGTGCGTGGGGCCGTCGCGACCGCGCGCATCGCGTCGAAGTTCGCGCGCACGTCGGGCGTCGGCTTTCGTTCTCGGAGGAGCGTCGCGACGCTGCACGCGAGCGTCCGTTCGTCGGCGCTCAAGCCGCCGAGATCGGCGAGCTCGACGCCTTCGATCCAGCTCGCGTCTCCGCGCCACAGCGAAAGTCGAAACCGGTCCGCCCAATAACTGAACGGCGAGACGGGATCGACCGGGCCGAGGAGCAAACGCTCGATGTCGGTCCAGTTCCCGGCGAGCGCCTCCGCGCGCGCGGCTTGGTAGCGGACGCCGACGAGACGCGGCTCGAGATGAAGCGCGAGGTCCAAGTGCGCGTGACCTTCGGTGAGCGCGCCGGTTTCGAAGTAGAGGTTCGCGGCGAGCTCGTGCGCTTCGGCCGAGGACGGCGCGATCGCGAGGGCGCGCGCGACGAGACCGGCGGCGCCGGCCGCGTCACCGCTCTGCAAGAGGACCGACGCGAGCGCGATCATCGGCTCCGCCATCTCCGGCGCGGCTGCGCGTGCCCGCTCCGCGAAGTCGCGCGCGAGCGCCAGGCGTCCGGCTTGTGGCGAGACGCCGACCTCGCGCCCGAGCGCCGAGGCATACGCGGCGAGCACGACCGGATCGTTCGGCGCGCGTTCGGTCGCGAGCCGGAGGAGCTCTTGCGCGCGCGCGGTCGACTCGGCGGTGAACCGAAAATGCTCGCGACGTCCGCGCAGAAATAAATCCAGAACCTCGGGATCGCGCAGCACGCGCTCGATTTTGGGCATCGCGAGACCGAGCGATTCGGCGATGCCGCGCGCGGATTCGTCGGCGAAACGCTCGATGTCCTTGCGCTCGCCCTCGAGGCGCTCGTGCCAAATCTGAAAACCATCCTCGACGGTCGTGAGCCGCACGTGCGCGACGAATCGCTGGCCGCTCGCTTGGCGGAGCGTGCCGTGGACGATCACTTCGGCTCCCAAGCGGCGGCCGCACGCGCGCGCGTCGGCGCTCGCGGCGATCGCGGTGCTCGTCGCGCCGTGCGGATGAATCGTGAGCCCCGCGACCGGCGAGAGCGCGTCGATGAGCGCGCCGGCGAACGCCCAGCCGAGATGCTCGCACTCCGGGTTGCCGAGGACATCGAGCGGAAAGACCGCGAGCGTCGGCAGCGCGCGCGCCTTGCGTGGCGACGATCGCGGTGGCGGCACCGATCCGCTGACCGCGCGAACGCGTCGCAGCTCCGATGCGACCGCGTGCACGTCGGGAAAACGGTCCTCGCGCGCGCGCGCGAGACAGCGCACGACGAGCTTTGCGAGCGCCTCGGGGATGTCCGCGCGAAGCGTTCGCGGATCGGGCGGCTGCTCGACGGTGCGTCTCAAGATCGGCGTGAGCGCCGGACCAGCGAACGGCAGCTGTCCGGTCAGCATCTCGAAGATCATCGTGCCGATCGCGTACTGGTCCGCGCGCTCGTCGACGGCGGAGCCCTGCGCTTGCTCGGGCGCCATGTACTCGGGCGTGCCGACGACCATGCCGCGTTCGCTCGACTCGCCGACGCCGCGCGCGATGCCGAAGTCCATGACGACCACGCGGCCGTCGTTCGCGATGGCGACGTTCTCAGGCTTGAGATCACGGTGAACGACGCCGGCTTCGTGCGCGGCGCCCACGCCGTCGCAGATCGCGAGCGCGATCTCGATCGTTCGCGCGATGGAGAGCTCGTGGCTCGCGTCGAGGAGCGCGCCGAGCGTTTGGCCTTCGACGAGCTCCATCGTCAAGAAGCGCTGCCCGTCGGTCTCGGCGAGATCGTACGTGCGCGCGACGTTCTTGTGCGTCACGCGCCGCGCGAGACGGACCTCTCGATAAAATTGCACGAGCGTCTCGCTGTCGGCGGCGAATCCCGGTCGCAAGAGCTTCAGCGCGACGACCTCCGAGAGGACGACGTCGCGCGCGCGGTACACCGCGCCCATCCCGCCCATGCCGAGGAGCCCGAGGATCTCGTAGCGCCCGCCGAGCACGCGCGGCGTCGCGTCGCCCGGCACGAGCGAGTCCGAAGGATCCGGCCGCGGAACGACCAGCGGCTTCGGGAGCGTGGGCTTGTCCTCGTCCTTCACGGCGTCCGAATATCAATAACAAATGCCGAAGTGCACCGGCTCGTTCGTTTGGCTCACCTCGAAGATCGTGTCGGTACACTTGTGGTTGGTGCCGGCGCAGTCGGCGTCGATGCGGCAGATGCGGATGCCGTAGCAGCCCGCGTCGCTCGGCGCGCAGTTGGTCGCGCGCGTGTCGGCGCCGAAGGACGCGCTGTTGGGACAGCCCGGCGTGAACGCAATGGTCGAGTTGAGACAACAGAAGAGCCCGCCGCAGTCCGAGGGCGTCCCGCACTCGAGGACGCGGCCGGTGTTGTAGCCGTCGATGCTCGTGCACGCCGACGCGTCGGCGACGCATTGAACGCCTTTGTCGCTCATGCAGTTGATCGACGACGGGCACGTCGCGGTGACGTTCGCGAAGGGCGGCGTCGTGCACGCGCCGTCGCCGAGAGGGGTCGCGTCACCGAGGTAAGGGTCGTCGTCGTTCGCGTCGGTCGGCGCGCCGCCGTCACCGATCGCGTCGGTCGTCGCGTCGAACGGCGCGTCGCCGCCGTCGAGCGTCGCGTCCGTTTGCGCGGAGTCACCCGCCGCGTCCGCCCCGTTTCCGTCATCGCCGCCGCACGCGACGACCGTGAGAAGCAAGAAAATCGTGCGCCAAGCCCGCATTCGAGCAGGCTATCCGTTTCGGAACATGCCGCAAGACTCCGCGGGGTGTAGGCTCCAGCTCGGATGAAGAAGCTCGTCATCGCGTGCGCGGCGGTCCTGGCGGCGTGCGGCGGCTCGGAGAACGTCGGCGACGACGCCGCCGTCGACGCGTCCTCGCCGCTCGACGCGATCGCCGACGTGGCGAGCGAGGCATCCGCGATCGACGCGCCCGTCGATTCGCCGAAACCGAGCGACGGCGGCTCGTGCGGCACACGCACCGGCAAGCGCGGCCTCACGAGCCGAACGCTCACGATGCAAACCGCGCCGACCACGCGCACGTACCTCGTCTATCTCCCCGCGACGCTCGACCCGACGAAGCCGGTGCCGCTCGTCGTCGTGCATCACGGCTACACGATGTCCGGTGCGTCGATGCAAGTCATCACGCAGTACGACGATCTCGCCGACGCCCAAGGCATCGCGGTCGCGTACCCCGACGGCGAGGGCGGCCCGAACTCGCTCGGCGCGCCATGGAACGTCGGCCCCGGCAACTGCGCGAGCTACGAAGGCGCCGTGCCCGACGCGACCGGCGACGACATCGGGTTCGACGAAGCCATCCGCGCCGACGTCGAGCAAGACCAGTGCGTCGACGAGAAGCACACGTTCGTGACCGGCTTCTCGATGGGCGGTTACTTCTCGCATCACATCGGCTGCATGCGGCCGGACTTCGCGCGCGCGGTCGCGCCTCACTCGGGCGGCACGCACGATTTCTCGACGTGCGCGCCGGGGCACGAGCCGGTCATCGTCTTTCACGGCGACTCGGACATCGTCATTCCCGAAGCGTGCGACGACGGCGCGGTCGCTCAGTGGATCGCGAAGAACGGCTGCCAACAAACCGCCGACGTGGTGAACGTGCAAGGCGGGAGCTGCAGCTACTACCAAGGCTGCCCGGCCGACGGACAAGTTGCATACTGCAAGTTTTCCGGTCTCGGCCACGCGTGGGCGGGCGGCGCGGCGGACGGCGGCCCGTTCAGCAATCCGAATTACGCGAGCGCGACCCAGCTCGAGTGGGCGTTCTTCCAGAAGTACGCGTGGTAGCGGACTACGCGCTCGCGCGCCGGAGGAGAGTCAGACGGGCGAGCTGCGGCGGAGCCTCGGGCGGATCGGTCTTCGCCTTGGCGCCGGCCCAGCACGCGCGGAACGATTCGGGCGAGCTCAAATAATCGACGACCACGAGCGAGAGCACGCGCTCCGCGAGGCGCAGCGCGGGGACGTCGCGAGCCTCGACCTCTCCGTCGACCTCCTCGAGCGCGCCCGCTGCCATGAGCACGTCGATGAACGCGTCGTCACCCGCGAGGAGCATCCCGACCATGATGCACACCTCTTTTCGCGCGCCTTCGACCACCGACACGACTTCGTCGTCGCGCACGACGCGGCGCCGCGTCGTCGATGCGCTCTCGGGCGCCCAGTCATCGTGACGCGGCGCGACGGCCCGGTACGGTCCGACCAACCAGGCGCCGAGCTCCCGCGTCGAGAACGACGACGCGAGGAAGAGCATGTAGGTGTCGCGAACGGACATCGCATCCATGCGAGCATCCGCTGCACGGACCGTGCTCGCTGAATCGCCCACGGTTTGCGGGGATTCGGCGATGGAGTGGCCGAGCAGTCCACTTTCTGTGGTCTCGTCGTTCACGAGCGGTGGGTGAAGACGAGCGTCCCGCGGTCGAACGTCCACATCTCGCCCGGCTTGCCGATCGTCCACACCTCGTCGCGCGTGAGCGGCGTCGTCGCGATCACCGCGACGCGATCGCGCGGGGTCGTCACCTCGGCGAAGTCCACGCGGAGCTCGTCGTCGGCGAGCGTCGCTTTGCCGAACGGCGCCTTGCGAATGATGTACGCGAGCTTCGTCGCGCAGCGCGCGAAGAGGTGACGGCCGTCGCCGAGGAGAAAGTTGAACGTGCCGCCCGCGCCGAGCTCGCCGCCGATTTTCGCGACCGCCGCAGCGAGCTCGCGCGGCTTCGGATAACGCGGAAAACGGCGGGAAAGTCGATCCAAAAGGATGCAGAATGCATGTTCACTGTCCGTCGTGCCGATCGGGTGGAAGCGGCCGAGCGCGTGGCGCCGCACGCGGCGGAGCGTGCCGTTGTGCGCGAAGACCATCGGCCGGCCCCAGAGCTCGCGCACGAACGGGTGCGTGTTCTCGAGCGCGATTTTGCCGCGCGTGCGGCGGCGGACGTGCGCGATCGCGAGGAGCGTCTTGATCGGGTTCTCGCGGACGAAGCGCGCGAGCGGCGAGTGCGCGGCGGCCGTCGGCTCGAGGAAGGTGCGCACGCCGCGCCCGTCGTAGAGCGCGAGCCCCCAGCCGTCGGCGTGCGGACCTTTGAGCCCGCCGCGGAGCGCGAGCGCGGAGAACGAGAAGACGATGTCCGTCGGGACGTTGCATTCCATTCCGAGCAGCTCGCACATCGCTTACAAAGCGATAGGCGGATCGCGCGGCAGATCCAATAGCATCGCGCGCACCTCGCCGACGATCGAGATCGAGCCGCACGCGACGACGCAGGGCGCCTGCCGTTTTGCGAGCTCGAAGGCTTCGGTCGTGCTCGCCACGACCGTCCCCGCGTGGCGCGCGGCGATCTCGCGCGGGTCGGTCGCGGTTCGCCCTTTCGGGGCCACATAAAATCGGTGCGCCGCGCGTGGTGCGAGCGCGTCGATCATCTCGGGCCACGCTTTGTCGGCGAGCGTGCCGAAGACGAGCGCGGTCTGGCGCGGGTCGCGCGAAGAGAGAAACGCGGCGAGCGCGTGCGCGCCGTCCGGGTTGTGCGCCGCGTCGAGGAGCGCCGTCGTCTCGCCACCGCGAATCGTCTCGAGGCGGCCGGGCCACTCGACCTTCGCGATGCCGCGCGTGCAGGCGTCGGGAGAGGCCCCGATGCGGCGCCCGAGGATCCACGCGATGCGTGCGTTGTCGCGCTGGTGCGCGCCGGCGAGACCGATGGTTGCATTCTGCAACGACTCGGCGGCTTCGCGATCGTCTTCGGCCATGCTCACCGTCGCGCCCGCCGCACGCGCGGTCGTTTCGATCGCGTCGCGCACGCTCGGGCTGCACGGGCCGAGCACGAGGTCGAGGCCCGGCTTGGCGATCGCGGCTTTCTCGCGCGCGATCGCTTCGAGCGTGTCGCCGAGGAGCTGCGTGTGATCGAGCGCGATGCGGGTGATCGCCGCTGCCCGCGGCGCGCGGATCACGTTGGTCGCGTCGAGCCGTCCGCCGAGACCCACCTCGATGATCGCAAGATCGACGCGCGCGGCTCGAAGCGCCAGAAATCCCGCGAGCGTCGCGGTCTCGAAGAAGCTGAGCTCGTGGTCGAGCGCGCACACGAGATGCTCGCCGAGGGCTCGGTCGTCGATCGGCTCGCCGTCGACGCGGATGCGCTCGGCGAATCGGCACAAGTGCGGCGACGTGTAGAGCCCGGTGCGAAGGCCCGCCTCGCGCGCGATGCGTTCGACCATCGCGCTCACCGAGCCTTTGCCGTTGGTGCCGGCGACGTGGACGCTCGCGAACGCTTCTTGCGGCTCGCCCTCCGCGGCGCACGCGCGCTTCATCGGCTCGAGGCCGAGGCGCATGCCCAGCGGCGCGCGCTCGTAGAGCTTCTCGAGCGGGGTCACGCTTTTTCGGGCTGTGCGCGCGAGAGCAGCGAGACGACGCGCGCGATCTCGCGGCGCATGTCGAGGCGGCTCGTGATGCAGTCGATCATGCCGTGCGCGAGTAGAAATTCGCTACGCTGAAATCCTTCCGGCAGCTTCTGGCGAATCGTCGTCTCGATGACGCGCGGCCCGGCGAAGCCGATGAGCGCCTTGGGCTCGGCCATGTTCACGTCGCCGAGCAGCGCGAAGCTCGCCGCGACGCCGCCGGTCGTCGGATGCAAGAGCACGCTGACGAAGGGCAGGGAAGCCGCGCGATGACGCTCGAGCGCGGCGACGGTCTTGGCCATTTGCATCAAGCTCAAGATGCCTTCCTGCATGCGCGCGCCGCCGGAAGCTTGGAGCAAGACGACGGGAAGCTTCTGCGTCGTCGATCGTTCGAAGAGGCGCGCGATCTTCTCGCCGACGACCGAGCCCATCGACCCGCCCATGAACGCGAAGAGGAACGCGCCGTATCCGATCGGGATCCCTTCGATGGTGCCGCGGCCGATTTCGATTGCTTCGTTCGCGCCCGACGTGCGCTGCGCCGACGCGATGCGCTCGCCGTAGGTTTTGCCGTCGGTGAAGCCGAGCGGGTCAGTCGGGCGAAGATGCTCGTCCCACGCCTCGAGCGCGCCGTCGTCGAGCAAGAGCTCGCGCCAGCGCGCGCCCGCGAGCTTGTGGTGCTGCCCGCACGTCGGACACACCTCGAAGTTTTCGGCGAACGCTTCGGCCGTCAGCGTCTCGCCGCAGCCGTCGCACTTGCGGAACACACCCTTGCCGACGCTCCTCTTTTGGCTCGCGTCGTGGGCCGTGGGTTTTCGCTGCGGCCAGACCATTTCGTCGGCCATTCCATAGCACAATCCGTCTTTTCGTTACTTCACCGCGCGGAGAAGCGACGGCGGCGGGGCCGACACGACGACTCGGTCGCGGCCCTGTTCCTTCGCGGCGTACATCGCGACGTCCGCGCGGCGCTGGAGCGCTTCGGGCGACTCTTTGAAATCCCAGCACGCGACGCCGATCGACACCGTCTGCCGGACCTGCTTGCCGCCGCCCACGTCGAGATCCGAATTTCCGAGGTTGCGCCGAATGCGCTCCGCCGTGCTGCGCGCCTGCTCGAGCGCGGTCGCGGGCATCAAGAGCAAAAATTCTTCGCCGCCGCGCCGGATGAACACGTCGACGCGCCGCACGCTCGATCGCACGCGGTCCGCGAAGAGCCGCAGCACCATGTCGCCGACCTCGTGGCCATGCTGGTCGTTGACGTTCTTGAAGTGGTCGAGGTCGAGCAGCTGCACCGAGAGCGGCTGACCGGATCGGCGCGCGCGCTCGATCTCTTCGTTCACGCGCGGCGAGAGGTAACGTTGGTTGTAGGCGAGCGTGAGATCGTCGGTCATCGCGAGACGGCGAAGACGCGCGCGTTCGATCGGCGGCGTGCAGCAGTTCGCGAGGAGGCGCGCGAGCAGTTGATCGTTCTGGCGAAACGCGCGGCGTTTGGGCGACGACATCGAGAGAACGCCGATGACTTGGCCCGCCGACCAGAGCGGCTCGGCGAGCAGCGAGCGGATCGCAAAACCCTGTTTTCCAGCCACGAAACGCGGATCTTTGGCGACGTCGTCGATGCTGACCGATTCCTTGTATTCTACAACCCAGCCGAGGATGCCTTGTCCGCGGCGAAAGCTCAGCGGCTTCAGCTGCGAGCCGGTGCCCGAGCGCGCGCCGGAGAGGAGCTCGCTGTGCGAGCCGTCGAGCAATCGAATCGAGACGTGGTTGGTCGGCAGGAGCGCGAGCGCCGCGTCGGTCACCGCGCGCAGCGACTCTTCGAGCGGCCGGCTCTCGGTGAGCTTTTCGGTGAGCGCGAGGAGCGCGGTCATCGCGTCCTTGCGTCCCTTGGACGGACGCTTGCGCTTGCGCGTTTGGCTCGGCATGACGCGCGAGAGTATACGTTCAACACATCATGGAGGTCGACGCGGCGATCATCGGCGGTGGGGTCGTCGGCCTCGCCTGCGCGTCGGCGCTCGCGCGCGCCGGCAAAACCACCGTGGTGCTCGAAAAATTTCGCACGCTCGGGAGCGTGACGACGTCGCGAAATTCGGAGGTCATCCACGCCGGCCTTTATTACGCGCCCGGATCGCTCAAGGCCACGACGTGCGTGCGCGGCGCCGCGCTCCTCTATGCGTGGTGCGCCGAGCGGCAGGTCCCGCACGCGCGGTGCGGCAAGCTGGTGGTCGCGACGAGCGACGTGGAGCTCGGCGCGCTCGATGCGCTCGCCGCGCGCGCGAAGGAAAACGGCGCGACGGTCGAGCTCGTCGGGCGCGATCGCATCGCCGAGCTCGAGCCGAACGTTCGCGCGATCGCGGCCCTCCATTCGCCGAGCACCGGCATCGTGAGCTCGCACGCGCTCGCACTCTCGCTCGCCGCCGACGTCGAATCGCACGGCGGCATTCTCGCCAAGGCACGCCGCGTCGTCGCCGCCGAGCCCGCCGCCGATCGCTGGAAGCTCGCGTGCGAAGGCCCGGCCGGAGACGAGACGGTGACCGCCGCGCGGGTCGTCAACGCCGCCGGCCTTTGGGCCGACGAAATCGCGTCGCTCTTCGGCGTCACGCTCGCGCAGCGCTTCATGAAGGGCAGCTACTTCCACGTGAAGCGCGCCGTCACGCGCGCGCTCGTTTATCCGCTGCCGCCCGCCGACGGCTCGCTCGGCATCCACACGACCGTCGATCTCGCCGGCGCCGTCCGGCTCGGGCCCGACGCCGAGCCCGCGCGCTCGCGCGAGGACTACGGCGTCGACGAGTCGCGGCGCTCCGTATTTTTCGAGGCCGCGTCGCGATACTTGCAGAATCTCCGCATCGACGATCTCACGCCCGACTGCGCGGGCATCCGCCCGAAGCACGCGAGCGGCGACTTCGAATTGCGCGCCGAGCGCGGCGTCGTTCACCTCGCGGGCATCGAGTCGCCCGGCCTCACGGCGGCGCTCGCGCTCGGCGAACGCGTGGCTATGCTTCTCTCATGACGCCTTATCGCGCGGGAGGACCCGGCGGATTGCGCTGTGTCGCGTGCGGCGCCGAGCGTTCGGCCGACGCGCGCGCCTGCACGCGATGCGGCGAAGAGGTGCCCGCCGTCCGCTGCGCCGAGTGCATGACGCTGAACCCGATCGGCGAGAGCGCGTGCCGTCAGTGCGGCGCCGAGCTCGGTCTCGCGCCGGAGCCCGAGCCGACGCGCCTCGTCTGCCCGCGTGGGTGCGGCGGCCTCGTCGCCGCCTGGGACTTGAGCGAGTGCGAGCGTTGCGGAGGCATCTTCGTCTCCAAAGAAACGCTCGCGGCCCTCGTCACGAGGCACCGCGGCCCGGAGCGGAAGACCTCCATCGTGCCGCCCGCTCCCGCGCCTGACACGGTCGTCTACTTGCCGTGCCCCGCGTGCAACGCGCGCATGAACCGCACCATCTTCGGAAAAAGCTCGGGCGTCATCGTCGACGTCTGCAAAACGCACGGCACCTGGTTCGACGCGCGCGAGCTCACCGCGTCGCTCGCGTTCGTCGAGCGCGGAGGCATCGAGCTCGTCGAGAAGCGCGAGCGCGAACGGAAAGAATCCGAAGCGCGCCGCGCCGCCCTCGAGGGCCGCATCCAGTCGTTCGAGGTCATCAACCGCGCCGTGACCCCGGGCATCTCCGAGAGCGCCGGCGGCGACGCGCTCGTGGGGCTGATCGACATCTTGTTGTCACTGTAACGTGACGTTGAATGTAGCTTGGTAATATGTTACCAAGTTTCCATGGCAACGAAATCCCGCCGCACGGTCGAGCGCGTTCAAACCGGCGTTCGCATGGAAAAACGCGTCTTCGGCGTGCTCAAGGCCGTCGCCGATCTGCACGGCATCTCGCTCGGCGATTTGCTCGAGGGGCTCGCGCTCCACGCCTTCGACGGCAAGCTGCCCTTCGGACCCGACTCTCGCAAGAAGATCGCCGCGCTCCGCGACGCGTTCGGGCTCGATCTTCGCGCCGAGGACAGTCACCTCTTGAGAGAGAAAAAATGATCGGCGCGGCGAGCGTCACCGAAGGCGATTTGGTCGCGCGCTTCGAGGCGTGCACGCTGCCGCCTTGGGCGTTCGGGCATCGCGAGCACTTGTTCGTGGCTTGGACTTATTTGAAGAGCGCGCCGTTCGAGGACGCGGCGCCGCGTTTCGTGCGCAACGTGAAGCGGTTCGCCGCGCGTCACGGCGCGCAAGGCAAGTACCACGCGACCGTCACGTGGGCGCTGCTCGCTCTCATGGCGGAGGCGATCGACGCGCTGCCGTCGCATTCGTTCGACGCCCTGCTGGACGCGCGGCCGGAGCTGGTCGCCGCGCGCGAGACGCTGCGCGCACGCTATTCTCGCGAGGTTCTCGAGTCCGAGCGCGCGCGGCGGGTGCCGATTTTGCCGCGCTGAAACGGCGGAGTAAGCTCCACGCCGCGGTCGATGGAGAAGCCCGAGCAGCCGGGGGACGAAGCCCCACCTTCCTTGCGACGCGCGCCGTTCGCGCCGGCGGCGCTCCGGCGATTGACGCGGGTGCTCGAGCAAGGCTTCGCGGCGCGCGCGCCGATGACGCTGCAGCTCCTCGGGCGTGTCTTGCTGCACGCGGCGGCCGTCGGCGCGGCAGTCGGGCTCGCCAGCTTGCTCTTCGTCGAAGGGCTCGAGCTCGCGCAGCACTTTCTCCTCGAGCGGCTGTGCGGCTACATCCCGCTGCGTGCGGCCGGCGAGGTCGATCCGTTCGCGCACACGCCGACGACGTTCCGGCCGTGGCTGCTCCTCGTGGTTCCGGCCGTGGGCGCCGCGCTCGGCGGGCTCGTCTCGACGCTTGCGCCCGAGACGCGCGGCGGCGGCTCGGACGCCATCATCGAAGCGTTCCACCACTACGGCGGTCAGGTGCGCCGGCGCGTTCCGCTCGTGAAGGTGCTCGCGTCGGTCGCGACGCTCGGATTCGGCGGCTCCGGCGGTCGCGAAGGCCCGACGATGCAAATCGGCGGCGCGCTCGGCTCGATCGTCGGCCGCTACTTCCGCGTGACCGATCGCGAGCGCCGCATTCTACTCGTCGCGGGCACGGGAGCCGGCATGGCGGCGGTCTTCCGCACGCCGCTCGGCGCCGCGCTTCTCGCCGTCGAGGTCCTTCACCGCGACGACTTCGAGTCCGATGCGCTCGTCCCCTCGGTCCTCGCGTGCGTCGTCAGCTACTCGGTCTTCATTTCGTTCTTCGGCGAGGGGACGCTCTTCGCGCACGCGCCGAAGTATCCGTTCATTCCGGTGCACTTGCCGCTCTACGCGCTCATGGCGCTCGTCGTCAGCGGTGCGGCCGCGGCGTTCTTGGCCGCGCTCGAACGTGTCCGAGGCATCTCGGCGAAGATTCGCACGCCGGCGTGGGCCAAGCCGGCCCTCGGCGGCCTCGCGCTCGGCGTCGTCGCGACGCCCATCATCTGGCTGCTGGGCTCGCGCATGGGCGACGGTCAAGGCCTCGGCATCCTCGGCGGCGGTTACGGCGCGGCGCAGGTCGGCATCACCGGCGCGTCGTGGTTTCCGGAAGGCTGGCGCGGCGTCGAGGTCTTGCTTCTGCTCGGCGTCGTGAAAATCCTCGCGACCTCGCTCACCGTCGGCAGCGGCGGCAGCGCCGGCGACTTCGGCCCGTCGATGGTGATGGGCGGCATCTTCGGCGCCGCGTTTGGCCGCGCCGCGCAGCTATTGTTGCATGATCCACGCATCGATCCCGGCGCCTTCGCGCTCGTCGGCATGGGCACATTTTACGGCGGTCTCGCGCACGTCCCGATCGGCTCACTCGTCATGACCTGCGAGCTCGCCGGCTCGTACGACCTACTCGTGCCGCTGATGCTCGCCGAGGGCATCGCGTACGTCATGCTGCGCAACAAAACGCTCTACCACTCGCAGGTCGTCTCCAAGCGCGAGTCGCCGGCGCACCGCGACGACTTCATCGTCGACTTCCTCAAGGGCGTGCGCATCGATCAAGTGCTCGTGCGCGATCGTCCGTTCGTGTCGTTCAGTCGCAAGACGCCGGGCAAGGAGGTGATCCAAAAAGTCGCCGCCTCCGAATGGCAGGACGCCTTCCCGGTTCTCGGCGACGACGGAAAGCTCTGCGGCGTGATCGTCGCCGACGTGCTCCGCGCGACCGCCTCCAATCCGGAGGTCGGCACGTTCGCGCTCGCCGACGACATGATGGCGCCGCCGGTCGCGGTCCGCGAGACCGACGATCTTCACAAAGCGCTCGAAATCCTGCTGCAACACGGGCTGCGCGAGCTCATCGTGACCGACGCGAACGGCAAGGTCGTCGGCTTCCTCGATCAAGCCGAGGTCACCGCCGCGTACCTCGCGGCGACGAACCACAGCGACTGATCACACTTTCATGACCGCCAGATCGCTCGGCACCTTGAGCGTCGGCTCGGTCTTGTCTTGCACGTCGCGCGCGCTGACTCCGGGCGCCACCTCGCGCAAGACGAGCCCGTCGCCCGTCACGTCGATCGTCGCGAGGTCGGTGATGATGCGATGCACGACGCGCTTGCCGGTGAGCGGCAAGTTGCACTCGTTCAAGATCTTGGGCGAGCCGTCTTTCGCGGCGTGATCCATGATGACGACGACGCGCTTGGCGCTCGCGACGAGATCCATCGCGCCGCCCATGCCCTTCACCATCTTGCCGGGGATCATCCAGTTCGCGAGATCGCCGCGACCCGAGACTTGCATCGCGCCCAGAATCGCGAGGTCGATGTGGCCGCCGCGGATTTGCGCGAAGCTCGCCGCGCTGTCGAAGATGGCCGAGCCCGCGAGCATCGTCACCGTCTCTTTGCCCGCGTTGATCAGATCGGCGTCTTCTTTTGCGGCCACCGGATACGGGCCGATGCCGAGCAACCCGTTCTCGCTTTGGAGCACGACCTCGACGCCCTTCGGGATGAAGTTCGCGACGAGCGTCGGCATGCCGATGCCGAGGTTCACGTAGAAGCCGTCGCGGAGCTCTTGCGCCGCGCGCATCGCGATTTGCTCTCGATTGAGTGCGCCCATCACGCCGCTCCTTTCTGCACGGTGCGCCGCTCGATGCGCTTTTCGTATTTCGCGCCTTGGAAGATGCGATGCACGTAGATGCTCGGCAGATGAATCTGATCGGGGTCGAGCTGGCCGACGTCGACGAGCTCTTCGACCTCGGCGATCGTGATCTTGCCGGCCATCGCGCAGAGCGGGTTGAAGTTGCGCGCGGTGTGGCGGAAGACGAGGTTGCCGAAGCGATCGCCCTTCCACGCTTTGACGATCGCGAAGTCGCCGGTGATCGCGCGCTCGAGCACGTACGCGCGCCCGTCGAAGTCGCGCTCTTCTTTTTTCTCGCTCCGCTTGGCCACCGAGCCGTCGGCCGCGTGCTTGAGCGGGAGGCCCCCCTCGGAGACCGCGGTGCCCGCGCCGGTCGGCGTGTAGAACGCCGGAATTCCCGCGCCGCCCGCGCGCAGGCGCTCGGCGAGCGTGCCTTGCGGGCAGAGCTCCACTTCGAGCTCGCCGGACAAATACTGTCGCTCGAACTCTTTGTTCTCGCCGACGTAGCTCGAGATCATTTTTTTGATCTGCTTGTTGCGCAGCAAAATCCCGAGACCGAAATCGTCGACGCCGCAGTTGTTGGAGACGACCGTCAGATCTTTGCAGCCGATTTCGCGGATCGCGGCGATGCAATTCTCGGGGATGCCGCAGAGCCCGAAGCCGCCGGCCAAAATCGTGGCGCCGCTCGGGATGTCTTTGCAGGCTTCAATCGCGGATGCTTGGACCTTCTTCACGCGCGAAGGTCTAACACGTCATTTGCAGGCGCTGTAGTCCGGCGCCGATGCAGAGGAGGAACGCGTCGCACACGCGACGGCCTCGTTGTTCATGAAGCCGCACGGCTGGCCGGCCGCGGCGAGCGTCGGCGCGACGCACGTGCGCGACGTCGTATCGCACGTGAGGCTCGACCAAGGGCCAGCCGGCCGCGATCGCGGCCGCCGCGCAAAAGGGACCGTAAGATGAGAGCGCACGAGTCCCTCCTCGGACGAGGAGAGCACGCGCGCGCCGACTGAATCAACTCGCGGCGAGCGCGCGCCGCATCGCGGGATGATCGGCGACGCGTTTCAGCGCGCGCGCGGTCAGCGTTTTTCCGGGCTCCATCTTGAACCACGTCGAGGCGCCGCTCGGGTGCGGAAGCGCGATCACGTCGACGTCGCGCCCGTGATAGCGCGCGCGAACGACGCGTCCGACGATCTCCTCGAGCTTTTGCTTTTTGCCGAGCACTTGCTCGATCGCGAGCGTGCCGACCGCGAGCACGAGCTCGGGCTCGAGGATCTCGACCTCGCGCGAAAGGTAGGAGCTGCAACGTTCGATCTCGTCGGCGTCCGGCCGGCGATCGCCGCCGCCTTTGGCTTTGCCCGGAAAGCATCGGGCGACAGCTGCAAAGTACACGCATTTTCGGACGGCCTGTTCGTCGGCCTTCGTCGCCTCCTCGAGCCAGCGGAAGAGCGTCTTGCCCGCGGTCCACGCGAAGGGCCGCCCGATTTTGCCCTCGTGCGGCCCGGGGGCTTGGCCGATGAGCAGGACCGGGCTCGCGATCGCCGGGCCGCAGACGACCGGGCCGATCATGTTGGGACATCGTGCGCACGCGGCGAGCTCGCGGTGGAGCACGCGCAGCTTGGCGACGGTTCGATCCACGGGGAATGCTTACTCCGTTTTTTTGGCCGCCGCTCGCGACGCGTGGTTGTTTTCGGCTCATGCGCCGAGCCTCGTTCTTTTTCGTCGTCTCGCTCGCGAGCACGACCGCGTTTGCCACCGTCCCGCGCCATGCGCCCTCCGCGGAGATCACGCCGATGGGCAGAAGCGTCGGCTCGCCCACGAGCGGGCACCTCGTCGGCGGCGCGCGCCTCGGCGACGAGCCGTACATTCGCGTGATGCCCGCCGATCGCGCCGGGGACGTGCGCTGGGGTCTCGGCTCGCTCGTCGGCATGGTCGACCGCGCGGCGCGACGCGTTCGCCATTTGTTTCCCGGCGCGGTGCTCAACGTCGGTCATCTCTCGAAGCAAGGCGGCGGCAACATCGAGATGCACGCGTCGCACGAGAGCGGTCGCGACGCCGATCTACCGTTTTACGTCGACGACGCCCACGGCAAACAAGTCTTCAGCGAGCACATGGTCCCGTTCCGCGGCGACGGCACGTCGGCCGTGTGGCCGGGCGCGCATTTCGACGACGCGAAAAACTGGGCGCTCGTCGCGGCGCTGCTGGAGGACCCCGTCGCGCGCGTGACGCACATCTTCGTTTCTGCGCCGCTTCGCTTGCGTCTCCTCGCGTTCGCGGCCCACGCCGGCGTCGCCGAGGCGCTCCGCACGCGCGCCGCGTTCACGATGGTTCAGCCGCGCGGCACTCTCCCGCACGACGATCACTTCCACGTTCGCATCGGCTGCCCCGAAGGGATGCGCGGCTGCATCGAAAATCCCGCCGTCCACTTCGCGCGCCGCGCGCCGCACGGCCGTCGTCACCACGAAGTCGTCGCGCCCGACGGGCACGGCGCCGAGCCGCGATCCACGCCAGAGCCGGCTCCCGCGTCCACGTCGGACGTCGTCGAAGGCGACGGCGGCTGAGCGCGCGCGCATGGCGCGTGCCGGATGGGGTATGATCCAGCCATCGTGACGGACCGTGTCAGCTTGATGCCTCCCGCCGGTCTCGGCGTCGCCGAGCGGCGCGCGATGCTCGTCGGCCGCGTCGCCGACATGCGCGAGCTCGAAGAGGCGCTGAACGACGTCCAGCGCAGGGGGATCTGCCGCACCGTGACGCTGCTCGGCGCCGCGGGCATCGGCAAGACGCGCCTCGTGCGCGACTTTCTCGTTCGCATGCGATCGCACTCGCCGGCCCCGCGCGTCTTCCGCGGCGCGGCGCGTGATCAAGGCCCCGCGTACGGCGTCTTCGGGCGCGTCCTTCGCGCGCGCTTCGGCATCGTCGAAGGCATGGACGCCGAAGCCGCCAAAGCCCAAGTCCGCGCGCAGGCCGCGTCGGTCCTGGAGGATCGCAAAGTCGGCGACGTCGTCTACTTCCTCGGGCAGCTGCTCGATCTCGAGTTTCTCGATTCGCCGCTCATCAAGGCCGTCCAAGGCGATCCGCAGCAGCTGCGGCAGCTCCGGCGCGCGGTCATCAAGCGCTTCCTCGAGGCCGACGCGTCGCACCTCGTCGATCCGTCGGGGCCGCCGCCGCCGTCGCTCGCGACCACCTCGGCGCAGAATCAGGTCGCGCGCGGCCCGATCGTCCTCGTGTTCGACGATTTGCATTTTGCACACGAAGAGTCGCTCGACTTGCTCGGTTACCTCGTCGAGTACCTCTCGGCGCCGGTCTTGATCCTCTGCCTCGCGCGCCCGGAGATGATCGTCCGCCACGACGGTTGGGCCAAGCACGGCGGCGCGCGTCATCAAGTCATCGAGCTATCGCCGCTCTCGGACACCGATGCGTCGGCCGTGATGCAGGATCTCCTCTCGCCGTGCGGCGACGACGAAGCGGTCGAAGATTTGATCGACGCGGCCTGCACGCTCGCGGGCGGCAACCCGGCGCTGCTCGAGCAGATGGTCCGCATCTTCCACGACATGGGCGTGCTCGAGGTCGAGGACGAGCTCGCCGAAGACGAAAAGTGGAAAATCCACGTCGACAAGCTCGCGAGCGTGCGCTTGCCGATCACCGTCGAAGACGCGGTGCAGGCGCGCATCGCGGCGCTCACGCCGGCCGAGCGCGAGCTTCTCGAGCGCGCGGCGACGATGGGCGCGGTCTTTTGGGTCGGCGGGCTCCTCGCGACGCTCCGTCAAGAATCTCCGCCGCCGGATCTCTGGCACGAAGGCGAGACCGAAGAAGCGACGCGCGTCCACGCGATTTTGCGCGAGCTCCGCGAGCGCGACTACGTCTTGCGTCTGCCCGACAGCACGTTCTCGGAGGACGAAGAATACGTCTTCAAGCACAACCTCGAACGCGAGACGCTGCTCAAGCTCACGCCGCCGGGGACTGCGCGCCGTTATCACGCCGCCGTCGCCGATTGGCTCGCGAGCAAGGAGTACGTGAAGACCCACGAGGAGTCGCTCGGGATGCTCGCGCGACACTGCGAGGCCGCGGGGCGAAAGACGCAAGCCGCTCACGCGAACCTCGCCGCCGCCGACGTCGCGCGCGCGCAATACGGAAATCAAAAAGCGGTCGACTATTACAAACGCGGTCTCGAGCTCGCGTCGGGCGGCGCCGAAGTCGACGCGGAGGCGCGCATCCGCGCGCTACATCACTACGGCGACGTCCTTCAGCTGCTCGGAAAAAACGACGAAGCGCTCGTCGCGTTCCGCGAGATGCTCGCGGTCGCTTATCGGCTCGACATGCGGACGCGCGGCGGCGCGGCGCACGGCCGCGTCGGCCGCCTCTATCGCGACACCGGCCGACTCGACAAAGCGTCTGCACATTTGAACGCAGCGTTTCGTTTGTTCGAACAAGCCGGCGACGAGCGCGGCATCGCGTCGACGGTCGACGACCTCGGCAAGCTCCACTGGCTCAAAGGCGATTACGAAAAAGCGCTCGAGCACACGCAGCGCGCGCTCGGCATGCGACGCCGCATCGGCGATCGGCGGAGCATCGCGCTCTCGCTCAACAACATGGGCCTCGTCTACCAAGACTCGGGGCGCTTCAAAGAAGCGCTCGACGCGTTCGAGCAGGCGCTCGTGATCCGCCGTGAAATAGGGGATTTGGTGGGCGTCGCGATCTCGCTCAACAACCTCGGCACGGTCGCGCAAGATCAAAGAGACGATCGAAAAGCGTTCGATCTGTTCCGCGAGGCCTACGAGGTCGCGAAAGAAACCGGCGACCGAAATCGCATCGCGCTCATTCTCACGAACCTCGGCGAGACGCTCAACCGACTCGGCGACACGCAGCGCGCGATTACTTATTTGAAGCAAGCCGAAGATCTCGCCGACGAGCTCGGCGACAAATTGGGTTTGGCCGAAGCGGTGCGCGGTTTGGGCAAAGCGTATTTGGCGCAGCGCGAGTACACCAAGGCGCGCGAGTGCACGGCGCGCGCGGTCGAGATCTTCACCGAGATCCAAGGCAAGGTGCAGCTCGGCATCGCGCTGAGATCGCTCGGCGAGGTGAGCGCCGCGGGCAGCGCGGGCGGCGAGGGGATTCGCGCGGCGCGCGGCTATCTCGAGCAGTCGATCAAAATTTTCGAAGAGGCCGGCAACGAGGTCGAGCTCGCGCGGAGCTGCCGCGCGTTCGCCGAGCTCCTGCGCGGCACGATGGACTACGGAACCGACGCGAAGCTCCGCGAAGAAGCCGCCGCGTACACGAAGCGCGCCGACACGATCTTCGCCAAGCTCAAGCTGAGCTCGTACGGGCTGCAGACGTGATCCGCGGCGCGGTCGCTTACGCGTGCGCGCTCTCGGCTTGCCAGCTCGTTCTTCCGATTTACGAAACCGACGACGCCGGCGTGGACGCGACCTCGGACGCGGCGGTCGACGCGCCGGACGACGACGCGGGTCGCGTTCAAGACAACCAGACCGTCTTCTGCGGGCCGAGCCTCGAGTGCTCGCGCAGCAATTTGAGCATCGCCTGCTGCGTGCTCTTCAACGCCGACTCGGGGCTGCCACCGGAAAATTATCGCTACGAGTGCGTCGACAACGCGACGTGCGCCGCGGACCAAGGCAAAGACTCGGGCGCGGCGATGATCACCTGCGACGACGGCACCGACTGCCCGAACCCGGCGGACGTGTGCTGCTGGGCGAGCACGTTGCAGCCGCGCGTGACGTACTGCTTTCCGCCGTCGTCGACGAACTGCATCTACGAGGTCTGCAATCCCGATGCGGCGACGCCGTGCATCGACGTCAAACACATCGGGTGGAAATGCGTACCGAGCGGCACGGTGGATCCGTTCGAAGCGCCGCTCGGCTATCACGTCTGCGTCCCTCCCGACGCCGGGTGACGTTCAGAGCGCGGAGAGCACGCGACCGAAGACGATCACCATGACGCCCTCGCCGAGGAGACCTTCGGCCATCACGGCGATTCCATGTTTCACGCCGACGGCGTCGATCGCGTGGGCGAGGCACGCGCCCGTCACGACCGCGAGCGCGAGGACGAAAGTTTCCATCGGGGTCGTCCCGCGCTCGGCGCCTCGCCGCGCGCGTTCGACCGCGTCGACGAACATCTTCGTCAAGATGACGAAGACACCCATCGCGAGGTACGGGCCGCCGAGCTCCGAGTGGGAGAGCAAAAAATCGTAGACGCCGTGGAGGCCGACGACGGTCAGCGACGCGCGCATGAAATCTTGTCCGTGTTTCTCCGGGTCGCGGAGAAAATCGTCGAGCGCGCTCGCGAGGATGCCGGTCATCGCGACGTGGAGGAAGTTCGCCGTGAGGAATCGCGCGAGACCCGTGTGCAGATTTTCGTCGGCGAGGTAGCCGAGGTTCTCTTCCGCCGCGAAGCCGAGGCCCACCATCGCGCCGCAGACGAGGACGTCGAGCTTGTCGCCCCAGCGCCGCAAGATCGGCAGGAGCGGCGCGAAGAGAAGAAGCTTGCAGCCCTCCTCACGCAGGCCGACGCCGAACACGAAGAAGAGGAGATCGCGCACCGCGTTCCCGGTTTCGACGAGGTGGAGCTTGGCTTGCTCGACCGCGATGAGGGCGAGCGTGGGCGCGACGCTGAGCACGCCGAGCGCGAACGCGATCACGTAGAGCGGCGCGCGAAGGCGCGGTCGCCTGCCGATTTGTCCGAGGCGCGCGCAGAAAAATCCCCACGCGAGAGCCGCGATCGCTGCGAGCCACACGAACCGCAACGGCTCGTGCGCGCGAAGCTGTGCCGGTAAGGCGCGGAGGGCCGCGCGCCAATCGTGATCGTGCACCGCGAGTGCGTAGCGCATGTCGGGCGGGACGCGCGACGGGTCGATCTCGTCGAGCTTCTCCTGCGCGATCTCCCACGCGCCGGCCTGCACCCAACATTGGAAAGCGGCGTCGACGTCGGTCGAGCGATCCGAAAACGCCCCGCCCTCGCGCCAGAAGTACGCCGCCGCGTCGAGATCTTCGCCTCGGCTGCGCGCCGCGACGCCGAGCGCGTGATTCGCCCAGGGCATCGGCGGTTCGCGTTTCGCGGCCGCTTCGAGATCATCGCGCGCCTCTTCCGAGCCGAGCGCGAACCGGCCGACGAGGGCGACGTCGGGCGGGAGCGACGCGACGAGCGCGGCGAGCGCTTCTTCTTCCATCGCCGGCGACGGGGGCGCCCCCGTGGTTTTCGGCCGCGTTTCGTAGAGCGCCGATGCCGCGAGCGCCCGGCGATGAGCCTGCACCAGCGCAAGAACGTGCGGCACCGTCGGCTCTCGACGCGTGACGCTCGCCCAAGTCGCTTCGGCCTCCGCCGCTTTGCCCGTTTCGAGCAGCGCGCGCGCCGCGTCGTCGTCGGACCGCTTCGCGCCCACGAACCGAAGAACGAGCAGCGCGAGGAGCGTCACGCCCGCGAATGCGATCAACGCCGTCCGAACGACGCGTCCCAAGATTCGTCATCGTCGCCTGGACGGCCTCGCGCGTCGAGCGGGGCATTTCGGTACTCGACGAATGGCTCGAGCTGCGCAACTCTTCGCGGCGGTGGGCGGACACTGTTTGGAGATCGAATGATGACTCGAAGCTTCGCATCCCTCGGAATTTTCACGGCGCTCGCGCTCGTCGCGTGCAATCACACCGACGCGACCTCCGCAGACGCGGCGACGACCACGGCAGCGACCACCGCGGCGACGACCGCAGCTGCGGCCCCGACGACCGCGGCCGTCGAGCCGGTCGACACGGTCAACGCGGCGCCCGCGCCGGTCGTCGAGAACGACACGACCGACGACACGACGACCGAGACCGCGCCGCCTCCGCCGCCCGCACCGGTCGAGAACCCGGGCGTCGCGCCGGTGAGCGGCGACGTTTGGGCCGCCGGCACGTGGCACTGGGCCGGCGGAAAATACGTTTGGAACAAAGGCCATTGGGAGCACGGCCGCCCCGGCTTCACGCTGGAGGCCCCGCGCTGGGAAAAAGTCGGCACCAAATGGGAGCGGCACCCCGCCCACTGGGCGAAAGCCGACGAGCACCACGAGGCCAAGCCCGAGGAGCGCAAGCCCGAAGAGCGCAGGCCGGACGAGCACCCCGCGCTCCGCGCGCCCGTTCGTCGCTGACGTCACCCGTTGGGAGTCGGCGCCGCCCGTCGACCGCGGACCCAAAAGGCCGCGCCGATCACGGCGGCGCCCACACCCATCGCGATCCACGCGCGCGGTCCGCTCGCGCGCATCCAGTCGACCATCCGCGGCCCGAAGAAGCTCATCGCGAAGAGCGGCGCGAGATAGCCGACGAACGAGCCCCAGAAGTGCGTCCAAAAACGCACCTTCGAGATGCCGAAGAACGCGTGCAGCACCGGCGGCATCCAGAAAATCAGACGCAGCATGAAGACCGTCGCGAACGCGCGCCGCTCGAGCGCGTCGTCCCAGCGGCGAAAGCGCGCCGGGATTTTCGCGGCGACGAAATCGCGCGCGACGAAACGCGCGAACGAAAATCCGACGACGCTCGCCGCCATCGTGCCGGTCATCGAGAGCGCGAACGCGGTCGGCCAGGGCCAAATCATCGGCGCCGCGACGACGAAGATCGTGCCCGGAATGCCGAACGGCTGGAGCACCGCGTACGCGACGAGGAACGCGACGTAACCCCACGGCCCGAGTCGCACGAGCGTGTCGGCGAGCTGGCGCGGCTCGCCGAGCTGGCGAAACACGCCGAGCCGCCACGCCGCGAGCAAGACGACGCCCGCGAGCGCGATGACCCCGAATTTCCGCCAGCGCATGTCCACTCGTTCTAGCACCCATTCCTCTGTATCCTCGGGCGCATGACGTCTCTACGTTCGGTGTTCGCCGGCGCGCTAGTCGCCTTCACGCTCGCGGGTTGTGGAGGAGGCCTTCAGCTCACGCCCATCCGCGCGACGAGCAACAAGCCCAGCAACGTCGTCGTGTACTTCAAAGTGCAGAACGGGCACGAGCCGGTCGGCGGGCTCACGGCCGACGCGTTCAAGATCTACGAGGACGGCGATCTCGTGTCGCAATACGAGAGCAAGCAGACGATCCTGAATCCCGAGGTCGCCGCGTCGCACTACACGCTCCTCCTCGTCGACATGAGCGGAAGCATCACCGACTCGGGCGCGGTCGACTCGCTCGTCGACGCCGCTTCGACGTTCGCGGATCGCATCGAGCAAGAAAAGCAGCAAAAAGTGGCGGTCTACGCGTTCGCCGGCGAGGAGCATTTGCATCCGATCGTGCCGTTCACGACGGCCGGTGGCGCGAAGGCGGGCGTCAAAGCGCTCGCGGGGTACAAGCCGGCCGACCCGAGCACGAACTTGAACGGCGCGATCGTCGAGGGTTTGCAGGAGCTCGACAAGGCGCTCAAAGCGGCGCCCAATCCGCTGCGATTCGGGACGCTCGTCGTCTTCACCGACGGCTCGGACCGCGCGCGTCGCGTGAAATGGGACGACGTGAAGAAAGCGCTCGACGAGACGCCGTACGACGTCTTCGCGATCGGGCTCGGCGCCGAGATCAACGACGAGCAGCTCGGCGCGATCGGAAAAAACGGTTACGCCAAGGCCGCCGACAAAACCGTCGTGTCCAAAGCGTTCGACGACATCGCGGCGCGCGTCGAAGCGCAGACCAAGGCGTATTACCTCCTCAGCTATTGCTCGCCCGCGCGCGCCGGCAAGCACGAGCTCACGATCCTCGCGAACGCCAAGCTTCCCGACGGCGACGCCGCGTCGGGCAAGCTGAAGGATCAGTTCGACGCGACCGGGTTCGGCACGGGGTGCGATCCGAATCAGCGGCCGAATTTCGACATCACCAAAGGCGACGCGCTCGCGCCGCAGCCGAAGAAGGTCGAAGTGAAGGTGCAAGCGGGCGCGTCGGCGAGCGGCGGGAACGCGAGCGCGGGCGCGGGGGCGAGCTTCAACCCGTGACGTACCTCTACGGCGACTCGACCGAATCTGGTTTGAGCTCGAACTTTCTCGAGCTCCTGCGCGACGCGCTCGACTTCGCCGTCGTCGTGCTCGAAGCCGACGAGTCGATCGGCAAAGGGCGCGACGAGATCGCGCGTCTTCGCGCCGAGGCCGACGAGGAGCTCGCGCGGCTCGACGCGTTCGAGGCATTCGTGGCTGACGCGATCGCGCGCGCCGAGAAAGGCGCGGAAGGCTCGCCGACCGCGCTATGCGCAGGGAGCGTCTCCGAGCTGCTCGAGGGCTCGCGTCACGCGACGAGCGACGCCGTTCGCGGCAAGCTCGCGGCCGACGTCGCGGCGATCGAAGCGCAAGAAGCGGCGACGCGCGCGACCTGCCACGAAGCGCTCGCCGCGTTCCTCGCGCCGCACGGGCCGATCATGACCGACCCGTTCGAGCCGACTGCCGCCGCATCTCCGGCGACGCAGCGCATCGCGCTCCTCGATTCGGGCGTCTATCACGCGACGCTCGCCGGACGGGCGACGTTCGGCGTCGACTGGGTGTTCGGCCTGCACGTGCCCGCGGGAAATTTGTGGTCCGAGCCGGTGCGTCTCGAGCGCATCGCCGAGCACGTCGAAATCAAGACGCCGCAAGTCACCGGTTGGCTGAACAAAGAGGTCAAGGTCCGCCCGCAGCGTCTCGAGCGCCACGTCGTGACCGAGCTCGAGACCGACGGCGTGCGAACGCGCGTGAAGCTGCGCCTCGAGGGACCCGCCGAGAGTGGGTTCGATCTCGCGATCGACCGAAGCACCGGCGCGCCATCGATGAAGGCCGTGCGCATCGGGCCGAGCGACGACACCGCCGCCGGCGCGTTCGATCTCGACGAAGCCGACGTCGCGACGCTCCTCGGCATCGTCGATAAAATCGTCGAAGCGGGCGCGGAGCTCGAGATCGCAACGCTCGGCGTCGCCTCGTTCGAGGGCGTGCCGTTCCGCGAGGCGGCTGTGTTCGCGCCGGTCGTCGATCGCCTCGTCGCCGAGCTCGCGCCGATCGTCCACGCCATCGCGCTTCGCTCGCTGACGCCGACCGAGCTCGTCTTGCGCCGCGCGCTCTCCGACGACCGCCGCGAAGAGTTCTTCGTGACCAAGGCGACGCTCCGCGAAAAATTCGAAGGCCTCTCGCCGCCGCTCCGCGCGCACTTCGATGCGCTGGCGCTGACCGACACGACGCCGAGCCCGCAGGGTCCGACGGCACCCTCCGCGTCGCGCCGCGAGATCCACTCTTCGCGTCCGCCGCCGTCGTCCAAGTCGCCGCAGAAGAACGAAGCGTTCGTGGAAGCCGTGAAAAAGATCATGATGGTGCTGAAGAGCGGCCGGACCGACGAGGGCTACGCGCAGTACGCGGATCTTCTCTCGAGCTCTTCGTTCGGCGAGTATCGGCCGGACGAGCAGCGCCAAGCGCTCAAGCTCCTCTTGCTCGCGAAGGCGCCCGAGTCGCGCAGCGACGAAGTGATGCGCGCCTACAAAATCGCGCTCGCGCGCATCCAAGCGCTCGTCGACACGCACGCCGACCCGGCCGACTACGAAATGCTCGGCGTCGCGCACGTCCAGCTCGACGACCGGGCGGCGGCGAGCAACGCATTTCAAATCGCGCTCAAGCTCGAACGCGCGCGCAACCCGTCGTCGGATCTCTGCGCGAGCCTCGGCCGCCGCCTCGCCCAAATCTCGCCGCCGCCGCCTCCTTGATCGCCGTCTGCGGAAGAAATCGGCGCGCGCGCCCGTATCACGGGCCGGCATGCACCTCGACACTCTGTTTGCGTCGGCGTTCTTCGGCGGCCTGGTGCTTTGGCTCGTTTCCGTGTTTGCGGCGGACTCGTACCTGCGGAAGCACGATCCGTTTCACGATCCCGGCGTTCGCGTGACGGGCGGCGGAGGCGCGGCGCTCATCGCGCGCCTGTTTCTCTCGCTCGGCACGATGAAGCGTTACGTAGGCCAGCGGCGGAACGAGGGCGGCGCGCCGACTTGGGTATTCGCGTACGTGCTCGGACTGCTCGCGATGTTTGGCGGGGCGCTGCTCTGGTCACTCTGAGCGCGCCCCCAACGCCGGCCAAGGATCGCGCGGCCGTGGGCAAACCTTCAGGGCGCGTTGACAAGGCTCGCGTCGGAGTTGGCAACGTCTCGCTGAGGCTCGCGGCTACTTGAAGTCGCTCGCGTCGACCATCGACTGAAGGAGCGGCAGGTCCCCGGTCTCGTGGATTTCGGGGACCATCGTCTTGGTCACGTAGGCCTTGTTTTTCCGCACCCAAAAGCACATGTGGAGCTTCTCCTGCGTCGTGCCCGCGCGGAAGGTGCCGTACACCGAGAGCCCCGGAAACGTCTGGAAACATTTCGTGTGCGAGCGCGCCGTCTCGATCCATTTTTGGCCCGTCGCTTCGATCGTCTTCGTCTGCGAAGCCATGAGCACGCGCGCGAGCTCGTCGACGTCGCTCGTGATCGGGTTCTCGATGCCGGCGACGTAGACGAGCTCGTCGGTGCCGTCGCTCAAGTTGCGCGAGATCGTGAGGGTGCCGCTGTCGACCGACTTGGCCGCCCAGTCCGACGGATAGTGCGCGGTCACGAGACCGTTCGGCGAGCTGTACGACTCGGTCAGCGCGGCGGTCGCCGCCGGAATCGGCGTCGTGGTGAACGCGGGCGACGCGGTCGTCACCATCGGCGTCGTCGAGTACGAGGCAGCGCGTGACGCGCGCATGTACGAGAGGACGCCGAGGAACGCGAACAATCCGAGGATCGCGAGCACGAAGAGAACGGCGACGATCGCGATGATGATGCCGGTGCTCGAACCCGAGCGCGGCGGCGGTGGCGGCGGCGGTTGGTACGGATAGGGCTGCACGCCGCAGCCATAGCAGATTCAGCTCTCGGCGGCGGCGTGCTCGGCGTGCTCGCGCGGCGGGAGGCCCATCATCGCGCGGTGCTCCTCGGCCAGCGTGCGGATGCTGTCGAGCAAACGTTCGGAAGCCCGGCGCGCCGTTTGGGGCGAGCGCGGCAGCATGCGCAAGTCATCGAGGCGAATTTCCGGCCCGAAGAGCACGTCGATGCGCGACTCGCTCGCGTGGAAGAAGTTTTTCGCGAACTCGCTCCCGAGATCGTTGCTCATGCCGACCGCGAAGGCCGGAACGATGTGCGCCTCGGGCGACTCGAGCGCGATGCGGCCGACGCCGCCGCGCGCGCGAAGGAGCGCATACGGGTCGGAGTTTTTGCTGCGCGTGCCTTCGGGATGAAGCCCCATCACGGTGCCCGGCTGCGCCAGCTCTTCGATCGCCCGCTGCACGCTGTACTCGTTGAACGTGCCGCGCTTGCGCACGCTCTCGGCGCGGAGCACCGGCGGGAACATGCGCATGCCGCTCATCGTCGCGTTGAGGAGCGGGCCGATCGGGTTGTCGTAAAAAAAGCTCGACCGAACCGGAAAGAGAATCCGATGCGAGAGCTTGGTGCGCCAGTAGACGATCGCCGTGATGACGAAAAAATCGAAGAACGTGCGGTGATTGCAGACGATGAGCACGCGGTCGGGCGCGCGGAATTTCGCGAGATTCTCGAGGTGAATCACGTTCAGGCGGCGGCCGGCGGTCGCGTAGAGCATCGCGCCCATGACGACCGTGTTCCACGCCTTGGAGGGGACGACGAGCCAGCGCGAAGAAAAATCGCCGATCTCGAAGGCGACGCGCTCCATCGAGGAGAGCGTCGCGAGCTGGTCTTTCGTGGGTCGCGAAAAGCGCGCCATTACTTTTCACTTCTAGGTTTACGGACGAGCTTTTGCAACGGCACGGTGCCGATCACGTTGCGGAGCCGCTGGCGCTGGTCTTTCGAGAGCTCGCCTTTCAGCTCGATTTCGGCGCGGCCGCGCGAGCGCGTGATGCGCAGCGTCGCGTGCTTCACTTTGGGTCTCGTGACGACGTCCTCGATGTCGCCGAGGACGCGCGGCGCAATTCCGCCACGCGTGACGGTGACTTTTCCTTTGACGATTTCGAGCACGGCGACGGTGGTTGCGCTGCGTGCCGAGGCCCAGAGCAAGAGCATCACGGCGAAGATGGCGACGATGACGATCAGGAGCGACATCTCGGCTTGGCATCCTAAGCCGATTCGTGCTCAACGTCGAAAGGATGAACCTGGCGGAACGGTACCGACGCGTGCGCGAGCGCACGGCTCGCTTGTGCGCGCCGCTCACGCCCGAGGACCACGTGGTTCAGCCGATGCCCGACGCGAGCCCGGCCAAATGGCACCTCGCACACACGACTTGGTTCTTCGAGGAGCTCGTGCTCGGTGGCGAGACGTTCGACCCGAGCTTTCGATTTTTGTTCAACAGCTATTACGAATCGATCGGGCCGCGCGCGCCGCGCGCGCAACGCGGGATGGTCACGCGGCCGCCGCTCGAGCGCGTTCACGCGTACCGCGCGGCCGTCGACCGTCGCGTGCTCGGCGCGCTCGCCGAGGGCACGCTCGACGCGGTCGCGCTCGCGCGGCTCGAGCTCGGTCTTCATCACGAAGAGCAGCACCAAGAGCTCATCGTCAGCGACGCGGCGTACATGCTCGGGACGCAGCCGCTCCGTCCGGCGTATCGCAACGATCTCGCGCGCGGCACGGGAGGCCCCCCTGTCGCGATGCAATTTCGCGAGCAGCCGGGAGGCATTCGCGCGATCGGCGCGACGGGCGAAGGCTTCGCGTTCGACAACGAGCGACCGCGACACGACGTTTTGATTCAGCCGTTCTCGATTGCGTCGCGACCGATCGCGAACGCCGAGGTGCTCGCGTTCATCGAGGCCGGTGGTTACGCCGAGCCGCGACATTGGCTGAGCGACGGCTGGGCGACCGTGCAGCGCGAAGGCTGGCGCGCGCCGCTCTATTGGGACGAAGAGGGCGCGACGTGGGAGCTCGGCGGAGTCCGCGCGATCGACCCGGGCGAGACGGCGTGCCACTTGAGCTACTACGAAGCCGACGCGATCGCGCGCTGGCTCGGCGCGCGCCTTCCGACCGAAGCCGAATGGGAGATCGCCGCGCGCGAAGAGTCGCCGGAGCGCGGAAATTTTCTCGACGACGATCGTCTGCACCCCGCGCGCGCCGACGCGTCCGAGCTCGCCGCGATGTTCGGCGACGTCTGGGAGTGGACGGCGAGCAGCTACTCGGCGTATCCCGGATTTCGGCCGCTCGAGGGCGCGCTCGGCGAGTACAACGGCAAGTTCATGTCTGGCCAGCAAGTATTGAGAGGAGGATCGTGCTGGACGCCGCGCGGGCACGTGCGCGCGAGCTACCGGAATTTTTTCCCGCCGAGCGCCCGCTGGCAAATGTCCGGCGTTCGGCTCGCGCGCGACGCGAGGGGCGGATGACGCGCAGCGAAGCCGACGTGCTCGGCGGGCTGCACGCCTCGCGCAAGTGGCTGCCGTGCCGTCTCTTCTACGACGCGCGCGGCGCCGCGTTGTTCGAAGAGATCTGCAAGCTGCCCGAGTATTACCTGACGCGAAACGAGCTCGCGCTGCTCGAGGCCGAGCTTCCGTCGATCGCGCGTCACGTGGGCCCCGAGGCGTGCGTCATCGAGCCGGGGAGCGGCGCCGGAAAAAAGACGCGCATGCTCCTCGGCGCGCTCGAGCGTCCGGCGTCGTACGTGCCCATCGACGTGAGCCGCGAGCAGCTCGAAGAAAACGCGCGCGCGCTCCGCGCCGAATTTCCCGGGCTCTCGGTCGCGCCCGTGCACGGCGACTACATGCAGCCGATCGCGATTCCGCACACGAAAGCGCGCGGGCGAACGCTCGTCTTTTTTCCGGGGTCGACGATCGGAAATTTCGAGCCGGACGAGGCGAGGGAATTCTTGGCGCGCTTCGGCGAGATCGCGGGGCCGGGCGCGACGCTCTTGCTCGGCGCGGACTCGAACGCCGACGGACGCGCGCTCGTCGCGGCCTACGACGACGCGCGCGGCGTGACCGCCGCGTTCGATTTGAATGCCCTCGCGCACGTCAATCGCGCGTACGGCGCCGACTTCGATCTCGACGCGTTCAAGCATCGCGCGTTTTGGAATCCCGAGCGCTCGCGCATCGAGATGCATCTCGTCAGCCAGCGCCGCCAAACGGTGCACGTCGCGGGCGAAGCGATCGCGTTCGAGCGCGGCGAGCCGATCGTGACCGAGCACTGCTACAAGCACTCGCCCGACGCGCTCGCACGCATCCTCGCCGACGCGGGGTTCGCGGTGCGCCGCACGATGGCCGACCCCGAGCGTCGGATGCATCTCTGGCTCGCCGAGCAGAAGCCGACGTGATCGAGCTCGAGCGCGTCGAGAAATCCTTCGGCGGAATGCCCGCGGTGCGCGGTGTGTCGCTCACCGTCGCCAAAGGCGAGCTCGTCGCGATCGTCGGCGGGTCGGGCAGCGGCAAGACGACGCTCCTTCGCATGGTGAACCGGCTCGTCGAGCCCGACGCGGGCGAGGTGCGCGTAGGCGGGCGCGACGTGCGCGCCGAGCCGGCGGTCGCGCTGCGGCGCACGATCGGTTACGTCATCCAGCACATCGGGCTCCTGCCGCATCTCACCGTCGAAGAAAATATCGCGATGGTCCCGCGCCTCCTCGATTGGACGCGCGAGGCCATCGCGTCGCGCGTGACCGAGCTCCTCGATCGCGTCGGGCTTCCGGCGAGCCGGTACGCCGCGCGGTATCCCGATGAGCTCTCGGGCGGCCAGCAGCAGCGCGTCGGCATCGCGCGGGCGCTCGCCGCGAAGCCGCGCGTGCTCCTCCTCGACGAGCCGCTCGGCGCGCTCGATCCGATCACGCGCGTCGCGCTGCAGCGCGAGCTCCGCGCGATTCACCGCGATCTCGGGCTGACGACGCTGATGGTCACGCACGACATCGTCGAAGCGCTCTCGCTCGCCGATCGCGTCGCGGTCATGTTGAACGGGGAAATTCGCCAGATCGCGACGCCGGGCGAGCTCGTTCGCGCGCCGGCGGACGACTGGGTCGCCGAGGTGGTCGAGGTCGCGCGCGCGCAGGGCGAGACGCTGCGCGGGCTCGGACAGCCGTGAGCGATTTGCTGCGGGGCCTTCAGCCGCTTCTTTCGAGCCATCTCGCGCTCGTGCTCATCGCGCTCGCGATCGCATCGGTAATCGCGCTGCCGCTCGCGATCGTCGCGAGCTCGCGGCCGCGTCTCGCGTTTGCCGTCGTGACCGGCGCCGGCGTCATCCAGACCGTGCCGGGGCTCGCGCTCCTCGCGCTCATGGTGCCGGTGCTCGCGAAGACCGGCGTGCTCTCGCCGTTCGGTTTCGCGCCTGCGGTGATCGCGCTCACGCTCTACGCGATGCTCCCGATTTTGCGAAACGCAGTGACCGGCATTCGCGGCGTCGACCCCGCGGCGGTCGAGGCGGCGCGCGGGATGGGCATGTCGCCTTGGCAGATCATGAGGCTCGTCGAGCTCCCGCTCGCGGCACCGGTCATCGCCGCCGGCGTTCGCATGGCGACGGTGTGGACCGTCGGCGCGGCGACGCTCGCGACGCCGGTCGGCCAGCCGTCGCTCGGAAATTATATTTTCGCAGGCCTCCAGACGCGCAACTTCACGATGCTGCTCGTCGGCGTCGCGGCGTCGGCGGCGCTCGCGCTCGCGCTCGACGGGATCCTCGCGCTCGCCGAGCGATCGCTGCGCGCGCGGCGGAGGCGATTCCCGTTTGCTGCTGCCGCGTCGTTCGTCGCGCTCGCGGCGCTCGTCTTTTTCGCGCCGCGATTCGATCGACGCGCGACGACGGCTCATGCGACGCAAGCGACCGCCGTGCGAGCGGTCACGCACGTGCGGCTCGGAGGCAAGCCGTTCACCGAGCAGTACGTCCTCGTCGAGCTGATGCGCGCGCGCCTCGAGAGCGCGGGGATTGGCGTGGACGTCGCCGAAGGGCTCGGCTCGACGATGGCGTTCGACGCGCTCGTGCGCGGCGACATCGACGCGTACGTCGACTACTCGGGAACGCTCTGGACCAACGAGATGAAGCGCGCGGGCGTGCCGCCGCGTTGGCAAATCGAAGCCGAAGTGTCGGGCTGGCTCGCCCACGAGCATGGTATTCGAAGCCTCGGCCGGCTCGGCTTCGAGAACGAGTACGTGCTCGCGATGCGCCGCGACGTCGCGACGCGCCTCGGCCTCCGCACGCTCGCCGATCTCGCGCGCGCCGCGCCGAAGCTGTCGATCGGCGCCGACTACGAGTTTTTCAGCCGCGCGGAGTGGGACGCGGTTCGTCGCGCGTACGGGCTCGATTTCGCGAAGACCGCGAACTTCGATCCAGCGCTCCTCTACGACGCGGTCCAGCGCGGCGACGTCGACGTCATCACCGCGTTCTCGAGCGACGGTCGCATCGCCGCCGACGATCTCGTCGTGCTCGACGATCCCGCCGGCGCGCTCCCGGCGTACGACGCGATGATCCTCGTCGGCGCGCGCGCGGCCGGCGATCGCCACGTCGCGTGCGCGCTCGTCCCGCTGCAGGTCCCCGTCGAACGGATGCGCGTCGCCAACGCGATGGTCGACCGCGACAAGAAAACGCCCGCCGAAGCCGCCGCGTGGCTCCTCTCGACGATGGGCACGCTGCCCGATTGCAGTAAGCTGTAAAAAATCTCGTGAGCGTCCTTCGTCTCGTCGACATTCGCCGTGCGCGCGATCACATCGCGGCGACGTGCGCGTTCGAGGGCGCGCATTTTCATTTCACGGTTTGGTACGAGGACCTCGATCTCGACGCGCTCGCGCGAACGCACGGCGAGCTCGTCGATCGGCTCGCGTTCCACGTCGCGATGTTCCAGATCAACACGGTCGCGAGCCTTCGGCCGGATACGATCGAGCTCGGGCCGTGGGCGCGCTTCGCGACGCCGCGGTTCATCGCGCTGTGGCGCACCGTCTTTCGGCGCGTTTGGGCGCAGTGGCGTTACGAGCACGATCTGCCGGATTACGTGGGGCCCGCGCTCGTCGATCCGCCGGGTCCTCCCGCGCAGGCGCGTGCGGTGCCCGCGGGCGCGACCGAGCTCCTCGCGTTTTGTGGCGGCGGCAAAGACAGCCTCGTTGCGCTGAAGCTCCTCGAGCGCGCCGGACTTCCGTTCGCGACGCTCGGTTATGCGCACTCGATCTACGGCGCCGCCGCGCATCAGCACGCGCTCCTCGATCGCGTGGGCTCCGCGTCCGCGCGCGTCCGCGCCGAGCGTCAATGGGTGCTCGACGATTTCATGGACGCGCCGATCGTCGCGCTGCGTCCCGAGCTCGGCGTGAAATCGATCCTCGCCGCGGAGACGCCGGCGTCTCTCTTCGCGACGCTCCCGCTGGCGCTCGCGCGCGGCTACCGCGGTCTCGTCCTCGCGCACGAAGCGAGCGCCAACGCGCCGAACTTGGTGTGGAACGGCGAAGAAGTGAATCACCAGTGGGGCAAGGGCTTCGAGGCGGAGCGTTTGCTCGACGAATACGTGCGCGCCGAGCTCCTCGCCGACGTGCGGTATTTCAGCGTGCTTCAGCCGGTGCACGACGAAGTGATCTTCGAGCTCCTCGCGACCGACGCCGCGCTCGCGCCGCTCACGCACTCGTGCAACGTGCGAAAGCCGTGGTGCGGCACGTGCCCGAAGTGCGTTTACGTCTGGCTGCAGATGGCCGCGCACTTGCCGCGCGAGATCGTGCGTAAAACGTTCGGCGAGGACCTCGGCGAGAAACCGGAGAACGATCGCATCTTGCGCGAGCTCCTCGGGCTCGTCGGGCACACGCCGTTCGAGTGCGTGGGCAGCGTGCCCGAAGCGCGTCTCGCGCTCGCGCTCATGGCGCGTCCGCTCGGCGCGCGGATGGAGCGTCTCGCCGAGGAGGTCGGTCCGATCGACGTTCGCGCGCTCGCGCGTCCGCTCGTCGGCGTCGGCGAAACGCACGGCATGCCCGAGCACGTCGCGCGCGCCGTGATGCCGCTCTTGCGCGACGCGGGCGCACGCGCTCGCGCTCGCGTCGGGCTCTGATCACTTCTCCGGCGCGAAGGTGAGCGGGTAGACGACGACGACCGTGCCGCCACCGTCGGGCTGCGGAAAGGAGATGTTCGAAAAGCCGATCGACACGCACGCGATCATGTTCGCGTCGGTGATCGTCGTTTTGCTCGGATCGCTCGCGCTGCTCGTCACGTCGCCCTTCGCGTCGATCACGAACCTCGTCGCGATGGTGCCGGCGAGCGTCGGATCTTTCACGAGCTCGCGTTCGTAGCAAAACCGAAAGCGGCTGAAATGGCGGCGCACGATGCGCTGAATCTCGTCGCGCGAAAGGCGCCCAGTGACCGTCACCGTCTCTGGACGAAGGTGCGCGCCGCCGACCCGACCGTGTCCGAGCGTGCCGATGTTGCCGAGGCCGATGCCCGATCCGCCGTCGGCGAGGTCGAGGCTGCCGGCGCCGAACGAGTCGCCGATCGCGTCGCCCCACAAGTTACCCTTCGCGCTGAGTGGATCTCCGCCGTCGGTCGCGTCGATCAAGCCGATCATGCCGATGCTCGATGAAGGCGCGGCGCTCGGTGCCCGGGCTGGTGCTCGGTGCTGCTGCGACGCTCGCGGGCGCGGTCGGCGCGGGCTCCGTGCTCGCGCGCTCGTGCGGGCGACAAGACGCGCAAACGAGAAACGCGACGACGAGCGTTCGGTTCATTTCGCCGATCTACGGGCCAGACGCCGCGGACGTTCCTATTGGCAGAGCGTGAAATCCGGCAGCTCGCAGCGGCCGTTCGCGCAAACGAGGTCGGTCGCGCACTCGAGCTGGCCCGCGACGCACGGCGCGCCCTGCGGCTTCGGCGCTTCGCAGATGTCGTCGCTCGTGCACACGAGGCCGGCGGCGCAGAGGGCAAAATGCGCCTCGGGGCCGCCGCACGCGGCGCCTTCGCCGACGCTCGCGTTGCAAACGTGCGTCTCTGGATCGCAGGAGAGACCGAGCTCGCAATCGTCGCCGTGCGGGCACGCGCCGCCCGCGGCGACACGATCGCCGCAGACGCCGCCGATGCACGCGTAGGCGGCCGTGCAGCGATCGGTGCAGGGTTGACCTTTCTCGGGGAGCGGCTGGCAGGTCTGCCCATCGCAGTAGAGCTCGCCGTCGCACGCTTCGCCCTTCGCGCACGAGGCGCCGAGCCCGGCGACCGGCTGGCATGTGCCGCTCGCGGTGTCGCAGTAGAGATTTGCATACGCGTCGCAAGGCGCAGACGGCCCGCAGCTCGCGCCCTGCTCGACGAGCGCGAGGCACGTCCCGCAAGTCTGCTCCGACGTTGGCGCGACGATGCGACTGGCTCCGCACATTCCGCTCGCGCACTGCGCGCCATCGGTGCATGCGGCGCCGGCCGCGAGCGTTCCTCGAGGCGCGCATTGCGGACCGCCGCAAACGTTCGGGTCGAGGTTTTGCGCGCAAGCATCGTACTGCGCAGCGAGATCTTTCACGCCAGGCGCGCGCGCGAGCGCATCGCAGTACGCGACGAACGAGTCCCGCCCCGCCGGATCGGGCAGCTCGGGCGCGCCGCATTGCGCGAGGATACCCGTCAAACGATCGAAGAATGCGCCGCAGCTGTCCTGCGCGTCCATCTTGCCGCCGCACGCGACCGCGAAGACGAACGAGCTCGCGCACACCGCTGCACAAATTTTGGCGGCTCGCATGTGACCCGCGGTGGAGCAACGCGCGTGCCGCATCGAACGTGCATAAAGTCGCGGGAAACGTGCGGCGGGCGTGATCGATTCGTTCGCGCTCCGCGCGCTGGCGCGAAGACTTCGTGCGCGTCACGGGAGCGGCGCCATCGCCGCGTCGTATCTCGGTCCGGGCGAGCTCGCGCCGAGCGACGTCCACGCGGTGCCGTCGAAGCGCCAGCTGTCGGCGACGCCGTCGTCGCCCACGAGCCCGCCGTAGAGCAGGATCGCGTCGCCCTCCGAGACCATCACCGAGGCCGCGCGCGCGCTCGGCCCGGCGACGTCGAGCTCCGTCCACGCGTGTCCGTCGAATCGCCAAGTGTCGCCGAGGAGCGAGTTGCCGGAATAGCTCGTCGCCAATCCGCCGAAGACGATCGCGGCGTCGCCGAGCGTTGCGATCGCGAGCTCCGTGCGCGGAGGCGGACCGGCGGATGACACGTACGACCACTGCGAGCCGTCGAAGAGCCAGGTGCCGGTGTGATCGAGATCCGCGAGCGCCGCGCCGGTCAGCGCGACGACCGCGCCGCCGATCGCAGCCATGCCTCCTTCGGAGACGTCGGGACCGTACTTGCCGATCTGCGTCCAGACCGATCCGTTCCACTCCCACGTGTCGGCGAGGTTTCCGTGAGCGTCACGGCCGCCTTGCAAGAGGACGACGTCGCCGAACGAGACCATCGCGTGCTTGCCGCGCGCCGACGGGCCGGACGCGTCGCGCGCGTGCCATGCGCCGTCCCATTCCCACGTGTCGCCGAGATACGCTCCGTGCGAATCGAGCCCGCCGAAGAGGACGACGCGATCGCCGAGGCGCGCCATCGCCGTTCCGACGCGAGGCGAGGGCTCGCTCGTGACTTGCGACCAGCTCGAGTCGTTCCACGTCCACGTGTCGCCGAGAAAACCGAAATCCGGGATGCGGTGCTGCGCGCCGCCGAAGAGGAGCACGCGCGCCGTGCCCGCGTATCCGCCGCCGCTGCTTCCGCCGCCGCCGCTCGGCGTCGTGCCCGCTTCGTCGGATTCGATCGGCGCGAGCGGCGCTCCGAGATCGGTGCGTCCGCCGCACGCGACGAGCGCGGCGAGCGCGAAGATCCATCGACTCACTCACCCCTCATGGCCGCGCCGCGGATGGTCCGTCGCGCGCATCGAATGTTGCGATACCCTCGGCTGCGATGAAACGTCCCGACGACGTCCCCGCGAGCGCAGGCTTCGACGAACGAGCCGGCTGGTGGCGCGACGCGACCCCGGAGCTCGAACGTCTTTGGACTGCCGACGGCACGTTGATGCTGGAGGCCCCGCGAAAAGACGGCAAGCTGCACGGCGAAGTGCGCTGGCACCCGATGATCGAAGACGACTCTCAATTCGAGTCGCGACGCGACGTCGTGCGCGATCTCGGGCTACCCGACGGGCCGACGCACACGCTCATCGCGACTTTCGATCGAGGCGAGCTCCAGAGCGTGCGCTTCCGGCCGGGATTCGACGATTGGTACAAGGATACGCTCGTCGCGAAATTTTCCGGCGGCAAGGTCCACGGCGAGCTCGTCTGGCGCGTCGGCGGGACGAACGGGGAGCCGCTCCTCTCGTTCGGCGAAACGGTGCTTCGCGCCGAGCAGCTCAAACTTCCGAAGCCGTGGCCCGAAAAGCTCGTCGCGATCTTCGACCGTGGGCGCCTCGTGAGCCACAAATTTTTCGACGCGCATGGCAAAGAGGTCGGCGGCGACAAACCGATCGAGGACTGGGGCGCGGCCACCGAGCGCGCAACCCTCGCGGGTTACGTCGAGCGCGGCGATTTCGTCGCCGACGCCAGACGCTTCTTTCCGAAAGCCGAGAAGCTCGCGCCGAAGGGCTTGCCGAAGAAGCTCGACAAGCTCGCGACCCTCCCGGCTGCGAAAGCACTCGAGGCCGCGGTCCGCAAAAAACAAATTCCGAGGATGGGCGTTTGGCTCGACCTCGGGTCATTCGGTTTCGATTGCGAGAAAGAGGCGCTCGACGGCGCGGCCGACGCGAAGTACGTCGGCGTCGGCTCCGACGGCTCGGGTGACATGTATCTCCTCGACACGAAAACCGGGAAGGTACACATCTATCGCCACGAAGAGAGCAGGCTCGAGGCGAAGGCGTTCGACTCGCTCGACACGTTCGCGTGGGCGCTCCTCCGCATCGAAGCGGCGCAGCGCGGGCTCCTGCCGCTCGCCGCGCTGGAGAAAGCGCTCGCTCGCCTCGAGATCGGCGCGGCAGAATGCGTGCTCGAACGAGTGACCAGCTAATTCTCGTCGAGAACGCCGCGGAGTCTCTCCGGCGAAATGCGATAGTGACGCTGGCAGTAGTCGCAATCGATCTCGAGGACCTCGCCGGCCGTGATGCCGGTCACGAGATCGCGGATGTCGGGGCGCGGCAACGAGAGGAGCGTCGCGAGCAAACGCTCTTCGCTGCATCGACATTCGAATCGCAGCTCGCCGCGGCCGACCTCGTCGTACGGCATCCCGTAGAGCACCTCGCTCAACAATTTTTCGGGCGCCGCTTCGCCGCGGGCGAGGAGCGATTCCATCGACGGAAAATCTTTGAGGCGCTCGGTCATCACCATGAGCGGGCCTTCTCCGACCTCGGGCAAGAGCTGGACGATGTAACCGCCCGCCGACGCGACGCTGCCCGCGTCGTCTGAAACGGCGCCGACCGCGGCGAACGAAATCACCTGCTCGGAGGCTTGCATGTACTCCATGAGCGCGCCCGAGATCCCCTGCTTCTCCGTCGCTTGGACCATCCCTTGTTGAATCTGTCCGTTGTGGAGCGTGCGCATCATCTGGAGCACCGCGCGATCGCCGAGCGACACCTCGGTGCCCTCGCGAACTTGCACGAGGCCGCGCGTCGTACCGTCGGGAAACGAATCGGCGACGATGCGGGTCTTCGGATCGTCGCCCTGCAAGATTCCCTGCACGCGCAAGTCGGGCGCCATCGTCTCGCGCACGAGCACCGCGGCCGTCAGGACCTCGGCCAAGAGCTTCGCGCGCGGGCCTTGCGCTTTTTGCGCGGCGATCACACCTTGCGCCGTCTCGGTCGTCGAGACCGCGATCACACGGAACGCGCCGTCCGCCGTGATGGCCCGTACGACGTGATCGGACATTCCCAACATTGTAACCTGCATCGAGCGCGAATGAAGAGACCCGAAGCCGAATGGAAGAAGCTGCTGACGCCGACGCAGTACGCCGTGCTGCGCGAAAAAGGAACCGAACGCGCGTTCACCGGCGAATTTTGGGATCACCACGAGAAGGGCACGTACAAGTGCGCCGGCTGCGGCACCGAGCTCTTCGCGAGCGACGCCAAGTTCGACTCCGGCTGCGGATGGCCGAGCTTCACCGCGCCGAAGGAAGAGGCGAACGTGGAAGAGGCGCGCGACGGCTCGCACGGCATGGTCCGCACCGAGGTCATGTGCGCGAAATGCGGAGGCCACCTCGGCCACGTGTTCGACGACGGGCCGAATCCCACCGGGCTTCGCTACTGCATCAACTCGGCGAGTCTCGCGTTCGAAAAAAAATGAGCGCTCGTGCTACACTGATGAGGTGACGCGAACGGGGAGACTCGCGGCCCTCGCGGTCGCGTGCGGCGCGGCGGCGGCGTGCGGACTTTTTCCGGACGTCGGCGGGCTCGGAGGCGCGCCCGACGCGAGCTCCGACGACGGCGGCGCGGCCGATTCGACGGCGACGGACGGCGCGCGGAAGTGCCAAGGAACTGCCGGTCCGGCGATGGTCGCGGTCGACGGTTTCTGCATCGATTCGACCGAGGTCACCAACGCGCATTACCAAACGTTCCTCGCGAGCGCGCCCGACGCGTCGCTCTTTCCACCGACGTGCACCGCGTGGAAGTCGACCTTCAAGCAGATGGTCGCGCCGCCGCCGGGCAGCGACGATTACCCCGCCGTCTGGGTCGATTGGTGCGACGCGTACGCGTACTGCGCGTGGGCCGGCAAGCGACTCTGCGGGCGCATCGGCGGCGGCCCGCTCGCGCCCGGCGGCATGAACGACGTCGCGCAAGACGAATGGTACGCAGCGTGCTCGAACGTCGGCGCGAACCAGTTCCCATACGGCAACACGTTCGACCCGAGCGCGTGCAACGGGCCGGAGCGCGACGCGGGCAGCGTCTTGCCGCCGACGTCGCTGCCCAACTGCACCGGCGGCGTCGCGGGCATTTCGCAGATGGTCGGCAACGCCGACGAGTGGATCGACTCGTGCGCTTCGGGCATGACCGGTCCCGAGGCGGGCGCGGTGAAATGCGAGCGGCGGAGCGGCAGCTGGGACAACCCCGCGGGCACGATGCAGACGTGCGCGTTCTCGCGCACCGGATCGCGCAACGAAGAAGATTCGGACATCGGCTTCCGCTGCTGCGCCGATCTCGCGCCGTAGCGGCATTCGATCTAGGCTGCGGGTTCCGCGCATGACCAATCCGATCGTCGGCGTCATCATGGGCAGTCAGAGCGACTGGGAGCACATGCGCCACGCGTGTGACGTTCTCGGCGAGCTGGGTGTCGCGTTCGAGGCGAAGGTCGTCTCGGCGCATCGAACACCCGACGAGATGTTCGCGTACGCCGAGGGCGCCGAAGCGCGCGGTCTTCTCGTCATCGTCGCCGGCGCGGGCGGCGCGGCGCATCTGCCGGGGATGGTCGCGGCGAAGACGCTCTTGCCGGTGCTCGGCGTGCCGATCCCCGCGACGCAGCTCGTCGGCGTCGACGCGCTCCTCTCGATCGCGCAGATGCCGAGAGGCGTTCCGGTCGGCACGCTCGCGATCGGCAAGGCCGGCGCGGCAAATGCAGGGCTGCTCGCCGCGATGATCGTCGCCGCCAAACATCCCGAAATCCGCGAGCGCCTTCGCGCTTGGCGGCTCGCACGTCACGACGAAGTGGTCCTCCAGAAGCTCCCGCCCGCTTGAAGAAAAAACCGATCCTTCCAGGCTCGACGCTCGGCATCCTCGGCGGCGGCCAGCTCGGGCGCATGATGGCGATGGCGGCGCGCACGCTCGGCTATCACGTGCGCGCGCTCGACCCGGACGCGTCGTGCGCGGCGCGCTTCGTCGTCGACAAGCTCGTGACCGCTTCGTTCGAGGACGCGGTGGCCGCCGCCGAGCTCGCGCGCGGATGCGACGTCGTCACGCTCGAAATCGAAAAAGTCTCGCAAGAGAGCTTGCGCGCCGCGGCTCGCTTCGCGCCGGTCAGGCCCGACGCTGCGGTGCTCGAGATCATCCAAGATCGCATCAAACAAAAGCAGTGGCTCGCGCGTCGCGGTTTTCCTGTCGGGCCGTTTTCGGTCGCGCGCACGGCGAATCAGCTCGCGGGCGCCGCGCTTCGCATGCGCGCGCCCGCATACGTCAAAGCGGCGCGCGGAGGTTACGACGGCCGCGGTCAGGTCCTGCTCACCGCGCCGGAGATGGCCGACGTCGCGTGGGTCGAGCTCGGCTCGCGGCCGTGCGTCGCCGAGCGCGCGCTCACGATCGACTACGAGCTCTCGATTTTGGTCGCGCGTTCGCCGAGCGGCGAGGCCGCCGTCTATCCGCCGTCGCTCAATCATCACGAAGATCGCATCCTCGAGCACTGCGTGATGCCCGCGCCGATTTCGCCGCGCATCGCCAAGCGCGCCGCGACGCTCGCGCGCGAGATCGCCGAGTCGCTCCGCGTCGTCGGATTGCTCGTCGTCGAATTTTTCGTGACGTCGAAGGGCGAGCTCCTCGTCAACGAGCTCGCGCCGCGCCCGCACAACACGTTCCACGGCACCGAGGTCGCGTGCCTCACGAGCCAGTTCGAGCAAGCGGTGCGCGCCGTCTGCGACTTGCCGCTCGGGTCGACCGAGCACGTCCGATCGGTTGCAATTTACAACCTTCTCGGCGACCTCTGGCTCGGCCCCGACACGCGGCCGCAGGTATCGCCCGCGTTCGACCGCGCCCTCGCGCTCCCGGGCGTGCGCGTGCACCTCTACGGAAAACGCGAAGCGCGCGCAGGCCGAAAAATGGGCCATTTGAGCGCCGTCGGCAAAACGCCGAAGCAAGCCGTCGATCTCGTCAAGCGCGCCCGCGCGCTTCTCTGAGCCGGGCCCGCGCGCGCTCGCTCATTGGTTTCGTTTGATGATGTGAAATCCGAACGGCGATTCGACGACGCCGCTCACTTGGTTCACGTCGAGCGCCCACGCGGCGTCGGCGAACTCCTTCACGACTTTGTCCTTCGTGATTTTTCCGACGCTGCCGCGACGCTCTTTGCTCGCGGCGTCGTCGCTGTAAATCTCGACGACGTCCTCGAACTCGAGCTTCGGGTCTTTCGTTTTCGCGAGCGCTTCCTCGGCGCGTTTGCGCGCTTCTTCCTTGGTGCGCGTCACGTTGAACGGCGCGTTCTTCGCGCCTTTGTACGCGATGAGAATGTGCTGGCACGTGATCCACTCGCCGGCGGGCTCGTGCTTCGGTGGCGGCGGCGCTTCTCTCTTGTCGCTCGCGAGCGCCGCGGCGAGCGCCGAGGCGGAAGCCGCAGCGGCCGCCGACGCAGAGGCGGCGGCCTGCTGGGCCATCTGATTGTATTTGTCCTCGCACCCTGCGAGCGCGAAGACGGCGAGCGCAAGGGCTACCGCGGGCTTCATGCCGCGCGAGGATAGCGCTATTTCGGCTGCTTCGCGGTGCGGAGATAGGGCTTGTGGATCTTGAAGCCCTCGAACTGCTTCTTTGCGTCCTCGTCGCTGACCGCGCCGGACACGACGACGTCGTCGCCGGGCTGCCACTGCGCGGGCGTCGCGACCTTGTGGCGCGTCGTCAGCTGAATCGACTCGAGCGCGCGGAGGATCTCGTCGAAGTTGCGGCCGGTGCTCATCGGATACGCGAGCGTCAGCTTGATGCGACGGTCGGGCCCGACGATGAACACGGTGCGCACGGTTTGATTGAGCGCGGGCGTGCGTCCTTCGGACGTGTTGCCGGCGTCGGCCGGGAGCATGTCGTAGAGCTTGGCGACCTCGAGCTTCGAGTCGCCGATGATCGGGTACTTCACGGCGGCGCCTTGCGTCTCTTCGATGTCGGCTTCCCACTTCTTGTGGCTGTCGACCGGGTCGACGCTGAGGCCGATCACCTTGGCGTTGCGCTTCTTGAACTCGGGCTCGAGCTTCGCGAGGTAGCCGAGCTCGGTCGTGCAGACGGGCGTGAAGTCTTTCGGGTGGGAGAAGAGGACCGCCCAGCCGTCGCCGATCCACTTGTGGAACTCGATCGGGCCTTGGGTCGTCTCGGCCTTGAAATTGGGGGCTTCGTCGTTGATTCGGAGAGACATGTGTTCACTATAATGAACGTTTCCGTTTAATCAACCGGCGACCTCGTCGACCGTTCCTTCGCGCACGACGCTTCCGGCTTCGAGCATGCCGGCGCGCGAAGCGACGTCGCGCGCGAACGGGATGTCGTGCGTGGCGACGACGAGCGTCGTGCCGCGCGAGGCGAGCTCGCGCAAGAGCTCGGTGACGCCTCTGCGACGCGCGGGGTCGAGCGCGGACGTCGGCTCGTCGAGCAAGAGCACCGACGGCTCCATCGCCATCGCGCGCGCGATCGCGACGCGCTGCGATTCGCCGCCGGAGAGCTCGGCCGGATACGCGTCGCGTCGGTGCGCGATGCCGAGCTGGAGCAAGAGCTTGTCGGCGCGTTCGCGCGCGGCCGCGGGCGCGAGCTTCGCGACTTGAACGGGGGCCTCCATCACATTTTCGATCGCGGTCATGTGCGCGAAGAGATGATGCTGCTGAAAGACGAAGCCGACGCGCCGTCGAACTGTCTCGGACAAGAGTCCGCGTTCGAAGAGCGCGCTCCCGCCGACGCGCACCGCGCCGTCGTCGATGCGCTCGAGCCCGGAGATGCATCGGAGGAGCGTGCTCTTGCCGGTCCCCGACTCGCCGAGGAGCGCGTAGACGACGCCCGACTCGACCGAGAGCGAGACGCCGTCGAGCACCCAACGTTCGGCGCGGCGTTTTCGAACGCGTTCGATTTCGAGCATCAGGCGTTCTCCAAGCGTCGCGCAATTCGCGCGAGCGGCAAGCTCATCGCGAGATAGAGGCCCGCGCAGAGCGCGCCCGGAAGGAGCCAGCTCCGCACGTCGACCGCGGTAATCGTCATGCGCTTGGTGAGCTCGACCACTGTGATGACGCTGACGAGCGACGAGTCTTTGAGGAGCGCGATGAAGTCGCTCGTCACGTTGGGAAGCGCGTGGCGAAGCGATTGCGGGACGACGATGCGCCGGAGCGCGAGCGGCACGCTCATGCCGAGCGCGCGCGCGGCCTCCATTTGCCCGACCGGAACCGCGAGGATGCCCGCGCGGTGCGTTTCGGCTTCGTACGCCGCGTAGTTCATCCCGAGCCCGACGATGGCGGCGGCGAGCGGGCCCATCTTGAAGAACGGCGCGAGCCCGAAATAAAGAACGTAGAGCTGGAGCAAGACCGGCGTGCCGCGATAGAGCTCGACGTAGGTCGTCGCCGCGCGCGCGAGGCCGGAGGGGCCGTGCGTTCGCGCGAGCGCGAGGAGTAGCCCGAGCGGGAAGGCGATGAGCATCGCCGCGGTCGAGACGACGAGCGTGACGGCGGCGCCTTGCAAGAAGAGGACGACGTGATGCGCGCCGAAGCGCTCCGACGCGACGCCGTTCGACTCGGCGATCGAGCGGCTCCCGCCCGATGGGTGCCCGAACGTCTCGAGCTTTTCTTCGCGCGCGTCGTCGATGCCGGCGCGGGCCAAAATCGCGCGCAGGTCCCCGCTCCGAATCATGTCGCCGAGGGCGTCGTCGATCGCGGCGATGAGCGTCCCGTCGGTGCGGCGCGCGGCGATCGCGTAGACGCCCTCGCGCAAATCGCCGGCGGTCGTGAGCTCGGCGTGCCGCGTCGCGTAACGCTGCGCGATGATGTCGTCGAGGAGGACCGCGTCGGTCCGGCCGTGCGCGAGATCGTCGTACGGCTCGTCTTGGCCTTCGTAGATGACGATGTTCGCGCCGGCAGAGGCGAGCGTGTCGTAAGCGAGCGACGCCGCGAGCGTTCCGACGCGGCGGCCGCGCAGATCCGCGAGCGAGGCGCCGAAGCGCGTCTCGCCTTTGCGCACCGTGAGCCGCTCGGCGAAGACATAATACGGTCGCGAGAAGAGGACGCGGCCGACGCGCTCGCTCGTGATCTCGAATCCGTTCAAGATGATGTCGAACGTGCCGCGCTCGAGCGACGCGACGAGGGTGCTCCAGTCGTTTTGGGCGAACTCGGCGCGGACGCCGAGGCGCGCGGCGATCGCGTTCGCGATGTCGACCTCGAACCCGACGAGCTTTCCGTCCTCGCGCTGCGAAACGTAAGGCTCGCCGCCCTGCAGGTCCCCGCCCCAGCGGAGCGTGCCGCGCGCCTTCACGTCGCTCAGCGCGTCGGCGCGTGCCGGTCGCGCGGCGAGCGTCGCGATCGCGAGGAGCATGAGCACGAAGAGCCGCCGCACGCGCCCCACCATACGCCAAAGGCGGTAAGCTCGGCGCGTGCGCATCGTCCACGCCGCCGATCTCCACCTCGACAGTCCGCTGCGCGGGTTGCCGCCGTACGACGGCGCGCCGATCGCCGCGGTGCGCGAGGCCACGCGTCGCGCGTGCGAAAATTTGGTTGCATTCTGCATCGAATCGTCGGCGGCGATTTTGCTCGTGGCCGGAGATCTCTATGACGGCGACTGGCGCGATTTTTCGACGGGGCTCTTCTTCGCCAAAGAAATGTCGCGTCTCCGCGAAGGGGGCGTGCGCGTCGTCGTCGTGCGCGGCAACCACGATGCGGCGAGCCAAATCACGCGGTCGCTGCGCCTGCCGGACAACGTGCGCGAGCTCTCGGCGAAAAAAGCCGAGACCGTTTTGTTCGAAGAGCTCGGCGTCGCGGTGCACGGGCGGAGCTTCGCCGAGCGTGCGGTGACCGAGGATTTGTCGCGCGATTATCCGCGGCCGGTAGACGGCGCGTTCAACGTCGGGCTGCTTCACACGTGCGCCGAGGGCCGGCCGGGGCACGAGCCTTACGCGCCGTGCAAAGTCGCCGAGCTCGCCGCGCGCGGGTACGACTACTGGGCCCTCGGGCACGTTCATCAGCGCGAGGTGCTCTCGCGCGAGCCGTGGATCGTCTTTCCGGGGAATCTGCAAGGACGTCACGTGCGCGAGATCGGGCCGAAGGGGGCGACCGCGATCGACGTCGCGGGCGGCGTCATCGAGTCGGTCGAGCACGTCGCGCTCGACGTCGTGCGCTGGGCGGAGTGCTCGGTCGACGTCGGGGCCTCGGCGAGCGTCACCGACGTGCTCGACGCGGCGCGCGCCGAAATGGCAGCCGAGCTCGAGCGCGCCGACGGTCGCGTGCTCGCCGCGCGGCTCGTCGTGCGCGGGCCGAGCGCGGCGATCGCGCGCGTCGCCGCGGCGAGAGAGAGCGTGACCGCCGAGCTTCGCGCGATCGCCAACGATTTGCGCGACGTCTATTTCGAGAAGCTCCGCGTCGCGACCACGTTTTCGAGCGCGACCGATCGGGGCGGCGCGGGCGAGTGGGTCGACACGCTCGCGACGCTCGACGCCGCGAGCGACGAAGAGCTCCTCGCGATGGCCGAGGGCGCGCTCGCCGATTTCCGCGCGAAGCTTCCCATCGAAATCACGAGCGGCGAGGGCGCGCTCGCGCTCGGCGATCCGGCTTCGCTCCGCGCGCTCTTGCGCGAGGCGCAGCAGGCGCTCTTGGCGAGAGCGCGCGCCGCGAGCGAGGAGGGCTGATTGCGGATTCGCGCGCTTCGCCTCCTCGCGTTCGGACCCTTTCGCGAGCGCACGTTGCGCTTCGACAGCGACGGCGCGATCGAGCTCGTTTATGGACCGAACGAAGCCGGCAAGAGCACGACGCGCCGCGCGGTGCTCGGCCTCTTGTTCGGCATTCCGCAGCGAAGCAAAGACGGGCATTCGGCGGGCGAGGCGAGGGTCGGCGCGACGCTCGTGGGCGACGACGGCCGCGCGCTCGAGATCGTTCGGCGCAAGGGCGCAAAGAACACGCTGCTCGATCCGAGCGAAAATATCTTGGACGAAGGCGTGCTCGCGCGGTGGCTCGGCGGCATGGACGCCGAGACGTACGAGCTCGCGTACGGGCTCGATCACGAAGGCCTTCGGCACGGCGGCGCGGCGCTTCGCGTCGGAAAAGGGCAGCTCGGGGAGAGCCTTTTTTCCGCGGCGACCGGGCTGACCGGGCTCCACGGCGTGCTCGCCGGGCTGCAGAGCGAGGCCGACGCGATTTATCGTCCGCGCGGCGCGCAGCTTCCGCTCAATCTGGCGCTGCGCACGTTCGCCGAAGCGAAGAAGCGCATCGCGCAGCTCGCGACGACCTCGGACAAGTGGCTCGAGGTCGAAAAACAAATCGAAGGCGCGCGCGGCGAGCTTCGCGATTTGCGAGCGAAGCGCGCGGCGGCGTTCGAGGAGCGAGAGCGCGCGCGGGCCGTCGCGGGCGCAGCGCGGGCGCTCGAGGCGGCGCGCGCCCGGCTCGCCGAGATCGACGAGGCGCTCTCGGCGACGAACGCGGAGCTCGCGGCGATCGACGCGCCGGCGGAGCTCCTCGGCCGAGCGCAAGCCGTCGCCGGTTTGCAGGAGCGGCTCGGGAGCCACCGGAAGGCTCGCGCCGACCGGCCGCGGATCGCGGCCGAGCTCGAGGCGATCGAAGAGCGCGCGCGTCGCGCGGAGAAGGGAGCGCCCCGCGGAGCCAAGACCGAGCTGCCGCCCGATGCGCGCGTTCGGAAGCTCGCGATGGAGGCCGAGCGCCTCCGCGAGCGCGAGCGGCAAATCGAATCGCGCGAGGCGGAGCAGGCGAGCGCGATCGCACGCGCGTCGGAGCGTCTCGCCGCGATGAGCCCGCTCGCCGACGACGCGGCGCTCCGCGACGCGCTCGAAGCCGCGCGACGCGAGGGAGACGTCGAAGCGCGTCTCGATGCGGCCGCAAGGCGCGCCGAGCGCGATCGCACCGAGGCCGAAGCACGGGCGCGCTCGCTCGGAGGATTTTCGGGATCGCTCGAAGAGCTCGTCGTCCTGCCGGTGCCGCCGAGCGAGGTCGTCGCCGCGCACGCGCGCGACGCTGCGGCGATCGCGGAGCGGAGACGCGCGACGGCCGACCGCCGGCGTCGCCTCGAAGAAGACCGTGCCGACGCCGAGCGCGCCCTCGCCGCGCTCCGGGCCGAAGGGGACGTGCCGACCGAAGAAACGCTCGCTCGCGCACGCGCCGACCGCGACGCGCTGTGGGAAGCCGTTCGAGGCGGCTCTTCGGACGCGACGCGATACGAGCGCGCCGTTCGTGCCGCCGACGAAATTGCCGATCGGCTTCGTCGAGAGGCGAGCCGCGTCTCGCGCGCGAGCGAGCTCGGGGCGACCTCGGTCGCGCTCGCACGCAAGCTCGAGATCGTGGGCGACGAAGAGCGTGCGATCGAAACCGAGCTCGCGGCCCACGAGCGCGCGTGGACCGCTCTCGGGAAACCGTCGGGACTATCGCGATCGCCCGAAGAGATGCTCGCGTGGCTCGCGCGATGGGAGATCGCCGCGGCCGCGGCGTCGCGCGCGATCGAAGCGGGCAAGGAGGCCCAGTGGCTCGCGTCGTCGGTCGAGCGGGTTCGCGGTCCGCTGCGCGTCGCGCTGGAGAGGGCAGGCGAGCCCTGTGCGAGCGATGCGCTCTCGTCGCTCGAGCGCGCCGCGACGCGCGCACTCGCTGCCCGCGAAAAATCGGCGAAAGAGCGCGCCGCGCTCGAGAGCGCACGCGACGCGGGAGAACAAGAGCGCGATCGCATCGCGCGCGAACGTGCGGCGTGCGAACGCGAGCGCGCGACATGGTCGGCTGCGTGGTCAGCGTGCACGCGCGCCCTCGGCCTGCCCGACGGCGCGAGCCCCGACGAGGTCACGACCGCGATGGACGCGCTCGCCGATCTCGCGCGCGCAGAGGACGATCTCGAAAAGACGCGCCGACGTCTCGACGGCATCGACCGCGACGCGGCGCGCTTCACCGAAGACGTGCGCGCCATCGCGTCGGCGTGCGCGCCCGATCTCGTGGGCGCGCAGACCTCGATCGAGGACGCGTGCGCCGAGCTCGCGCGCCGTCTCGCCGCGGCGTCCGAGCGACGCGCACGGCGCGAGACGCTCGAGGAGCAACAGCGAAAGCAAAACGCGCAAGCCGCCGACGCTCGCGCGCTCGTCGAACAGCGC
>DASXHD010000129.1:0-188646 GCA_036488725.1 Polyangiaceae bacterium | reverse complement strand
AGCCTTGGACGCGGGCCGTCACGCGCACGCTCGAAAAGGCGCGCCTCCGCCCGTGGAAGGGCGCGTTCGAGCTCTACGACGACGCTGGCAACGTCGTGCCGCTCCCGGTCTCGACGAGCGACGCGCGCGGCAAGGCGCTCGCCGCGCTGCTCACATGTGACTGATGATGTTGTCGCCGAACTCGCTGCACTTGATCTCGGTCGCGCCTTCCATCAAACGCGCGAAATCGTAGGTCACGCGCTTGCTCGCGATCGCGCCGTCCATGCCTTTGATGACGAGGTCGGCCGCTTCGCTCCAGCCCATGTGACGGAGCATCATCTCGCCGGAGAGGACGACCGAGCCCGGATTCACCTTGTCGAGGTCGGCGTATTTCGGCGCGGTGCCGTGCGTCGCTTCGAAGATGGCGTGGCCGGTGACGTAGTTGATGTTGCCGCCGGGCGCGATGCCGATGCCGCCGACTTGCGCCGCGAGCGCGTCGCTCAAGTAGTCGCCGTTCAAGTTGAGCGTCGCGATGACGTCGAACTCTTTCGGACGCGTGAGCACTTGCTGGAGCGTAATGTCGGCGATCGCGTCTTTGACGACGATGCCGTGCTTTTCGATCTTGCACCACGGGCCGCCGTCGATCTCGACCGCGCCGAACTCGCTCTTCGCGAGGCCGTACCCCCAGTCGCGGAACGCGCCCTCGGTGAACTTCATGATGTTGCCCTTGTGCACGAACGTGACGCTCTTCTTCTTCGTCTTGATCGCGTACTCGATGGCGCTCCGCACGAGGCGCTCGGTGCCTTGCTTCGACACGGGCTTGATGCCGACGCCGACTTGGAGCTCGGGCTCTTTGCCGAAACGAATTTTCGAAAACTCCTTCGGAAATTCTTTGGCGATGAACTCGAGGATCTTTTTCGCCTCGGGCGAGCCGCCCGACCACTCGATGCCGGCGTAGATGTCCTCGGTGTTCTCGCGGAAGATCACCATGTCGACGTCTTGCGGCCGCTTCACCGGCGAGGGCACGCCCTCGAACCAGCGCACGGGGCGCAGGCACACGTAGAGATCGAGCATCTGGCGGAGCGCGACGTTGAGCGACCGAATGCCGCCGCCGACCGGCGTCGTCAGCGGGCCCTTGATGCCGATGAGATATTTTCGGAACGCCTCGATGGTCTCGTCGGGCAGCCAGCTATTGAACTGGTTGTAGGCTTTTTCGCCGGCGAAGACCTCGTACCAGCTGATTTTCTTCTTACCGCCGTAGGCCTTCGCGACCGCCGCGTCGAGCACGCGAACGCTCGACCGCCAGATGTCCCGGCCGGTGCCGTCGCCCTCGATGAACGGGATGATCGGGTCGTTCGGGACGTCGAGCTTTTGATTGGCGCCCATTTGGATGGGCTGGCCGGACTTCGGGGGTGCGAAAGAGGGCATGGCAAGATTGCGATAGCAGGCCGAAGGCGCGTGGCGCAATGACCGGAACGCCTCAAAAAAGAACGGCAGCGCTGAATCTTTCGAGCTAAACTGCACTTCGGGCGGAGGAGCTTGAAGATGCGAGTTCTATCGAGGCTCGTTTTGTTTTGCGCCGTTGCGTTTGGTGCGGCCGCAGCCTGCGGCGGTCCCGGCGGAGACGGATTCGGCGGAGACGGCGGCGCCGGTGACGCGACCGTCGACGGCATGGGCTCGGGCGACGGCTCGCCGTTCGGCGACGTCAACTTCGGCGGCGACGGCCAAGCCGGGACGCTGACGGTCACGCCGCAGAACCCGGTGCTGACGGTGACCGAGGGCGGCCCGTCGGTCACGCAACAGTTCAAAGCGCTCGAGCAGGGCAACCCCGTCGCGGCGAGCTGGAGCCTCGACACGCCGGGCATCGGCACGATCGACGCGAACGGTTTGTTCACCGCGTCGGGCACGCTCGGCGGCACGGCGGACGTGACCGCGCAAGTCGGGAGCGACCTCGGCTCGACGACGCTCACCATCAAGCTTCAGATCGACGAGAACCCGGGCGGCGTGTCGACGGCGACGCAGACGCAGCTGCAAGCGGGCGGCAGCGGCGATCCGGCGTTCAAGTTCGTTTACCCGTACGACGCGACGGTCTTCCCGCGCGGGCTCTTGCCGCCGCTGCTCCAATTCGCGGGCACCGCGGCGACCGCGTACTACGTGCACATCTCGAGCGCGAACATCGACTACCAGGGCTTCTACGGCGCCGGGCCGAACGTCTCGATGACGCTCGCGACGTGGAACTCGATCATCGAGTCGGTCGGACCGAAAGACACGCTCAAGGTCCAGGTCACGAAGATCTCGGGCAGCACGGTCTCCGGGCCGATCACCGAGAATTGGACGATCGCGCAGGGCGCGCTCAAGGGCACGCTCTATTACAACAGCTACGACTCGTCGATCGGCAGCGGCGGCGCGGTGCTCCGCATCAAGCCCGCGGCGACGACGCCCGATCTCTTCATCTCCGGTTGCAGCGTGTGCCACGCCGTCAGCGCGAACGGCAACGTGCTCGTCGCCAACCACGCCAATTACTTGAGCGGAGCGAGCTACGATCTCTCGAGCGGCAACGTGAATCCGCCGGTCATCCACGAGCAGAGCGATTCGTCGTTCGGCTTCGGCGCGCTTTATCCGGACGGCACGCTGCTCCTCTCGAACGCGTCGATCGGAAACTCGAGCTGGGACAGCAACACGGGCGGCGGACCGAACGTCGTCGGCTTCGGCACGCTCTCGGGCGGCGAGCGCGCGAGTCATCTCTACAACCCGCAGACCGGCGCGGTCGTCGGCGCGCCCGGATTCGACGGCGTCGTCACGCACGCGCTCATGCCGAGCTTCGCGCCCGACGGCAAGATGGTCGCGTTCAACTCCTACGACACCGGCACGGGCCACACGCTCTCGACGATGACCTTCAACGTCGGCACCAAGACGTTCGCGGGTCTCACGCAAGTCGTGAACGAGGCGGCGAACTTCCCGGGCTGGCCGTTCTTCACGCCGGACTCGAAAGAGGTCATCTACCACGTGACCAATGACGGCGATTACGCGACCTTCAGCTACAACACGGGCCTCGCGAACGTCGGCCAGCTGAAGATGGTCGACCTCGCGAGCAAGACGGTGACGCCGCTCAACGAAGCGAACGGCTACGACGGCAACGGCAAGCTCTATCTTCCGTACGGCGCCGACGACCAAGACAAGAACTACGAGCCCACGGTGCTGCCCGTCGCGGTCGGCGGTTACTACTGGGTCGTCTTCACGAGCCGGCGCAACTACGGCACGCAGCTCACCGCGAACAGCCCGACGGCGAGCAATCGCAAGAAGCTGTGGGTCGCGGCGATCGACATCAACGCGACGCCGGGCAAAGACCCGAGCCACCCCGCGTTTTATCTTCCGGGCCAGGAGCTCGCCGCGGGCAACATGCGCGGCTTCTGGGCGCTCGATCCGTGCAAGCAAAACGGCAACGACTGCTCGTCGGGCGACGAGTGCTGCACCGGCTTCTGCCGCCAAGTGAACGGCGACGGCGGCGCGGAGTTCACGTGCATCCCGCCGCCGGGTGGCTGCTCGAACGAATTCGAAAAGTGCACGAGCTCCGGGGACTGCTGCGGCGTCTCGCAGGGCTATTCGTGCATCAACGGTTTCTGCGCGCGACCGTCGGTCAACTGAACACTCACGAAGGGCAGCTTGCCTGCCGACGTGGCTGTCCGTGACGGCGTGCGGCCAAATGACGAACGACGCGGATGCCGGAGAGTTGCACGAGCTCTGCCCGATCGGAGACGGGTGCAACGATTTCTGACACGTTCGGGCTCGCCTGGGCGCGACGGGATGGCAAGAGCGGGCAGCGGCTGGTAAGCAGTCCGCCATGACGAGATCCCTCTCGCGGACGGCGGCGGCACTGCTGACCGCTGCGGCTGCGCTTTCGACGTCGGCTTTGCGCGGCGCGCCGCAGCCGGCAGTGCGGTACACGGACGTGACGCCCGACGGGATGATCGAGGCAGCGAAAGCGCGAGCGCTCGCGCAGCAGAGCCCGACCCACGCGGACGGCGCCGTCGGCGCTCCGGATCACGCTGTGCTCGGAGCCATCGCGACCATCGCGTCGCTCTCCGAGCGCGCGACCGACGGCGCAGCCGAGAAGGCGCTCGCGGCGATCGCGGCCGCGCCTCACGTGAATCCGTCGTTGCGCGAAGAGGCCCAGCTCGCCGCGCGCACGCTCGCGTCGGACGAAGGGACGCCCGCGGGCATCGCGGCCGACGCTCAGCTCGGCGTGCTCACGCACGTCGCGATCCTCGGGCCGTTCCGCGATACCGGCGGCGGGCTCGCTCGAAAAGAAGGGCCGCAAAAACCCGGCGCGATCGCGTTCGATCCGAAAGAGGACGACTCGTGGGGCACGGTGCAAGTCGGCTGGCGCGAGGTGCCGGATTCGTATGCGCAGGCGCAAGGGATCCCGCTCGACGTGTTCGTCGAGCCGCGGCGCGAGAGCTGCTCGTACATCGGCTCGCGCGTCGAGCTCGCGAAGGCCGCCGCGATCACGGTGCGTCTCGCGGCGACCGGGACGGCCCGACTGATGTTCGACGGAAAAGATCTCGGCGAGAGCGACGAGCTCAACACGTCGATGACGTTCGACCGCATCGCCGCGAAGGTCGACGCGACCGCCGGCGAGCACGTCGTCATGGCGAAGGTTTGCACCGGCGCGCTCGATGACGAAGGGCGCGTTCGTCTGCGCGTGAGCGGCGCGACGTTCCAGAGCGACGTGCAGCCGCCGAAGGGGCCGATCGCGATCGGCAAGCAAAAGGTCGAACGAGTGCCGACGGCGCTCGAGCGGACCGTTGGAGCCAACGAAGCGGCGGCGAAGCGACTCGAGGCCGGGGGCGACGCGGATGCGCTCCTCGACACGATTTTGGCGCGCACGCTCGCCGGCGCCGACGACGCGAAGAGCCCGCGCGCGCCGGGCTTGCTCGATCGATTGACGCACCTCGTACCCAACGACGCCGACCGGCTCGCGATGGCCGGGTGGATCGCGCCGAGCGGCGCGAACCGGAGCGGCTGGCTCCACGAAGCGGCGCGCGTCGGCGCGGAGACGAAAGACGATCGCGCGCGCGTGTTCGCCGAGCGGCGGCTCATCGCGCAGCACCTCAACTCGCGCATGGCCGATTGGGCGCGCGCGGCGGCGAACGTGACGCTCGAGGGCGCGACCGACTCGGAGGCCGTGTTGATGGACGCGGTGGTCGACGAAGGGCTCGGCGTGGATGCGCTGCGGCTCGACGCGCTCCACGAGCTCGGCGCGTATGCCGACGTGCATCACGACGCGCCGAGCGCGCTCTTCGACGAGCTCGCGAAGCTCGCGTCGGGCGTCGACCCGGCGCGCGCGCACATGGCGCGGCAGGTGATGGCCTCGCGCGGGACGCGCGGCGCGTCGTGGGTCGAAGAGATCGCGCGCCGCGGCTCGAAGGCCGAGGTCGTCAAGGTCGCGCGCGAAGCGATGAAGACCGGCGCGGTCGGCGACACCGACGATCTCGTGCGAATTCTCAAAGCGGTCGGCGCCGTGGGCGCGCACGACGAGGCGCTGCAGCTTTCCGCGATCGCGGTCGCGATGGCGCCGAACGAGGACAGCGCGTGGGCCACGCTCGCCGAAGAGACGCGCGGCGCCGCGCCGCAAAACGCGCAGCGCATCGCGCAGGCGCTCGGCGCGCCATCGTCGGACGCGCTCATCGACGCCGCGCTACGCCGCGCGCGCGAGCTCTCGCCGAGCGAAGCGAAGTACCGGGCGCGCCTCGCGCTCGACAACGAGAACCGCAAGCACCACCTCGCGCCCGAGAACGCGAGCGCGCACGACGACGAAAAATACATGGTGCCCGACACGACGATCCTCGCGCGTCGCATTCCGGTGCCGACGCAGCCGACGATCGCCGACACGCAGCTCCACTGGGTTCGCGCCGTCGTGATGCACGACGACCGTCGCGTCTCGCAGCTCATTCACTACGCGCGCGAGATCATCATCGCGCCGCGCTCGCAAGAAGAGCTCTACGAAGAAATTCCGAACGAGGGCGACCTCACCGAAATTCTCAAGGCGCGCGTTCATCGCAAAGACGGCGGCGTCGCGTTCCCGCTCGAGGAGCAGAGCGAAGGGCGCAGGCCGCGCATTCGTTGGCCCGAGCTCCAGCCGGGCGACGTCGTCGAGGTCGCGATTCGCACCTGGACGGCGAACGCCGTCGGCGGGCGCGCGGACCCTCCGTATTATTTTCTCGATTACGCCGGGTCGACCGCCGCGCACCCGATTGCGTACAACGAGGTCGACGTCGAAGCGCCGCCCGCGACGCCGATTTACGTCGACGTCTTGCACGCCGCGCCCGGCACGTATCAGCGCATCGAGAAGGACGAGCGTGGGCGTCACGTCACGCGTCTCATCTGGACGAAGCCGCCGAGCATCGAAGAAGAGCCGATGGCGCCCGCGATGAGCGAGACCGTTCCGCTCATCATGGGCTCGACGTTCCATTCGTGGGCCGACTTCCGAAAGTGGTACGCCGAGGCCGTTCGCGGCTTCACCGAGCCCGACGATCAGGTGCGTCGCCTCGCCGGCGAGCTCACGAAGGGCAAGTCGACGCGCGAGCAAAAGCTCAAGGCGATTTTCGATTTCGTCGCCGACGACATTCGTTACGTGAACTACCAGAGCGGCGAGTTCTGGCTTCCGAACCGGCCGCAGCAGCTCCTCGCGCGGCGCGAAGGCGACTGCGACGACAAAGCGATCCTCCTCATCACGCTGCTTCGCGCCGTCGGCATCGAGGCGCAAGAGGTGATGGTGCAGACGCGCGAGACCGGGCAACCGTCGGTCGTTCAAGCGAAGAACGTCGCGGTGCCGCTCTTCGATCACGGCATCGCGTTTTTACCGGGGCCGGGCGGCGGACAGTATCTCGACGCGACCTCGCCGCAATCGCGGCTCGGCCCGCTCCCGTCGATGGACGCGCGCGCGGTCGCGCTCCGGCTCGACACCGGGCCCGCCGACATCGTGCAGCTCCCCGCGGGATCGCCCGAGGATCACGGCTCGGACGTGACGTGGTCGATGACGCTCAAGCCGGGCGGCGGCGGCGACATCGCGGGCGAAGAGCACCACACCGGCGACAGCGCGTTCTTTTTGCGAACGGGTTTGAAAGAACCCGACGCGCGCGCGCAGTACGTCGAGGACAACATGCTGTCGGGCTGGTTCTCGACCGTGCGCGTCGACAAAGACGTCGCGTTCGAGAGCGATCTCGGCGCCGGAAAAGTACTTGTAAAATACAAGGCACACTCGGACACGCTCGCGCGGCGCGAGGGCCATGATTTGGTCGTGCCGCTCTCGCCGAGCTGGACGTTCACGTCGGCGCTCGCGCCGCTCGTGACGCGCACGCTGCCGGTGGTCTTGCCGCCGCAGCTCGCGCCGAATCATCAGGTGCGCACGCTGCGCATCACCGCGCCGCCGGGGATGAAGTGGACCGAGCTCGCGCCGGGCGGCGAAGTGAACGGCGGCGACTTCGGTCGCGCGTCGCTCGAGGTGCGGCGCGATCCGCGCGATGCGCGGGTGCTCGTCGTGACCCGCAAGATGACGCTCGATCGGAATTTCATCCCGGTCGACCGGTACCCCGCGTGGCGCGCGTTTTTGCAGCGCGTCGACGCGCTCATGCACCGCACGGTGCGTGCGGGAGGTGGCCAGTGATTCACCAGCAACCTGAGGTCAAGCTCCACCAGCAACGTAAGGCCCGACAAAGGCGCGGCTTGTTCGCGGCAGCGTGTCTGGTGGCCCTCGTAGCGTGCGGAGGCCCCGGCGCAAAATCACCAACGCACCAAGCGTCCGAATTGCCCGGCGCGTTCGTCGCGGCGACGCGCGCCGAGATGAACGGCGATGACAAGAAGGCGCTCGAGCTTCACGAGGGCGTGATTCAAACCGCGGTCGGCGTTTCGTCGGACGCGCATCGCGTCGCCGCGCTGCTCGCGTCGCTCGACGCGGTGGCCGAGGGCGGAGCGGACGTGTTGCGCGACGTCTCGACGCACACGGCGATCCTCGATCGCACCAAAGATGGAAAGCCCGTCCTCGATGCGCTCGCGACCGATTTCGGGCTCGCGAGCGATCCGTTCGCGAAGGGCATCCTCGCGCAGACGCTCGCCGAGCGCGCCGAGCAAATGGGCGACGCGCCGTCGGCCGAGCGCTGGCGGCTCGCGTCGGGATGCGCGCGCGACGTGACGGTCGTCGGGCCGGTGGACTGGACGCGCATCGCGAGCGTTCGCGAAGGCGGGCCGCTCGCGGCGTTCGATGCGCCGCTCGCGGCGACCTACGCCGAGCCCGGTCCGTTCGGCGCAAAGACGGGCCCGCTGACGGTCAGCGGGCGAACGTGCGATCACAGCGTCGCGTCGTTCGGCACGCGGCACGGCGTGCACGACGTCGTCGTCGACGCGGACGTTCCGGAGGACGAGGACATCGGCGTGATGCTCCGCGCCGATCGCGCGGCGACGCTTCGCGTGGGCGGCAAGCTCGCGATCGATCGAGCGAGCGAGCTCGGCACCGACGACGTCGTGCGATTCGCGCGCGTGCACGTCGGACGCGGGCGCGTGCGCATCGTCGCGCGCGTCGCGAGCGGCGACTTCGGGTTCGCAGTGCTCGACGCGCACGGCGATCCGCTCAAGCTCCACGCGCCCACGGCGGGCGAGCGCGGCACGTCGGCGGCGACCAGCGTGAAGGGCGCGTCGCCGAGCGATTTGCCCGAGCCGGGCAACGACGCGGAGCGAACGCTCTTCGCGGCCGCGTCGCTCGCGGCGGGTGACGCCCACGCCGCCGAGCGCATGCTCGCCGCGCGCGTGCGCGAAGACTCCGCGCCGCCGGAGGTTCTCCTCCTCTACACGCGCGCGCTCGACGCGGTGCGCGACATCGACGCGATTCATCGCGCCGAGCGCGAGCGCGCCGCGTGCGACAAGCTCCTCGAAAAATCGAAAGGCGCGTGGGAAGCGAACATCGCGCACGCCGAGCTCGCCGGGGTCCGCAAGGGCGCGAGCGAGGCGAAGCTCGAAGCGCTCCACGATCTCGACGAGCAGCGAAAGAACGGCAAAGCCTCGACGAGCCCGCTCCTCGACGCGTTCGAAGCAGCGCTCGCCGGCCGCGAAGGCTTGCATGAGCGCGCACGCACCGCGCTCGAACGCGCGCGCACGTCGCTCGCCGGAACGCGTCTCTTCCGCGACGTCGAGCGCGTCGCGGAGGATCGCTCGGCCGAGGATCGCGTCGCCTTCGAGTGCGCGACCGTTCCCGGCTCCGAGCGCGGAACGCTCGGCTGCTACTTTGCGCTCCGCGACGTCGGCAAGCTCGGCGAAGCGGGCGCCGAGCTCGCGCGCGTGCGCAAGGTCCTCGGCGCGCCCAACGGGTACGCGGCGTTCGCGCTTCGCGACGCGCTCGTCCGCAACGACGCTTCGGCCGCGCGTGCCGCAGAAGCCGTGCTCCTTCCCGGCGAGCGAACGCTGAGCGGCATCGTCGCGACCGCGCCCAAACGCGATCGCGCGCTCCGTGATCGCATCCTCGCGGCCGCGACCGACGCCGAAGACTCGCCCAACGCGCTCCCGTCGCTGCTCCTCTCGCTCGGCGAAGATCCGGCGGCCGAGTTCGAAGGCGTCGCCGCGCGGCTCGCCGCCGAAGATCGCAAATCGCCGAAGCTCGCGGGCGCCGCGACGGCGATCCTCGCGCACACCGAACGGTACGACGTCGGCGACGACGGGCTCGTGCGCTACGTGTATTTCGACGTTCGCCGCGTGAGCGGCACGACCGACATCGAAGAGAACGCCGCCGCGCCGCCGCCCAACGTCGCCGGTCGCGGAACGATGAAAGTGCTCCGCCGCCGCATCCACAAGCGCGACGGCCGCGTCCTCGAGCCGGAGCGAAACCCCGGCGCCGCGCAAAGCCACGCCGAGCTCGCGCAGCTCGAGCAAGGCGACATCGTCGAAGCGCTCTACGAAGGCATCTCGATTCCTTCCGAGACCGGCGACATCGGCATCGACACGCCGGACCTCTTGCCCGAGCGCACCGCCGTCGCGACCGCGACGATTCAGCTCACGATGCCGACCTCGCTCAAGCCCGCGCTCTGGGTCCACCCGATCCTCGGCAAGGCGAGCGAGTCGGTCTCGGGCGACAAGCGCACGCTCACCTGGCAGCTCAAAGATCACAACGCGCGACGCCTCGAAGAAGGCGTCCCGCGCACCGAGCGCGAAGTCGGCATCGTGATGGGCACGACGACTTGGTCGACCGTCGCGCGCGCGCTCAAAGAGACGCTCCTTTCGCTCGCCGATCACGATCAAGAGGTCGCCGCGTGGGCTGCGCAAACCGCCGCGAAGCATCCGGCGAAATCGCGCGAGCTCGTCGATGCGATCGTCGCCGGCGCGGGACACGCCGTGCGCGAGGCGTCCGGATCGATCATCGCCGACTTCGGTTTCGGCTTCGATCGCGCCTCGACCACGACGGCGCGCACCATCCTCGTGAACCACGAAGGCAGCCGCACGTGGCTCATCGCGCGCGCTCTCTCGGATCTCGGCGTCCCGGTCGACGTCGGCGTCTCCGAGAGCGAGCCGTACAGCGCCGACCCGAGCTACCCCGCGAGCATGTCGCGCTTCTCGCACCCGCTCGCGGTCGCGCACGTCGAAGGCCAAGACGTTTGGATCGACGCCGACGTCTCGGGCCCGCCGCTCCCCGCCGGACGCATCTCGCCCGAGCTCCGCGGTCGCTCCGTTCTTTTCGCCGACGGCACGATCAAACCGGCGCCGTCGATGTCTCTCGAAAAAGAGCGCGACGAGGTCGACCTCCGCCTCGTCGTCGACGAAAAAGGCGACGCGAAGGGCGAGCTCACCGTGCTCCTGCGCGGACGCGCCGCCCAACAAATCTCGGAAGCGATGCTCCGCCTCGTCGGCTTCGAGCGCGAGCGCGCGCTCTTCGGCATCGCGCTCGGCTGGGTGCCGTTCGCCAACGTCGACAAGGTCGCGCTCTCGTCGACCGAGGGCAGCTGGCAGATCGCGCTCCGCGCGAACATCTCGGTGCCCGGCTACGCGCAGCCGGTCGCCGCCGTCCAAAAAGAAGCGAAGTCGTGGCTCCTCCCGGGCCTCGATCCGATCCACCACGTCTTTCCGCGCTCGAGCGTGTCGACCGTCGCCGCGACGTACGCGGGTCAGTCGGCGCGCGAAAATGCGCTCTCGATTCGCCAAGCGGTGCAGTACCACGTGCATCGCCGCGTCGAATTGCCGAAGGGCTCGACCGTCCTCAAGTCGCCCGGCCCGACCGACGTGCAGTCTGCAAACCTCGAAGGCAAGCGCGCGATGACCGTCGCCGCCAACGTCGTCGAGGACGACTTCGCGCTCTCGGTCACGACCGGCACCGTCGCGCCCTCGCGTTACGGCGAGTTCGTCGACAGCGCGCGCAAAGTCGACGACTCGTTCCTCGCCTCCACGCGCGTGAAGCTCCCCTGAGAGAGATGAACAGGAAGGTCAGGACGCCAGACTTCTGAGCTTCTGATCTTCCTGTTTCTCTCCTAAGGTTGGAGTCATGAACGCCGAGCTCGAGAAGCACGCGGACGCGATTCGCAAGGACCTCGCCGTCCCCAAACAGAACGAAGTCTTCGAGGCCGCAGCGGAGGCGGGGTTTCTCGCCGCAAACGCCGACGGCAACGTCGACGACGAAGAGCGCGAGATGCTCGTCGCCGCGATCGAGACGCTCTCGAAGGGCGCAGTCATCGAGTGGGAAGCCGATGCGCTCATCGAGTCGTGCGCCGACCGCACCGCCAAGGGCGATCGCAGCGAAGCGGTCGGCGCCCGCTTGAAAGCGCTCGGCCAGCCGGAAGCCGGTCTCCTCTTCGCAGCGTTCGTCGCGCAGGCGTCGGGCGGCATCGACAAAAAAGAGTCGGCCGTCCTCCACGCGATCGGCAAAGCCGCGGGCATCGCGAAGCCGAAAGTCACCGCGCTCTTGAAGCGCGTCGGCGCCACTTCGGCCGAATAATACCCCGTGCTATAGGGCTTTTCGCATGAGCGGGCATTCCAAGTGGGCGACCATCAAACACAAGAAGGGCGCGATCGACGCCAAGCGCGGCAAGCTCTTCACCAAGCTCATCAAAGAGCTCACGGTTGCCGCGCGCATGGGCGGCGGCGATCCGGGCGGTAACCCGCGCCTTCGCAAAGCCATCGCCGACGCCAAAGGGCAGTCGATGCCGAACGACACGATCAACCGCGCCGTCAAACGCGGCACCGGTGAGATCGAAGGCGCCGCGTACGAAGAAGTTTTGTACGAAGGCACCGGCCCCGGCGGCACGCTCTTTCTCGTCGAGGGGATGACCGACAACCGCAACCGAACGGTCGCGGAGATTCGGAAGATCTTCGAGAAGCACGCGGGCGTCCTCGGCGGCGCCGGCACCGCGGGGTGGGCGTTCGATCGAAAAGGATTGGTGCAGATTGCAAAGGACGGCGCGTCCGAAGAGCAGCTGATGGACGTCGCGGTCGGCGCGGGCGCCGAAGACTACGCGCGAGAGGGCGATGACTGGCAAGTCACCACGCCGCCCGAAGCGCTCAACATCGTGCTCGAAGCGCTCGAGAAGGCGAAGGTCACGCCCAAGGGCTCGTCGATCGCGTACCTGCCGAAGAACAAAAAGCCGCTCGCCGGTCGCGAGGCCGAAATTGCCGTGAACCTCGCCGAAGCGCTCGACGATCACGACGACGTGCAAAACGTCTATTCCGATTTCGACATCTCGGACGAAGAGCTCGCCAAGCTCGGAGGCTGATGAGCGAGGTGATCGTGCTCGGGCTCGATCCCGGCACGCGTCGATTCGGTTGGGGCGTCGTCGCGCGGCGCGGCACGCGCCTCGTTCATCTCGCGCACGGCGTCTTCGCGCTCGGTGACGGGCCGCTCCCTGCGCGCCTCGTGGATCTCGAGCGCGAGCTCGACGCCGTCGTGCGCGCGCACGGGCCGTCGCAAGCGAGCGTCGAGTCGCTCTTCTTCCACAAGGACCCGCAAGCCGCAGCCAAGCTCGGTCACGCGCGCGGCGTCGCGCTCATGGTCTGCGGCCGCGCGAGCCTCGATGTCTTCGAGTACGCCCCCGCCCGCGTGAAGCGCACCGTCGCCGCCCACGGCCGCGCGGACAAAGCCCAAGTCGCGCAGATGATCCGCGTCATCCTCTCGCTCGCCGCCCCGCCGCCCTCGGACGCGGCGGACGCGCTCGCGCTCGCGGTGACGCATTTGCAAAACGCGCTCGTGCGCTGAAGAGGGAGAGACATAAAGAGTGAAAGAGTCGAAGGGGAAGAGAAGTATGTCTTTGTGAAGAAGCGCGCGCTCATTTTTGTTGTCGTGATTTTCGCGGTCGATGCTCGTGCGCAGACGGTTGCGCCGCTCACGATTGGGCAGGTGATCCGGCGGGTGCGGGCGGCGTACGCAGTTGGCGGTTTTGCCGCCGACTTCACGCAGACGGATACTGCGCGAAGCAACGGCATCACGCGTACGACTTCGGGCCGCGTGGTGCTCGCGAACGGAAAGAGCGACTGGGAGTACGCGGCGCCTTCGAAGCTACGCATCGTCTCCGACACTGCGAACGTCTGCACCTACGACCCGACGACCCACACGCTCTCGATGGGGCCCGTCGGAAATTCCTGGCTCGCTCAGCTCTTGCCGTTTTTCACCGGCCCGAACACGACGTCGAATCTGACGCTCATGAAACCATTCCTCGGCGGCTACGTGATCGAAGCTCGACCCGCGACGACCCCCACCGCGCCGACGACTCTCATCTACATCGACGCAACGACCTTCGAGATTCGCCGCGTGATCGTGCTCGACCCGCCATCGAACCGTTACCAACTCGACTTCACCCGCACGCAGCACAACATCACGCCCACGCCCTCCCAGTTCACCATCCACCCGCCCCCCAACACGACCTTTCAAGGCCCCACCAACCAAACCGCGCTCCCCGCGACCTGCCCCTGAAAACAAAACCCCAAATCCTTCCTCTCCCCTTTCATTCTTCCGATCTTCTGTTTCTCTCGGGCCGCTCATGGAGTTGCGCATGAGTCTTGAAACGGGCAAAACGATTGCGCCCCAAGTCCGTCCAACGGAGCAGAACCCCATGATTCGCAAGATCCTCGCTGCTGTCGTGCTCGCCGTTGCCACGGTCGCGCCGCCCGCGGCCGCGCAGAACGCCACGCCCGACGTCGGAACCGCCGTGACCAACGTGCAGGCGTTTTACAACCGCACGAACACCTTCAGCGCCGACTTCAATCAGCAGTATTTCGCGAAGGCGTACAACACGACGAAAACGTCGACCGGACACGTCGTCTTCTCGAAGCCCGGCAAGATGGACTGGGAGTACACGTCGCCGCAGGGAAACCGCATCGTCTCCGACGGCTCGAAGCTCCGCGTCTACGAAGCCGCGAACAAACAAATGTACGAGCAGAACGTCGATCAATCGCAGTATCCGGCGGCGCTCTCGTTTCTCACCGGGCAGGGCAGCCTCGATCAGAACTTCACGTTCGAGATTCACGGCGGCGGCGAGTTCGGATTTCCGGGCGGCTACGTGCTCGTCGGCACGCCGAAGCAGCCGACGCCCGCATACACGAAAGTTCTCTTTTATGTCGACGCGGCGACGTCGCAGGTGCGGCGCGTGCTCATCCTCGACGGGCAGCAAAACCGCAACCGCTTCGATTTCGAAAACCCGCAAGTGAACACCGCGGTCCCCGCGACGAAGTTCACGTTCAACCCGCCCCCCGGCACGAGCATCGTTCACCCGTAACCTAAGGACGGGGGATCCAAAGGGGGGCTCGCTGCGAGACCCCCTTTGCCGAAGCGGGAGGAGCCGAAGGCGACGAGTGCTGAGGGGGGAGCATCGAGGGGCGTAGCCCCTCGATCATGACATCAAGTCTTGTCCAGGCATCAACAACCGCCACATTGGCTCTGCACAGCGCGCTTGGCCCGGTCGACGCGGGCTCGCGCATCGGTGCACTCGTCCGGCTCGGCGACGGCGCACAAGTGATCGGCGGCGCGCTCGAGCGACGCGAGCGCTTTGCACGCGAGCGTGCAGTCGGTCGCGGCGAGGTCGAAGTCGTGCGCGTTTTTTTGAAAATCCGCGCGACCGGCGGCGATCGTGTACCACGCGGCGGGATGCGCCTCGCTGTCGGCGGGCGCGACCGACTTCGAGCCGCTCGTCGCGCTCCCGGCCGCGCAACCGGCGACGACGACACACGCGACCGCGAGCCTTCGACAGAACATTCCGACGGTCCAACGCGGGCGCACGCGTTCACCTTACACGTGCTAATCCGCTCTGCGAATGGCCGACCCGCTGAGCCCCGGCGCCGACCTCGCGAAGGTCTACGGCGAAGAGACGCGCTGCCCGTCGTGCGGCGCGTTCGCCCGGGTCGTGCCGAACGACGAGCATCGCTGGGTGTGCGGTGTTTGCGGCGCGCCGCGCGTCGTCATGCCCGCGGGCGAAAAGCTTCCCGAAGAGGCGGCCCTCGCGCTGCGCGAGGCTGCGGCGGCGCAACGAAACGCGGCGCTCCAGCGCATCATCACGTATCTGACGGCGGCGCCGGCCGCGGTCGGGCTCTTGCTCGCGATCGTTCTCGCGCCGGCGAGCTTCGTCGCGGCGGGCGTGCTCGTCGGGATGGGCGTCGTGCTCGCGGTGCTCGCGTCGCGCGCCTCGCGCCGCGCGGCGACCGAACGAAAACGCGTTCGCACAGCCGTCGAGCGCGCGAACGAAGCCGCCATCGCCGCGCTCTCCACGAAAAATCTGTCGCCCGCCGAAGTCGCTGCCGCACTCAAAATCCCCGAGGCCGAAGTCGAAGCAGCGCTCGCCGCGGGGGGCATCCGGGTCGCAGTCCCGACGCGGATCGCGGAGCCGGCAGCAGCGACGGAACCGGACTCGGAACCAGCGTCGGCGATCGAGACGAAATCGGCGGCGGAGAAAAAATCGTGAAGGGCCAGCGACGCGCGCTCACGCACGTGGGCGGCGAGGTCACGCGCGAAGGCGCCGCCGAAGAATCGCTCGCGCTCGCCCGCGCGCTCGACGTGCCCCGCTCGACCGGCGAGGACGACGATCCGTCGCGCGCGCACGTCCACGGTTTTCACGTCTACCCCGCGCGCATGCACCCCGTGACCGCGGGGCGGCTCATCGAGCTCACGAGCACCGCCGGCACCAAAGTGCTCGACCCGTTTTGCGGCTCGGGCACCGTCGTCGTCTCGGCGATGCTCGCGCGACGCGACGCGATCGGCGTCGACTTGAACCCGCTGGCCGTGCTGCTCACGTCGCGCAAAGTCGCGCCGCGCGATTCGGCGCACGACGAACGCCTCCTCGCGGCAGCCGCGCGCGTTCGCGAGCACGCCGACGCGCGCCGCACGAAAAAAGCGGGCGCGCTCATGCGATATCCCGCCGAGGACGTCGCCGCGTTCGACCCGCACGTGCTCCTCGAGCTCGACTCGGTGCGCGACGCGATCGATCACGAAAAAGACGGAATCGTCCGCGACGATTTGCGCGTCGTCCTCAGCGCGATCCTCGTCAAAGTGAGCCGCCGCTCGGCGGATACGGCGCGAGACGAAGCTCCGAAGCGAATCGCAGCGGGCTACACGGCCAAGCTCTTTCAAAAAAAATGCGACGAGCTCGTCCGCCGAACGCGCGAGCTCGCCGCGCTCATGCCCTCCCCTCGCCCGCGCGCGCTCGTCTTCGGCGGCGACGCCCGCGAGCTCGCGAAAGTGCGCGACGGCGAGGCCGCAGCGGTCGTCACCTCGCCGCCGTACGCCGGCACGTACGACTACGTCGCGCACCACGCGCTCCGCCTTCGATGGCTCGGCCTGCCGAGCGCGAGCTTCGAAAAATCCGAAATCGGATCGCGCCGCGAGCTCGGACGCGGAGGCCCCGGCGCGTCACGCACGTGGGAGGATCAGCTCGGCGCCGCGCTTTCGGCGATGCGTCGCGCTCTCGCACCGCACGGCCGCGCCGCGTTCGTCATCGCCGACAGCGAGCTCGGCGGTCGCGCGCTCCGCGCCAACCAAACCTTTTCTGCGGTCGCGCCGCGTCACGGCTTTCGCGTCGTCGCCCGCGCCGCTCAGCCGCGGCCGCACTTCCACGACGCTCGAGCCTTCGCAAATTCGCCACGGTTCGAGCATGCGATCCTTCTCGAAAAAATGTAGAAAGCGTCTCGAACATGCCCCGCATCGTCTTCATCGGGCTCGACGGCGAGTCGAGAGAAGCTGACGCCCCCGGCGGCGCCGCCCTCGTCGACCTCGCCGACGAGGTGAACGCGCCCATCCCGTTTTCCTGCCGGAGCGCGAGCTGCGGCACTTGCCGATTGGTCGTGCTCGAAGGCGCGACCCTCCTGGCCGACGCCGAAGACGACGAGCTCCAAGTCCTCGACGCCTTCGGCCAAGCCCCGCCGGACCGCAGGCTCTGCTGCCAAGCCAAGCTGCTCGCCGGAGCAGGTATCGTGAAGGTCCGCGCGGCCCGCGACGACGAGTGATCCTGAGCCTTCGCACCGCGCACACGCGTTCGCGGTAAATAGCTCATGGCGATAGATTGACGGGACGGTGAAACTGCGCGAACCCATGAGGACGCGATGGCGCAGCCCGTCCTGAACGACACGCTGAGCGCGAGGGCGCCGACCGCAACGGGCGAGCTCTCGCTCGTGCGCCGCGTCGTCCGCAACATGGCGGTCGTCGATTGGATCGGCTTCGTCTACTTCGGCATCCTCGCGAGCGCGCTCCTCGCGACGCGCAACGCGAACTGCTGGGGCTCGCTCAAAGACGTCTGCATCGATTGGGCGATGCTCGCCGTGATGCTCGTCCTCGTTCGCGGCGAAGTGATCCGCGGCGTCGCCGCGTCGGCGCTCTTTCGCGTCGGCATTTGCGTGCCGATCGTCCTCTCGTACTTCCAGCTTCGATGGATCCTCCCGGCGGTCACGAGCAAGTCGCTCGACCCGGAGATCTACGCGTTCGACCTTCGCGTCTTTCACTACGAGCCGTCGGTCGCGTGGGACAAGTACGTGACGCACGGCACGGTCGAGTGGTTCGCGTTTTTCTATTTCGGTTACTTCGTCATCGTCGCGTGCAACGTGCTGCCGTTCCTGGCGCTCGGCGGCGACGGCAAGCTGCTCCGTCATTTCGGAACGGGCCTCGTCGCGCAGTTTTGCTTCACGCACCTGCTCTACATGGTCGTCCCCGGCTTCGGCCCGTATCACGAGCTCCGCTTCGAGCACGAGCTCCACGGCGGCATGTTCTGGGCGCTCGTCCTCCACTCGGTGCACTCGGCCGGGGCGCTCAAAGACATCTTCCCGAGCCTCCACACCGGCGCGCCGACGTTCTTCGCGATTTTCGCGTTCGTGCATCGGAAGAAATTCCCATTCCGCTACGCGTGGCCGATCCTCGCGTTTTGTGCGCTCCAAATCATCGGCGCGACGATGTTCCTGCGCTGGCACTACCTGGTCGACATCGTCGCCGGCGCCTCGCTCGCGACATTCAACGTCCTTTTTTGGGGCCGCGTCGTCGATTGGGAGCTCGGGCGGAGGCAGCAGACCGGCCTGCCGGGCATCTGGGGCCCGGCGCCGCTCCCCGGCTTCGTCGATCGCGTGATCGCTCGCCGCGCTCGGTGACATTGTCGCTGCGGGTCTTGACGGCACCGGCCGACATGTGGGAATGACCCCCCGCGGAGAAAATTATGAAGAAGCAGATTGCTTGGATTTTCGGGAGCGCGGCGATCGTCGGCCTCGGCATGATGTCGGCCTTGAGCGCGTGCAGCGGCGACGACACCGGGACTGACTCGGGCACCAAAGACGCGGCGAAGGACACGACGAGCAACGACGTGAACACGCAAGACGTCGTGCAAAACGATTCGCAGCCGCCCCAAGACGGCGGCAGCGCAGAGTGCGGTTCGATCCCGTCGCTCCACGTCGACGAAGCGGGCGCGATCTTCTGCGGCTTCGGCACCGGCGACGCGGGCAGCATCGTCTGCACTACGGGCACCCAGTGCTGCCTCGGCGGCGAAGTCGGCCAGACCTTCCAGGGCCAGGACTGCGTCGCGTACGGCGCCGCATGCGACAATCCCCCCGCCGATTCGGGCGCGGCGATCCCGTCGATTCCGGTCGAGTGCGCTCAAAACTCCGACTGCACGGCCAATGGCAAGACGGGCAACGTCTGCTGCCTCCAGGGCGCGAAAGGCCCGACGGCGGTCGCAGGCTGCGGCTACTCCAAGGCGACCAACGGCACCGGCGTCGTGTGCGAGGCGCCGACCAACGGCGCGTGCACCGGCGCGACCGACATCCAAATCTGCTCGGCCGACAGCGACTGCCCGACGGGCAAGACCTGCCAAGCCGGCAAATGGAAGATCCTCCAGGTCGGCTTCTGCATGTGAGCTGACGATTCGAGAAAACGAGACGCCCGCGAGCGGAAACGCTTCGCGGGCGTTTTCGTTTTGTCGGCCGTCAGCTCGCGGACACTGCCGCCGGCGGCGCCGTCACGTGCGTGCGCGGCGCGATCGCGTGGCGCGGCAGCGTTCGCGCGAATGCCGCGAGCGCGTCCGGCTCGTCGCGAAGGACGCGGTGCGCGATGCGCCGGATGCGCGAAGCCTCCGCGCTCACCACGTGCGCGAGCGAGTCGACGTGCGTCGCGTTCGTGTGGCGCGACGTCGCCGCGTGCACGTGCGCGAGGTCCGCGCCGTCCAGCGCGTGCACCATCGTTTCGAGGTCGTGAACGCCGTGGTAATCGAGCCCGATCTTCGCGCCTTCCTTCGGGTGCGCGGCCGCGGCGGCGAGGAGCGATTCGGCGAGCTCGCGGATCTCGCGCGTCGAGCTCGGCGACGCGTGCACGCCGACCCCGAACGCGTGCTGCATCGCCGCGTCTTTGGGAAACGCGAGGACCGCGTCCTCTTTCACGTCACGCGCGACCCCGAGCACGCCTGCGCGGATCTCGGCGACGTGGACGCCCGCCGCCACGCGCTCATGAAGCGTCGTCGTGCGCGCGCCGTCGCCGTGCTCGAGCGCCACGATGTCGGCGAGCATCTTCGCGAGCTCGTGTGGCGCGAGCCGCTTCGAAAACTCTTTGTTCTTCTGATGGACCACCGCCGCATCGTGCACGCGCCGCGCGTCGAGCGCGATCGACGCGACGTCGTCATGAGGTTTCGTCGTCATGTTCCCTGCCTCCGTGCACGACTGTCGCTGAACCGCGTGAGGCGATCAAGACTCGGCGGGAGGCGCCGCGTTTCGCGCGTGAGGAGCAGTTTTTCGGGCGGAGGCGCGCCGGTTTCGACGTGAGCGGCCGCATTTTGGCGACGAGGCGCCCCGTTTCGATCGCGAGGCGCCTCATTTCGGCGCGAGGCCGCGCGTTCACCGCGCGAGGCGATACAGGGTGCCCGCGATTCGGTCGAGCCGATCGACGAGCGCCCGATGGACCGCGACGTACTCGAGCGCGCCCGCGACCTCGAGACACGCGCGCGTCTCTTTCGCCGACCCGATCGCATTGTGAAAGCGCACCCGCCGATTGCCGTCGGCGTACCCCTCGCCCTCCGCCGTGTTCAGCGCCACACCCGCCGCCGCCCGCCGCAGCTGCCGAGCAAGATCCGAATCGACCCGCGCAATCTCGCGAATGACGGAAGCCATCATCCGAAGCGTTTCGATTTCGAAGTCGTAGATACGAAGTGCCATGAGAATTCTCCTTCGCCTCTCGCACCTCGCGAAAGGCGCAGCCCGCACCATCCCGCGCGCAGCGGCAGTCAAGGATGCGAAGCACCGGCGAAGCCGGCGACGCCGAAGGCGTCGTCCTTGACGGCCGCGAGCACGGGATGAAAATGAGACCAGCCGAGCGAGCGCCCCCCACCCGCCTCGCCCCAACGCAACGGCCACCCACACAACCGGTTCCGGTTCCGGTTCCGGTTCCGGTTCCGGTTCCGGTTCCGGTTCCGGTTCCGGTTCCGGTTCCAGTTCCGGCTGCCGCCTACGCTCTCGCCTTCACCCACTCCGCGATCGCATCCGCGACGCTCCGCCACTCCGGTTCATTGAGCACTTCATGAAGAAGCCCCTCGCGCGCGTCGAGCTTCTTGTCCGTGCTTCCCGCCGCGTCGAACAGCTCCCGCCCGCCGGCGACGACCGGGTCCGCCGTGCCGAGCACCATCAGCATCGGCAGCGTGATTTCCTTCGCGCGCGCCATCACGTCGTGTTGCGCGTTCTCCGATTCGACGAACCAGCGCGCGTTCGCTTTCTTGAAGACCAGCGGGTCCTCGTCGTACTTCTTCGCGAGCGCCTCGTCGTGCGTGAGCTGCGAGCCCTTGATGCCCGTCGCGAGCCCGACGCCGGGCAAGAGCGCCGACACGATGCGACCCGCCGTCTTCTTCGCCGCCGGCACCGGGAGCGCCACGCGCATGTACGGATTCGAGAGGATCACGCCGCGCTGCGCCTTGCCGTTGCGCGTGACCCACGACGCCGCCACGAGCCCGCCGAAGCTGTGACCGAAAAGAAAAATCGGCTTGCCGACTTTTTCGAGCAGCGCGAAGAGCTCGCTCGCGTCGTCGAGGTATTCGTCCCAATGTTTGCACGCGCCGCGCGGACCTTCGGCGAGCCCGTGACCGCGGAGATCGATCGCGATCGACGCGACGCCTTGCTCGGCCCACGCGCGCTGCACGCGATCGTAACGGTCGGCGTAATCGGCGTAGCCGGGCACGATGCCGACGACGGCGCGCGCGTCGTCCGGGCGAACGTCGGAATAAAAAAGCGCCGGCCCCTTCGTGCGCGTGCGCGTCAGCGTTCCTCGATCGGTCTTCGTCATTCTTTCTCCAAGGCTTCGCGGAGCGCGGCCATCGCACGCGCGGCGCGCGACTTCACGGTGCCGAGCGGAACGCCTTCGCGCTCGGCGATTTCGGGATAGCTGAGCCCTTCGAAGAACGCGACGAGGAGCGTCTCGCGCTGCGCCTCGGGCAGCTTCGCGAGCGCGCGCCGAACGCGCTCGCGCTCGGTCTTTTGATCGGCGAGCGTCTCGGGCGTCGTCGCGTCCGCCGATTCTTTGCCGAGGTAGCGGTCGACGAGGGCGCCGCGGCGGTCGCGACGTCGCGCGCGATCGATGCACAAATTCCGAACGAGCGTGACGAGCCACGCCGAGACCGTGCCGCGCTCGGGCGCGTATTGCGACGCGCGCTCGCTCACGATGACGAACGCGTCGTGGAGCGCGTCCTCGGCCTCGGCGCGAACGCGGAGAATTCGCAGCGCGACCGGAAGAAGCGTCGTCTGGTACCGGTCGTAGAGTGACCCGAGCGCATCCACGTCGCCGCGTGCGATGCGATGGAGAAGCTCGGTATCGCTCACCACGGGCAGGCTACACTGAAATCGTGGCGCTACGGCACATCCTCTTGCCGGCTCTCACGAGCCTCAGCGTGACGAGCGCGCTCGCGAGCGACGCGAGCCCGCCGCGCTCGATGAGGCTCGACGCGAAGAAGGACGTCGCGACCGCGAGCGACGCGGACGCCCCCGTTTTGGCCACGCTCGTGCAGACGCACACTGGCGAGCATCTCGTGCTCGACGAGAGCGCGCCCACGCAAACGCGCTTCGACGCGCTCCTCGCCGACCGAGTGACCGGCGAGACGCTCGCCCTCGACGCGCGACTTCTCGGCATGCTGCGCGAGCTCGGACGCATGCACCCGCGCGCGCGAATCGAAATCGTGAGCGGCTTCCGCAGCGCGAAGCTGAACGAAATGCTCCGAAAAAAAGGTCACCACGTCGCGAGCCATTCGCAGCACTCGCTCGGGCACGCGGTGGATTTTCGCGTCGTGCCCGAGGGCGCGGACGCCGCGCTCTCGCCGCTCGAAATCGAACGCGAGCTCCGCGCCGATCTCCATTGGGAAGGCGGCGTCGGCGTCTACCTCTCGGACAGCGACTGGTTCACGCACGCCGACGTCGGCCCGAATCGTCGTTGGAATGGGCTTTAGGGCTTGGCCGGAACGTTCAGCGTGAGCTGGATGAACGCGTAGTGCGAGAAGTCGGCTGGGCCACGACTTTCGGCGGCCATCATTTGTTTCGCGCCGTCGCCGAGGATCAAGAGCGAGTAGCCGGCCGCGACGTCGAGCGCGGGCCACGGGCGATACGAGACGAGGAGATCGACCTCGTGACCGAGCTCGGGTGACGTCGTGCCCGCCGCGTTGCCCGCGACGACGAGATACGTGTCGAGCCACTCGCCGGTCGAGGGCGCGACCATGCGCGCGTAGCGATAGTCGGCGGCGATCCGGAGGTTTTGCGTCGGCACGATGCTGACCGTGCCGTGCGCGTCGATCAGGTTCGACCACGCGAACGCGCCGAGGAGGCCGTGCTCGCTCTGCACGTCGGGATAAAGCGGATCGAATTGGTTGTATTGCGTCGACGAGCGGCCGCCGCTCGCGAACGATCCGCCGATCGCGATCGTCGGCGTGAGGACGACGCCGTCGAAGCGCCGCGACGCATCGGCGACGACCGCGCCCGCGAGTCGATCGAGCTCGTCCGAAAAAATGCGAACGCGTCCGAGCTGGAGCGCGCCGGTGATGCCGTACTTCCAACCTTTCGACTCGCCGCCGAGGCCGAGCGCGATCGTCCAGTCGTCTCCGAACGTGCGCGTCTGCGCGAAGTCGCTCGCGAGCGGCGTGAACGTCGTCGTCGACGGACCTTGCCCCGGCGCCGGACGGAGCAGCCCGTAGAGCTGCGCGCGAAAGAGCGGATGAAGCGTCAGCGAAGCGAGCGCGCCGTAGAGCTGCGTGCCGCCATAGTAGCTGCCGTTCGGGTCGTCGAAGCCGATGCCGATCGGGTGCGGCGCGTCGGCGATCGCGGCGAACGCTTCGAAGTCGAGCGAGCGCCAGCCGGCGTGACCGCGCACGGCGTCGAACGTGCGCGCGACCGGCGAGAAATCGGCGTTGCCCACGAGGTGCCCGCCGTCCCAGACGATCGCCTGACGACCGACGCGGATGTACTGCGGCTCGCGCTCGCGGCTATCGGGAGGCGCCGCGTCGGTGCCTGGCTTGAGGCCGGGCGGCGTCGTCGTGTGAATCTCGATGTAACCCTCGTAGAGGCCCGTCGAGGCGAACGCGTCGTTCGAAAAAATTCCGGTTGGAGGCGTCGCGCCCCAAACGCGCGCGTCTTGAAACGTCACTTGCGCGCGAAGCGCTCCGCGCTCGGCACCGAGACCGAGACGCGTGCGCTCCATCACGGCCCACGGATCTTCGGTGTAGTAGCCGGTGCCCGCGCCGCCCATGTCGACCGGATCGCGCCGGTACTCGCCGCGCGAGCGCACTTCGAGCGTCGGCCACAGATCGAAATCGCCGACGGTCACCGTCGGTTTCGCCTGGGGGGTCGTCTGCGCGTAGGCCGTCGCCGAAAAAACAAGACCCGCAAGAACCCACGAGACGCGCACGGAGCGCGACCGTAACATAGTTTTCGAACAATGCGATTGAACCGGCTTCTTTTGGGCGCAGCGCTCGGCGCGACGGGTTGCGTGCACACCATCGACGTCTTCGTGCCCGCGCCCGACGTGCCGGCGAAGACCGAAGTGCTCGCCGCGGTGAGGACCGGCGAGGTCCAAACTTACGATCGCGGCGCCGAGATGGAGACGAACGGCGTCGTCCGCGTGAACGGTCGCGCGATGCCGACTGCGCCGAGCGACGTGCTCGTCGTCCGCGCCGCCGCCGGCGCAGACCTCGGCCACATTCACGTCGCGCGCTCGGCCTCGAGCGAGATGCTCACCTTCGGCGGCATTCTCGTCGCCATCGCCGGAACGATCGCGTCGCTCGCGGGTGCCGCCGTTTGCAACTCGAACGCGACGAGCGTCGGCAGCGACCGCGTGAACGACGGTTGCCTCGCGCTCGGCATCGCAACGACGAGCGCGTCGCTCGGACTCGGCATCACGATGATGGCGCTCGGCATCGGCGGCCCGCTCCATGTCATCGAGGACCGGCGGCCCGCGCTGGTGAGCATCGTGCCCAACGGACTGCGCGTGGTGTTTTGAAACTCGTGTTTTGAGTTTTGGGCAGATCAAAGCAGCGCCTCGCGAGCCCAAAGCGTTTTGGAGTGAGCTCACGTGTTTGTTTTGGGCAGCCTGGGACTGAAGTCCCAGGCAGCATGCAGATCAGCGCGGCGCCTCGCGAGCCCAAAGCGTTTTGGAGAGAGCGGCAGCAAGCCGCCTGGCGGCGGCTCAGACAACGCGAGGCTCGTAGCTTTCTGAGCCCGCCGAAGGCGGGCTTACCGCACCGCTCGCCTGTGCGCGGGCAAACCTCCAAGGCGCACCGTTGATCTCTTCGCTGCCTGGGACTTCAGTCCCAGGTAGCCCAAACCCCGCTTCAAATCGGCGAAGCGCATGTGTTTGTTTTGGGCAGCCTGGGACTGAAGTCCCAGGCAGCATGCAGATCAAAGCGGCGCCTCGCGAGCCCAAAGCGTTTTGGAGAGAGCGGCAGTAAGCCGCCTGGCGGCGGCTCAGCAGACACGCGCCTCGCGCTTTCTGAGCCCGCCGAAGGCGGGCTTACCGCACCGCTCGCCCGCGCGCAGGCAAACCTCCAAGGCGCACCGTTGATCTCTTCGCTGCCTGGGACTTCAGTCCCAGGTAGCCCAAATTCTCTTCAATCACGGCTTCATCTTGCGGGCAATCTCGAGGAGCGAATCGCGCGTGTTTTTGGCGGGATCCGCGATCACCTCTTCGAGGAGCGCGCTCAAGATTTTTCCGAGGATTGGCCCCGGCGCGATCGCGAGCTCGCTCATCAAGTCTCGCCCGTTGATCGCGAGGTCTTTGGTCGAGAGCGCGTCGCCGGCGGCGAGCACGCGCGCGACGTGCTCTTTGAGCGACGCCAGCGCGGACAAATCGGGCGTCGCGTCGCGGCCCTTCGCGCGCACGTCCGCCTCGTTGAGCGCGAACAGATCTTCGAGCCGCTCTTTGCCGACGCGGCGGATGAACCGGCGCACGGTCGCGTCGTTCCACTCGCTCGTGTAGTGGAACAAATGATTTCGCACGAGGTGCACGATGCGCGCGCGCTCGTCGTTCGAGAAGCGAAGCCGCGCGCAGATCGGTTCGGCGATCTCGGCGCCGATGTGCTCGTGGTCGTAGAACGTCCAATCTTTCGTCTTGTCGCTGAACGCGCGCGAGCGCGGCTTTCCCACGTCGTGCAGCATCGCGGCGATTCGCAGAATCGGATCGCCCGGGCAGCCGTCCAGACACTCCATGCCGTGGCGCCAGACGTCGTAGGCGTGCCACTTGTTTTGCTCCATGCCGACGCCCTCGAGCATCTCGGGGCACGTGACGCCCAAGATGCCGGTCGCGCGCATCACGTCGAACGCGCGCGACGGCCGCCGCGCCTTCATCGACTTGACCCACTCGTCGCGAACGCGCTCTTGCGAAACTTTTTGGTACACGTCGAGGCTCGGCCCGATCGCGCGCTCGGTCTCGGGGTCGAGATCGAACTCGAGCGTCGCGGTGAAACGCGCCGCGCGAAGCACGCGAAGCCCGTCCTCGCGAAACCGCTCGAGCGGCACGCCGACCGCGCGAATCACTTTGCGCGCGATGTCTTTTTGCCCCTCGTACGGATCGATGATGCGCTCGTCGTCCGGGTCGAGCGCGATCGCGTTCACCGTGAAATCGCGCCGCGCCAAGTCGGCCGTGATGTCGCGCACGAACTCGACCGTGTCCGGCCGCCGCCCGTCGGTGTACGCGCCCTCGCCGCGGAACGTCGTCACCTCGAATTGTTTTTTCCCCATCAAGACCGTGACCGTCCCGTGCTGGATGCCGGTCGGGATCACGCGCGGAAATATTTTTTGCACCTCAGCCGGGCGCGCGTCGGTCGTCACGTCCCAATCCGAAGCCTCTTTTCCGAGCAGCAAGTCGCGCACGCAGCCGCCGACGACGTAGGCCTCGTGGCCGCGCGCCTTCAATTGCTTGCAGATTGCACGCACTTCCTCCGGAACGTCCATCGGATCGACCTTCGAAGGTAGGCCCGACGCGAGAAACAGGCTATCCTGACCGGCGTTGGAACAAGGTGTCGTTCAGGTCGGCCGTTACAGGCTGATCGCCGAGCTCGCGCACGGCGGCATGGGCGACGTTTATCTCGGCGTCGCGCAGGGACCGGCGGGCTTCAGCAAGCTCATGGTCATCAAGATGCTGCGGCCCGGCCTCGCCGAGGACGAGCAGTTCCTCCAAATGTTCCTCGAAGAAGCGCGTCTCGCCGCGCGCCTCAACCACCCGAACGTCGTGCAAACGGTCGAGGTCGGTAACGAAGGGCGCCGCTACTTCCTCGCGATGGAGTACCTCGAGGGCCAGTCGCTTCAGCGCCTCCGCCAGCGCGTCGCGAAGGAGCATCCGTTCCCGCTCGGCCCGCACCTTCGCATGCTCGTCGAGGCGTGCAACGGCCTCAACTACGCGCACGATCTCGTCGACATCGACGGGCGGCCGCTCGGCATCGTTCACCGCGACGCGACCCCGCACAACATCTTCGTGACCTACGACGGCCAGGTGAAGGTCGTCGACTTCGGCATCGCCAAGGCGATGGACAGCTCGCTCGAGACGCGCACCGGCGAGCTCAAAGGAAAAATCGCGTACATGCCGCCGGAGCAAGCGAGCGCGCAGCGCGTCGACCGGCGCGCGGACGTCTTCGCGATGGGCGTCATGGTGTGGGAAGCGGCCGTCGGTCGTCGCCTGTGGAAGGGCATGAACGAGGTCGCGATCATGCACGAGCTCCTGACCGGCGCGATCCCGTCGCCGCGTCAGGCCGACCCGCGCGTCTCGGTCGAGCTCGACGCGATTTGCCGGCGCGCCCTCGCGCAGCATCCCGAGGAGCGCTATGCGAGCTGCGCCGATCTCGCCGCCGAGCTCGAGCGCTTCTTGATCACCATCGGCGACCGCACCACGTCGCGTGACATCGCGCGCATCGTGAGCGAAACGTTCGAAGCCGATCGGCGCGAGCTCCGTGGGATCATCGACGGCCAGCTCCGCATGCTCCGCGCGGGCGAAGATCACCTCGCGCCGATGCCCAAGCTTCCGAACCCGCACGGCGGCACGCCGTCGATGTCGCTCGTGCAGCCGAGCGCGGCGCTGCTCGATCAAAACGTGGCGCCTTCGTACACCGCGGGCGGCACGGCCTCGGCCGCGCAGCCGTCGGTCACGCAGCAGCGCAAAGGTCCGCTCGTCGCGGCCGCTGCGATGATCGCCGCGGCGGTCGGCCTGCTCGGCATCGTCATCTTCCTCGTGATTCATCGAACCGCCCCGACCGCGGCGCCCAAGCCGATCGATTCGGCGGCGCAGCCCAACGTCACGTCGGTCGATCTCTCGGTCACGACCAACACCGCCGCCGAGCTTTATCTCGACGACGCGCCGCTCGGAAAAAGCCCGTACCACAACGCGTTTCCGCGCGACGGTCTCGCCCACCGCCTGCGCGCCGAGGCCACGAGCTACGCGCCGCGCACCGAGATCGTCGTCTTCGACAAGCCGGCAGTCGACGTCGACATTTCGCTGACGAAGGGTGCGGTCATCGGCACCACCATCGCGACGACCGCGCAGCCGACGCACGCGCCGCCGCCGCACGTCGGGTTCGTCCACACCGGGCCGACCGCGACGTCGACGACCCCGTTCGGTGCGACCGTCGGGCCAGTGAATTCGTCGCACAAGCCGCCGCGAACGATCGACACGTCGTTTGGCCAGTGACATAATCCGCCCCACTTCTTAGGAGGGCGATCATGCGCAAGTGGCTCGCGTTGGCGATTCAGGTTCCGCTCGTAGCGATGCTATGCGCGGCAGGTTGCAATAACGGCGACGACACGACTGGCGACGCCGGCGACGCCGCGCAAGACGTGAAGCCCGACAAGAAGGCGGTCCCGGAGAGCGGACCGATCGAAGCGAGCATCGAGTGCCCGACGCCGAATCCGACGATCGACACGAGCGCGATCACTTGGGTGCCGCCGATCACGCCCGATCCAACGGCCTGCAGCGACGTGCAGATCGCCGCGTTCTTCGACGGATGCTTCGGGCCGCAGAAATCGACGAGTGCGTGCCAGGGATTCGAGAACGCGAACGCGAACGCGAATTGCCTCAAGTGCCTCATCACGAACCAAAACGCTTCCGCGTATGGCGCTCTGATCGCAATCGGCGGAATCGATTACGCAAATACGTCCGGATGCATCGCAATTCTCAGTGGCGACAGCTCCGCGACAGGTTGTGGCGCGAAAGCCCAGTCAGTCCTCGATTGCGAGTCGCTCGCTTGCGCCGACCAATGCGCGGTGACCGACGATGCTAGCTTGCAGCTATACGACCAGTGCACGTCAGCCGCAGATCAGGCAGTTTGCAAATCGTATGTCGACGGGCAATGCGACCTGACCGACGCCGGCGCCGTCAACTCCATCTGCCTGAATCAGCCGGACTTCGAGCACTACTACGACGCGCTCGCGCCGATCTTCTGCGGTGGCTACCCCGCCGACGCGGGTGCGGGTGACGCGGGAACGGACGCGGCCGACGACGGCGCGGCTGACGCGGCCAGCGACGCCCCCGACGGCGACTGAGAATTCACATGAAGATTGGAAGTTAGGAAGCGAGAGAGGGTTTCCTGCCCCTCTCTCCTTCCAATCTTCCTCTCTTTATGTTTCTCGCTCTTACTCCGCCGCGGCGGAGATCTCGGCGGGCTCCGAGCGCTTCTTCGTGCGCTGCTCGCGGAGGATCGTGAGGTCCTCTTTGACGCGCGACGCGAGGACCGGCGCTTGCTCACGGGCGGTCTTGAAGAGCTCGACGACGACGTGCGGCGCGTTCGTCACGGCCGATTGCGTCTTCTTCGCCGCGCCCATCGCGCGAGCGCGGAGGCGCTCGGTGCGCGACAGGTTGATGAGCGGCGCGATCTCGGCGACGAGATCCGCCGCGGTGCCCGCGTATTTGTGCGGCGCCTTGTGGAGCGAGCTCGCGTAGCGCGGGTTCTTGGCCAAAAACTCCTTCACCTGCTCCGGCGTGACGCCGTTCTCGGTGTGCGCGCGCTCGAGCTCGGCGAGCGCGGCTTGCTTCGCCTTGAACAAATACATTTGAACGCGCGAATAGAAGTTCACGCGCCCGTCGCCGCTCGTCTCGACCGGACAGAAAATCGTGCCCGGGAATTTCTCGACGATCGCGCTCTGCACGCCGTCGGAGACCGAGGCGCTCGGCATGCAGCCGAATGGCTTCACGCTGAGCGTCATATGACATTTGCTCTCGAGGACGTTGATGATGAGCTTGCCGACTTCCATGTGGCCTTCGCCGCCACGGAGGTTGTTGTTGTAATACTCGTGCGAGATGTCGGCGACCTTGTTCATGTCCGGCAGGTGGTAGCCGTAGAGGCCCGCCGCGTGCGCGAAGGTTTGAAAGAGACCGCGCACCGCGATTTCGGCGCCCGCGAGCGACGCCATGCGCTTCGCCACGCCCCACGGACCGAGCCCGTCGAGGCCCGACTTGCCTTTGTCCTCGGCGCGGAGCTTCTCGCGGTCGAGCGTGTCGTGGCGCGACTCCCAAATGTTGTAGAGGAGCCAAGCGGTCACGAGCTGAATGTCGTTTTCGGCGCCCTCGCCCTCGAGGAAGCGCTGAAGTTGATAGTTGCCGTCACCCTCGGTCGTCATCGCCCAGAACTCGCCGATGATTCCCACTTTGGGCTTCGAGAACGTGCGATCGACTTTGACGCTCGCGAGGATCTTCTTCGAGCGAAGAAGCGCCATCAAAATGCTCGTTTGGTTCTTGAGCGCGTCGTAACAATTCTGTTTGACCTGGGCGAGCGCCTTGTCGGTCGAGCCGGGCTCGACCTCGTACGGCCGGATGCGGTACCCGATCGCGTTGAGCACGTCGCCGGCGATGATGCCCTTCACGATTCCAGCGAAAAAGGCCGGGTTCATCTCGAGGCCGCTCTCTTCGCCGGTCGCCTGCTTGAGGCCGCCGGTCTGCTGGAAGAGCATGACGCGGAAGCCGTCGAAGCCCGCGTCGCGTAGCGCCTTGCGATACTCGGTGACGTACATACCGAACCGGCACGGACCGCACGCGCCCGCCGTCAGGAAGACGTATTTCTTCACGACTTCTTCGGACGAAAGTCCCTTGTCGTCGCGAAGATGAATGAGCGTCTTCACGAGATTACCGACTGTGAAGTACGTCGGGTTGCACTGGGCGCGGTTGCCGTATTCCTTGCCGGTTTGGAAGGCCTCGGTGTCCGGGCTGTCCATGTGCTCGACGTTGTATCCGAGGCCGCGGAGCGCAGCTTCGACCAGCGTGTCTTGAATCATCGTGAGCCCGCCGATGAGCAGGGTGATGTTCGGCTTTTCGCTCTTTTTGAAGTCGAGGCCGACCATTTTGTCGGACCAGTGCTCGATCTTTTCGTCGATGCCGAGACGCTTGCGCTCTTCTTCTTCGAAGCGCGCGAGCTCGGCTTCCATGTCGAGCTCCGAAGAGCCCTTCGTGTTGATGATGGGAAGAGATTTCTTCGTACCGTTCATCGTCTCCATCACTCACCTTCCTGCGCAATTTGAACAACGTCGTTTTGGGGAGCGAAAACGCGGACCACGTTTCCGTCCTTGGTCTTTTTTCCTAGTTGCATGAGTCCCTTCGGCGGCTCCTCCGGCGGGGGCGGCGGCGCCTCGTAGGCGAGCACCTTCGCGCGGAGCGCTTCGATTTGCGCGACGATCGCCGGGTCGTCCATGCGACGGGCGGCGAGCTGATTGCTGCGCAGCTCGAGGAGCTCGAGCCGTTTCTTGTCGATGGCGTGCGCGAGATCGCGCTTTCGTTTGCCCACGTCCGAGAGACGCTCTTCGTGGAGCTTGAGCGCGTGGGCGTACGTGCGGACGCGGATTTTGATCGAGCCGCCCGGCTTGTTCGCGTCGATGTCGTGGAGCGCGGCGTAAGGCGTTTTGCTCGCTTCGACGATCGAATCGACCATGCCGTACGTCGGCGCGTCGTGCCCGCATTTGAAGCTCGAGAGATCGAGCAAAACGACGTTCGGGTGGTGCGCGGCGAAGCCGACGGCCCAAACCTTCTGCGCGCTGTTGGCCGAGTAGTTCTCCGGCCAAACGTGATTGAGCTCGAGCGGCGTCTTGATGACGCCTTTTTCGAGCTCTTCTTTGTAATAGCGATCGAGGTATTCGCGATCCTTGGGAATCGAACGAATGCTCAAAATCGGATAACCGAGCACCTGGAACTCTTCCGGGATGCCGTGGTTGAGGCCCGGGTCGGAGTGATACGGGCGGCCGACCATGAGGATCGCGACGCGGTCCTCGGCCTCGACGGTCTCGAGGATCGCGCGGCCCTTGTGCTGCACGTCGGCGTCGAACGTGTCGAGCGCCTTCACCGCCTCGCGCACCGCGTGATCGTTTTCGTCCTCGGTGATGCCGAGTCGCTCGCCCCATGTCTGGAACATGCGTTTGGCGGTGAGCGTCATCTCGGAGAACGAGACGGCCGGGTCGAGGTACTCGATGCCGCGCGTCGCGAAGAAGTCGACCTCCTTCGTGAACGCGGCCTTCATCACGTCCGGCGCGCCGGCGACGATCGGACACGCGGTATTGTCCATCGTGTCGGCGACGAAGTTCGGCACGTGCGTGAGGATCGGAAAGAAGATGTATTTGAGCGGCTTTTTCGCGGTGTGCTGCACGAAAAGCAAATTGTGGACGTGGGCTTGCGCGACCTTGCTCGGGAAGCACGGGTCGATCGACCCGTATTTGCCGCCCGCGTGCCACATGTCCTCGCTCGTCTCGTCGGAGAAGACGACGTTCTGTTTCTGAATGCCGATCGCCTCGAAATACGTGCGGAAGAACGGCCCCGTCGAATAAAGGTTCAAAACGCGCGGGATGCCAATGCGCACCGAGCGGCGCTTCTCCCAAGCTTCTTTCGAAGAGCGTTTGAACGGCCGCTTCACCGGCACGCGCCGGACGCCGAAGATGCCTTTGCGAACTTCGACGTCGTCGACGAGCGCGCCGTCCTCGGGCACCGGCTCGAACTTGTAGAAGTGCGAAAACGCTTTGAGCGCCTCGTACGACACCATGTTCGGATATTGCTGCGCGATCTTCTTTCGATCGGCGACGAGCGAGAGCATCGCTTCTTTGGATTCGACGGTGCCCTTTTCGCACGAGAAGCCCGCGATGTAGCGCGAGGTCGAGCCGTCGGGGCGCTTGGTGTCGATGAACGTGCGTTTGCACTCGTTCGGGCAAAAGTGGCAGACCGTCTCGTCGTCGTTCTTCGACGTGTATTCGAGATCGATCGACGCGCGGAGGCCGATGAACGTCGACTTGCCCTTGCGTTTGACGACGCGGAGGGTCTCCATCGCCGCGCCGATCGCGCCGGCTTCGCCGGTGTGCGGGTGCACGAACACCTCGGCGTTCGGCACCCGTTCTTTGATGTAATCGACTTGGGCTTTGACGGCGGCCAAGTTGTATTGCGTGCCGCCCTGCAAAACGAACTTGCGCCCGAGCGACGCCATGCGCGGAATCTGAACGACGTATTGCCAGACGTTCTTCGGCAGCACCTGCGCGAGCCCGGCGAGCATCTCCTCTTTCGAGAAGCCCTCTTTTTGGAAGTTCACGCGGTCGGTATCGAGAAAGACCGCGCAGCCGTACGAAAACTTCGGCGCGAGCTCCGCTTTGAACGCGACCTCGGCGAAGTCTTGCACTTTGACGCCGAACTGATCGGCGGTCGCCTGAAGGAGCGTGCCGTTGCCGGCCGAGCACGAGTTCGACAACCTGAAATTCTGGATGTCGCCGTTCTTCATGAAGAGGACTTTGATGTCCTGCCCACCGATGTCGCAGATGACGTCGACGTCGCCGAAGAAGTGCACCGCGCTCATCATGTGCGCGACCGTCTCGACGATGTTCACGTCGCTCTTCACGCACTCTTCGAGCACGTCGGCCGCGTAACCCGTCGCGCCGAAGCCCTTCACCTCGAGCGTCGCGCCCTGATCGGTCACGAACGTGTCGAGCTGCGACAGGAGCTCCTTGGCGTCTTGAATCGGGTTGCCTTTCGAAAGTTGATATCCCTTCGCGAGGATCTTTCCTGATTCGTAATCGACCAAAACCGCTTTGCTCGAGGTCGAGCCGCCGTCCAAACCGATCACGCCCTGAACGACTTGCCCGCGCTCGAACTTCGCCGATTCGAACTTCGGAATCGCGTAAAGCTCGCGGAAGTCTTGAAGCTCTTTTTCGGTGCGCGAGAGCGGCGGACCTGCCGTCTCGCCGAGGCGCGCTTTGCGGCCGTTGGTGATGTAGTCGCGTAAGCCGTCGAGGCCGTTCCACCAGCCGACCGACGCTTCTTCGTGCAGGCCGTACATGACCGCGCCGTACGCGGCGTACAAATGGCTGTTGTCCGGGACGAAGACGAGCTCTTCGATCGGAACGTCTTTCGGATAATCGTAGCCGCGCTCGGCCCACGTCTGCGGAATGCGCAATCGCCAGCACTGCTGGAGAAACTTCAAATACGTATTCGGCCCGCCGAGGAGCAGCACCTTGTGCTTGAGCGTGTTGCCGCGCGTGAGGACGCTGAGGTTCTGCATCACGATCGCGTCGGCGAGCGAGTTCAGCACTTCACCCGACGGGATGCCGCTCTTGATCAAGTTGACGATGTCGGTCTCGGCGAAGACGCCGCACTTGGCCGCGACGTGGTGAAGCTTGCTCGGGTCGAACTCGAGCGACGTGACGAGCTCGGGCGGCGCGCCGACTTTGACGAAGCACTTGTCGATGGTCGCGCCCGTGCCGGATGCGCATTTGTCGTTCATCGAGGCGATCGCGGTTTTTCCGGCGCTCGTCTCGACTTCTTCTTCGCTGTCTTTTTCGACGGTGCCGTCGTGGCGAACCACGGTGAGCTTCTTCTTGCCGGCCTCTTTGAAGATGATGATCTTCGCGTCCTGCCCGCCGAGCTCGATGACGCTGCCGACGTCGGGGTGAAGATTTTCGACCGCGAGCGTGACCGCGTTCACTTCTTGAACGAACTTGCCGCCGGTCGGCGCGCACAGCGGCGCAGCGCCCGAGCCGGTCAAGAACATGCGGAACTTGTCGCGCGGATGATCCGGCAGCGCGGCGACGATCGCTTCGAGCAGCTCGACGACTTTTTCGGGCTGCTTCGTGTGGTGGCGCTGGTAGTCGCTCCAGAGGATTTTTTTCGTGTCGGGGTCGACCACGACGGCTTTGACGGTGGTGGACCCGACGTCCATCCCGATTGCGAGCGTCCGCTCTTCAGCCATTCAAAAGCCTCCTGGGCCACTGACTGACGTGTCAGTCGACGCAAGGTTATCCGCCTCAGCCGCGCTGGCAAGGCGTAAAAACTGGTAGTCTGCACGGGACCGGATGGCCGAACCGACTGAACGCAAGCGTCAGGCCGCCGCGGACGCCAAAGCCACCCGCCGGCAGGAAATCCTGCAGGCGGCGCGCGACGTCTTCGCCAAGCACGGCTACCACGCGGCCAAAGTCGAGGACATCGTCCACCTCGCGGGCGTCGCGCGCGGCACCTTTTATCTCTATTTCGAGGACAAGCGCGCCATCTTCGAGGAGATCGTCGATCGGCTGCTCGTGCGCTTCGGCATGGCGATCGCCCGCGTCGATGTCGCGGGCAACGTCCCCGAGCAGGTGCGCTCCAACATCCGGCGCATCGTTCACTTGCTCCTCGAGGACAAGCTCACGACCAAGATGCTCCTCTCCGACGCGCACGGCGTCGATCCGGCGTTCGATCGGAAGATTCATTCGTTCTTCGAGCAAGTCGGATCGCTCCTCGAGGAGTCGCTCGTCGACGGGCAGGAGCTCGGCATCGTCGTGAAGGGGAACGCACGGATGCAGGCGATCTTCACGATCGGCGCGCTCAAAGAAGTGATGAATCAGGTCGTGGTGCGCGGCTGGGACGATTCGGAGGACGACATCGTCGAGGCGCTGTTCGGATTTCTGCGCGCGGGGGCGCTCTCCGTTTAACGCGCGAGCGCGCGGAGCACCATCGCCGCCCCGCGCGCTTGCATCGAGCTGCCGTGCGCCAGCGGCTCGAGGGCGCGGCGAGTGAGTTCGGGATTTCGCTCGAAGAACTTCATCGCGATCGGGCCCACGGTTTTGTTGGCGATGTAGCGCGAGAACGTTTCGGCGACGCCCTCGGTCTGAACGGTCGCGAGGATGTTCGCGTAGCGTTTGCGATGCGCGTTGTTCGATGCCGTGTCCAACGCGGCCGCGACGACGCTCGCGCCGGTCGCGCCCTCGCGCATGAGCAGGGTGAAGAGCTCCGCGTCCGACTGTTCCCACCACATTTTTGCGAGAACCGCCGCGAGATCGAGGCTCGCGACCGTGACGAGCACGTTCTCGTAACCGGACGCGCGCGGCCCGCGAGCGAGCGCGTCTTTCGCGGCTTCGTCGGCCCAGTCGCGCTCGGTCGTGAACGCGAACGCGAGCATCGAGCGGACGACCGGATGCGCGCTCTCGCGAAGGGCACGAGCGGTCTCGCGCGCCGCGGCGTACGTGGCGTCGTCGGCGGCAGCGAGCACACCGCGCACGAGTCGCCATGCCGAGTCGGCGTACTCGGGCATGCGGTGAGCGTGCGTCTCGTCGTTCATGATCCAGATGTCGCCGCCGTAGCCCTGGTCCTTCGCCGAGGACCAGTGGACGTGCGTCGCGGCGAGCGCGCGCAGCGCGAAACCGAGCCCTTCGCGGGCGATCCAGTACGGAAGCGCGGCGAAGATCGGCACCATCTCGAGTGCGACGAGACCAACTTCGGTGTCGCAATCGAGCGGCGTCGTCGGCATCGCTCGCTCGTCGCGCGCGACGCGAAGCGCCGATTCGGACATCGCGCGGAGCCGCCCGGAGACGTGTGCGAGGCCGCCTTCGAGACGATCGTCGAAGGTCCGATCTCGCACGCGCGCTCCAAATTCGCGCGGCGGATATTCGATGCGCCTTCTGAAGCACGCCTCGACGTCGCCGAGCCGTTCGAGCGACTCGCGCTCGAACGCCGGGTTCACGCCGGCCGCGCCACGACCAGACCTGCGCGAGCGCTTCGTCGGTCCACGCGACGCCGCGATCGACGACTGGCTCGGGCTTCATTTTCTTCGCGCGCGCCACGCGCCGAGCATAGCGATAGGATGGCGCCCCGTGCGACTCGCTCTCGGCGTCTTGCTCCTCGCGGCCTGCCGCGCCCCACACTCGGACGCGCCGAAAACGGAGACGGAGACGGACGCTGCAACGGAGACGGAGACCGAAGCGGACGCGGCGACGGTGACGGAGGCGGCGACGGACGCGGCGACGGAGGCGGCCGCTGCCACCGCGCCGCGACGCGAAAAAATCGGCCCGTTCGAAACGATCATGATGCCGAACCGAACCGTCTGGTACGCGCTGCCGCGCGCCGAGGACGGTCATCGCCTGGTCGCGCACCTCCACGGGCAGTGCGCGCCGCCGGTCTATTCGTGCGGATCTTGGATCGACGCCGGCGCCGAATACGGGTTCATGGTTTGCCCGACGGGCAACGAGCACTGCAACGACTCGGGCATGGGCCCGGCGATGTGGGACGAATCGTTCGCGCTGATGGACTCGGATCTCGAGCGCGGCATCGCGGTCGTCCAGCGCAAGACCGACGGCGGCATCGACCGCGACGGCGCGGTTTTGACCGGTTTCTCCCGCGGCGGATGGGCTGCGATCGATCTCGTGCGGCGCCACCCGGGGCGCTGGCCGTACCTCGTCCTCATCGAGGCCGACGTCACCATCAACAAGGCCTACCTCGAAGCGTCGAAGGTCCGCGCGGTCGCGATGGTCGCGGGCGAGCACGGCACCGAGCTCGCCGGCGAGAGGAAAAGCGTCGACGCGATGAAGGACGCCGGCTACCCGGCCGAGCTCTACGTGATGCCCGACACGGCACATTTGTATTCTACAAATATCGACGAAATCATGCGCCAAGCCCTCGCTTTCGTGCTCGCCCATTGACGAGCGGGGCGGAGCGCAGCGGAAAGCCGCGAGAAAAATGGGTGCTCGAGGGCAAGCGACCCTCGAACAAGACTCGTGTTTGGTGGTAGGCTGCGCGCATGTCGCTCGTTCGACGCTTTCTCTTGGTGCTTCCGTTCATCGCGGCGCTCGTCGCGGCGTGCGGGTCGCGCGCCGATCTCACGGATCCGAATCAGATCGTCGCGCCCGACGGCGGACTTCCCGACGGCGTGCCGCCGCCTCCGAACACGTGCGGCAACGGCACTTGTGACAACGGCGAAACTTGCAACAACTGCCCCGTCGATTGCGGTCTCTGCTCGACGTGCGGCAACGGCACTTGCGACGAAGGCGAGACGTGCCTCGGCTGCCCGGCCGACTGCGGCGCGTGCCCGTCGTGCGGCGACGGCGTCTGCGAGTCGACCGAGAACTGCGTGAACTGCGCGCCCGACTGCGGCAAGTGCGAGTCGTGCGGCGACGGCACCTGCCAAAAAGACGAGAGCTGCTTCACCTGCCCCGACGACTGCGGCAAGTGCGCGGGCTGCGGCGACGGCACGTGCGGCGCGGGCGAGAACTGCATCTCGTGCCCGCACGACTGCGGCGTCTGCTCGGTGTGCGGCAACGGCAAGTGCGAGCAGTTCGAGACGTGCTCCAACTGTCCGCAAGACTGCGGGCAGTGCACGACGCTGAGCTGCTTCGCTGCGTTCACGTGCGCCATCAAGTGCATCGACATCAACGCGAACCCGCCGAGCGTGAGCGTCTCGTGCCTCGCGAACTGCGTAGCCGAGGGCTGCCCCGACACGCAGTTCTTCTTCGATCAGGCGTTCAACTGCGCCATCCAAGCGGCGTTCGGCCAGTGCGGCGGCGACTTCAACTGCATCATGAACCAGTGCCAGACCGAGATCGCGGCGTGCCTCGGCTCGACGTGTCCGTGATTTCGAGTTGAGGCTCTGCGTCTTCTGCGGGTCGCGCATGGGGCGCGGCGAGCGGTTTTCGAGCGCGGCGCGCGAGCTCGGCGCGGAGCTCGCCGCGAGGCGCATCGGTCTCGTCTACGGCGGCGCGAGCGTCGGCGTGATGGGCGCGCTCGCCGACGCGGTCCTCGCCGCGCAAGGCGAAGCCTTCGGCGTGATCCCGCACGGCGTCTTCGATCGCGAGGTCGCTCACACCGGGCTCACCGAGCTCCACGTCGTCAAGACGATGCACGCGCGCAAAGCGCTCATGAACGAGATGAGCGACGCGTTCCTCGCGCTTCCCGGCGGGCTCGGAACGTTCGACGAGCTCTTCGAAGCGCTCACGTGGAAGCAAATCGGGATTCACCAGAAACCGATCGGGCTCCTCGACGTGGACGGTTACTTCAGCGAGCTCCGCGCGATGATCGAGCGCGCGCGCAGCGACGAATTTCTCGACGCGGCGCCGATCGAAGTCGCCGACGCGTCGATCGATCGCGTGCTCCGCGCGCTCCTTCCGCGCGCGCGGCACCCGTAAGAAAAATGACGCGGCGGGGGAGGTTCCGGCGCGTTCGCCGTATTTCGAACGCTGGCACCCCACGTGCAACCAAGTGAAGGCGCCGGGACGGATCGACGGGAGGACTTTTCATGAATCGCTTTTTTTGGCTCGCGCTCGCGGGCGCCGTTTGCGCGGCGTGCAGCGGCGTGTCGAGCGATCTGCTCGGAGACTCGGGCGCACCGGAGCAAGATTCGGCGGCACCGCAGCTGGACGCATCGCACGAAGAGCACGACGCGGCGAGCACCGAAGACGCGAGCGTTCCGAAGGAGGCGAGCGTCATCGACGTCGGACAACCGGACGTGTGGACCGGGCCGCCGGATTCGAAAATCCAGTGCGGGCCCCAGCTCGGATGCAGCGCGCAAAACGAAATGTGCTGCTGGCACATGGCGTCCTCGAGCAAACCGTACGAATGCGTGTCGAACGCGAACGACTGCGCCGGAACGTACGACGTGCCGATGACGTGCTCGTCGACCGACAACTGCGCGTCGCAGGGAAACGCGGGCTACCAATGCTGCGCGACCGGCGGGCAGTTCGGCTTCGGGCAGTGCTCCGGCTACGACGTCGCGACGGTCGTCGCGTGCAAGGCGAGCTGCGAGGTGACCGACTACGAAATTGGTTGCAGTGTGCAACAACAGAACTGCAGCGATTCGCTGTCGACGTGCGTCGTGAGCAAGTGCACCGCGCCGGGCGACACCATGTGTTACTGAACCGCTATTGGCCGACGACGCAGTCGTATTGTTGGCGGTAGTGGACGAGCGCGGGGGCGCCGGCTTCGGGGTCGGGCTTCGCGTCGATCGTGATGCGCAAGAAGAGGCGTGACGGCGTTCCGACTTTTTCGAGCGCGGGATCGACGTCGACGCCGGTCCACGTGGTGATGTCGGCGCCGTTGACGGTCGCGAGCGGCGCGAGCGCGGCCGAGTCGAGCGCAGACTCGGTATCCGCCGTCGACGCCGAAAACGAAAGCGACGAGGCGCCCGGCGTGTGCGTCTGAAAATCGAAGAAGTGCCAGACCGGCATCTCGCCGGGCGTGCACACGCCTTCGAAGTCGAGCGCTTCGCGCGTGCCCGCGTCGCTGCCGGCGTCTTCGATCACCGGAGGTCGAAACGCGTCGTCGTCGATCACCGGACCGCCTTCGTAGTCCCCGAGGTTCGGCGGCGCGTCGTTCGAGCACGCGACGAGGACCGCGGCGAAGGCGACGAGAGCCCGCATGCTCTTAGATTAGATCACTTGGAAGCGAACGGCCGCGCCGATGGGAAGCGCGTGAAAACGATCGCGATCGGCGCGTGCGAGCACGCCGACGATGGGATAGCCGCCGGTGGTCGGACCGTCGGGCCCGATCACGATGGGCGCGCCGCTCGGAGGGAGCTGAATCGCGCCGCACACCATGGGCGAAGACGCGGTCACGGGCGGCGCATCGAGCGGGTGGCCTTCGAGGCGTGTGCCGGTGCGGTCGCTCGCGGAGCCGATGCGCCACACGTGCGCCGCGAGCGACGGCGCGAGACCGAGCGCGTCGGGGCCCGGAATGAAACGGATCGAGCCCGACGTGACGAAAGGCTCGAGCGTGCGCGGGGCGCCCGGCGCGACGCTCGGCGCGATGCGATCGCCCGTGCGAAGCGCGCGTCCGATGCCCGCGACGACGAGCGTCGAGCGACTGCCGAAATACGACGGGGCCTCCACGCCGCCGGCGATCGCGAGGTAACGAACGCGGAGCGAGCCGTCGGAATCGATCGCGATTTCTTCGCCGGCGCGGAGGGTGCGCGCGTCGCCGCGCTCGGTGGCGATGACGACATCATGCTCCGCCGCGACGACGAGCTTGCCGAAGATTTCGACGCAGGCGGCTCCGTCCGCGTTTCCGACGGCGCGGTTCGCGCGATGCGCGAGGCTGCGAACGAGGGCGCCCCCGCGCGGAACGCCTTGCGCTGCGAAGCCGACGCGCCCGTCGTCTTGAATCGTCGCGAGGCCGGCGACTTTGCGGACGACGAGGCTCATCTCGGCTCCGGCCGAAAGCGCACGCGGTCGCCCGGCGCGAGGAGCGCGCCGCGCTCGGCGTCGAAGAGATCGACGTCGCGCGCGCTGCCGACGATGCGCCATCCACCAGGCGACTCGAACGGATAGACGCCGGCATACGCGCCGCCGATCGCGACCGCGTTCTTCGGTACGCGCACGCGCGGCGTCGCCAAACGCGGCATCGCGAGCTCGCGCGGGAGGCCCCCGAGGTACGCGAAGCCCGGGAGGAAGCCGAGAAAGAGAACCGTGTATTCTGCACGCGAATGCAGCGCGACGACCTCGGCCGGATCGAGGCCGGCTGCGCGCGCGACGTCCGCGAGGTCCGGGCCGTCGTAGCGGACCTCGATGAGGTGCTCGCGCGGCGCGGGCGCGAGCACATCCCCGAGATTCGCGAGGTCGATCTCGGGGGGCCCGTGGCTTTCGAATTCGACGGCGAGCCACGCGTCGGTGAGCCACGCGTCGACGACGCCGGGCCATCGACGCGCGGCCGCGAGCGCGGCGCGCGGGCTCACGTTCGGCGGAAGCGGGACGCGAATGGCGCCGTCGCCGAGGTTCATGCGTCATCCAACAGCGCGCGAACCGCGCGGGCGATCGCGAGCGCGTTCGGGCCGTCCCCGTGCACGCAGATCGTGTCGACCGCGCCGACGAGCTCGCGCGCACGTGCAGCGGCGACCGTCGGATCGTCGATCATCGCGCCGGGCTCTCCGCGCGGAACGAGCGTGCCGTCGGCGCGAACGCCGCGATCGGCGAAACCTTCGCGCGCGTATCGGAGGCCGAGCGCGCCTGCGACCTCGGCGATCGCGCCGCGCTCGGGTCCGATCACGGTGACGTTCCCGAGCACGCGATGCGCCGCGCCGAGGGCCGCGCGCGCGACGTCCGCATGTGCGTTCGCCGCGTGATAGAGCGCGCCGTGGAGCTTCACGTACGCGACGTCCTTCGTGACGTCACCCAGCAGAGCGCACTGCGCCGCGACGCTCTCGCCGAGCGCTTCCGGCGTCATCGTCATCGCGCGCCGCCCGAAGTTTTCGCGATCGGGAAACGACGGATGCGCTCCGACGGCCGTGCCCGATTGCTTGCAGAATGCAACGACTCGCTTCATCGACGCGGCGTCGCCCGCGTGCCCGCCGCACGCGACGTTCACGACGTGCGCGAGCGCGTAGAGCTCCGGCGGCTCGTCGGGGAGCTCGCCCGCATCGATGTTGAGGAACGCCTTCAGTTGGGCCCCGGCACGCTCTTCAAGAAATAAACGTACGGATATGCGCCCGCGCCGCCGCACGCGGCCCCGCCGCCGATCAAGATCGAACCGTCGAGAAGCGTCGTCGCGACGAGCTCCATGTTGTCGTCATTGAGCGCCGGAAGCGGCGCGACCGTGCCCGCCTTCGGATCGACGACGTCGACCGCGTTCGTCGTCGGGAACGTGTCCGACTGACAGCCGTACGTCGCGGGGTACGGCGCGGCGACGCCGGCGGCGACCATCACCGTTCCATCGCCGAGGAGCGCCGACGCGAACTTGAGACGCGGGGAGCTGAGCTTCTGCGCGAGCGTCGTCACGGCCGGCTGCGCAGCGTCGACGAGCGACACGACGTCGGTCGGCGTGATCATGTCGTTCACGTCGTCCGCCCCGCCCGGAGAAATCACGCGGCCATCCGGCAGCGTGAACGCCGCGACGACGCCGTGCGGAATCGCCGCCGGGAGCGGCGTCACCGTGTTTGCGTCCGCATCGTAGATCTCGCTCGTCGCCGAAACGAAAATCACGCGACCATCGCGTAGGCGCGACGGAAATCCGAACGCGCCGTAATTCGACGCGGGACCGCTCGAAAAAGAGTCAGTCGTCGGATCGAAAATTTCGGACGTCGGCGAGCCGTTCGACGTCACGAGGATGCGCCCGTCGGAGAGCATCGTGAGGCGCATGTAGACGCGCGTCGCGTCGGCGAGGGTCGTCTTGGCGGTCGCGAACGTGTTCGTCTTCGGGTCGAACAAATCGGCGACTGCGCGATCGCCCGGCGCGAGGCACCCGGTGCCGGTCGTGATGTTGCACGCGCCGACGACGAGCGCGCGACCGTCGAGAAGCGTGATGGCCGACACCGTGTTGCGCGGCTCGCTCATCGCGCCCGCGGCGGGAGACATTTGCTTGGCGACCGGATCGTAGAGATCCGCCGTCGCGAGGGACGAGCTCGGGTCCGACGTGGAGGTGCCGCCGACGACGAGCGCGCGTCCGTCTTGCAGCGTCGTCATCGCCGGAAAATTTCCGCGCGGCGTGCTCATGCTGATCTCGGCCCACTGCGTGCCGAAGCTCTCGGTGTGCACTTCGTAACCGAGCGGCAGCGTCGCGCTGATCGCGCCGACCTGAACGCGCACGTCGTACTTTCCGATCGGCGCCGGCGGCGTGACGAGGAGTGCGGTCTGCGCGTCGATGACTCGCACCGGCGAGCGCCCATCGCCGACCCACGCGCGCATTCCGGCGGCGAAGCCGCTGCCGTGGAGCGTGACGTAATCGCCGCCGTTCAAATAGCCCTGCGTGCTCGAGAGCGACGTGACCGTGACCGAGCATTGCGGATCGGACGAGCACGAAGCGCCGCAACAATTTTCACCGGTCGAGCACGTCAGGCCGCATTTCCCGCAGTTGGCGACGTCGGTCTTCGTATCGACGCACTTCCCACCGCACGAGATGTCGGGCGCCGCGCAGCTCGCGGCGTCCGGCGCGGCGTCGACGCCCGCGTCGTTCGCCACCGGCGTCGAGCTGCACTGAAGGAGGACGAGCGCGAGCGCGAAGATTCGCATCGAAGTTGCGTCTAGATGTACCACCGACCGCGCGCGCGCGACGTTCGGGCTCGCGCCGCGCGTCGACTGCGAGCCTCGCAAATGCCCACCGAGCCCAAGCGCCGCGGCAACGGCCGGGGCCCGTTCGCCCGTGATCGAGCTTCCAATCGAGCTCGCACCCGATGGCCTTCGTCACGGTGCGCTCGCGCACCTCGCACCTCGCACCTCGCGTCGAGCGTGTTCCCCCGCGTGGCCCGCCGTCGACCCGCGAGAACGCGCGTCACGGCGGTCGCGCAGAGCCGGGCGGCGCGCGACGCCACCCGATGCGCAGCAGCCACGTCCTCGGCTGCGGGAGGTCGATCGCGCCGTCGGCGGACGAGCACGGGTCACGCCCAAGACGCTCGCCGGAGTGGTGCTCGAAATTATCGCGCACGTAGACGAGCGCGCGACGCACTTCGGTCGGCGTGCGCAGCGGCCGCGCGTGATACCGGTCGGCCAGCACGCGTCCGCGGCGATGCATCACGCGATTGAGCGCCTTCGCGACGCGAACGCCGAGCCCGTGCATCGCCTGCGAGAGCGCGTCGCTCGTCGTCGCCTCGACGACGAGGTGCATGTGATTCCCCTGCACGGAAAACTGGACGATGCGCATCCCAAAGCGCTCGCCCGCCGCCGACAGCGCGCGACCGACCGCCGAGAAGCAACGACGACTTCGAAGATTGTAAACGTGCTTCGCCATCCGCACCGTGACGTGCACGGGAAGTGTCCGCGCAAATCGCACCCGCGCCCGATGCGACACCCCTGCGCGAGCCCCGGCAGGTCTCCGCCCTGCGTTCTTGCGCTTCCCGCCTCGCCGGTCGCGAGAAAATCGAAGCTGGAGCTGCGGCGTCATTTTGATTGAGCATATATTTCCGAACGGCGCCCGCAAGCATTTTCGCTCCTTTCTTCGTCGGCCTCGGTCTCGGTCTCGGTCTCGGCCTCGGTCTCGGTCTCGGTCTCCGGCTCCGGCTCCGGCTTCGGCTTACGGTTGCTCGAGCCAGCGCCAGCCGCGGTGGCCCAGCCAGGTCGGGCCGGGCGGCAGAAACTCAGCGACGAAATCAGGGGCGTGCCCGCGCCGGACAGCGTGCGCGCGAACCGCTTCGAGGTCCGCGGGGTCAACACCGTCGCCGATCGCCGACGCGAGCATCGCTTTGCCGGGCGACCAGAGACGCTCGTGGTTCATCGCGGCCAGCGCTTTCCGACGAGCGCTGCGCGCCGCATATTCGACTTCGCGTGTCGCTTTCGCGTGTTTCGCCGCCCAGACGAGCAGGGCGACCGCGCCGTCGACGATCGCGGCCACGTCGACTGTCCCGACACGATGAGGAAACTGCTCCGTGAGGACGTCGACGACGTCCGCGGCGCTCATCGCAGCGAGCGACCAGGGCGGCGGCGAGGCTTCGTTTCAGCGCCGCGCGAGACAGCGGCCGACAGCCGCGACGTTCCTGCGAGGGCGGTCGCGAGCCGGCACCTCGAGCGCAGCGTGGTCCTCCGTCATTGCGAACGCGAGCGCGGTCTCCTCCGAATTCACTTTCGCAGCGCTGCGTTTTTCGTTGTGATCGCGCCATGCAGTTCCCGCCTGCGCACCGGCAAAGCATGCCGCTCACGATGGTCCGGTGGATCCGGACGCCGTTTCGTCTGCTCGAAGAAGCGCAGCGCGCGCACGGCGACGTCTTCACGCTTCCTCTCATCTTCGGGCCGCGTGCGTTGCCGGGCGGGCTCGTCGCGATCGCCGATCCGGCGATCATCAAAGACGTCTTCGGCCTCGGGCCCGACGAGGCGCACGCGGGCGAAGCGAACGTCGTGCTCAAGCCGTTCCTCGGCAACCACTCGCTGCTTCTTCTCGACGGCGCGCCGCACCTCCGGCATCGCAAGATGATCCTCCCGTCGTTTCACGGCGAACGCATGCTCGCGTACGGACGCACGATGATGGAGCTCGCCGACGACGTCATCGATCGCATGCCCGTCGGTCGACCGTTTCGCGTCCACACTCCGCTTCAGTCGCTCACGATGCAGATCATCTTGCGCACCGTGTTCGGCGTCGCGGAGGGTCCTCGTTTTTCGGAGCTCGCCGACGTGCTCACCAAGAGCCTCGACGCGAGCGCGTGGCCGCCGCTTCTCTTTCCGTTCATGCAGCGCGATCTGGGGCCGCTCAGCCCGTGGGGCCGATGGGTGCGCCTTCGCGATCGCGCGAGCGCGCTTCTTCGCGCCGAAATTCGAGAAGCGAAAGCCTCGGGCCGCGGCAAACGAAACGACGTCCTCGCGATGCTCATCGAGACCGAGCTCACCGAGGACGAGCTCCACGACGAGCTCGTCACGCTCCTCGTCGCCGGCCACGAGACGACCGCGACGTCGCTCGCGTGGGCGCTTCGCTGGGTCCTCCCGAACCGGAAGCTCGTCGGCGAGCTCCGCGACGAGCTCGACGGCGCCGGCGGCGATCCCGCGAAAATCGCGAAGCTCGAGCTCCTCGACGACGTCGTCAAAGAGACGCTGCGTCTTCAGCCGGTGATCCCGATGGTCGGCCGCGTGCTGCAAGAGCCGCTGCGCATCGGCCCGTGGGACTTGCCGCGCGGCGCGCTCGTCGCGCCCGCGATTTATCTCGTGCACCGAAGGCCCTCGCTCTACCCGAACCCGACCGCGTTCGAGCCGCGCCGCTTTCGCACGTTCAAGCCGGCGGCGTGGGAGTTTTTGCCGTTCGGTGGCGGCCTGCGCAAATGCGTCGGCGCCGCGTTCGCTGTTTACGAAATGAAGATGGTGCTCGCCGCGCTTCTCCCGCGCGTCGAGATGCACCTCGCGAGACAAGACGTCCGCGTCTCGCGACGCAGCATCACGCTCACGCCCTCGAACGGCTTGCCGGTCATCGTCACGTCGCTCAATCGGTCCCAGCGTCCGCGAGCGGTTGCGTGACGACGCAGACGCCGCCCGAGCAGCCCGCCGCATAAGGCTCGCAGTGCGCGCCCGGGCAGAGGCCCGTGCAATTTTTCTGCGCGCTCGCGAAATCGGCGTTGTACTGCGTTTGCGCGCTGACGTTGATCGCCGCCGACGGACACGCACAGCACGCGTCGGTCGCGATGAGCACGCAGTCGTTCGCGTTCGAGCACGCGCGATCGTATTTCTCGGGATCGACGCTCGAAGACCCGCCGGAGCACGCGGCGCCGACCGCGATGACGACGGAAGCGAAGAGAAGGAGCTTGCGCATACCTCATTCTTCAGTATGCCCACGGGCATGAGCAAGCTCGTCGTGCGAAAAGTGGGCGTCATCGGTGCGGGCGTGATGGGCAGCGGCATCGCCGCGCACATGGCGAACGCCGGCCTCGAGGTCGTGATGCTCGACATGCAAGACTTCGCGAAAGGCGGCCTCGAAAAAGCCGTCAAGGCGCGGCCTGCCGCGTTCTACGACAAGAGCCGCGCGCGCCTCGTGACGACCGGCGACGTCGAGACCGACCTCGCGAAGCTCGCGTCGTGCGATTTGGTGATCGAAGCGATCATCGAAAAGCTCGAGCCCAAGCAGCAGCTCTTCGAGAAGCTCGAGACGATCCTGCCCGAGCACGCCGTCGTCGCGTCGAACACGAGCGGCCTGCGCATCGCCGACATGATGAAAGGCCGCGGCGACGGCTTCAAGAAGCGCTTCCTCGTGATGCACTTCTTCAATCCGGTTCGTTACATGAAGCTCCTCGAGATCGTCGCCGGGCCCGAGACGGCGAAAGAGACGGTCGCCGACATCAAACGTTTCGGCGAGGACGTGCTCGGCAAAGGCATCGTCGTCGGCAAGGACACGCCGAACTTCGTCGGCAATCGCATCGGCACGCACGCGATGCTCCTCGGCATCCACGAGATGCTCGCGATGGGCCTCGAGCCCGAGGACGTCGACGCGATCACCGGTACGCCGATGGGCCACCCGAAGAGCGCGAGCTTCCGCACCGCGGATCTCGTCGGCCTCGACACGCTCGTTCACGTCGCCGACAACTGCCACGAATCGCTCACCGGCGACGAAGAGCGCGAAGTCTTCAAAGTGCCGGACTTCATCCGCGCGATGGTCGGCAAGAAATTGCTCGGCAACAAAACGAAGGGCGGCTTCTACAAGAAGAGCGGCAAAGACATTCAGACCTTCGACCCGCGCAAGCTCGATTACCGCGCAAAAGGCGGCGATTCGGCGATCAAAGAGACGACCAAAGCGCTCTCGAAAATCGAGGACCCGCGCGAGCGCGTGAAGAAGCTCGTCAACGATTCGGGCAAGGCCGGGCAGTTCGCGTGGAAAGTGATTTCGCGTTCGCTCGCGTATGCGGCGCGGCGCGTTCCCGAAATTGCCGACTCGGTCGTCGCGATCGATGACGCGATGAAGTGGGGTTACAACTGGGAGCTCGGGCCGTTCGAGACGTGGGACGCGCTCGGCGTGCAAGAGACGATCGCGCGGATGAAGAAGGACGGCATCTCCCTCCCGCCGTCGATCGAGAAGATGAAGGCGGAGTCGTTCTACAAGGGCGACGAGGTCTGGGACCTGCAGAGCGGCAAGTACGTGAAGCGCGCGATCGACCCGCGCAACGCGACGTTCGACGTTCTCAAAAAGTCCAACGCGCCGGTCTTGAAGAACGACGGCGCCGAAGCGTGGGACCTCGGCGACGGCGTCCTCGGCGTGCGCTTCAAGACGAAGGCCAACAGCCTCGACCCGGACATCATCCAGATGCTCCACGACGCGACCGGCCGCGCCGAACGGGATTTCCGCGCGATGCTCATCGCAAACGACGGCGAGCACTTTTGCGTCGGCGCGAACCTCTTTCTCATCGTGATGGCGGCGTCGCAGCAGAACTGGGACCAAATTCGGTCGATCGTCCAATCGTTGCAGAATGCAACTCAGCGGATGAAGTACGCGCGCGTGCCGGTCGTCGCGGCGCCGTACGGGATGACGCTCGGCGGCGGACTCGAGCTGTGCATGGCGTGCGACGCGGTGCAGGCGGCGGCCGAGACGTACTCGGGTCAAGTCGAGGTCGGCGTCGGCATCATCCCCGGCGGCGCGGGCAACATGAACATGCTGTGGCGCGCGCTCGAGGGAATTCCGGACGGCGCGAACGTGAGCACGTACGAATACGTGACGCAGGTCTTCAAGAACATCGCGCTCGCGCGCGTCGCGACGAGCGCCGACGAGGCGAAGTCGTTCGGCTACTTCCGCAAGACCGACGGCATCTCGTTCGACAAAGCGCGCCTCGTCACCGAAGCGAAAGCGCGCGCGATCGGCCTCGCCGAGAGCGGCTATCACCCGCCCGCGCCGCGTGCGTACGTGCTGCCCGGCGAGAGCGGCATCGCGACGCTCGAGATGATGGTCGGCACGCTCGTCGCGGGCGGCTTCGCGACCGAGCACGACGGAAAAATCGCGAAGAAGCTCGCCGAAGTTTTGTGCGGCGGCCGCGGCGGCTCGGGCCACGAGGTCACCGAAGACCACATGCTGGAGCTCGAACGCGAAGCCTTCGTGAGCCTCTGCGGAGAGCCGAAGAGCCTGGAGCGAATGCAGTACATGCTGATGAACAACAAACCGCTCCGCAATTAGGGCCACCTCCGGTGCCGCCCCTCCGTTGGTCCATCGCGACGATCTGCCTGATGCAATGTGCTCCGATATTCGAAAACGGCGCGCAGGTGGTCGTGAGCGATGCGACGACGAACGTGGATATCTGCGACGCGATGGTCACGCTCAATGGGGCTCAGTCGCACGTCGTTACGGGCGGCGGTGACGATTGTTATTACGCCTCCGATCTCGCATTGGAGGCGGGGAATGGCTATACCGTCGTCGTTTCGCACGCTGGTTACGTCACGAACACCGTGACTGGACAGATCGATCCCGATACCGAAATATCGGTGCAGCTCATACCGCAGTAGCTCCGCTCAGGTCGATGATGACCTACGCGCTGTGGAAGGGAAAGCGCAACGCGGCATTGGAGAAGCAGGTTGTCGAAAAAGCCGCCGCACTCACGACGCGATCGTTCTGGGGACGTACTCGTTTCCTCGATTCGCATTTCGAGCAGATCGCCGCCGCCGGCTCCGATCGTTTGATGCGGAGCGAATCAGTCTAATTCTCCGCGGCACGAGCTACCAACACGCCCATTGCTCCGTGTCGCCATCGCTGAAGATCACGGCTTCTCCCGCGCGGTACGCTTCGGGTCGAAGTGAAACTGAGACAGATTTTCCGTCGGCAAAATCAATCTGTAAACGATCACCCGGCCGCACCGAGGCCCGGAGCACGACAAGACCGATCAGTTCGCAAAGTCGATCACGATAACCGAGCGTCCCGTACTCCCAGCTTGCGTCCCCCGCAATCACCGTTGGCCGAGTGATCGTCGTCAGCGTCGGCCCATCGAAATGGAGTTGAACGTAGTCCTGCACGAACGTCACGGCGCTCAGCTGCTCACCCTCGATGGCTACGAGCTCCACGTGATCTCCTCTCTGTTCGATTGGCTGGCTCATCGTCGAGTTGGGCGCTCACCGCAGCGGGATGCGCCCTTGAGCGCTCTCTTCGCCTCGTCACGTATCCACGCGCGCTTGTCTTTCAGAAACGGCTCGATGTGAGCGCGAGTGAACGAACGCTTGAGTTTACCTAGTGCCATAATCGCGTATCCGCAAACGTCGTCGTCATTGAGGAGCTCGATGAGCACGGGAAGCACACGCTCGTCGGTCATATTTCCGAGCGCCAAGACAAGCATCTCCCTTGTCTTGCCGAATTGCCGGTCTCGCGCGAGCTCGACGAGATCGTCCAAAACGCCATCGTCGGCGACGACCGCCAACGCATTGCCGATGGTCCAACGCAGTCCCATCGGGCTTTCGTCGCTCGAGCGCCGGTACTCATTAAGCAGAGGTCGAGCCGCGACAGGCTTCGCGATGGGGACTGACAGGCATCTGACGATGTCCTGTTTGACGTCCAAGCTCTCGATCTTTGCCAGCCATTCGATTAAAATCGGGATCGCCGCTTTGTAATCAAATGAGCGATTACGCAAGTCGCTCAGCGAGCTTACTCGGAATCCCGCGGCCCCCAGTGCATCGACTAAAGGGGCCGCCTCGGCTCGATTTCGCGCGATTCTTGCTTCACGGGCTTTCTCCTTCTCTACTTCACGCTCATTGTATTTTGGATCGCGGTGAAGCTGCGCCATCAGCTCCGAGACCGTAGTGCTCTTTTTGGGCTTCCGATGCGATTTCATCCGCGCGCCGGGCGAACCTTCGTGAGCGCTCCGGCCTTTTCGAGATCGGCCTCGAGTGCGTTTCCCTTCTCCGCTTCGATGACCTCGACGACCACGCACGGAGCGCGCTCGACGAGATGCTTGGCCTCCACGAGACCGAGGCCGAGGTGCTCGCGGAGGGCGTGGATGACTGCGAGCCTGTTCGGGCCCGTCGTCTCCAGCGAGATCTCGACGTCGGGCGGCAGCGGGATCGTGACGATGCGCCGAATCACGCGGACGTCCACGCCGGCCTCGGTCAGCGCGAGCTCGAGCTCACGCGCGCCCGCCCCGTCGTCGCCGGCGATCACCTCGGACGGCGCTCGCGCGACGAGCGCTTCGGCCTCGGCGAGGGTCACGCCGGCGCGCTCGTGGAGCAAGCGAGCGACGCGCGACGCATTCGACGGCCCGACGTGGCCGAGCGCGATCACCATGCGCTCTTCGGTCCGCACGCGGGCGGGCGCTGGCTCGCGAACCACGACCGTCGCGCCGCAGTAACGGCACGACGACCGCTCGCCCAACGTCGCATCGACGGGGGCGTTGCAGCTCGGACAACGAAGCTCTTCGACGACCATCTCCGACGGAAGATACATCGCCTGCGCCCGTTGATGCGCTCGGCGCGAGTTGATGTTCTCGCGCAGGTGCGCTGCCCGACCTGCAAAAGCGAAAATCCGCCCGGTACCGCGTTTTGCGGCACGTGCGGCGCGCGTCAGGCGGCGCCGTTGCCGAACATTTCGTTTTACGTCTTCATGGTCACGACGACCTGCACCGAGTGCGGCAACCCGCTCATGGTCGACGGGCCCGGCGGTCCACGTTCCTTGTCGAACATGCCAATCGATGGTCGACATGCCGGCGGGCGAATGGAAAGACATCCTCGGCTTTCCGAAGATGATGGCGAACCTCGCGCTCGCGGAAGGTCAGCTGCGGACGAGCGTGAGCATAGGGCGCGAGCTCACGATTCGCGTGCGATGGGGACCGCAGCGGCCGCTTTGCGCGTGCGGCACGCTCCTCGACATGACGCTCAGCCCGCCGGGCGCGAACTTCGAGATGCCATGCGCGTGCGGAAAAACGACGTCGACGCTTCCAGCGCCGGCGTGGCTGAAAGAGGTCGTGCCGCACGTCATGAAGCTGTGGGGCGCCGCGCGCGAAGGCGCGAGCGCGACCGAGGTCCCGCTGCGCGACGGCGCGAAGCCGGTGTCGTTCGCTTGCCCCGACTGCGGCGCCAACCTGAAGGTCACGACCGAAACGCCGCGCGTCCTCGAGTGCTCGTATTGCAAGAACGATTCGTTCTTGCCCGACGCCCTGTGGTTCTCGCTCCACCCGGTCCGCAAGCGGCAGCGCTGGTACGTTGCATTCGGGTGAATCCCGATCGAGCGCGTTGACGGCGCGCGCGGCGAGCTGTTACGTCCCGCGGAATGCAACGCTTCGCTGCGGCGCTCGTCGCGGTCTGCGTGCTCGCGCCGGCGACTGCGCGGGCGGACGTCGACGACTCGGCGCTCGACGCGGTGCTCGGCGGCGAGGTCGCGGTCACGCTGCGAAACGGAACCGAAGCCAAAGGCACGCTCGTTTCGTTCACCCGCACGTCGATCATGATCGATGACGCGAGCGTCGCGCGCTCTGACGTGGTCGCGTTGCGTCTCGTGTCGGCGCCGCCGATCGATGAGAACGCGCTCCGCGCCGCGATGGGCGCGCGTGTCGTCGTTCGTTTGCGCGACGGGCGCGAGATCTCGGGCAAGCTCCTCGCGTTCACGCCCGAAGTGCTGACGCTCGTCGGCGACGACACGATCGTGCGAACCGTGCCGCGCGGCGAGCTCCGCGCGCTCCGTCATCGCGCGCTCGGACGCAAGTTCGGCATCGAGCTCGGCATGCTCCCCGGCATCATGGCCGACGCAGACATCGGCCTCTTTCGCGCTTACGTGAGCGGCGCGTTTTTCTTTCCGGCCGTCACCTCGGGCAACATCTGGGGCTTCTCGGCGGGCGCGGGCGTCGGCATCCCGATTTCGCCGAGCACACCCGCGCTCAAGATCGACGTTCTCGCGCACGCGAACCTGCTTGGCGTCGGAAGCTCGTGCAGCGTGTGCGGCTACCCGACGGCGCACACGGTCGCGGTCGGCCTCGCGGTCGGCGTTCACACGACGCTCGACAGCGGATTCACCATCGGCGTGATGGTGCCGGTGATCGGCTGGTCGGCGACGCCCGACTACCACGGCACGACGAACACTGCGGTGAGCTACTACTTCATCAGCAGCGGCGTCTCGATGGCCATCGGCTACATGGGGTACCGCTTTTGAGCCGCCTCATCGGCCGCCGCCGCGCGCTCGCCGAGCTCGGCGCGCTGGTGGCGCTGGTTCGCTGCGATCCGCTTCTTCCGGATTTCGTTCCTGCGCCGGCGAGCCTCGGCACGTTTCCATATCATCCGCTCGTCTTTCATCTCGACCTCGCGATCCTCGCGTATCAGCTCCACGGGCAATCGCTCGTGTGGCCGTTCGATCCGTTTTACGAGGAGCGCACGCACGGCGTCGGCCTCGCGCGCGATGCGTTCATGCAAAAAGTCGCGAGCTGGGTGACGCAGCAAGCTGCGGCGCAAGCCGGCGTGACCTCGCTCGGCACGTATCGCGGGCCGGGCGCGCTCGGCGGATTTCCGAACAACCCGACGCACGATCCCATCCTCTACGACTACTCGCTCATCCATCCGTGGAGCCACGCGGTCATGAACGCGGACGCCCAGTGGACCGAGTACCTCACGCCGGATGCGATCACGTCGCGCATCGAAGACGTGTACGTGAGCTACCGAAAAGCGGGCGGCGCCGAGAGCGACGTCGTGATCGACCCGGTGCCGCTCGGGCGCGACGATCGCACGGCGGGCGCGACCGACGTCTTGATCGCGTTCGAAGGCGGAACGGGCGACAAAGGTGAGCCGGGTCAACCCGCGTCGCAGAGCTTGATGGGCTGTGCGCTCATGCGGCGCACGACCGAAGGCTACGACGTGCACGTCGCGTTTCGCGGGAGCCGGAGCGGTGACGCGATCCGCGCGGCGACGTCGGCGCTCAGCACCGAAGAAGCGTCGGGCAACCCCGATTGGATCACCGATCTCGGAAGCAAGCTCGTGAGCGCGGCGGACGGCGTCGGCGACATCACCGCGATCGGCTCCGTGTGCCGCGGCTTTTCGCGCTCGATGGAGTCGATGCTGCCGGCGGTCTTCCTCGCGCTCGAAAAAATCAGCGAGCTCGCCGGCGGCGCGCCGCCCCGAAACGTGTTCGTCACCGGGCACAGCCTCGGCGCGGCCCTCGCGCAGCATTTCACGAGCGCGATCCTGCTCGGCGACTCGCCGGTGCCCGCGGCGCTCTCGGCGTGGCCGTGGCAAACGATCAAGCTCATCACGTTCGCGGCACCGCGCGCGGGCGACACGCAGTGGGCGCAGACGCTCACCGAGGATCGTCTTCAGTCGGACTTCTACAATCAGCCGCTCCTTCCGTACGATCCCGACGCGCGATACGTGACCGATCCCGAGATCGTCGCGCGCCTCTTCGACGAGTCGCGGCCGGCGGCTTTTCGCGTGCTCATCTCGAACGATCCGGTCACCGCCGACGTGTTCGGCGGCGCGCACGTCGGCAAGACGGTCTACGTCAACGGGGACCTGCCGACGGATTGGGCCGCGCCGCCGTCGTTCGCGTCACACGAGCCGGTCAACATTCGGAAGTACATGACCGACGCGATGGCCGACCCGCGAACGCCCGCCGTCGCATGGCGCTATCGCGCGCTCGAAGAGCTCGCTCCGACGTACGACGCGAGCCAAGCCGGCTCGGACGCCGACTTCGCGAAGCTTGGCGATGGCGTCGTGCAATATTACGCGAGCTCGGACGAGTGGCTCGACGTCGACGCATTCACGAGCCACTTCGATCTCATGACGTCGATCGAAAACGCGTGAGTCATCGTAGCGGGAACATCGCGAACACGAACACGCGCGGCGCGCGAGCGAGCGCTCGAAGGAGCGCGGCAGGGCTCGGGCTCGGGTCGTCGACCGCGACGAGCGCGGCGAGCGCCTCGCCACGTTGGAACACGCCTTCGGGCGGCGGGTCGAGCTGGGCTAGCGCCACGTCCGCAGCCGACCAGCGACGTCGCAACCACAGCTTGCCGTCGCGCCATTTCAGATCCGCGCTGCCTCCGTGGCCCGCTTTGAATCGCGGGTTCATCGTCTGGAGCTTCAGAAAGGTTTCCATGTACGCGTTGCAAACGAGCCAACCGCGTAGCTTTCCGCCGTCGAAATCGATGACGACCGCGCGCGGCTGAACGCTCTCGTCGACGACGAGATCGCCCCAGACGAGCACCGCGTCGGCGCACGTGTCGCCGATGATTTGCGTCACGGCGTCTTTCCACGGAACGTCCGCGCCGATGCGAATCGTCCGCGCGCTCGCGTCGTCACCCGTCGAAGGACGCCAATGGGACGACGACGACGACGTCTGCGCGACCGGTTGCGCGCCGCCGCACGCGAGCAGAAAAACGATCCAGACGAAGCGCGAGAGCAAGCGCCTCGAACTTATCACGCCCGCGTGAAACGGATTTTCACCGCGCATGGAAGCTTCACGAGCGTCTTGGTCTCGTGCGTCGGCGGTTCAGTATCGCCGGGGTCGTAAGGCATCCGGCCGTACGTCCAGAACGCGACGACCGCGTTGCCGCGCTGCTCGACGTCGACGAAAGTCGGGCCTTGGTCGTCGACGCCGATGTCGACGCGGACGTGCGTGGGCGTGAGCTCGCAAGTGATCGAGCCGGGCGACGGCCGCGTGCAATCGCCGCAGCCGCCGCCGGTCGCGCCGCAGTCGAAGTAGATCGTTTTACGTGCGCCGAGACGGGGGACGACGAGCTCGAGCGGGCCCTGCAACATGCCGCCGGGATCGTGCAACGTCTTGCGGACGCGGACGTGCGCTTCCCACATTTCGCCGGGGACGCACGCGTCCGTTTCGTCCGCGTCGGGCGCACCTGCCTCGATACCTGCGTCGGACGGCGCCGGCGGCGCGTGCGGCGCATCGGCGATCGCCGGCGCGCTCGCGTCACGCTCGGCGGTGATCGCCGCCGGCTCGTGACACGCGATGATCATCGCGCCGAGGATCCACGCTCGCATGTCCCTTCGTCGCGCGAGGGACCGCGAGTGTGACGCCGCTCACCGCTCGAGGAGGATGTCACGGCGGTGCACCGGTTTCTCGCGCACGCGCGCCGGCGCAGGTGTCGCCGACGCGACCGGCACGACGGGCGCCGCGCTCGCCGACGCGCTCGCCGACACGATCGGCTCCGTGATGGCCGGCGGCGGGCTCGACGCGGCGACGGGGTGGTCGGCGACGTGCGCCACGCGCCAGCTTCCGATCGTGAAACCCGCGACCGCCGCGAGCACCGCGAGGCCCGTCGCCCACCGAGACTTCGGCTTCGGCGGCGGCACCGTCGCGTACGCGCCCACCGGCGTCGGCAGCGCGACGGGCGGCAACGAAGGCACGGTCTTGGCGAGCTCGAGCGCCGCCGGCGCGCGCCACGATCGCGGCTCGACACCCGCGAGCGCCGAAAGCGCATCCGCCATCGTCCGCGCCGACGCGAACCGAAGCGCCGGATCGCGAGCGAGCGCGCACTGCATCCACGCATCGAACGCCGGCGGCAGCGACGGATCGATTTCGCTCGGAAGGATCGAACGCTCGACACAAATCTTGACGAGCAAATCGCCGATCGAGCTGCCTTCGAACGGAAACCGCCCGAGGACGCAGCGAAAGACGATGACGCCGAGCGACCACAAGTCGCTTCGGTGATCGATGGTCAAGCCGCGCGCCTGCTCGGGCGACATGTAGAACGGCGTACCGAGGAGCGTCCCGCTGCGCGTCGTCGTCGCTTCGCTCGCTTCCAGATAGTGACGAGGCGAGACCTTCGCGATTCCGAAGTCGACGACCTTCGCGACCTCTTCGTCGTCGGTGTGCGAGAGGAAAATATTTTCGAGCTTGAGATCGCGGTGGACGATGCCGCGCTCGTGCGCTTGCGCGAGACCGCGCGCGACTTGCTGGACGACGCTCGCGACGTCGGCGAGCGCCATCGGGCCGCGGGAGGCGCGCGCTGCGAGCGACTCGCCGACGAGGTGCTCCATCACGATGAACGGGCGGTCGTCGTCGGTGATGCCGTGATCGTGGACGCGGAGCACGTAGCGCGACTCGAGCGACGCCGCCGCGCGCGCCTCGATCTCGAATCTCCGCCGCAGCTCGCCGTTCCGCGCGAGATCGGCCTCGATGAATTTGATCGCGACGCGCGTGCCGAGCGTCGCGTGCCGCGCCTCCCAGACCGAGCCCATGCCGCCGCGCCCAATCAGCCGGACGAGATCGTATTTCCCCGCGATGCGATCCATGAGCAATCAGAGTGCAAGCCGCCGGCCAATGCGAACGACGAGAAATCCAGCGGATTTTTCCATCCGCCGCCGATCGCGACGATCGCATGCGATCGCTTCGATCGCGCGTCTCAGTCGCCGCACGGATTGGGCGGCGGCGGCGGGGCCTGCACCACGGTGGTCGGATTCGCGACGAGCTTCGCCGTGAAACCGAGGCCGATCGAAATCCCGTCGCAAGAGACGCCGGCCGTGTTCGTCCCGTCTTGGAGGATGTCTTGGGCCTGGCGAAGTTGTTCGGCGATGCCGTCGAACGCGGAGCCGCAGAGCGACTGCGAGATCGTGCCGGCGACGACTTGCATCGTGTCGATGAACTCTTGCGTGTCGATCACGCCCGAGATCGTGCCGTCGGCGGCGTCGGCGTGATCGACGTGGTCGAACGTGAGGACGGCGTCGTGAATCGTGATGGGTAGCGCCGCGCCGCCGAAGCTGAGCGTGAAGACGAGCACGCCCGGCCCGGCGCCGCTCACGAACGTGCCATTCGACACGTACGACGACGCGAATTTCACGGTCGACCCGCTCGCGATCGTTTGGCCGTCGACGACCGAGGTCGAGAGCACGGGCCAATCCGTCGTCATGTCGAATGCCGGCGTTCCGCTCGGGTACTGACCGCTCAAGAAGATTTGCGAGGAGAGACCGAGCGCGTTTTGCTGCGGATCGTCGGACAGCCCGGTGACTTGGATTTGCATCGTCCAAATGCCGGAGTCGATCGCGGCGGACTCGGTCGCCGACGGCGTCGGCAGGCTCGCCGCCGTCTCGAGGATCGGCAAGAGCACCGCGCCCCACGCGTTGTCGATGCCGCCCGTGCCGTCGGCCTGGTTTGCTTTCGGCGCGCCCGTGTGAAGCGTGCAGACGTTGGTGTCGCTCGACGTCGTCACGAGGCCGTCGACGTCGTAGCCGTAATTTTTCCACGCGCTCGGCGACGGCGTGCCGGCGCGATCCGCTTCGCCGAGGGAAACGGTCTGGATCGCGAACGTGAGGACGTTGCTCGTCGGCGCGCCACCGTCGGGCGGCGGCGGAGGCGTCGGGCCTGCGTCAGTCGGCGGCGCCGCATCGGCGTCTTGCGCGACGTCGGGTCCGCCGCCGTCTTTTTGCGAGACGTCCGGCTTCACGTCGACGGCGACGTCGCCGCCGCCCGCGTCGCCCGCGTCGCCACCGTCGCCCGTTTGTCCGCCGCACGCGTATGCGGCGCAGAGCGCTGCCCCAACGGTTACGAAAAGGAAGAGCTTGTTCATGCGCCGACTCTAGCATCGCCGTCGGGCACGGCGAGTGCTTCGATCCGAGCGTGGCCGAGCTCGACGAGACCGTGGCCGAGGCACTGCGCGAGATCGCGGCCGGGCTTCGCATGCGCGGAGAAAATACGCATCGCGTCGCGGCGTACGAACGAGGCGCGGACGCGATCGAAGCATTTCGCGGGGACCTGCCGCGTTTCGTCGACGAGGGACGGCTCACCGAAATCCCGGGCATCGGCACGCGGCTCGCGTCGATCATCGAGGAGATTCGCGTGAGCGGCACGTCGAAGTTTCTCGAGTCGCTGCGCGCGGACCTGCCCGAGGGCGCGCTCGCGCTCGCCCGCGGTCCGAAGCTCGGCAAGCGCGCCGTCGCGACGCTCAGCGCCGCCGGCATCCGCGACGTCGACGCGCTCGTCGACGCGGCCAAGCGCGGGACGCTGCGCGAGCTGCCAGGCTTCACCGAAAAGACCGAAGCGCGCATCTTGCGAGAAATGGATCTGCGTGCGCAGCAGCGCGGGCGAATGGTCTTGCGGCGGGCCGCCGATCTCGCGGCCGACGTGATCGCGCACGTGGGCGGCGAGGTCGAGGTCGTCGGTCAAGTGCGGCGCGGGCTCGAGGTGATCGACGCGATCGATTTTCTCGCCGCAACCGACGCGCCCGAGCCGATCGCCGCGCGCTTCGCGAAGTTTCGCAAGGTCGGTTCGGGCCGCACCGCCGAGGGCGTCCGGGTCGAGCTCCACACCGCGCCGCCGCGCGAGCACGCGGTCGCGCTCGTTCGGCTCACCGGGTCCGACGCGCACGTCGCCGCGCTCGGCGAGCTCCGAGGCCGAACCGAAGAAGAGGTCTACGCGAACGCTGGGATGCAATGGGTCCCACCCCCGATGCGCGACGGCAACGGCGAAATCGCGCTCGCTCGCGCCCACCGCATCCCGAAGCTCGTCGAGGTCTCGGACATTCGCGGCATGGTCCACTGCCACACCGATTTCTCCGACGGCAAGGACACGGTCCTCGCGATGGCGCAGGCCGCCGAAGCGCTCGGGATGGAGTTCATCACGATCACCGATCACTCGCCGACCGCGTTTTACGCGAACGGCGTCGAGATCGACCGGCTCGCGCGGCAGTGGGACGCCATCGCGGAGGCCCAGGAAAAAGTGGGCATTCGCATCTTGCGCGGCACCGAGTCGGACATCCTTCGCGACGGGGCGCTCGATTATCCCGACGAGATCCTCGAGCAGCTCGACGTCATCGTCGCGAGCATTCACAACCGCTATCACCTCGACGCGCGCGCGACGACCGAGCGAATCATTCGAGCGATGCGTCACCCGCTCTTCAAGATTTGGGGGCACGCGCTCGGGCGCATCTTGCTTCATCGGCCGCCGGTCGCGTGCGACGTCGAAGCGATCCTCGACGTGGCGGCCGAGTCGCGCGTGGCGATCGAGCTCAACGGCGACTCGTTTCGTCTCGACATGGCGCCCGAGTGGGCGAAGCGCGCGCACGCGCGCGGCATTCTGTTCGTGATCTCGGTCGACGCGCACGCGACCCGCGAGCTCGCGAACGTTCGCTGGGGGGTCTTGATGGCGCAGCGCGCCGGCCTACGCGCGGCCGAGGTGCTGAACACGCTCGACGCGGACGCGTTCGCGGCGTGCGTGCGTCCTCTCAACGCGGCGGCTTGCGTCCGGCGCCAGCGGCACTATCGTCCTCACCCATGAAAGACGTCGTCATCGTGGAAGCGGTTCGCTCGGCCGTCGGCCGCGCGCTGAAGGGCTCGCTCGCGCAAAAGCGTCCGGACGAGCTCGCCGGCGAGGTGATCGCGGGCTTGCTCGCGCGCGTGCCGCAGGTGAAGCCCGAAATGATCGAGGACGTCGTCCTCGGCTGCGCGATGCCCGAGGGCGAGCAAGGCCTCAACGTCGCGCGCGTCGCCGCGCTGCTCGGGGGCCTCCCGATCGAAACGAGCGCGATGACGATCAACCGTTTTTGCTCGAGCGGCCTCCAAGCGATCGCGATCGCGGCGAGCTCGGTCGCGTTCGGCAGCTACGACATCGTCCTCGCGGGCGGTGTCGAGTCGATGTCGATGGTGCCGATGACCGGCAACAAGCTATCGGCCTCGCCGCGCGCGATGCGCGACTGCCCCGACGTCTACACGCCGATGGGCATCACCGCCGAAAACGTCGCGAAGAAATTCGGCATCACGCGCGAGCAGCAAGACGAGTTCGCGCTCGGCAGCCAAAAGAAAGCGACCGCGGCGATCGAAGCCAAGCGCTTCGCCGAAGAGATCGTCCCGGTGAAGGGCGTGAAATACGACGGCGACAAACGCGTCGAATTCGATTTCGTGCGCGACGAGCTCCCCCGCCCCGACACGACGAAAGAAGGCCTCGCGGCGCTCAAGCCTGCGTTCACGCAGACCGGCTGGGTCACCGCCGGCAACAGCTCGCCGCTCTCCGACGGCGCCGCGGCGTCGCTCGTGATGACGGCAGACAAGGCGAAAGAGCTCGGCCTCGAGCCGCTCGTGCATTTCCGCGCGTTCGTGAGCGTCGGCGTCGACCCGGCGATCATGGGCATCGGCCCGCTCCCCGCTGTGAAGAAGCTCCTCGCGAAGACGAAGCTCACGCTCGCCGACGTCGATCTCATCGAAATGAACGAGGCCTTCGCGAGCCAATCCGTGTATTGTGCACGCGAATTGGGCATCCCGGCGGAGAAGCTCAACGTCAACGGCGGCGCGATCGCGCTCGGTCACCCATTGGGATGCACGGGCGCCAAGCTCGTCGCGACCGCGGCCCACGAGCTTCGCCGGCGCAAAGGCAAGCGCGCGATCGTCACGATGTGCATCGGCGGCGGCATGGGCGCGGCCGGGCTCGTCGAGCGCTAGCGGTGACGCACGGCTTCGTCGAACGTCGCGGCGTCGAAGACCGCGCCGCGGAGATGGCGCGCGGTGTCGACGAAGAGCTTTTCCCACTCGGCTTTCTGCGAAGCGGTGAGCGCGTAGTGCGTCATGCGGCCCTCGAGGCGCACGAGCGCAGCGTCGTCCTCGGCGCGGATGCGGCGCGTGAGCGCTTCGCTCGCGACGCGTCCCGTGTCGGCGAGGATCGCTTTGGCGTCGGCCGGGATCGCGCGATAGCGCGCGGTCGAGAAGACGAGCGCGCCGATGCCGATGCCGGCGACGTCCTCGCCGATGGTGTCGAGCCGGCTCGCCCACTGCAGCTGCTCGGCCACGAGCGGCGGCGCGGTGAGCAAGTCGATCGAGCCGCTCGTGAGGCCCGGTAGAATTTCGGGCACGGCGACTTGGCGCGGCGTCACGTCGCCGATGAGCGAAAATACGACCGGCGCGATCGGATCGCCGGGCAGGTAGAGCGTGCGTCGATGCTTCACGTCGCTCGGCACGCGCACGGCGAAGCCTTTGCTCATCGTGTGCGCGCGGCCGACGTCGCCCCAACCGAGAACTTGAAAACCCTGGCGCTCGAACGACGCGTCGAAGCGCGCGTGCATGTCGGCGCGCGCGGCGTCGAGCTTGCTCCACTCGCGAAAGAGCCCAGGGAGTTGGAGGACGAGCACCTGGCGATCGATTTCGCCGAGCCCCGCGCCCGCGAGCGTGGCGCCGTCGAGCTGGCCGGTGCGGATCTTTCCGACCATCGCGCGATCGTCGCCTTGCTGGCCGTTCCAAAAAAACTGAAGGTCGATCGCGCCCGACGAGCGCTCCGAGACCGCGCGCTTCCATACTTTGAAGACGTGGCCCCAAGGCGAATCGGGCGGCGCGAGCGTCCCGATTTTGATCGTCTGTGGATCGGCGAGCGCACTGCCGGCGATCGCGACTCCGAGCAGGAGCGCACCCAGACGAGCGCCAATGGTCCTCATGCCCGCAGTCTAGCGCGCCTGGTGAATCGAGACGCCCGGCGAACCCAAGAACTTCTGTCAGCAGACCGTCCGACGAAGGATGCGCTGGATGGTCTGGGTCGTGATCGTTGGGTGCGCCGCCGCGGACGCGCGCCCCGCGGTCGAGCCAATCCAACCGCTGCCAGCCCCATCGACGTCGATTCGGGCCGCGCCGGTCCGCGTGAAAGCGACGCCCCTGCCGCCCATCATGGAGCTGCGCGACACGCGGCCGCGGCCGACACGTCGGGCGTTCGCGGCGCTCGAAAACGAGCGACAGCGTCTCGAACAATATCTCGCAGGCGCCGCCCAGCCGGCGCCAGCCACGGTCCACGACAGACTCGCGGAGGCCTACGTTCAACTGCGTAAGCTCGGAGTCGAGGGCGCGTCGCGCGCCGCGATCCTGCAGTACGAAACCGTTCTGCGTGAGGCGCCGGCCTACGAAGACACCGATGCGGTGCTGTATTACCTGGGCATCGAAGACGAAGCGATTCGCGACAACGCCGGCGCCGAGCGCCGATATGCGGAGCTCGTTCAACGACACCCAGACTCCGTGTACGTCCCGCTCGCGGAATTTGCGATCGGTGAGCTCGAGCTCGCACGCGGCACGAGCGAGCCCGCTGCTTATCGCTCGGCGCTCGCAGCCTATCTGGCAGTGCTCGAGTACCCCGACTCCAGGATCGTCCCGGCTGCGCGTTCTCGGCTCCTCGAGGTGAATGAAAAGCTGGCAGCCGCCTCACAAAAAGAATGAAAGACCTGGCCCCACGGCGAATCGGGCGGCGCCGAGCTTCGTCATCGGCTCATTGTAGAATGAACGCGATGGCGCAGCGAGGCCGCTTCTACCACGCACGCCTCGCGGTGCTCACGTCGATTCTGCTCGTCGTCGTGCTCTACGCCTGGCACGACGTCCACGCGCGGCACGCGCGAAAAGCATGGGACCACACGCTTTCGATCGCGGTCGTCGTCTTGCGCGACGGTCCGGTCGCACCGAGCGCGATCGACGCGCTCCGTGAGCGCGCGCCGGCGCTCGAAGATCGACTCGCCGCCGAGCTCCATCGTTACAGGCCGTCGGCGCCCAAGCCTTTCTCGTTCACATTTTACGGGCCGATCGACGGCGTGCCGCCACCGCCCGCGCCGCGCGGCGACGGCATCATCGACCTCGCGCGCCACACGTGGGACCTGCACCGCTGGGCGAGCGACGTCGACGCGCGCGGCGCGTTCTCGGTCGACGCGGCCGACTCGCGCATCTACGTGACCGCGCAGCCTCCGCGAAGCAAGAAGCACATGATCGAAGGCGCGAGCGAACAAGGCGGGCGCATCGGCACCGTCACAGTCGACTTGGACGAGAGGACCGTCGACTTCGCGCTCTCGGTCATCGCGCACGAGCTCTTTCACACGCTCGACGCGACCGATCACTACGACGAGAGCGGGCGCGCGACGATCCCCGACGGCCTCGCCGAGCCCGATCTCGTGCCGAGGTACCCGCAGCGGTTCGTCGAAATCATGGCGCGCGGCCGGCCGATCTCGCCGAGCGAAGAGGTCGTCCTCGACACGCTCGACGATCTCGCGGTCGGTCCGACGACCGCGCGCGAAATCGGTTGGTCACAAAAAGAATGAAACGCCCACGCTCGACACCGGGAAGCCGAGGCGCATCAGCAGCGTGACGTGGTCGTTGAAATTGTATCGCGCGCCGACCGAGAGCGCCGGCGTGAGGAACACCGGCTCGGGACCGCGCGGCGTGCTCAGCGGAAAGGCGATCGCGACGCCGGGCTCGCCGAGGACCGACCAGTGCTTCGTGATCCAGAAATTCCACTGGAGGAAAATCGGCGTGACGAGGTGGACCGCGTTGTCGGTGTCGAAGACGAGCTCGGCGCCGACGCCGATCGCGACGTTGTCGTTGAGCGACGGGATGAAGCCGTTCTTGAGGATGCGGAAATTCGCGTGAAAGCCCGGGCCGAAACCGACGAGCGGGTAGCGGCCGATGAGGAGCGGGCCGCCGCCGTAGGCGACGAGGCCGTGCACTTCGAGCTCGGCGAAATAGTCCGGGTGCTGGCCGGGCTGCTTCAAGATCGAGTCTTCCGCGAAGGCCGAGGACGATGCGAGGAGGAGCGCGGCGGCGAGGAGCGGACGCCTCATCCGCTCATGCATATCAGAAGGTGCCGGCGAGTCCGAGCGAGCCAGGTCCGACGAGGAGCGACGCCGACGCGGACGCGTGCTTGTGCGGGAGGACCCAGAGCGTGAAGAGCGCTGCGCCGGCTGCGAGCCCGAGGATGCCGAAGACGAGGCCGGTGTTGGCGACGGCTTGCTCGGTCTTGCCGCGCGAGACTTCGCCGGAGAGCGACGCCGGGCACGGACCGGCGCCGCACTGTTTTTGCAAATCGGAGTAGGTGTTGTTCGACGCGACGCCCGCGGCGGTGAAGATGATCATCCCGAGCACGCCGACGCCCGCGCCGGCGATTGCGGCCGGGAGCATCCAGTGTCGACCCGCGTGCGCGTCGCTCGTCTCGGGCGCGGTCGCCACCGTCGGGCCGGGTGGGCCGCCCGTTCCGCCGAGCGCGCCGCCGCCGGGCGCCATCGCGTCGACCTCGAGCGGCATCTGTTTGCCCGCGCGCACGCTGACCGTCTTGCGGATCGGGAGGACCCCGGGCGTCACGACCTCGATCTCGACGTCGCCGGGCTTGACCGGAACCGGATCGGTCCACCCGGCGCGCACGAGCGGGCTCCCCTGCACGTTCACCGTCGTCGCGTCGTTCGCGTCTTTGATCGTGAGCTTCACGAACGCGATCTGCGGCGCGATCGACGCGCGCTCCGCGAGCGCGGCTTGCGCGGCTTTTCCGTAGCGGCCGTCTTCGCGCTCGTGCTCTTTCGCTTCGGCGGCGGTGCGTCCGAACTCTTCGTACGCTTCGACGAGTCGCCCGAGCTCGCGGAGCGTGCGCGCGACGTAGAGACGCGCGTTCGGCGAAGCGACGATCTCGAGCGACGCGCGGAACTGCTCGAGCGCGGTCGTCATGTCGTTCGACTCGAAAGCGGTCTTGCCTTTGAGGAAGTGCGCTTGGGCTTGCTCGCGCTCGACGGCGGTGGCGTTGGCGGGGTCGACGCCCGCGGCGCGCGCGGAACCGGCCGAGAGGAGCGCGGCGCAGAGGACGGTCGTCAAGAGAGTCGTTCGCATCAGATCCCCATCGGGTCGTACGTCGGTCGCGGGCGGGCGTGCGGGTGGTGCGATTCGGCGGGCGCGGCTTGCGTCGGGCTCGGCTCGCCGGTCGAGGAGTCCTCGGGCGTGGCGGTCGGCATTGCCGTGGGCGTCGCCGTCGCCGTGGCCGTCGCGGTCACCGTCGCCATCGGCGTCGCCGTGGCGGTTGCCGTGGCGGTCGCAGTCGACGGGGTCGTGGCGGTGGTTTTTTTCGTCGCGTGGTCCGTCGGCTTGGAGCTCGAGCCGCCGACCGCGACGATCGCGGCGAGGGCGATCAGGCTGACGAGGACGGCGACCGCGATGACGAGCGCGCGGCTGCGCGACTTCGGCGGCACGCCGGCCGGTGTGAGAGCGGGCGTGACCGCGGGCGGCGGCGTCGGCGCGGGCGCGCTCGGAACCGCTTCGAGGAGCGCGTCGTCGAGTGAGATCGCTTCCGCTTTCGGCGCGGGCGGCGGAGGCTTCGCCGGCTTGCCCATGAGCTCGGCGAGGACCTCGGGCGGCACGGTGCGAACTTTGGTCGGACCGTCCCTGTCCTCATCGGAGATGCTGTCGTGCGCCGCGCGCGGCGGCGGCGGCGAGAGATCGAGCGCGGGCGCGAACGGACGCGGGCCGGTGTGCGGACGCTCGAGCGTCGGCGCTGGCGGCGGCGGCGGTTCGATCGCGGGAAGCGGCGGCGCCTTCGGCACCGGCGGCATCGCGGCTTTGGCCTTCGGATCGGGCGAGCCCGGCGGACGCGACGAGGGACGAATCTTCGAGAGCGCCGCGATCGCTTGCGGCGGAAGCGACGGGCGCGACGGCCGGCCGGAGACGCGCGCGCTCGTGTCGACCTCCGGAAGCGCGTTGGCCATTCGGCGCGAAAGAATTTTGTCGCCCGCGAGCTTGTCGACGGCGGCAGCGACACGCGGTGGCATCGCGAGCTTCGAACGAACCGCGAGCCGCACCGCCGCGGCCATCTCGGCGGCCGACGTGTAACGCGCAGCCGGATCGTTGGCGAGCGCGCGCTCGGCGACCGTCGCGAGCGGCGCGGCCCAAGCGGCGTCGACCGGCGCAGTCGGCTTTCCGACGGGAAGCGTGCGCGCCGCGCGTCCCTCGCGCGTCGCTTTCGGAAAGAGCTTCCGCCGCGAGAGCGTCTCCCAGAGGATGACGCCGACCGAATACAAATCGGCGCGCGAATCGGCAGGCCCCCCTTTGCAGACCTCGGGCGCGGCGTACGAAAACCAGTCGCCGTCGGCGAGCTTCGCGGCCACGTGCCCGCGATACGGCCGAACGAGACGCGTCGCGCCGTCGAAGCCGACGATCGCCGTGAGCGGCGTCACGTCGCCGTGGGCGAGGGCGCCCGCTCCGAGCGTGTGGAGCGCGCTCAGCGCGCCGAGCAAATCGACGATGACGCGAACGCCCACCTCGATCGTGAGCTCTTTTCCGCCCGCGGCGAGCTTGCGCAGCTCCTCGAGCGTCTCGCCCTCGACCCATTCGCTCGCGATGCAGAGCTCGCCGTTCTCGCGCCAGACGTCGCGCACCGCGGCGAGGTTCGGATGGCGAAGCGACATCGCGATGCGCGCGTCTTTTTCGAGTCGGTCGAGTGCCTCGGCACCGGTCGCTGCGGCGTAGCGCTCGAGCACGGCGACCTCGGCGCCGCCCGGGCCGAACGCGTGAACGATCGCCGTCGGCACTTTTCGGCCGGCGAGCTTCCGAACCTCCGCGATGCGCTCGAACGTGCGACCGTGCGCGGAAGCGGCGTCGTTCTTGGCGCTCGCTTGCACAGTGGACATTGTACACATGACGCGCGGAGAAAGCCCAAAAGCCTTGCCCTCGCGCTCGAGGCGTCAGTTGGGCGGCGGCGACGAGATCTTGAAGTAGTCCCACGCGGGCGTGTGGTTGCCCTGATTTGCCGGCTGATTCCACAAGTAGAGCGACGCGTACGTCTGGATGGAACCATTGCTGACCACCACCGGCGTGATGAAGAGCTGAGGCAGCGCGCCGATGCGCGTCGAGCTGAAGACGATCCAATAGAAGCTGCGGCCGCCCGACGCGGTGCCGACGCTCGGCGCCCACTTGGGCCACGTGTTGGTGACGCCGGGGCTCGCGACGCCCGAGCACGACGGCGGATCGTTGGCGGCGAGGCGCGTCGCGGTGCCGCCGCCCGCCGGGATCACGTACACCTCCGCGAGCGGCTGGTTGTACATGTTCTTGTCGTTCGGCGCTTCGGCGAACGCGATGAGCGCGTCGTCGGGCGAGTACGACGGATAAAATTCTTGGACGTTCGGGTCCGACGCGCCGGCGACCGGAGCGATCGTTCCGCCGGCGCGATTGGCGAAGGGCACGGTGTAGAGATCGGCGCGCGAGCCGGTGTCGTCGGTGTCGAGGTAGTAGCCGCCGAGACGGCCGTCGGCGGTGTGGTTGGTCGCCGTGTAGACGATCGTGTTGCCATCGTGACTGAAGGACGGCGAGCCCGCGAGCGCGCCCGGCGTTTGCGTGCCGTTTCGCGCGATCGTTCCGCGCGCGTTCGCGGCGCTCGTCGCTTCGACGTCGATCCACTGGAGGTCGGTGTTGTTGCTCGCGACGACGACGCGGTCGCCGGTCTGCCAGTGCGCCTTCGAGATCGTCGAGATGCCGAGCGGGCCCGCGAGGAGCGCGGCGAGCCCCGCGTTACCAGCGTAACTTGGTACCACGCCGGCCGCGCCGCCGTCGCCCGGGTCGACGCTCGCGAGCATGTTGCCCCAGCCGCCGTTCGTCGTGGAGATGACGACGCTCGCGCCGTCGGGCGTGCCGGTGTGGCAGCCCATGCAGCTGATGCTCTGCTCTTGGACTTGCGGCGTGGTCAACGCGCTCACGACCGATTCGTCGCCGACCGAAAATCCGTTGAGGCCGATCGCGCCGCTGTAACCGTCGGTGAACCAGTAGACGATGCTGCCGGGCGCGTCGACGGGCGCGATGCCGATCGTGCCGTTCGAGCCGAGCGCGACGTTGGTGAGGTTCGTGCCGTCGAACGCGCCGCCGCGCACCGTGAGCGTCAAAGGCATGTCGTTCGAGTGATCGCGAACGAGATCCCACATCGCCTTGGGCATCGTCCAGCTCGTCTCGGTCGTATAGACGAGAAGGTCTTTCGTCTGGTTCGGCGCGTGGAGGCGGATCTCGAAGAGGTTCTCGCCGGCGCTCGCGACGAAACGGAAACGCGGGCGCAGCCAGTTGTGCGGATAGAGCGAGCCGACCTCGGGCTCGACGAGACACGGACCGCCGCTCGGCGCGCCTGCGTCGGAATCGCCGAAGAGCTGCTGCGCGTTGCTCGGCGCGCTCGGTCCCGCGTCGCCCGCGACGACGATCGGATCGCCGAAGTCGGTGAAGGTCGAAGGCGCGCCGTCGCCGCCGCTCGCTTCGAAGCCGCCGTCGAACGGCGTGATGCTCGCGTCTCCGTCACCGCCCGCGTCGAAGACCGAGACGTTGTCGTCGCCACCGCAAGCCGCCACGATCAAACAGACGAGAACGAAGCGAAGACGCATGCTTCAGTATAGCGCTCAAACTCAGTGATGATGCGTGTGGTGGGTCGTGTGGATGTGATGGTGGGGCCCGCCGTCGCGGTGGTGAACGTGAGCGCCGGCGTCGTGAACGACGACGGCGGGCTCGGCCGCGTCCAATGCTTCGGCGTCGAGCGCGGCGTCGGCGATCGCGGCGTCGGCTGAAGCGTCTGGAGCCTCGAGCACGGCGGGCGCGTCGACCGACGCGTCTTCGACGACCTCAGGCTCGACGTGCGCGTCGAAAACGACGACGGGCGGTGCCGCGGCTTCGGGAACCGCGGCCGTCTCGGGAACCGACGTGACCGCGGGCGCCGCGTCGGGCGTCTCGCCCGCGATCGACGCGCTCGGCCCGTAACGATCCCAGCCGAGCTTCGCCAGCACGCCGAGCGCCACGAAGATGAGGATCCACAAGAGAAAGGACGAGCTCGTCTTGCGCGGCGCGGGCGGCGGCGGCGAATCTCGCGACACACGCTCGGGGCGCGGAGAGCGCTCGGCCGCGGGCTCCGCAGACGGCGCTCGCTCGCGACGTGCCGCCGGCGGCTCCGCAGACACCTCGATCATTCCGCTTTCGATTTCGATCACGTCGCCGCCGAGCGATGCGATCGCGTCGTCGACTGCGGCGCGCATTTCGGCGGCGCTCTGCCAGCGGTCCTCGCGCGCGAACTCGAGCGCGCGATCGATGACGGCGGCGGTCTTCTCCGAGACGTTCGGCGCGATCGAGCGGAGCGGCGGCGCGGGCTCCTTCGCCATGCGCGCGCAGATCGCGATCGCACCGTCGGCCGGGTGCACCGTGCGATTCGCGAGGATGCGAAACGCCGACGCGCCGAGCGCGAACAAATCCGACCGCGCGTCGATATCGTGGACGCGACCGGCGGCCTGCTCCGGCGGCATGTACGACGGCGTCCCGATCGCGATGCCGGCCATCGTGCGACCGCCGCCGCCCTCCATGATCCGCGCCAGACCGAAGTCGAGGATCTTGATCTTCGGCGGCGCGGTCGGCTTGTCGGGGTCGCGCGCGAGAAACAAATTTTCCGGCTTGAGATCGCGGTGAACGACGCCCGCTTTGTGCGCCGAATCGAGCACGTCGAGCACCGCGCGCACGATCGAGAGGAGCTCGCCTTCGCCGATCGGCGGCCCGCGATCGAGGCGATCCTCGATGGACTGCCCTTCGAGCAGCTCCATCACGAGGAACGCGCCGCCCTCGTCGGGTCCCGACTCCATCACGTCGTCGTCGAGCACCTTCACGACGCCCGAGTGATTCACGCGGTTCGCGGCGTAACCTTCGCGGAGGAAGCGCTCGCGAATTTCTTTTCGCCGCGCGTACGCCGGATGCAGCACCTTGATCGCCGCGCGCGCGCCGTTTCGATGCAGGCCTGCGTAGACCGCGGCCATCCCGCCGATTCCGATCAGCCGCTCGAGCGTCCACTTGTCGTTGAGGACGGTGCCGACGCGCTCGCGCGCTCGCTCGTCGGGATCGTCGGATGCCACGGCCGCACTCTACCAGTTGATCAGTTGATCGCGACGATCACGTCGTCGAGCTCGCCGCTCCAGCCCGCCACGCTCCAGCCCGCGGCCATCGCGAATTCATTCGTGCCGGTGATCGCGCGAGTGAACTGCGTCGCGATCGACCCGAACATCACGGTGACCGACGTGCTCGAGATCGACAGCTGGAGCTTTTGCCACGCGGCGTTCGGGACCGTCCCGGCCGGCTTGTGCGACATCGTCTGCTGCCCGGCGTCGGTCGAATAGATCTCGTTCACCTGAAAGGACACGGCGTTGCTCGACGGCCGGAGCGCGAAGATCAGCGTGTAGCCCTGCGTGACTTGGACCGTGAGGATCTGGTTGTCGCCCGTCGCCGGCATCGTCTCGTTGCGAACGTTCATGCTGACGCCGAAGCTCGTGGTCGACCCCACCATGCCCAGCATCGCGAAGCCGAGCATCTCGTCGCTCGCGCCGTCGAACAGGCCCGACTGCGCGCCGGACGTATGCTGCGCGGTCGTCAGCGAAGGCGGCGGCGAGCTCACGCTCGTCCAGCTTTGCAGCACGCCGTTCACGTAAGCGTCCGTCACGGACTGCTCGTCGAAGTCCGCACAAAACAAATTGGCGGTGCCGAGCGTATTGCAATACGTCAGCGCCGGGCCGGCCGAGTCGCTCGGCGACGCGTCGGCTTCGTGACCGGCCTCGAGCGCCGGCGGCACGTTGTCCGCGGGCGCGTCGAGCGTCGCGACGTCCGCCGGAGCGGCGCCGTCGTCGGTACCGAGCTGCGACAGCCCCGAAATCTCCGCGCACGAAGCAAGTGCAAGAAACGCGACGACGCGCAAAGCGCCCATTCGAAAAGGCTATCACGACTTGCCCATCGCCAACGCCGCGTGCAAGGATCGGCGCATGAAGCGAATCTTCTTTCTTGGTGCCGTTTTTTCATCCCTCGCGATCGCGGCGGCCTGCAGCTCGGGATCGTCGACTGACGACGGCGGAACGTCCGATGCGTCGAACGACACGACGCAACCGGACAGCTCGAAGACCGACGGCTCGACGTCCGACGGCTCGACCGGCGACGCCGCGACCGACGCTACGTCGAACCAGCTGACGCTCACCATCCAGGACTACCTCGGTTGGTGCAACGTCACCGTCAACGACGCGGGGCCGAACATCGGCACGGCGCAAACCTATGCGTTCGATCCGGACGCATCGGTCGCCCTCCACGGCGACACCGCGAACGCGAGCCTCTTTTACTGGGGCTATTGGGGCAACGTGAACGACGGCGGGATGCTCAGCGACGGCGGGCAGGACATCAACAAGGACGTCAATTTCAACATCACCGGCAACGTCACGCTCCACGCGTGCTGCCCGGACAACGGTCTGCCTCTCTCTCAGTGCACGTTCTGAGGAGCGCTCACTTCGCAGGCGCGTCGGCGAAGCGGTAGCCGACGCCGCGCACGGTCTCGATGTACTCGCCCGCTTCGCCGAGCTTTTCGCGAAGGCGTTTGACGTGCGTGTCGACCGTGCGCGTCGTGATGTCGGCGTCGATTCCCCAGACGTCGCTCAAGAGCGCGCCGCGCGTCTGCACGCGGTTGCGCCGGTCGTGGAGCGTCGCGAGCAATTTGAACTCGAGCGCCGTGAGCTCGACTTCTTTTTCGCTGACCCAGACGCGATGCGCTTCGCGGTCGACGCGGAGGCACCCGAACTCGAACATCGGCGCGGCGGGGTGCTCGCTCCAGCTCCGCCGCAGGATCGCCTGCACGCGCAGCAAGAGCTCGCGCACGCTGAACGGTTTGACGACGTAATCGTCCGCGCCGAGCTCGAAGCCGACGACGCGATCGATCTCCTCGCCCTTGGCCGTCACCATGACGACCGCGATGCCCTGCGTCGCCGGCTCGCGCTTGAGCGCGCGGCAGACCTCGGTGCCCGGCAAATCCGGCAACATCAAATCGAGCAGGACGAGGTCGGGCGTATTTTCGCGCGCGAGACGCAGTCCCTCCTGCCCGCCCGAAGCCGTCACGACGTCGTGACCGGCCTGCCGCAGGTTGTACGCGAGCACCTGCTGCAGGTCCCGCTCGTCTTCGATCACGAGAATGCGTGCCATCGAGAAGAAGCCTACTCGGGCAATGTAACGTCCACGTGAAATTGGGTAGATTGGGGACCCATGACCGACGAAAATTTCGAGCACCGCGTGTCTTTCGAGCCGGGCGAGCTGGCCGCCAACGTGCGGCTCGGCAAGCTCGAAATGATGTACGAGGAGCTCTTCGCCGAGGTGATCGAGGACGGCATCATCACCCAAGAAGAGCGCGCGCAGCTCGATCGCATGGCCGACTCGCTCGGCCTCGACAAGGCGCGCCTGCGCTCGCTCGAGAAGGCGCTGCAATCGGCGTACGAGGCGCGTCACCAGGTCGTCATCAAGGAGATGTACGAGAGCGAGGAGGACAAGGAAGCTCCGCGCGCTTCGTTGCAGCTCAAACAAGATTCGGGGGCGCTCCAGCAGCGCATCTCGTTCCTCGAGCGGCGCGTCGCCGAGCTCGAGAAGGCGCTCGAAGAGGCGCAGGCGAACGTCTCGGTCGACATCGATCTCTCCGGCGTGACCGCCAAGGAAGTTCCGGACGACGACCCGATCGAGCTCCAGCGGCGCCTCCGCCACGACCCGCGCGACGAAGCTGCGCTCCACACGCTCTATCGCGTCTACGAAAAGAAAAAAGAAGAGGACGGCAAGTGGTGCGTCGCGCACGCGCTCGTCTTCCTCGGGCAGGCGTCGCCCGAAGAACGTGCACATTACAACAAATTTCGCGAGACCGCGCTCGTGCGTCCGAAGGCGGCGCTCTCGGCCGACGCGTGGTCGCGCCTCTTGCTCCACCCGGACGAGGAGCCGCTCGTCGGAGAGATCTTCGCGGTCGTCGCGCCGGCGGTGCTCGTCGGACGCCTCTCGGCGCTGCGGCGCGACAAGCAATTGCAGAAGCTCGAGGCCGAGAAGAAACAAGACCCGGCGCTCTCGACGATTCAAGCCGTGCGCTGCTTCGCGTGGGCGGCGGCGATTTTGGGAATGCACCCGCCGCAGCTCTTCGTCTATCCGGATTTCGACGGCACCGCGGAGCTCGTGCCGGCGATGCCGCCTGCGACGAAAATCGGCGGGAAAGCCCTCTCCGGACGAAGCGCCGCCGAGCTCGCGTTCATCGCGGGCAAGCATCTCGCGCAGCACCGCGCGCAAGAGTTCATGCGCGCGCTCTTCTCGAGCAACGCGGGCGGCGGCATCGCCGATCTCGAGGACATTTTTCTCGCTGCCCTCTCGATCGGAAATCCGAGCATGCCGATGAACGAGCGCGCGAAGCAAGTCGTCGTGCCGATCGCCAAAGCGATCGAGCCGATCTTGGAGCCGACGTCGATCGATCAGCTTCGCGGACACTTCTTGCGGTTCGTCGAAGAAGGCGGGCGCACGAACTTGCAGCGCTGGGCGAGCGGCGTCGATCGCACGGCGTGGCGCGCGGGGCTTCTCCTCGCCAACGATCTGATGGCGGCGCAGAGCGTCTTCGATCTCGAGGACAAAGAGCGCACGCAAGAACGCATGGACGACTTGCTCTCGTTCGTGTCGAGCGACCGCTACGGCAAGCTCCGCAAGCAGCTCGGAATCGCGATTGGCTGAATTTTCGAAAAATTATCCGGACGACGCCGATCTCTCGACGCTCGTCGATGCCTTCGAGGCCGGCGACTATCGGTCGGTTCGCGCGGGCACGGCGCGCATCGCCGGCGACGAGAAGAAGAGCGACGACGTGAAAGCCGCCGCGCGCGATCTCCGCTCGCGCACCGAGGCCAGCCGCGCGCAGATCGCGCTCCTCGTCATCGCCGCGCTGATGGTCGCCGCGCTCTCGACGTACGAAGTCACGCACCACGGTCACGACGCGCCGCGCCCCGAGCCGCCGCGCCCGAACATCGAACGCATTCGCTGACGATGATGTCAGCCGTCCGCTGCGCCGCGCTGCTCGCCGCCTTTGCGACCGCATCCTTCGGGGGCGACGCGCTCGCAGACGACGCGCCTCCGCCTCCCAAGCGCGACGCCGCCGAAACGAGTTTATTGTATATTACAAGTATGGGCTGGGGCGCCGAGATGGGCGTCTTTTTCGACGGCCTCGGACAGGCGAGCAACGTCTACGCGAAGGCTTCGCTCGTCGAGCTCATCGCGGTGCCGGCGACGGCGGGCATCGGCGCGGTGCTGCCGACGATCGTCGACATCGCGTATCACCGGCGTCGCGGCGTGCCGCAAACGATCACGTCGGGCATGCTGCTCGGGCTCGGCGAGGGCCTCGCGTTGAACGAGTATTTCGCCAACCGCTCCGAGTCGTCGTTTCACACGTTCACCAAAGACGCCGCGTGGACGTTCGGCGGCACGAGCGCCGGTCTCGTCGTCGGCCTCGTGACCGCGAGCTTCGTGCACGCGACGCCCGGCGAAGCGGCGTGGGTCGCGACGACCGGTCTCTTCGGCGGGCTCTTCGCCGGGAGCATCGCGGGCGCGGCGTCGCGACCGGCCGGCTACCCGAATCCGTCCTTCGATCGCGCGGGCCTCCGCGACGTCGGCATCACCGCGGCGATCGGCGGCTTCGCGGGTATCGCCGGCGGAATCGCGACCGCGAAATGGCTCGGGCCGAGCGAGCTCCGCGTGCACCTCGTCGACCTCGGATGGATCGCGGGCATGGCGCTTCCAGGTCTCGCGTGTCTCGACAAGTGCGACGCGCCGATGACGTTCGCGCTCATGGCGATCGGCGGCGGCATCGGTTTCGGATCGGTCTTCGCGCTGACGTCGCTCCTGCCGAAGCACCACGAGCCTTCGAGCGCGCCGCCGATCTTGCCGTACGCCTCGCCGCTTCCGGGCGGGGGCCTCCAGATCGGTTTCGGCGGTCGAATGTGAGACCTCAGCTGCGGCGCCGCTTTCGAGCGACGGCGAGGCCGAGCGCGAGGAGCACGCCGAGCTCGGGCGTCGCTTTGCGCGGCGACGATGCCATCGCGCAGCCGCCGGACGAGTCTCCTTCGCCGCTCGGCTCCGCTCCGACTCCCGCGTCGGCGCCCGCTTCGTCCGGCGCGCTCGCGTCACCGTCGATCGCCGCGTCGCCTGCGTCGGCGCTTCCGGCGTCGGCCTCCGCCAAATCGATCTGCTGCTGAATCCACGTTGCATAGAGATCGACGCGCACGTAGCCGGCGGTTCCGCCGCACGCCTGAATCGAGTGGCCCGACGTGACACCGGCCACGACCTGCGTTCCGTTCACCATGAGCATCGCCGGTCCGCCCGAGTCGCCGCTGCAGATCGCCGGTCCGCTGTAGATCGCGTTCGCGTCGATCGAGCTGATCTGGACGTCGACCTGCATCTTCGTGAACATGGGCTCGGCCGGGCTCGCGGTGTCGCCGAAGCCGACGACGTGCAACGTCGCGCCGACGTCCGACGCGACGAGCGGCGTCGTGTCGATCGCGCTCGGCGCAATCGCCGACGGCGTCGAGAGGACCACGATGCCGATGTCGGCGTTCTTGTTCGTCGCGTAATCGGGATGTTGGTAGCTCCGCGCGACGCCGGCCGTGGTGCCGCCTGCATCGCCGAGGTAAGCCGGCCCGAAGTAGACGAAATTATTTTTCGCCGAGATGCAATGCGCGGCGGTCAAGACGACCTCGGGCGCGATGAGCGTGCCGGTGCACCAGACGCCGCCGCCGCCGAGGAGAACCACCGACGGGTCTCCGCTGTCGGTCGTGCCGCCGATGATCGATTGACTCGAGCTCGACGTGCTCTCCGCCGAGCAGCCGACCATCACGAGGAAGAAAAGTGCGAGTGCCTTCATGCAAACCGTCCTGCACGCGCCGCGCCGCGCTGATTCGACCGTGTTTTCACGCGTCGCGAGCCACGGCCGGCGTGAACGAAGTTGGCAGGACTGAAATGTTTTCGTAGCCGTCACTTGCGGACGAGAAGAAAGGGCACGCTCGTTTCGGGCTCGACGAGCGTGCTCGCCGGGCGCATCGCCATCGCTTGCTCGAGCGCCGATTTCATCTCGAGGGCGCTCGGCCAGCGCTTCGTTTTGTCGAACGCGAGCGCGACGTCGACGACGTTCGCGAGCTCCGGAGACGCTTCCGGCCACACCTGGCGGAGCGGGCGCGCGTGCTGGCTCGCGGCGGCGACCATCTGGTCCATCGCCGTCGCGCCCGGATGAATGACCTCGCCGGTCAAGAGGCCGAACATGAGCGCGCCGACCGAGAACACGTCGGTGCGCGCGTCGATCGCAGGCATGTTGCCGAGCGCTTGCTCGGGCGCGACGAAGCCGGGCGTTCCCATCAGAATGCCGATTTTCGTCTGCGTGCGCGACTCGACGACGCGGGCGATGCCGAGGTCGAGCACTTTGACGCCGCCGTCGCTCGTCAGAAAGACGTTCTCCGGTTTCACGTCGCGGTGAACGATTCCTTCGGCGTGGATCGCCGCGAGGACGTCGAGCAAACGCACGACGACGTGTCCGACGCGCTCCGCGGCGACGCGCCCGCTCGACTCCCACTCGGCGTCGAGGGTGCAACCTTCGAGCAGCTCCATCACGAGAAACGCGACGCCGTCGTCGTCCACGTCGTCGTCGATGATGCGCACGACGCCCGGGTGCTTCACGCGATTCGCGATGTAGCCCTCGCGCACGAAGCGGCGCCGCACGTCCTCGTCGCGCGACATCTCCGGGTGAAGCAGCTTGATCGCGACGCGCATGCCGTTGCGATGCGTCGCCGCGAAGACCGCGCCCATCGCGCCGATCCCGAGCACTTGCTCGAGCAAATATTTTCCGCGCAGAGTCGTGCCGATTCGGCGCTGAACGTGCTCGTCGCTCACGCGTCCACGATAGCCGCAATCACTTTCCGCCGCAGACGTTCGCGGCGAGCTTCTCGAGCTTCGCGACGGCGGGCGCGATTCCTGCGGGATCCGAGATCGGGCTCGAGCATTCGTTCGGCGTGCAGACGTACGCGGTCGCGCGGCCGCGGTCGGGATAGACGCCGGGCGCAGCTTCGTGGACGAGCTTGCGCGGGGCGTAGAGATGCGCGGCGGCGCTCCAAAGCGCTTTGCGCGCGTCGCCTTCGGGACCGAGGATCGAAACCTCGACGAAACCGCCGAGCAGCTCGTATAGCGCGCGCGCGTAGAGCGCTTGCTCGCTCAGGCCCGCGCCTTTCATTTGGCGTTCGCCGATGACCGCGAGCGTCTTGCGCGCGCTCTCTTTCCACGCGGGGTCGTGCGTGAGCGCGCCGAGGCGCAAGAAAAAGCGTGCAGTCTGCACGTTTGGCCCGAGCGGCTGGTCGCGGGCCACGAGCGCGTCGGTGTCGCGCGCGGTCGTGGCGAAGAAGCCGCCTTCTTTTTCGTCTTCGAGCGTGACGCGCGTCGCCTTGCCGATGCGAATCGCGGCGTCGCGATATTTCGCTTCGCCGGTCGCCTCGTGGAGCATCACGAGCGCGAGGCCCATCTCGGCCTGCGCTTGCAAATACGGACGCGGCTCTTCGTCGGTCGGGCGGTAGCGCGCGTCGTGCTCGATCGCTTCGCCCTTGGCGGTCTGGAGGACCCAGCCGTCTTTCGTGAGCCGCGACGCGAGGAGCGCGTCGATCGTCTTCTCCGCGGTCGCGAGCCAGCGTGCATCGCCGGTCGCTTCCCACGCGCGCGCGTACGCCGCGGCGACGCGGGCGTTTTGATCGGTGTAGACGCCGTGATCGATCGGCGGGATCCCGATCGCGCGCCGCTCGGCATCGGCGAGGGCCCAATACTGCGCGGCCTTCATGCCGGACGCCGGCTGATCTTTTTGCGTCGAATAAAACGTGCCGTCCGGCGCGGTCATGAAACCGCTTACGTAACGATCGACCTCGGCGATGCGTTTGCTCCACACGGGATCCTTGGAGACGTCGAGCGCATCAGCGAAGGTCTCGATCGCGGCGGCCTCGTGCAGCATGCGCCGCTCGTAAATCGGTTTGTCCCACGACGGCGAGAGCGCTGCGATGTAAACGCCGCCCCAGACCGGGTCGAGGAGCTTCGTCTCGCCTTGGACGACCGCGAGCGCATGCGCGCGCTTGTCGGCATCGCCGCGCACGGCGGCGCGATAAAATTCGAGGTCGACCGGCGAGGCCTCGATCACGCGCAGGTCCCCGCCCCAGCCGAGATCGCGTCGCGCGACGTCGAAGATCGAAACCGCCGACGCGCACCGGCCATCGAGCGCCGCATCGGTCGATTCGGTCGTGCCACGAACGACCTTGCCTTCGAGCGTGAGCGCGCCGGACGCGTATTTTTTCGCGAGATCGTCGAGGATCGGCACGAGCTCTTTCGCCGGCTCGCTCCCTTGGATCGCGAGCGCGACTTGCCCGTCGCCGGTTAGAAAAATTTCGGCAGGCCAGCCCCAAGGCTCGTAACGCGCGCCGAGGTCCGGCTCCTGATCGGCGTCGACCGACACGGCGACGAACGCGTCGCGCACGCGCCGCACGACCTCGGGATCTTTGTACGTGCGCTCGTGCATCCAGCGGCACGCGGTGCAGCCTTCGATGCCGACGTCGACCATCACGAGCTTGTGCTCGCTCTTGGCGCGCGCGAACGCGTCGCGTCCCCACTTGGACCACACGATCGGCGGCCCGGACTGCGGAGCCACCGCGTGCCCTTGGCTACCGCCGCACGCGGCCATCAGCACGAATGCGAAGAGGCGCTTCATGAGCGCGCACGGTATCAGAGCGGCAGCACGTTCGGGTCGACGTTGATGTGCGCGACGCTGCTCCCGTCCTCGCCGAGCGTGTCGTGCACTTCGACTTTCACGTCGAGGGGCTTACCGAGAAATTGATTCAGGTCGACGCCGTTTGCGTCGAGCTGAAAACGAAGGCCATAGAGCTTGCAGAAGCCGCCCTCGTCGGGCTGATACGTGAAGACCACGGCGAGTGGCGCGACGGTCGCGCCTGTATCCGGCTCGGTCGCGGTGACCGTCGTCGTCGAGCCCGACTGCTTCAAGTTCTGCATGCGGAGCGCCACCCAAATGTGATGTCCGCCTTGCGGGCCCGTCTGCGCTTGAACGGTTTGTCCGTCGGTCAGCGGAAAATAATCGCTCTGCCCGGTGCCGACCACGATCGTCGGCGCGCCGGGATTCGCGGGCCGGCACGCGTCCGGCGTGTCGATGGCCCAGGTCGGCGTGTAGTCGGCGAGCGAGGTCGCGCCGATCGTGTCGCTCACGCACTGTCCGGCGATGCACGTTTGTCCGGGCGCGCTGCACGTCGGACCGACGAGACCGCCGGGCGGCGGCACGAGCACGCAGAGCGTGTCGAGATCGATGCGGAGGAGCTTGTCGGACGGCGCAGGCAGCATCGTCGTGTGCGCCGTTCGGACGATCGCCGGTGGCTGTCCCGTCGGGTCGTCGGTGGCGAAGCCTTCCACGCGCACCGAGACGTCGGCGTTCGGATCGCCGTGCGGATCGACGGGGATCTCCCGCGGAAAAACCGCGCCTTGCGACGCGCGAAAAGTCGCGTCGCTCGCGGTCTGGCCGTCGACGGTCGTGACGACGTGGAGAGACTGCAAGTAAATGTCGAGCGCCTCGGCTTGCACGCCGACCGTGAGCTTGCCCGGCGTTCCGCTCGAGCACGCCGCCGCGACGAGAGCAAATGTGAGGGCGCGCCTCATCGGACGACGACCTCGGTCGCGCTTGCGGCGAGCGCGGCGCCGCTCGCGTTGGTCTCGAGCACGCGGAGGACGCCGTCGTGACAAGGAATGCGCTCGTCGTGTGCGGCGAGCGACTCGACGCCCACGATGCCGCCGTTCGAATCGATGTAGATTGCACTGATCGGAAAGTCGACCGCGGCGTTGGTGATGCACGCCTGATCGACGACGGGAAAGTCGAGCATCATCGCGTCGCCCGCGCCGAGCGGCGCGTGGCCGACGAGGCCGTGGGCGCGCGCCTCGGGCGTTTCGGCGAACGCGACGTTCGTGTACGCGTGGACGACCGAGCCGCCGTCGGCGAGATCCACTTCGGGCCCGCCGCACGCGCACAAGAGGAGCGCGAGCGCGACGAGCTTCACAGCGACCCCAAGAAGGCGACGAGCGCGTCGTGGTCCGCGGGCGAGAGCTGGGTGAACGCGTCGCGGATCGCTTGCGCTTCGCCGCCGTGCGCGAGCACCGCGTCGTCGATCGTGAACGCGCGTCCGTCGTGCATGTACGGCGCGGTCTTCGCGAGGCCCCAGAGCGGCGCGGTGCGAAAATCGGTCATGCCCGCTTGGCCGTCGACGATTCCCGGGCCGTACGCCGGACCGAGATCGTGGAGCAATAGATCGCTGTAGAGCTGCACGGTCGCGCCGTCGCTCGTCTGCATCGACGGGATGTGACACTTGGCGCAGCCGACGCTCGTGAAGAGCGCCTCGCCGGTTTGCTCGAGCGAAATGTTTTGATGCGTGCGCGGCGGCGGCGCGAGGCTCGACATGAAAAAGACGAGCGCGTCGATGTCGGTCTGCGCGATCTCCGGATCGGCCGCGCCGTCGGCGTCCGACGTCTTGCCGAAGGTGAGCCCGCTTTGCACCGGCACCGTGAGCCCGATTTCGTTCGAGAGCGCGTCGCGCGCGAACTCGGCGAGGCTCGGCACGTCGGCTTTCCACCCGAAGCGACCGATGCGACCGTCGGCGAGACGCGACGCGCGCCCGCGAATGCCGTCGCCGTCGGCGTCGTACGGATCTTCGTGCGAGACGATCGTCGCGTCGGCGATGCGATCGACGAGGCCGAGACCGAAGACCGCCGGCGGCTGGCGCGGCTCGAAGTAATCGCACATCGGCTCGGGCTCGGGCCGCACGCCGATTGCAGCCGACTGATGATGAAGCATCGTGCCGTCGGCTTGCGGCACGAACCCGGCGGGCGTCACGTACGCCTGACGAATCACGTTCACGTCGGCCGGCCCGGAGCCGCCGATGACCGGATCGAAGTGACACGCGCGACACGAGTCGCCGTTGAACTCGGGACCGAGACCGCCGGCGAGCGGCACGTCGCGATCGAAGACGGCGCGTCCCGCGGTGAATCGCGCGGCGTCGTCTCCCGCGAGCGCGGTCGCGGGCCCGCCGTAATCGCCGACGTCCAAAATCGGCGCGCCCGGCGGAACGAGACCCGTGCTCGTCTGACTGCGCCCGCCGAGCGACTCGAGAAACGTCTGCACGAGATTTTGATCCGATGGCGCGAGCGCGACGTACGCATCACGCGCGGCCTGCGCTTCGCCGCCGTGCATGCGGATCGCTTCGTCGAGCGTGTCGGCGCGGCCGTCGTGCAAATACGGTCCCTCGGCGGCGACGCCCCAGAGCGGCTGCGTTCGAAAATCGGAGCCGCCTGCGAGCTTCATCACGATGCCGTCTGCGAGCGCAGGTCCCATGTCGTGCAAGAGCAAATCGGAATAAAGCGGCACGAGCCCGCGCGGCCCCGCGAGCGACGGCACGTGGCATCCGGTGCAATTCAATTTCTGGAAGAGCGCGCGGCCGGCCTCGCTGTCGGGCGTCGGGTCGTCCGGCTTGGGCGCGGCGAGGAGCATCGCGTACGAGACGAGGTCGAAGAGACTTTGCTCCGACATTTCCGGATCCGGAACGCCGTCATCGTCCGTCGTCGGCGCATCGGGCGCGGCCGCTTGAAAAAATGACTTCGTGCTCGAGACGCCGGAGTCTTCCGGCGGCACCGGGAGCTTTGCGCGCATCGCGTCGCTGAGTGGATTGGTCGTGATGCCGGCGTGATTGAAGAGCGGCCCGCGAATGAAGCCCTCCACCGAGACGGTCTGCGATTTCAGCCCGAAGCGTCCGACGAAGCCGCGGTCGTAGTTCGCGCGACCGCGGATGCCGTCGTGATTCGCGTCGTTCGGATCCGCGTTCGCGAGGATGACCGAGTCGGGCAGCTCGGCGATGAGCCCGACGCCGAAGAACGGAATCGGATTGCGCGTCGCCATCACGTTCGTCTGCGACGGCGTCGCGACGCGGCCCGCTGCGAGATCGTATTGATCGAGCACGCCGCTCTTGCCGAGCGGGTTGAACGATTGATCCGCGAGCGTCTGACCGACGAGCAAGAAGTTGCGATAGCGCCCGCCCCCGCCGCCGGTCGTCGGCCGCTCGTGGCACGCCGCGCAGAAGGTCACGTTGAAGTCCGGCCCGAGGCCCTCGGCTTTGGTGAAGCGATGGAGCGCGACCGCTTTCCCGCGGTTGAACGTCGCGAGCTCGTCGGGCGTCGCGCTCGGGATCGGGTCGCCGAGATTCGCGAAGACGCCCGTCGCCGGCTCGGGCCCGGGACCGCACGCCGCCGCGACCGCGAGCGCGAGACCTCCGCCGAGAAAAAAAGTCGAAATGCGCATCGTCACTCCCCGGATCCAAGCAAGCGTTCGTAAGCCACACCCTGATAAGAAGGCGGATTGGCGTCCGCGAGATTTCCGCCGACCGCGTGCACGCGGCCGCTCGCGTCACCGAAGATCGAATGAAAGTCGAGCGACGTCGGCGGCGCGACGGTCGTGAGCGTCATCGTCGCGAGATCGAGATCGCCGAGCGTGCCGTACGTGCCGACGACGTGCGCGACGCCGGGCTCGCGCATCCACACGCCGTTCAAGCCGGGCGTGGGCGCGAGCGACGTCGTCTTCCACGACGCGCCGTCCCAGACGCTCACGATGGCATTCGATCGACCGCCGACCGCGACAATGCGATCAGGGCCCGAGCCCCAGAGGGAAACGAGATCGTCACTCGCTCCCACGAGCTGTTCCTCCCACGTCGAGCCGTCGAAGTGCAGCACGACCCCGCGCTGTCCCACGACATACACGTTGCTCGCGCTCGTTCCCCACACTTTGAGGAGTTGATCGACTCCGACTTTTTGAAGCGCCGGCAATGTGACCGATGACCATTGCGAGCCGTCCCAATGCAAGAGCGTTGCCTGGCCGTCGGCGAGCCCGTCGCCTCCGACCGACCAAAGATCCGACGGCGACGCGCCCCAAACACCCCATAAATTTTGGGTCGTCGGCGTTGCTTGTAGATTCCACGCATTTCCGTCGAAGTGCAGCACGGTGCCGGAATTTCCGACCATCGCGACGTCGCTCGACGAAAACGCGTGGCACCAATTGAGGAGCGGCACCGGCGCGCCGAGCGAGACCGGGGACCACGATTTTCCGTCGAAGTGCATCGCGGCGCCCGACGATTCCGTGCCGCCGACGGCGTAGAGATCGTCCGGCGACGCGCCGCACGTGTCGAGCAGCCAGCCGAACGAGCTCGCGTCGAACGCGGCCGGCTGCCACGATGTTCCCGACGAGGGACCGCAGGCGCATCCCATCACGAGCAGCGCGAGCGCTGCCCGCTTCACGCGCGTCGCCGCCGCGAGACGAGCACCGCCGCGAGCGCGCCGAGCCCGACGATGACGACGCCGCGATCCGGCGGCCCGTCGGAGGTCGAGCAACCGTCGCCCGTGCTCGTTGCATAATGCACGTTCGAGTAAGCCGATTGATCGGCGGAAGCTTGAACGCGCAAATCCTGATCGAGCGCGCTCGCTTTGAGGTCGGCGCGAAGACGCGTGACGACGACGTCGCTCGGGTTCATTCCGGCGGTCGCCGCGGTGTAGTCGTCGTAGAGACACGGGTCGTACGGCGCGGCGAGCGTGCCGAGATCCGGCGTGCTCGCGTCGGAGCCCGCGTCGCTCGGCGCCGCAGCGTCGTCGGCCGCGCCCGCGTCGTCGGCTTGCGCGTCGTCGTTCTGCGCGTCGCCGGTTTCCGCGTCGAGCGCGAAGCTCGCGTCGAACGGGTTCACCGACGGAAAATCCGGGCCGTGAATGCCGGTGTACGGGCACTTCCCCGACGAAGTCGCCGCTTGGTAGTAGGTCCCGCCGAACGTGCCGAACCCGTATTGCGTCGTGTCGCTGAGCGGGCCCGAGTATTCGATGGTGAAGTTGCGGCCGTCGCCGCTCGTCATCGCGTTCTGAATCAGCGTGTCGTAGTTCGACTTCGCCGTGTTCTTGTTCCACTCGAGCTGCGAGAAGTCGACTTGGGTGTTGTTGAAGTTCGCCGCCTCGTAGCGACCTTCGGAGATGACGAAGAGCAAAATCGAAACGTCGCTCCCGATGCCGGCGGCGACCATGCGGAGCGGAAGCGTCGGGTCGGCGCCTTGCGTGACCACGCGAACCGGCTGCATCGCGCCGACGCCTTGGCCGGGCAGAAGTCGCAGCGCGATGAAGTCGAAGCCCTCGCCGACGTACGCGGCGATCGTCGGCTCGATCGAGCTCGGGATGTCGTAGCCGTGCGACCCGAGCCACGCGTCGAGCGCGCCGGGATCGGTCGAGCGCAGCGTCGCGACCTCGTAGGGTCCGACGATCTGTTGATTGACGACTTGCACGCCGCCGCCGTTGTCGCCCGGCGCAAACGAGGCGTTCGCGCCGCCACATGCGAAGCTGCCGCTGCTCGAATTTTGTGGGCCGATGATCACCGGCGAGGTGTACGCGTCGATCGACGCGATGAACTCGTCGTGCGCGAGCTCCACCTTCACGCCATCGGCGTGGACCGGGAGGACCCAGGCGAAATCCTGCGGGTCGCCGCTGTACGTGAACTGATCCCAGAGAATGGTCTGCGCTTGTGAAACGGAGAACACCATGCGGTGCGCGTTCACGGCGCTGACGACTTGTTGTGGGCGAAAGCAGCCGCCGCACGCGCGCGCGGGCTGCTCGGTGAAGGGAACGACGGCGAGCGCGCCGAGCGCGCCCAGCATAAGAGTACGAATAAGCATGGGCCGATCTTGTCAGCGTTTTCGCCTTCGCGCCAGGCCCGAGAGCGCCATGCCGACGATGCCGAAGAACGCGAAGAGCGTTCCGCTCGCGTCGCCCTCGGGCGCGATCGCGCAGCCCCCTCCGACCATCGAGCCGTTGTCGTCGCCGTTCTGGCCGTTGCAGAAGCCGTAGCTCGGGCAAACCGGCGAGCCGGTCGCGGCGGTCACGTAGCGCAAGTTCGTGAGCGGGCTCTGGTCGGCCGAGGCTTGCAGCGTGAGGTCTTGCGCGAGCGCCGCGCGCGAGAGATCGGACCGAATGCGCGTGACGCGCACGTTGCTCGGCGTCATGCCCTCGAAGAGCGCGGCGAGATCGTCGTCGCGCACTTGCGAGGCGGACTCGCCCGCGCCGCCGTCGGGCGCGGTCGTCGGCAAATAATCGATGCCCGCGTCGTATCCGTAATACGGATACGAGTAGCCGCCGTTGTCGACGACGTTCGTGAGCGCGCCGACGTCGAGCGGAAGTGAGCTCTCGATTTCCCAAGCGGTGCCGCCGGACGCTTGTTCTTTTTGTTGGCGGAGCGTCGTGTAGTTGCTCGATTGCGATTGCCAGTCCCAGACGAGCTCGCTGTCTTGGATGCGGAAGAACGGAAAGTTCGCCGGCTCGTAGCGTCCCTCGCCGATGATCCAAAGCGTGACGCCGACGCTCGTGCCGGTGCCCGCGGCGACCATGCGAAGCGGCAACACCGGCGACGCGCCCGCGGTCGTGACGCGCACCGGCCGCATCGACTGCACCGACGCGCCGGGCACGAGCTTCATCGCGAGGAAGTCCATGCCCTCGCTCACGTAGGCTTGAATGATCGGCTCGATGTCGGGCGGGACGGTGTAGCCGTGGCCGGTGAGCCAGTTGTCGAGCGCTTGCGGATCCGAGCTCGCGAGCTGCACGGTCTCGTAGGGCCCGACGACTTCTTGCTTGAGCACGGTGACGCCCGCGTCTTCGAACGCGGCGCCCGCGTCGGCGGCGGCGCCACCAAAGGCACAATTCGACGGCGGCGGCGGGCAATTCGTGGCGGGCGCGTAGATGGTCGTTTGCGTCAGCGTTTGAAGCGCGTCGAAGACGACGTCGGCCGAGAGACCGACCGTCGCGGTTCCGGCGATCGGGAGGACCCAGGCGAACGAGTCGGGCGAGCCCGAATATTCGATCTGATCGTAGAGCGTCGTTTGATCGAGCGAGACGCTGAGGATCATCCGGTGATCGGTGACCACCGTCGGGTTCTGCGTCGGCGGGTGAAAACATCCGCCGCACGCGCGCGCCGGCGTGTCGCCGAAAATCAAAAGGCACGCAACCGCGCCCGCGCCCAAAACAAAGCTTCGCATGACGCTCGCGCACTGCACGTGCGATGCCGCGGCTCAAACGCGCGAAATCGTACGAACGCGCGTCACGCGACCCTGACAGCTTCATCCGCCGTGGCCCAGCGCGGCACAGGGATCGATCGCGATCCGTTCGAGCACGCGCGACTCAGGGGAACGGACCGTCCGAACGACGACGACGGGCCGGGCGCGCGGTGGAGCGCGAAAATTCGCGGCCAAACGCGAAGATCAGCCCCGCTCGCAGCAGGCACGACCATCGCAAAGCAGCCGCGCATGAATCCCGCTCGAATTCTCTCCGCGTGCGGCGTGCTCGCGTACCTCGCGCTCGCCGGCTGCTCCGGCGACGCATCCGACGACCTCGGCACGACCGACGACGCGCTCCTCTTGATGAACGCCGGCAAGCCGATGCCCTGCGCCGACCCGGCGCCCATCTCGACGGCGAACGACGAAAAAACCTGGTTCGTCTACTGCACCGGGATGAATCACGTCTGGAAGACTTCGGACTGGACGAGCTTCAGCGACGCCGCGAGCTCGCTCGTATTCCATTTCGGATCGCTGAACGCGCTCGGCCGGAACACGAATACGTGGTGGGCGCCGTCGATCCTTTATTTGCCGAGCAAAAAGACGTACGCGCTTTGGGTCTCGGTCGAGGACGGCAACCAAGCTTCGGACGACCGTCGTTCGCTCGCGGTCTTTTCGGGCCCGTCGCCGACCGGGCCGTGGACGTTCGAACGTTATGGAAAGCGCGCGGCGGCGAACGGCGAGCACCACATCGACCCGGGGCTCGTCACGGGCAGCGGCGGCGCGCATTGGCTCTACTGGAAGAGCTACGGCGGCACCGCGCAATCGGCGATCAACGGCGCCGCGCTCGGAGGCGACGCGCTGGCGATCGCAGGCGAGCCGGTGAAGCTCTTCGACGGATACGACATGAACGGCTGGGAGCAGCACGTGCGCGAAAATCCGTCGGTCTGGGAGAACCCGCAGACCGGCGTCTGGCACATGCTCTACTCGGGCGCGGCGTGGGCCGACTCGACGTACGCGACGGGGCACGCCTTCAGCACGTGCGGCGCGCTCTGCCGGAGCGCGGGCGGCTGGCGCATCGCGAGCGCCGAAGATCGCGGCGTCGCGCAAGTGATGCAAGCGAAGAACGACGCGACGTTCGCCCACGGCGGGCCCGGCGGCGCCGCGTGGCTCGGGAGCTCCGGAAACTGGATCGTCTTCGCGGCGGCCGCGCGCAGCAAACAAGGCGACAAAACGCGTTATCTCTTTCGGCAGCACCTCACGTGGGGCGCGAACCATTCGCCGTACGTGAACACCGCGAAGCACATCCCGAGCGGATTCTGAACGCTCAGCGCCCCGGGACGCGCGGAGGCTTCGCCGCGGCGCTCGCATCGCTCGAGGACGACGAAGCCGCAGTCGCGCTCAGTGCGACTGCCTCGGGCGAGACGTGCGGCGGCGTCGGCTCGGACTTGCAGGCGAGCGGAAGCAGCAACAAAACGAGCGCAGCTCGATTCATGCGTGGCGCGAGAGCCACGCGGCGAAGCTCGATTCGATCTGCTCGAAGCTCTCGCCGCGATCGTTGGACGCGATCTTCTCGTCGCCGTGGACGAGCGCGATGCGCGCGTCGAGGTCGACCGCGCCGCTGAATTTCGGAATTCCTTTTTCGCGTTCGATCGCGCGACCCGCTTCGTCGAGCGCGGCCGGCACGTCTTTGGCGCACTCCTCGATGAGCGCCTTCGGAGAGAGCGTCTCGCCGGTGAGATCGCCCACGAGCGCGAAGAACGTCTTCGCGTTCCCCGGCTTCCAATAGTGCTCGGCGAGGTCCGGCCCGATGCGCGGGTTGTCGAGCAGGTGCCCGTCGCGATGCGTGAAGAATGCACGCGTTTGCTGGACCGCCATCTCGGCGAGCACGTAGCCGTGATAGTAGGCCGAGCTCTCGCCCGAAATGAGGTGCGGAATGCTCAGCGTCGGCCGCGAGCTCGCGCTGAGAAAGAGTAGCTCGCGCTCGATTTCGCGCGTGCGGCGAATGACCGTCTCGGCGTCGAGCTCGGCGTCGGCGAGCTCGTAAATCATCCGCTCGACGTACGGAACGAGCAGGAGCTGCCGCACGCCGTTCGCCATGAAGCGCTGTTTGCGTCGCGTCGCTTCGTCGATGAGCTCGCGCGGCATCGCTTTGCCGGCGCGATCTTTCGCGTAGCGGACGCGCCAGTCGGCGTCGCCGACGAGGCTGTCGCAAAACATCGACTGCGTCTCGGCGTAAGCGACCGACGTCGGCGCGAACTCCTGCGAGAAGCACGGCGCGGGCATGAAGATGTTCGAGAAGTGCGCCGCGTGGCCGCCTTCGTGAAAGAGCGTCTGCACCATCACGTAGCCGGCGCCGATTTGCCCGGGCGAGCCGAGCGAGGTGAAGTTGATGCGCGCCGGTCGATACTTTCCGCGGTCGACGAATCCCGGAAACGGCCCGTGCATGAAGCCGTTTTCGTATTTGCCAGCGCGCGAGAGGAGATCGAGCGTGAGCGTCGCGCCGTGGTAGCGAATGCCGAGCGCCATGAAGCTCCGGCCCCAGCGTCCGAGCGCCGACTCGAAACCGAAATACGGATCGAGCTGCTGCGTGAGCGCGCCCGACGTGAAAAATCCGAAGTTGTGCGCCTCGCTCGCGCCCTTCCCTTTTTCTTTTTGGAGGCCCTCGATGGCGCGCTTGGCCGGCTCGCGCGTGCCGCGCTCGAGCTCGTCGAGCAGCTCGAAGAGCTTTTTCTTTCCGAAGCCCTCGTTGCGCGAAACTTTGTAATCGTAATAATCGGCGTAGCCCAGCATGCGGCCGAGTCGGTTTCGCTCGCGAACGATTTCCAAAAAACCGTGGCGGAGAACGTGCGGTTCGATCTCGCCCATGCCCGCGTGCGCCGCGCGTCGCGTCGCTTCGTCTTCGTTCGTACGAATGACGAGCGCGAGCTTCAAGTAATCGGAGTCGACGCGCCGTCCCGAGGTCGGGTCGACGTAGCCGAGCTTCATCGACGCGCGCGAGCGTTCGAGCTCGCCTTCTTTCGTGACGAGATCTTTGGCGATGCGCTTGGCTTCGTCCGGCTCGACGACGTTCGCCTCGAAAAAATGTTTCCAACCTTCGAGCCCGGCGCGCTCTTCGGCGGACAGATCCGCTCGCTCGAGCTCGCGTCTCACGCGCGCGAGGGTGTCCGCGTCGCTCGTCCAGTGGCGAAGCTCGTTCTCGGCTTTCTCGAACGTCCCTTCGACGTATCCGCCGAGGCCCATTTTTTGCGCCCAAAACGCGTCCTCTTTGGCGACGTGCGCGGCGAGGTAGCTGGCGTTGAGATCTTGGAACAGGCTCATTTTCATTTCCCAAAGCCGCGGACGATCTTCACGAGCTCGTCGGCGACGGCAGGCTTGTCGTTCAAATCGGGATTCGACGGCATGAGCGGGCTCTTGCCGACCGACGTGCCGCCGCCCACGATGATGGCGCGGAGCTGCGAGTCGGTCACCGACTTCTGCCAGTCTTTGGCCCCGAAGTCGCGCGGCTTCGGGTTCAACGTGGCCGCGGTCGGTCCGTCGCCGTTGCCGCTCGGCCCGTGGCACATCGCGCAGCGAACTTTGAAGATGTCTTTCGCCTCGGCCTCGGGCGACTGCGCCGCGACGGTCGCCGGCCCGGTCGCTGAAGGCGCGCCGGAGGGCTGATTTTTCGACGCATTTTCGTTGCAGAATGCAAGTAACATGAGCGGCGCGAGCACGACCGAACGAAGAACGTCCATGCGCCGCGCATCATGCGACGCGCGCCCCGCACCACGCAAGGCCCGTCAGGTGCCCACGAGCTTGGCGGCGGCGGTGACCGCGTCGATGCGCGTTTTTTCGTCGGCGCCGAGCGCTTCCACTTGTTTGCGTAGCGCGGTGAGGCGGTCTTCGCCGGCGAGGACGCGCGCGACCAGCGGAGCGGCCGCGCGGCCGGCGTCGCCGCCCGCGGCTTTCAAGTCTTCGCGCAGGCGCGCGAGATCGCCCTCGGCTTGCGCCACGTCGGCCTTCGCTTTCGCCAAACGCTCGCGCGTCGTCTCGAGGTCCTTCTGACGCTTTGCGACCTCGGTCAGGCGCGCGGCGTCCGCGGGCTCGAGCCGGGCGGCGATACTTGTAGTCTGCACCGAATCGAGCGCGCGCACCGGCAGGCGTCGCTCGAGGCCTTCGACCGCGTGCATCTTGCGCTCGAGCGTCGACTTCGCCGCGACGTGATAGACCGCCATCGGTCGAGACTGCGCCGCGTCGTAGTCGAGCGAGTCGGCGCCCGACACCGTCGCGTTCGGGTTGAGCGTGAGACCGACGTACACGTCTTTCTGACGGCCGCTGCGATTTTCGAGCGACGCGGTCCAGTCCGAAGTCTTGAGATAATGCTCGACGATCGCGCCGCTCATCGTGTCGTAGGTGACGCGCTTGGGCGTCTCGCTCGTCACGGTGTCGCGATCGGAGAGCTCGAGATCGAGGTCGGCGCCGTAATCGATGAAGCGACGTTCGCCCGGCTTGAGGCGCTCGAGACCGGATTCGCCGGCGAAGCCTTGATGCGCGAAGAACGAAATCGGTCCGGGCGGAAGCGTCTGCGGCGTGTCGTTGACGAATCGCACCGCGGTGCGCGCGGGCGAGCTCGAGTCGCGGAGCAGCGTGATCTCGCGCACGTCGACCGGTCGCTGCAAGAAGGGAACGAGCGCCGACGCGTGCGCGCCGAGGTCGAGCGGCTGCGCGAGCGCGTAGACGAAGAGCGCGCCCGACTCGGTGCCCGTCGCCTCGGCGACGCTCGCGAGGTTGCCGACGCCGAGCAGCGAGCTCGCTTCGCTCCCGGTGCCGGCGCCGTGTCCGATCGTTCCGATGCGGCCCATGCCGATCCCGTAACCCTCGCCCGTGCCGCCGCCGCCCGAGCCGTAGCCGCTGATGCCGAGCCCAGCGTCGCCACCGACTTTGTCGAGTTGGTCTCCCCAAATCGCGTCGGCGGTCTGATCGAGCAGCTGCGGCACGGTCGAGAGCTGCGCGTCCGGCGTGACGAGCTCGCGACGCGCATATCGCGGCGCCGCGAGCGGAAAGAGAAACGAGTCGGGCTTGCCGTTCACGAGCTCGACGTGGACGTCGCGCCAGCGCTCGTCGGTGTCGTTGTGCAGCAACGCCCAACCTTGGAGCACGCCGCCTTTGCCCGCGTCTTGGAGCACGAGGCGATAAGTGGTTCGGTAAACGGGCGTCTCGGCGATGTAGCCGAGCGTGACCGGACCCGACGACTGCGCGAGCACGTCGAGCGCGCGATCGGCGCGCGCGCTCCGCGGCGAGAGCGCGTCGAGCGCCGAGTCGAGCCGCGTGCGAAACGTCGGATCGAGCGGGCGAAGACCGTGGAGGTCCGACGCGCGAATCCGCCTGAGCGTTCCATCCTCTGCGAACAAGAGCACGCGAAGACCGTCGTCGAGCGTCGCGGGTGCCGGCGTCGTCGCCTTCGCGCCGTCGTCGGATTTGTCGGATTTTTCGGCCTTCGGAACCTTTTCGACGACGACGTCGACGATTCGGCCGCGAATCGTCTCGTGCTCGAGCGTCGCCTCGACGTCCGCGCCGCGGAGCGTCTTCAAGAGATCTTCGTACGAGACCGGCTCGTCCGAATCGCGTGGCAATCCGGCGAGCGCCCGCGCCATGCCTCGCCCGATGCTGCTCGAAAACGCGACGCCCTCGACGCGCGCGCCGCCCCCTTTTCCGAGCACGACGAGCGTCTTGAGCGCGTCGTCGAGGTGCGCCGCCGGCACGGGAAGCGTCATCGTGTCGGACCGAGACAGCCGCCCCGAGCGCTCGAAATACCCGACGCCGGTCTCGTAGAGACGAAGCGCACGAAGCGGCAACACGTCCGGCGGCGCGGCAGGTCCCCGCCCCGCGCACCCGGCGACCAAAACCGCGAATGAAAATAGAAACCCGCGCGTACGATCCATGTCGTTGCCGACAGCGCGCGCTCGCGCGGGTTCCGAGAAGAATTTTACATGCGAGTCTTCTTTTGTTCGTGCGCGCTCCTCGCGTGCCACGCGGCGCGGCCGGCGGTCGTCACGCTCGAGGGCGTCGCCGACGCGTCGCCCGCGGCGCGCGCGATCGCGGCTCCGGAGGCGACGTCAGGTGCGGTGGTCTTTCGCGTGCTCCGCGAGGTCTACGTCGAAGACGACGCCGGTACGCCGACCAACGTCTCGGTGACCGTGCAAATCGAGGCGGGCGGTCGCGTGTTCGGGCCGCTCACCGTCGGCGCGCCGAGCTGCTCGCTCGTCAGCGCGCAACCCGACGCGGGCATCCTCGCCGTCCTCTCTTGCTACTACGCGGGCGCGGGCGATTACGTCGAGCTCGAGGCGCGCGGACACGGCGACTACGCGCTCGTCGCCTACGGGCAAGGCGAGTCTTACACCGACGAGCCGAATCCACCGCGGCAGGGCGAGCACGTCGTCGGCACGTTCCGCGACGACGACGCGGATCTCGACGTGCGCATCGTCTCCGCCGACGGCGGCGTCTATCGCGACTGACCGGCTGCACCGCGCGGCGTCGCGAGGATTTTCTCGATGCGCTCGACCAACGGCGCGAGCTTGAACGGCTTGGTGACGTACGCGCGGGCGCCCGCGTTGATGCCTTCGACGACGTCCATCGCGCCCGATTTCGCGGTCAGAAAGACGATCGGGACGTGATTGCCTCCGTCACGCGCGCGGAGCTCGCGCACGAGCTCGAAGCCGCTCATTCGCGGCATCATGACGTCGCAGACGATGAGGTCGAGCCGCCGGTCCGCGGCGAGCGCGAGGGCCGCCGCGGCGTCGCTCGCTTCAATCACGTCGTAGCGCTCGGCGAGCGCGCGCGCGATGAGCTTGCGGACGTCATCGTCGTCGTCGATCACGAGGACCGTTGCCATGCATGTTGCTACGGCCGCATCGAACGAGAACGTAAGGCCCGGAGACGCACGCGGAGCCCATTTTTCGGACGGAGCGTGACCGAAGGCGCGGGCTTCGGCTCGCGGAGCGGCTCGACGCGAAACGAGCGCGCGAGCGTCGCGAGCACGAGGACCGCCTCGATCTGCGCGAACGACTGCCCGATGCAGAGGCGCGGCCCGCCGCCGAACGGAAAATACGCATAGCGCGGCAAGCGCTTCGCCAAGTCGCCTTCCCATCGCTCGGGGCGAAACGCGTCCGGCTGATCGAACCAGCGCGGGTCGCGCTGAATCGACCAGGGGCAGAACCACACGTTCTCGCCACGACGAATTTGGTACCCGCCGAGCTCGAGGTCGTCGATCGCCTCGCGCCCCATCGACCACGCCGGCGGATACATGCGGAGCGACTCGGCGACGACGTTCGCGACGCGGCGCAGCTTCGGCACGTCGTCCATCGTGGGCGCGCGGTCGCCAAGCACCTCGTCGAGCTCGGCCTCCATGGCCTCGCGCGCGCGCGGGTGCTTCGAGAGGAGGAGCCACGTCCACGAGAGAGCGATCGCCGTCGTCTCGTGCCCCGCGAGGAAGACCGTCATGCACTCGTCGCGGAGCTGCCGGTCCGACATGCGCGAGCCGTCCTCGTCGCGCGCCTCGAGCAGCATGGACAGCAAGTCGTTGCGGACGTCGCCGGCTCGGCGGCGGCGCTCGATGACGTCGTAGAGAATCGCGTCGAGCTTCGCGATCGCGCGGCGGTACCCGCGCCTGCGCGGCATCACGCTGTGAAACGCCGGAAGAAAGAGCTGCAGCGGGTCGGCGACGTTTTCGAGGATCGCTTGCACCGACCGGCCGACGTCTTTCGCGCGGTCGCCGATGTTCGCGCCGAAGAGCGCCTCGGCGACGATCTCGAGCGTGAGGCGCATCATGTCCGCGTGGACGTCGCGCACCTCGCCGTCGCGCCAGCGGGCCGCGAGCTCGGTGGAGCGCCGAGCCATGATCGCGCCGTACGCCGCGACGCGGTCGCGATGAAACGCGGGCTGCGCGAGCCTCCGCTGTCGCCGCCAAAAATCGCCTTCGCTCGAGAGAAGGCCCTCGCCGAGCACGGGGCGCAGCGACGTCCGCAGGTACGCGTCTTTTCGCCAGAGCCGGTTGCGCGTGACGAGGATGTCCTCGACGAGATCCGGATGACTGAGGAGGACCGTGCGCATCGGGCCGAGCGCGACCTCGACCACGTCGCCGTGACGGTCGCGCGCGCGCCGCAAGAAGCCGAGCGCGTCGCGCATGAACGCGAGCCCGTTGCCGACGAGCGGAAGACGGGGCGCGACCGGCGGACGTTTCAGGGGTGCGCCGCGCTCGGCGGGGGTGCAGCCGAATGCGCTGGCGCTGCCGAATGCGCTGGCGCCGACGAATGGGCGGGCGCAGCGGAATGCACGGGCGCCGCCGACTGCGTGGGCGCAGCCGACTGCATCGGCGCAGCCGATTGTGCGGTCGCGGTCTCGGTGGGTGTCGCGGCGGACATCGCAGGCGCCGTGCTCTCGGGCGTGACTTGCGCCGAGCCAGTCGACGTCGTCGTCGGCGCGGGCTCGACCTTCGAGCCTTCACCGGCGGGTCCTTCTTCGTGCTTGATCGGGTCGACCCAGCTGCCCGGCGCGTCGGCGCCCGACTGGAGGAACACGCGCGTGCCGCTCTGCGTATCGAGCGCGCCGCGGTAATCGACGTCGTTCAGCGTCAACGCGAAAAAGACGCCGATGAACGTGATCGCCGCGATGAGGATGAGCGAGTTGAATTTGTTGTCGTCCTTCAAGTGCATGAAGAACGTGCAGACGAGCGCCGCCTTGAGCGATGCGATGATGACCGCGACGGCGAGGTTCGCGCGGCCCAAGTGAATGCCCGCGACGCCGACGGTGAGGAGCGTGAAGAAGATCAGCCCCATGAAGACGGCGAAGTACGCGCGGTACGACCCGATGTGCGCGTGGACCTCGGCCTCGCCGTAAGGTCCGTCGTCGTGCGCGTGATCGTGAACGGCAGTGTCGTGTTCGCTCATCGCATCAACCTTTGTGCGGACCGACGTAGTCGATCAAATAGAGCATCGGGAAGAGGTAGATCCACACGAGGTCGACGAGGTGCCAGTAGAGCGCCGTGACGTCGACCGGCGTGAAATACCGCCGCGAGAAATCGCCGCGCAGGTTGCGGCGCAAAATCCAAATCCAAACGCCGATGCCGATGATGACGTGGATGGCGTGGAGCCCGGTCATCACGAAATAGAGCGAGAAGAACGCGTGCGTGTGCGGTGGAAGCGCCGCCGCGTGCTCGCTGGTCGCGCCTGGTATCGGGGCGAACGTGAGGATGTCGCGCGGCGTACCGAAGAACGAGCCGGGCAAGAGGCCGTGCTCGAACTTCACGTGGTACTCCATGTACTTGATGCACAAGAAGGCGAAGGCGCACGCGATCGTCAGGAGAATCAAGACGGTCGTCTCGTTCTTCTTGCCGAGCTGCGACGAGCGCACCGCGAGCGCCGCGGTGAGCGACGAGAAGAGGAGGACGCACGTATTGATCGTGCCGAGCGGCCTCGACAGCTCGTGCGAGCCGGCGGCGAACGCGTCGCCGTACCAGGTTCGATAAATCGCGTAGGCGACGAAGAGCCCGCTGAAGAACAGCAGCTCCTGCCCGAGGAAGGCCCACATACCGATCTTCGCCGCGTCGAACTGCTGCGCGGGCGTGTCCCAGTGGTGCTGGAGCCACTTGGGGTGGTCGCCGTGGTGCTCTTCGCCCTCGGCGTGTTCGTGCTCGTTCTCGGCCGCTGCGGTGGCTTCGGTCATGGTGGGTTCCTGATCAATCCTCGGCGACTTCCGCGTCGGTCGCGAGATGGTAGTCGTACGGCCCGCGCGTGAAGACGGGCTGCTTCACGAAGTTCTCGAGCGGCGGCGGCGTCGGCGAGCCCCACTCGTAGCCAGCGGAGTTCCACGGGTTGCGCGGCGACTTCTTCCCGTTGCGGAGCGACTGGATGAACATGAAGATCATCCAGAACCCGCCGAACGCGAGGATCCACGAGCCCACCGTCGAGATCTGGTGAAGCGTCTGGTACTGCGGGAGATAGTCGTAATAACGCCGCGGCATGCCGCGCGAGCCGAGCACGAACTGCGGCAAGAAGACCGTGTTGTAACCGACGAAGATGATCCAGAAGATCGTCTTCGCGGTCCTCTCCGGATAGAGCTTGCCGGTGATCTTCGGCCACCAGAAGTGGACGCCGCCGAAGAAGGCGAACACCGTCGAGCCCACCATCACGTAGTGGAAGTGCGCGACGACGAAGTACGTGTCGTGGAGGTGCACGTCGGTCGCGAGCATCGCGAGGAAGAGCCCGGTGAGGCCGCCGATGCAAAACTGGAAGAGGAACGCGAGCGCATAGAGCATCGGCGACGCGACCCAGATCGACGCTTTGTAGAGCGTGCCGGTCCAGTTGAAGACTTTGACGCCGCTCGGGATCGCGACGAGGAACGTGAGCGCCGAGAACACCATGTTCGCGTACTCGCTTTGGCCCGAGACGAACATGTGGTGAGCCCACACGAGGAACGAAAAGAGGGCGAGCGCGAGCGAGCTGATGAAGACCGCGCGATAACCCATGATCTTTCTATGCGTGAACGTCGCGATGAGCTCGTTCACGATCGCCATGCCCGGCAGGATCATGATGTAGACGGCGGGGTGCGAATAAAACCAGAAGAAGTGCTGGAAGAGCACCGGGTCGCCGCCCTTGTGCGGGTCGAAGATGCCGATGTCGAGCACGCGCTCGAGCATGAGGAGGAGGAGCGTGATCGCGAGGACCGGCGTCGCGAGGACTTGGAGGATGCTCGTCGCGTAGATTCCCCACAAAAACAGGGGCAAACGCGACCAGGTGAGACCCGGCGCGCGGAGCTTGTGGATCGTGACGATGAAGTTGACGCCCGTCAGGATCGACGAGAAGCCCGCGATGAACGCGCCCATGACCATCGCGACGACCGCGCCGTTGGTGGTCGTCGAGTACGGCGTGTAGAAGGTCCAGCCGGTGTCGACCGCGCCGTTCACGAGCGAGAAGATCGCGAAGCACGAGCCGAGAACGTAAATGTAATAGCTGAGCAGGTTCAGCCTCGGGAACGCGACGTCTTTCGCGCCGAGCATGATCGGCAATACGAAGTTACCGAGCGCCGCGGGGATCGCCGGGATGATGAAGAGGAACACCATCACGACGCCGTGGATCGTGAACACGCGGTTGTACGTGTCCGGATCCATGATCGTGCGGCCCGGCGTGAAGAGCTTCAGCCTCACGAGCAGCGCCATGACGCCCGCGAAGACGAAGAACGTCATGACCGAGACCAGGTACATGATGCCGATCCGCTTGTGGTCGAGAGTGATCAGCCACGACATGATCCCCTTCTTCACGTCGAGGTAGCTGACGTTCGGATCGCCGTGCCCGTCGCCGTGGCCTTTGTGATCCGTCGTGATGGCTGCCATCTCTCGTTACTCCTATTTCAACGTCTTCATGTACGCGATGATCGCGTCGATCTGTTTGTCGCTCAGGTTATAGGGAGGCATCACCGGATTGAAGCCGGAGACGACCTTCGCCGTCGGCTTGAGCACCGACTCGTGGACGTATTTTTCGTCGAACGTGACGCTGCCGACGCCGCCCGAAAGCGCGGAGTTCAGCTCGACCGTGCTCCCCCACAAGCCCTTCCACGATGGGCCGGTGCCTTTCGAGCCGTCGACCGAGTGGCACGTGATGCACGCGTTCTCGCGGTAGAGCTTTTGGCCCCACTGCGCGTCGTTGAGGCCCTCGGGGCGCTTCGGGCCTTCTTTGATGAACTTGTCGAACTCGTCCTGCGGGACGACGTGAATCATCGCCATCATCGCCGAGTGGCCGCCGTGGGGCGCGCCCTCGAGCGCGGGCTCCGGATAACCGAGCGGCGCGCCGCAGTACTCGGCGCAGAAGACCGGCGTGTCGCCGAGCTGGTTCGGTGTGACGACCATGACCGTGTACATGCCGGGCACGGCGTCTTTTTTCGTGCGCGCGCCGGGGATGTAAAACGAGTGGAGCACGTCGGCCGACGAGATGACGAACTTCACTTGCTTGCCGACAGGCAAGTAGAGGTTGTTGTTCTCCTCGCGGCCGTTCGGATACGTGAAAGTCCAAAACCACTTTTGCCCGCGCACGCGAATCTCGAGCGCGTCGGGCGCGGCGATCGCTTGGCGCATGTACGCCTTGAATCCCCAGTGGAAGAGGAAGACGACGAAGAAGATCGGGATGACCGTCCACGCGATCTCGAGCCGCGGGTAGTGCGGCGTCTCCATCCGCTTGTCGCCCGGGCGCCGCCTGTATTTGCGGACCCAGTAGAGCATCAACGCGGTGATGACCACCGTGAAGAAGACGCTCACGTAGTAGATCATGTTGTACAGCCAATCGACGTCCGGCGCTTCGGCGCTGATGGCCGGCGGGAGGTCGAACGCTGCGGGCGGAACGAGTCCGAGAAGATTGATCATGCGTTGCTCGTTGCGTGACGTTGCGTCGCCGACTTCTTTCGATATTCGCGCAGCCAGAAGCCGCCGATGAAGAAGCCGAGGATGAGGAGCGTGAGGCCACCGCCGATCGACATCACGTGGGTCGCGAGCAGGGCGTATTTTCGGTCATGCGCGTCGTAATGGTAACAATAAAGAAGAATGCGCTCGGCGGTGGTGATGCTCTTGCCCTCCGAGGCGTCGAGGAGACCGAGGCGCAAGTCGTTGGGTGAAAACTCGATGCCGTAGAGGTAACGCGCGACTTTGCCGTTCGGCTTGAGGAGGATGACCGCCGCGGGGTGCGCGATGTTGCCGTCGATGTCTCGGTGGAACTTCCAGCCGACGGCGTCGGCGACGCGTTTGCTGTTTTCGTTCGTGCCGACGAGATAGTGCCAACCCTGGTGCGCGCTCGACCGGCCGTAGGCTGCGTCCATCGCCGCTTTTTTCTCGGCGGCGACCTTCACCGTGTCCCCGGCATCGATGCTCAGCGTGACGATGTCGTACTCTTGGCCGACGGACCATTTGATGTTCTTGGCCGCATCGAGCACGGCGTTTTGCACGAAGGAGCAGAGCGTCTTGCACGTGTGGTACGCGAGCACGAGGAGAACGGGACGCTTGCCGTCGATGTAGTCGCCGAAGCGAACGGCTTTGCCGGTCGAGTCGAGGAACTCCGTATCGAGGGGGACCTGCGCGTCGAGGTGCTCGTCGACGCCGACGTCGAACAATTCAGGCGGCGGCGCGGCGGCTCCGCTCGGCGTGTTCACGCTCGTCGTAGTTCCGTCGTGCGCGAAGGCCGGCGCGGCAAAGAGCGCGAGCATGGCGACGACGAATCCGAGCGCGAACGTGCGGAGCTTCATGATGCTACTTGCCTCCATCCTTCGGTGCTGCGTGCGGCGGCGCGATCGGACGGCGCGGCGCGCCGGCGTCGGTCACCGCATTCGTGGGAGCGTGGGTCGGCGCGTTCGTCGGAGCGGCGCCGGCGTCGCCGGCTTCGGCGGTGGGTGCCGGCGCGGTCGGCGCCGTGAGCGGCGGGAGCACGACGTCGCGCTTCAGCTTCGCCCAGCCTTTGAGCGGGTCGAGATCCTCCGACTCCGACGGCTGCGGCGTGACTTCGGGGTCGGCCTCGCGGCCTTTGCTCACGAGCATCTGCATCGCAGCGCTCACGGGAATCTGCCCGTGATCGATCGCGTCCTCTTGCTGCTTCCTCGTCTCGTCGCGCAGCGTCGTCGGCGGGATGAGCGTGTGCTCGTACGTCTCGGTCATGTCGAGATAGTAGGAGTCGAGCACGAACTTGATGCCGAGCAGCAGGAACACGCTCACGACACCGATCGTGAGGAGCATCCGTACTTTGGGGCGTGTGTCGTCGGAAGCCATTTGTTCCTACGCGTTGAGGAAGTGGATGGAGCGTTGAAGGCGCGGATCGCCGACAGGGAGAAGCGGATACTCGGTGAGCCGGCGGAACGCGACGGCGAGGAAGATGCCGACCGGACCGAGGAAGCCGACCACGTCGATCCAGCTCGGCGCGAACGACGACTGATGCGGGACGTTCGGCATGACGAGCCAGTAGATGTCGATGACGTGCATCGCGAGAAGCAGCCACGCGCCCACGCGGAGCAGGCCGAGGTTGCGCTTCACGTTGCGCGACATGATGAAGATGAACGGGAAGATGAAGTGGAAGAAGATCAGGATCAGGCTGATGGTCTTCCACGGGCCGACGTCCCAGCGGTGGTGATAGAAGGTCACCTCCTCGGGGATCGCCGCGTACCAGATCAGGAAGAACTGGGCGAAGCACACGTACGCCCAGAAGCACATGAACCCGAAGAGCAGCTTGCCGAGGTCGTGGTAGTGCTCGACGGTCACTTCTTTGGCGAGCACGCCCTGCTGGCGGAAGCCGAGGAACGTGAGGATGAGCGTCGCGAAGACGCAGACGATCGAGCCGGCGAAGAACGTGACGCCGAAGATGGTCGAGTACCACGTCGGATCGAGCGCCATGATCCAGTCGAACGCGGCGAACGTCAGCGTGATCGCCATCAAGATGACGGCTCCCATCGAGAAGCGCGCGAGCTTCACGGTGATCATCGGGTCCTTCGTGCGGTCTTGATCCGACGACCACTTGAGCAGCGCGAAGCCGATGAGATACCAGACGAGGAAGTAGAAGATCATCCGGGCGAAGAAGAAGCCCTTGTTGAGGTACCACTTCTTCGAAGCCATCACTTCTTGGTGCTCGGCGTGCTCGGCGCGCGCCTCGACCTCGGTGCTGAAATGATGGGTCGACGGCGTCGCGTGGACGCCGCCCGGCGGCATGCCGTGCGGACCGAAGCCCGGACCGCCGCGCGGGTTGCCCGCGCCGGGGCCGCGCGGTTGGAAGTGCATTCCGCCGTGCGGCATGCCGTGCGGCTGCTCGAAATCGTTGGCGGCGAGGCGCGCGTCGGGCGGCTCTTGGAGATCGAGCGCGGCGTGTGCCTTGGGCGCGGCTTTGTCCTCGCCGTTCAGCCATTCGCCGAAGAGCGTGCCGCGCGAGAGCAGCACGGGGACGACGAGCAGAACGAGGACCCACGACGACGCGCCGAAGATCTCTGCGACGCGCCGCACGACGACGCCCCAATGGGCGTTGGCCATGTGGTGCATCAAGACGAGCAGGATCGCGCCGATCACGAGCGACAGCACGCAGATGAACCCGAAGAGCCACGAGTACGCGAAGCGCGTCGGGTCTTGCGAGTACGCGATGACCGAGCCGACGACGCCGACGACGCCCATGCCGGCGAACGTCTTCCACGCCGCGGACACCGCGTTGCTCGGCGGCAAGCGATACGTGTCGGCCGGGTCCTTGACCTTCTTTTTCTTTTCGACCGGCTTTTTCTCTTCGGCCTTTTCAGTCGAGGCTTCGGACTTTTTCTCGTCTTTTTCGTCCGTCACGGCTTCTTCTCCGTCTCGGCCTTGGCCTGGCTGATTTGCAGGGCGCGCACGTACGCGACGATCGCCCAGCGGTCGTACGTCGGGACCTGCGGACCGTACGCCGGCATGTTGCGGACGCCGTTTTCGATGGTCGCGTAGATCTGCCCGTCGGGCGCGTGACGCAGGCGATCTTGGTGATACGTCGGCGGCGGCACGAAGCCGTGCTTGACGACCATCCCGTTGCCCGAGCCGTCGAGCCCGTGACACGGCGTGCAGTAGATGCCGAAGCGGTCTTGGCCGCGCGCGAGCATTTTTTCCCAGCCGCCGTTCTTGTCGATCGCTTCTTGCGGGATCGTCGACACGTACCGCATGTCGTCGTCGACGCCGTGGGCGACGCGCGGATCGATTTCTTCCTCGCGCGAGATCGTTCCTTCGACCGGCGGGCGCATCGCGCGACCGTCGTCGAAGAAGTCGGCAGGGTGCTGCATCTGGTACTTGGGCTGGTCGTACATGTTGCGGAGCGGGACGATCGGAGCGTCTTCCGTCGTCTGACCGCGGCACGCCGCGAGCGCGGCGACGGCCAGTCCCATCCAGAGGAGATTTGCGGAACGCATCAGTGGTGCTCCTCTTCCTCGTCGGCTTCGTCGTCTTGGAGCGTCTCCTCGACGAGCTCGACGAGCGCCGCATGCGTCGACTCGAGCATCGCTTTGGTCTCGGCGAGATCGAACTTCGGGTCCTCCGACTCGATCGAGATGAAGAACTTGTCGTCGCTCGCCGAGCGGAACGTCTCGGTTTCGAAGATCGGGTGGTTGTGACGCGGCAGTCGGTTCAAGTGGAGCATGCCGAAGAGCGCGCCGAACGCCGAGAGGAGAACCATCAGCTCGAACATGATCGGCACGTCGGCGGGCAGCGACGACGGCGGCTTGCCGCCCACGACGAGCGGATAGTCGACGCCGTTCATCCACCACATCATCAAGAGCGCGCCGGAGATGCCGGTGAGGCCGGAGAAGAAGACGATCCAGCCGACTTTGCTGTCGGACAGGCCCATCGCTTCGTCCATGCCGTGGACCGGAAACGGCGTGTGCACGTCCCACTTCGCGTAGCCCGCCTTGCGAACTTCTTGTGCGGCGTGGAGCACGTCGTGCGGCGTTTCGTATTTCGCCAAGTAAAGAGCGGCTCGTTTTGCCATGTCACTCACCCCCGGCGAGGGCCGCGTCGGCGGCGGCTTCGTGTCCGGGGCTTCCTTCGGTCGAGTGCTCGCCGACGTCGTGCGGATCCGCTTGCGGGAGCACGCCCTTGACCTCGGCGATCGCGATCATCGGGACCCAGCGGATGAAGAGGAGGAACAGCGTGAAGAAGAGTCCGAGCGTGCCGAGGAAGAGGCACACGTCGACGCCGGTCGGGCGGTAGTAACCCCACGACGACGGGAGGAAGTCGCGGTTCTGCGACTGGACGATGATGACGAAGCGCTCGAACCACATGCCGATGTTGACGAGGCACGAGACGGCCAGCATGACGGGCACGCTGGTGCGGAAGCGCTTGAACCAGAAGAGCTGCGGGACGACGACGTTGCAGCCGAACATCCAGACGTAGGCCCACCAGAACGGGCCGAAGAGTCGGCTCAGGAAGTCGTATCGCTCGTACTCGTCACCCGAGTACGCCGCGATGAAGAACTCCATGAAGTACGCGTAACCGACGAGCGATCCGGTCAGGAGCATGATCTTGTTCATCAGCTCGAGGTGCCGCATCGTGATGAGCGACTTCATGCCGTAGACGGCGCGCGTGATGAGCATCAGCGTCTGCACCATCGCGAAGCCGGAGAAGATGGCGCCGGCGACGAAGTACGGCGGGAAGATCGTCGTGTGCCAGCCGGGGATGACCGACGTCGCGAAGTCCATCGAGACGACGCTGTGCACCGAGAGCACGAGCGGCGTCGCGAGGGCCGCGAGGATCAAATACATGCGCTCGTAGTTTTGCCAGTGGCGGTGCGAGCCGCGCCAACCGAGCGCGAGCGACCCGTAGACGAGGCGACGGATTTTGCCCGCGCGGCCGATCATGCCCATCGCGCGGTCGCGGAGGAGCGCGAAGTCCGGAAGAAGGCCCGCGTACCAGAAGAGGAGCGAGACGGTGAAGTACGTGCTGACCGCGAAGAAGTCCCAGACGAGCGGGCTCTTGAAGTTCGGCCAGATCGCCATCTGATTCGGGATCGGGAACATGTAGTAGATGAACCACACGCGCCCGACGTGAATCGCGGGGAAGAGGAGCGCGCAGATGACGGCGAAGATCGTCATCGCCTCCGCTGCGCGGTTGATGCCCGTTCGCCACTTCTGCCGGAAGATGAAGAGGACGGCGCTGATGAGCGTGCCGGCGTGACCGATGCCGATCCACCAGACGAAGTTCGTGATGTCCCACGCCCAGAAGGACGGCGAGTCGTTGCCCCAGACGCCGATGCCTTGCCAGAAGACGTACGCGATCGTGATGAAGAGGATCGCCGCGAACGTGGACGTGATGAAAAAGGCGATCCACCAGTTGCGCGGCGCGCGCTTCTCGGTGACGGTGCAGACGGTGTCGCTCACCTCGTGGAAGGACATGCCTTCCTTCGTGAGGTAGACCTCGCCGATCTCTTTGATGGGGCGATTGCGGCTGCTCATTTCGGCTCCTTCGCTTTGTGAAGCGCGGGGCTCGGGTTACGGATTTTGCCGAGGTGCGTGGTCCGCGGGTGCGTGCCGAGGACGGCGAGGAGCGCGTAGCCGCGCTCGCTTCGCGCGAGGCGCGAGACTTCGCTGCGCGGCTCGTTGAGGTCGCCGAAGACGATCGCGTCGGCCGGGCACGTCTGCTGGCAGGCCGTCTTGATCTCGTTCGGTCCCATGCCGCGCTGTTCGCGTCGCGCGGCGATCTTCGCTTCTTCGATGCGCTGCACGCAGTAGGTGCATTTCTCCATGACGCCGCGCATGCGCACGGTGACGTCCGGGTTGAACGCCATCTTCTCGGTCTCGGGGATGTCTTGGTACGTGTCCAAGACCGGCTGGCGCGCGCCTTCGGGGCTGCGCCACTCGAGGAAGTTGAAGCGGCGGACTTTGTACGGGCAGTTGTTGGCGCAGTAACGCGTGCCGATGCAGCGGTTGTAGGCCATGTCGTTCAGGCCTTCTTCGCTGTGCGTCGTCGCGTTGACCGGGCAGACGTTCTCGCACGGCGCGTCTTCGCACTGCACGCAAGCGACCGGCTGGAACGCGATGTCCGGGTTGTTCTCTTCCTCGCCGACGAAGTAGCGGTCGATGCGGAGCCAATGCATCTCGCGGCCGCGGTAGACCTGCTCCTTGCCGACGAAGGCGATGTTGTTCTCGGCGATGCACGCGACGACGCACGCGTTGCAACCCGTGCACGTGCTGAGGTCGATCGTCATGCCCCACTTGTGGGCTTCGTACTTGATGCGATCCCAGAGCGGGCCGGTCTTCGGCGTGGGCGAGCCGGGGCGCTCGAGCTCGCGCTTCACGGGGCCGGTCTCGGCGATTTCTTTTTCGTCGCTCGGGAAGAGGACGAAGTGCGGGTTCGACTTGAACTCTTCGACGGTCGTGTCGAGCGCGAGGGGGCGGCCCTCCATGCGGCCGTGCTCCTGCGTCTGAACGAGCTTGTACGTGCGGCCGGACTTCGCGAGCTTCGCGCCGGACATGATGTCCATGTCCTTGACCGTGCGGAGCGGCGAGACGTCGAAGCCGCGGCCGTTGCCGTAGCGACCCGAATTCTGGCGGCCCCAGCCGAGGACGAGGCCGATCGAGTTGTCGGCTTGGCCCGGCATCACGAACGCGGCGACCTCGATCGTCTGCGCGCCGTCGCGCGAGAGCGAGACGACGTCGTTGTCCTCGATGTCGAGCGCTTTGGCCGTCGCGGGCGAGAAGAGCGCGGCGTTGTCCCAGACGATCTTGGTGAGCGGATCCGGAAGCTCGAGGAGCCACGGGTTGTTCGCCGACATACCGTCGTGGAGCTTGTTGTCGGGCGCGATCGCGATCTCGAGATTTTGCGGGCCGATGGGCTTCGGAAGCGGCGCTTTTTGGAGCGCGGCCGCCACGTCGGGGAGCGTCGCGTGCGCTTCGAACTGAATCGAGTTCGAGCCCGAGTCGAGGCCGAGACGGAGCGCGGTCTTCCACGCCGCTTCGAAGTGCGCCGGCGTCATCGCGCGCTCGCGGAACGTCGTGCGCACGAGGTCGTAGGCTTTCGCGGGCTCTTCGCCGAGGCGCGCGAGGATTTCGATCGCCGAGCGGCCGCCGTGGAGCGGCGCGATCAGCGGCTGCTGAATCGACCAAGTGCCGTCGTACGCGCGGCCGTCGCCCCACTGCTCGAGCTCGTGCGTCATCGGCAGGTGCCAGGTGCAGTGCTCGCTCGTCTCGTCGAAGTGCGACGAGAGGTGGATCGACGTCGGGACCTTGTCGAACTTTTCGCCGAGCTTGATGTCGCCGGGCGCGTCGTAGACGGGGTTGCCGCCGAGGACGAGGAGGACGTCGACTTTGCCTCCGTCGATGTCGTCGGCGAGCGCTTTGAGATCCGCACCGAGATCGAACGGCACGAGATCCGAGACCGGCGCGTAGCTCGCCGTGCGGCCGACGTTCTCGAGCGCCGTGTTGAGCGCGTGAACGAGCGCGTGGACGTGCGGCGGCTGGCGGCGGCCCGCGACGACCGCGGACTTGCCTTTGTTCGCGACGAGATCGTCGGCGAGCGCCTTGACGAACGCGTCGGTGCCTTCGGGAGCTTTCGCGTCGCCGATGGCGTCTTTCACCGGGCCGATGTCGACGCCGCGCGAGGCGAGCTCGCCGGCGAGCGCGCGCGCGAACGCGTCGACGTCGCCCGCCGCGAGACGGAAGCGTTCGTCGGCGTTCGCGCCGGTGACCGTGAGCGTCGGCTCGACGACCCAGAGGCGGCTCATCGGATCGCTCGGACGCTCGATGCGTCGCCCGCGCGCGAAGCCCTTGGTCGCGTGGAGCGCGCCCTGCTCGGTCCCGAGGAAGTCGGCGTCGAGCGAGACGATCGTCTTGGCGAAGGCGTAGTTGTAACGCGGCATCACCGGCGTACCGAAGGCGATCTTGCCGCCCGCGTAGACGTTGCCTTGCGAGACCGGCGCGTAGAAATGGAAGCGCGCGTGCGGGAACTTGTCGACCGCCGCTTCGCGCAGACGGATGATCGTCGGCGAATTCGACGGGCGCATCAGCACGCGGAGCTTGCCGCCGCCGTCGGCCGCGAGCGTCTTCAGAATGGCGTCGAACGCTTTGTCGAACGCGGCCCAGTCGCTCCCCTTCCCGTTCTTCTCGCGCACCGTCGCCGAACGATCGGCGTCGTAGAGATCCATCGTCGCCGCTTGCATCATCGCGTCGGCGGACCCGAGGCTCGTCGGGTGATCTTGGTTGCCTTCGATCTTCGTCGGGTGGCCTTCGTGGCTCTCGACGAGCGCGCCGACGTACTCGTCGTGCCGCGTGAGGATCGTCGCGTAGTGATTCGGAACGCCCGGGATGACGTACTCCGGCGCCTTCGCGTACGGGTAGATGTGCTCGACCTGACGGCGAATGCACCCTTCGCTCGCGATCGCCGCGCTCGCGGCGCCCAGCCCGAGGAACCCGCGACGCGAAAGACGCGAAGTCGGAATGACGTCGCTCGACTTGATCGGCGTGACGAGCTCGGCGGACGCGTCCGGCGCTTTCGCGCTGCGTTTTTCGCCGAGCGTGATCCACACCGGTTTGTCGCCGGGGCGCGCGGGCTCTTGCGGATAAGGCTGACGCTTGCTCATCGGTGGCACCCGCTGCAGTTCGTGGGGGGATGCACTTCCGGCGGCTTCCAGCCGGGCGGCGCTTGGTCCGACGTCCAGGTCATGTTCGTGATCTGTTCCTTCGGCCGAAGATTCGGCTCGGGGTTGCGGTGGCACTCGAGGCACCACTGCATTGCGATCGGCTTGTCGAGGCGAACGACGTCCATCTGATCGATGCGGCCGTGGCAGGTGACGCACCCGACGCCGACGGCGAGGTGCACGCTGTGATTGAAGTAGACGTGCTCGGGCAGCTTGGTGACTTTGATCCACTGCACCGGATTGCCGGTCTCCCAGCTCTCACGCACGGGCGCGAGCATCGCGCTGTCGGTCTTCACGACCGCGTGGCAACCCATGCACGTTTGCGTCGGCGGAATCATCGCGTGGGCGGACCGCTCGATCTGCGCGTGGCAGTAGCGGCAGTCCATGCCCATCTGGCCGGCGTGCAAGCGGTGGCTGTAAGGCACCGGTTGATGCGGCTCGTAGCCGACCTGGAGATTCTTCGGCGAGAAGTAATACCAAGGGATGCCGATCACGGCGACCAGCACGACTACGTTCGCGAGCGCGGCGTAGACCGGCAGCTTGTTGAGAGCTCGAGGGAAGATTTGCATCGATGGCTCGGTTCGTACGCCGTCGTACCGTGCCGCCGATGATGTCCTGCCTGGCGGAAAACGCGGTCCAGACGCTCGTACGCGTGCGTCTTATAGGGGAGGCAGGCCTTGCCGCACAAGACTCTTTCTCGGCGCGCCAAAACGCGAAATTGTTTCGGGCACGCGCATTTCAAAAACGAAACGCGCGCGCGTCTTCCGGACGCTTCTTCCGGCGGACCGGAAGAAATCTTCCGGTATCGTCGGGCCGATGAAAACGCCGCGCGAGCTCGCTGTTCGCGAAGATCCCAAACTGAAAGCGCTGTGGAAGAAGCTCGTCGCGCGCGTGCACGCGTACGAGAAGGAGAGCGCCGAGCAGTGGGACGTCGAGTGGGAGACAGTCGGCGCGATCCTCGATCACTCGCCGCCGCTCTACGCGTTTGGTGGACACCGGAACGCCGCCGAGTTCTTGAAGAAGGAGCTCGGCGTCGAAGAGCGCGTGGGGCGCGCGTACGTTCGCGTCGCGAGGCACGCGACGCCCGAAGACGAAATCGCGTTCGGCATCTGGAAGCTCGACGCCATCATCGGATTTCTCGAGGCGACGCACTCGCCGCTGGCGGGCGGCGTCGCGATCGCGTTCGCGAAAGTGAAGATCGGCGGCAAGCGCGCGGTGGATTTGTCGATTCCTGCCATCAAGGCCGCGACGAAGAGCGCGCTCGCAGGAAAGAAATCGCAGCCGAAGACCGCGTTCCGCGACGCGCTCGCGCGCACCTTCGCCAAGCACGGCGAGCTTGCGCACGTCGCGGTGCACGAAGCGAACGGCAAGACGTCGTTCCACGGCGTCCCGAACGCCGCGCTGCGGACATTCGCGGAGATCGTGCTGGAGACGAAGCTGCCGCGCTAAAGCAGGTTGCTCTGTTTTACGCGTGCGGGTGGTCGTCGCGGTCGGGGACCGAGCGCGAGGGGAAGCGCAGCGGGATGCGGAGGAGGCGGTATTTCGGGTCGCCGAGGCGCTCGGCGTCGAGACGGCGCGCGTGGGCGGCGATGATGTCGCTTCGCGTGATGATGCCGATGACGCGCTTGGGATCGTCGCGCGCGACGACGGGCAAACGGCCGACGCCTTCGCGCACCATGTGATCGGCGGCTTCGCGGAGCGACGAGTCGTCGAAGACCACGGCGGGCGGGCGCTTCACGATCGTGCGGACCGGGCCGGTCGCGTCGGACTTGTCGAGGAGATCGCGGCGCGTGACCACGCCGACGATGCGGTCGTCGTCGTCGACGACCGGGAAGCCTTGGTGCGCCGAGCCTTCGGAGTGTTTGGCGATCCACTTGCGGACCGACTCGATGGGGTCGTCGGCGCGGAGCACGACGACCGGCGCGGCGGCGACAGCGCTCACGAGCACCTGCGCGAGGAAGTCGGCGGTGTAGTCGGTGACGACGCGGAGGCCGCGGCGCGCGATCTTCTCGGTCATGATCGAGTGACGCATCGTCATCGCCGAGACGAGGTACGCCGCGGTGCATCCGCCGAGCAGCGGCAAGAGGCTCATCGGCTGGCGCGTCGTCTCGAACGCGAAGACGACCGACGCGAGGAGCGCGCGGGAGGCCCCCGCGAACATCGCCGCCATGCCGACGAGAGCCGCGACGCGCTCGTCGACGCCGAGGCTCGGAAGAAGCCACACGCAGAGCGCGCCGAGGCCGGCGCCGAGACCGCCGCCGATCGTGAAGAGCGGCGCGAGCGTGCCGCCCGACGTGCCGGTGCCGAGCGAGATGCACCACGAAGCGAACTTGAGCAGACAGAAGATGATGACCGCTTTGCCCGCGAGGCTCGCGTCGAGGATGTGATCGATGTTGTCGTAGCCGACGCCGAGCGTGTGCGGCGAGAAGTAGCCGATGAGACCGACGACGAGGCCGCCGATGGCGGGCCACCACATCCAGTGGATCGGGAGTTTTTCGAACGCGTCCTCGACCCAGTAGACCGCGCGCGTGACGGCCATCGACGCGAGACCGAGGAGGATGCCCATCGCGACGTAGGTCGCGAGCGCGGCGCCGCTCGGTGCGGCGACTTGCGGCATCGTGAACGCGGGGGCCGAGCCGACGAACGCGATGCGCGCGCCGCACGCGATCGCGCTCGCGAGCGCGACCGGAACGAGCGAACGCAAGCGGTACTCGAAGAGCAAGAGCTCGATCGCGAGGAGCACCGACGCGACCGGGCTCGCGAAGGTCGCCGACATGCCGGCGGCGGCGCCCGCGGCGAGGAGCGTCTTTCGCTCTTCGGCGGAGACGCGGAGCACTTGACCGATGAACGAGCCGAGCGCGCCACCGGTCGCGATGATGGGGCCCTCGGCGCCGAACGGGCCGCCGGTGCCGATCGCGAAGGCGGCCGAGACGGGCTTCAAAAATGTGACGCGCGCGGGAATGCGGCTCTCGTTGAAGAGCACTTGCTCCATCGCTTCGGGGATGCCGTGGCCGCGAATCGCGGCGGAGCCGAAGCGCGCCATCACGCCGACGATGATGCCGCCGAGCGCGGGCACGATGACGACCCACCAGCCGAGGTGGTTGCCGGCGGGGCCGACCGCTGCGAACGACCAGTGATTGTAGAACGCGAGGTTGGTGATGAGCGCGATCAGCGCGGTCAGCACGCGCGCGATGAGCGCGGCGACGAGCCCGAGCCCGATGGCGAGGCTGCCGATGATGAGGACCCGTTTGTCGACGGTCGCCCGCTCGATCGGAGCGTTGATGCTCTCGAGGGCCGGCGTCAGGGATGGGGCGATGGGCAACCCGCCCGTTTTCCGTACTGGATGTTCGCTCACGTCACGCAGCTTTTAACACATCGAATGCGTGGAGTCCCAAGTATCCTAGTGCGAGGCTTGCACGAGGCGCTCGGCTTCGACTTTGTGCGTGGGGCAATCGCGGGCGACGAGGTCGACGTGCGCGAGGTCGGGCTTTCGGATTCGATGCAGGACCGCCGACCGCGTCACGACGTACGCGTCGCCGGGCTCGGCCGGATCGCTCGCTGTGACGTCCGCGCGGACGGCGACGAGCGCGCCGCCGTGGAACTCGAACGCCGCCGACGTCACGGTCGAGCCTTTCTGCGGCTCGAGCTTCATCGTGAAATCGTCGGAAGACGACGGCTCGACCACGAAGTTTCCTTTCACGTCGAGCCGATCGCGGACGTCGCGCGGGGTCATGCCGAGCTCGACGCCGTGGAAGGTCGGCGGCCGTTTGTCGCACGCCGCGAGCGAGAGCGCCGCGACGAAGAGCGCGCGTCTCACGAGAAGAACGCGTCGACTGCGATCGCTGCGAAGAGGCCGACGAGATAAAAGAGCGACGCGATGAAGACGCCGCGCGCCCAACGCATCGTCACTTTCTTGCGCAGGCCGAAGAGCGACGCGACGACGAAGCCGACGCCGAGCACGAGCGCCGACACGAGATAGATGCGGTGCGCGACGTGGAGCGGATAGAGGAGCAAGCTGACGAACGCGAGCGCGCTCGCGTGGCGCACGATGCTGTGGCGCGCGGCGTCGTCGCCTTCGACGTTCGGGAGCACGACGAGGTGCGCGCGGCCGTACTCGAGCTTTCGGAAGAGCGCGATCGCATGGAAATGCGCGATCTGCCACAAAAACAGGATCGCGAAGAGGACCAAGCCGCCGTCGTCGACGCGCCCGGTCGCCGCCGTCCAACCGAGGAGCGGCGGGATCGCGCCCGGCACGGCGCCGACTTGGAGCGCCCAGTGCGAGCGCTGCTTGAGGGGCGTGTACGCGAGCAGGTAGAGGAGGTTCGCGAGGAGCGCGAGGAGGGCCGTCGTCGCGTTGACGCCGAGCGCGAGGACCGGCACGGCGGCGAGCGAGAGGACGACGCCGAAAATCAGCGCGAAGCGCGGCGACATGCGACCCGCGGGGAGCGGGCGGTCTTTCGTGCGCTTCATCAAGCCGTCGATGTCGCGCTCGATGAACATGTTGAGCGCGTTGGCGCCGCCGACGATGAGCGCGGTACCGAGGAGCGCGTAGACGATCGTCGCCGTGTGCGCGGGGCCGGGCGCGAGCCAGATGCCGCCGGCCGCGGTGATGAGCACCATCAGCGTGATGCGCGGCTTGGTGAGCGCGACGACGTCGCGCGCGCGCGGCGTGGCGAGAATGCTCGAGCGGCTCCGATTGACGACGCTGCCGTCCATGGGCGACCGAACGCTTATGGAACAAAACGCCGACAGTCAAGGAGCGTCGGCTAGATCCGCGTTTTCTGGCACCTTCAGAAAGCGCGCGCGCAGATTCGGATCGGCGATCGCGGCGGCGCGCGCGGCGAGCTTTCGTTTTCCCAGCTCGAGCACGGCGGCGGCGTCGGGCGAGCCGGCGAGGCGCAAGGCGCGCGCGCGCGCGGCGTAGACGATCGATTCGCCCGACTCGACGCCGGACGTCTCGGCGATCGAGAGCGCTTCGGCGGACGCGTCGAGCGCGGCCCGAGCGTCTGCTCGAGCGGCTTGGACCATCGCGAGCACCGCGAGCGCGCGCGCGCGAGCGGGCGCGGCGCCGACGAGGAGCTCGGTCGCGCGCACGGCTTCGGCGACGGCGCGATCGCGATCGCCTTTCCGCAGGAGAAGCTCGGCGACGTGCGAGCGGAGGCCGCCCTCCATGCGCGCGTTGCCTTGCGCGGTGAACGTCTCGAGCGCGCGGCGCTGTGCTTCGAGCGCTTCGTCGACGCGGCCGGCGCGCGCGAGGAGGATGCCGTTCAAATGTCGGCCGAGCGCGACTGCGGTCGAGAGGCCGCGCGCTTCGGCCTCGCGCGCGCCGTGCTCGAGACGTTCGCGCGCGTCGTCGTCGCAACCGAGCTCGCAAAGTGCCGAGGCGAGGTTCAGCTCTTGGACGCACGCGCTTCGCACGTCGCCTGCGCGCTCGAGGGCTTCGACGCTCGCGCGGTAACGTCGCACGAGCTGCTCGAGATCGCCGCGAATGCCGGCGCGGACCGCGAAGGCTTGCTCGACGCGGCCGCGCGAGAGATCGGTGTCGGCGGCGGCTTCGGCGCGCGCGAGGAGGTCCTCGGCGCGCGCATCGCTCCGTACCGCGAGCTGCATCGCCGCGCGCGACCACGCGATCGAGGCCGCGCCCTCGGCGCCGCGATCGACCGGCGCGTTCATCAGGCGCTCAATCGCCGACTCGAATTCCTCGGGAGGACCCACGCTCCCCGCGATCGCGGCGAGCTCGGCGAGTGCGCGAAAAAATCCGGCGCAGCCCTCGGGCAAAATCGTGAGCGCCTCGCGCGCGAAGGCGACGGAGCGATCGTAGTCGCCGCGCCAGCGATGCGCTTCGAAGAGGACCACGAGGAGGTCGGCGCGCGCGCCCGCCGCGTGGAGATCGCGCAGCGCTCGCTCGCCGAGATCGATGCACGCGGTGAGATCGTTGGCCTCGAGCGCGCTCTGCGCGGACGTCGCGAGCCATCGCGCGGCGCGGTGAGGCTCTCCCGCACGCGCGAAGTGCTCGGCGATCAGCGGAGCCAGCGGACGAGGTGCGCGCTCCAAGTGCTCCGCGGCGAGCGCGTGCGCGGTCTTGCGATCTGCTTCGGGCAGCATCGCGTAGGCGGCATCGCGGACGAGCGCGTGACGAAACGACCAGAGGCCGCCGCTCTGCGCGAGCACCTCGCGCTCGGCGAGCCAAGCGCACCACGCATCGACGAACTCGATGGTCACTTCGTCGCCGAGCAGCGCGGCGGCGTCGGCCGAAGAAAAATGTGGACCGAACACGCTGCCCGCGCGCAGCACGCGGCGCGCTTCGGGCTCGAGGCTCGTGAGCCGCGACTCGAGAACCGCGAGCGCTGCCAAGGAAGTTTGCGACGCGCCGCCCGCGCGCGCGGCTCGCACGAGCTCTTCGGCGAAAAATGGATTCCCTCCGGCGCGCTGCGCGAGGCTCGACGCAAGCTCGGGGTCCGCCGCGCCCGATCCTGCGAGCGCTTCGAGGACGAGCTTCTCCATCGCCTTCTGTCCGAGCTTTCCGAGCGCGACGCCGGTGGGCTGGCGATCGGCGACGAGGCGGAGGTGCGTGTCCTTCGCCTCGGGGCGGCCGAGCAAGAGCACGAAGAGCGGACGGTCGCGCGCGACGCGAGCGACGTCCGAAATCGCGCGCACCGACGCGGCATCTGCCCACTGCAAATCCTCGACGACGAGCGCGAGCGGAGCGCGCCCGAGATCCGCGAGGACGAGATCTTCGAACGCGCGACGCATTTGATCGCCCATGAGCGTCGGCTCTTCGCGCGCCGCGCGGAGCTGCGGGCTCGGCTCGGCGACGGGGAGCTCGAGAAGCTCCGAGAGGAACTCGACGACGCGAGCGCGCCCGCCGTCGGCGACGGCTTCGCAGACGCGTGCGAGCGCGGCGCGCTGATGCGCTTCGTCGTCGTCGCGCGAGATCGACGACGCGGAACGAACGAGATCCGCGAGCACGCCGAGCGCGACGCCGCTGCGCGTCGGATCGGGCTGCGCGCTCCAGATGCGCGCGCCTTCGCGGGCGACCTTCGAGAGCACCTCGTCGCGCACGCGCGTCTTTCCGATGCCGGCCGCGCCGGTCACCCAGACGACGCGCGCGTCCGGCTCGCTCTTGCACTCGTCGAACGTCGAGACGACGAGGCCGATCTCGCGGTCGCGCCCCACGCAGTGCGTCTCGTGGCCGAGCAAGCTGTTGCGCGAATGCGGGCTCGCGTTTTCGCGAAGGAGCGCGAGATCGCCCGCGGCGTCGGGCCGCACGACGAATCGATCGCCGAGCAAGCGCGAGGTGTCAGCGTCGACGTGCAGCGCGGGCGCGTCGGGGAGCAGCTCGATCGCCGCGCGAAGACCCGCCGCGTCCGACGTCGCGGCGACGAGCGAAGCGCGGGCGTGAACGTCGAAACGGCGCACCGCGAGGAGCGCGCGCGCGCCGCGCACGGCGCGTTCGACACCGGACACGTCGCTCGACCAAACGCAGACGACGCGGGTCTGGTGCTCGCGCCGCGGATCCGGCAGCTCGCGCGTGACGCTGGCGCCGAGCGCGTCGAGCTCGGCGGCGAGCCGCGGGCTCTCGGCGGCGGTCGTCTCGGCGACGAGGACCTGCGAGGCGCGCGCCTCGGCGTCGGTGACCGAACGCGAGCTGAAATCGCGCTCCGCCGTTTTCGCCGCGCCGCCGGTGGATCCGGCGAGCTGCGCGAGCTCGGCTGCGACCGCGGCGCCGCCCTGCGGGCGAAGCTCGGGATCGCTCGCGAGCATGCGCGCGAGCAGCTTCACGAGCGCGCTCGGCACGCCAGTCAAACGCGAGGTCACGCGCGCCGTGTCGCCCTCGAGCATGCGCGCGATGACGCCGACGTCGGTCTCGGCGGCGAACGCTTTCTCGCCGAGCAAGCACTCGTAGATGACGCAGCCGAGCGAAAAGACGTCGGCGCGCGGCGTCGGCGACTCGCCGCGCGCTTGCTCGGGCGCGGCGTAACCGACCGTGCCGGCGGCGCCCGCGCTCCGACCGTGCACCGCGAGCCCGAAGTCGAGCAGCTTCACGTCGTCGCCCGGCAAGAGCATGACGTTCGCCGGCGTCACGTCGCGATGCGTGATGCCCCACGCGTGCGCGGCGGCGAGCCCTTCGGCGACGCGGCGCGCGATGCGGATCACCTGCGCGAGCGCGATCGGTCCGCGCGCGAGCCGCTGGCGCAACGTCTCGCCCTCGAGCCACTCGGTCGCGAGAAAATCCTGACCCTCCTCGGTCGTTCCGAACGCGACGCACCGCACGATCGCCGGGTGCGCGAGCTCGAGGAGCGTGCGCGCTTCGGTGCCCGAGCTCGTCTTCGGCGAGCTCTTGCCGTGGAAGATCTTCAGCGCGACGCGTTCGCCGCGGTCGCGATCGTGTGCACGATACACGCTTCCCATTCCGCCCTCGCCGGCGAGATCCTCGATCGCGAAACGCGACGCGACGATCGCTCCGGGCTCGTAGCGCGCGGTCATGTCGGCGGCGGGCGCAGGGAAGGCGTCGCGCGTCGCGCGGGCATCACGATGGCGACCTCGGTCCCCTTGCCGACCTCGCTTTGAATGTCGATGTGCCCGCCGATGGCCGAAATCAAACCGTAGACCGCCGAGAGCCCGAGCCCGCTCTTGGTCGTGCCGGTCTTTCCCTTCGCGCGGAAAAACGGATCGAACACGCGCGACATTTCGTCGGGCGCGATCCCCTGCCCTTGGTCGGCGACCGAGAGCACGATGCGATCGCCTTCTTGGCGCACGCACGCGTTGATCGTGCCGCCGCTCGGCATCGCTTCGACCGCGTTGCGCGCGACTTGGTAGAGCGCTTCGGCGAGCGCCGAGACGTGCACCTCGAGCGCGCCGACGCCGGGATCGTATTGGCGCTCGACGATGACGCCGGACCGCGCGCGGCCGATCGCGCTCTCGAGCGCGAAATCGAGCATCGCGGCGACGTCGGCGGGCTCGAGCACGCCCTCGGCGGCCATCGCGAAACGGCGCAGACGATCGACCGTCTTCTTGATGCGCGCGAGCCCGCCGTCGCTGCGCGCGAGCGCCGCGCGCGCGAGGTTCACGTTGCCGGCGAGATCGCGCGCGGCCTGCTGGTTCGACGCGATCGCGACGGCGAGCGCGTTGTTGAGCTCGTGCGCCATCCCGCCGACGAGCACGCGCAGCGCTTCGAGCTTCTCGACGACGACGAGCTGCTCCTGCATGCGACGAACGCGCGCGAGCGCGGCGCCGAGACGCTCGACCTTCATGAAGGTGTGGAGCGAGCGATGCTGACGCGCGAGCGCGAGAACGACCGACCCGCTCGCAGCCGCGAGCACCACGAGATGAACCGGGAGCGGCGAGCCCGGGCTCGCGATCAAGAGCGCGGCGTAACATGCGCTGCCGCTCGCCGTGGCCACCCACGGATCAGCGGGAACGACGCCCGCATAGAGCACGTGCGAGAGCGGCAGCGCGAGCAAGTACGGGCTCGCCGCGCCGCCGGTGTAATGCGAGGCGACGCCCCAGGCGAGCTGACTCGCGACCGCGCTGGCGCCGTGCACCGCGAGGAGCGCCCGCAAATTCCGGCGAAAGACGAGCAGCAGCACGACGGCGATCGCGAGCATCACCGACGCGGCGCCCTCGGCGAGCGTTGCGCGCGTGTCCGGCGCGAACGACGAAAATGCCACGTCGACGACCGCGACCGACGCGCTGATGATCGACGCGAGCGCGAAACACGGAACGAGATACCGCACGAGCGCGCCGCGCCGCGCCGCGAGGTACCGATCGCGCGGCCGACCGCGACGCCTCCCCTGCTGCGCCGCGCGCGCCGCGCGATCGCGCAGGTCCCCCGCGGCGGGGAGCGAAAAGCTCGACCTCGGCGGCGGAGGCAGTCCGCTTCGCGGACCGGAGGACGGCGCGGGCGGGACCATCGCGGTCATGATAGTCCATCCGCGCGATGAACACGCCCGCGCGAATCTCCCTGCCCGTCGTCCTCATGGCCGCGCTCGCCGCGTCGTGCGGTCCGCCCTCGCCGACGCATCCGTCGCCGCCGCCGGTCGCGCCCAAGCACCTCGTTCCCGTGCCGAAGCCCGCGCCGGTGGTGCAGAGCTCGGACGACGCCGACATCGAAAAAGCGGGCAACGCGTTCGTCGAGTTGATGGCGAAGATCTCGCCCGAGAACGCGACCGCGCTCGGCCTGCATCAGTACGACACCGAGCTCGACGATCGGACGCTCGCCGGCTTCGAGCGGAACGTCGCGCTCGAAGAAAAGATGCTCGCCGATCTCAAATCGCGCTTCGCGACGCCGCACGCGGCGCGCGCGTCGATCACGGATCTCGAAATCATGGAGCACTGGCTCGCGGTCGACGTGCGCATGAAGCGCGCGCAAGACCCGCTGCGTCGCATGCCCGACACGTACATGGGTCCGATGAACGCGATCTTTCTCATGACCGCGCGCGACTACGCGCCCGCCGACCTCCGCGCGAAGAACGCGCTCGCGCGGATCGAGAAGATCCCCGCGCAGCTCGACGAAGCGAAGAAGAACCTCGCGCGCCCTCCGAAGGTCTGGACTCAAATCGGCATCGAGTCCGCCGCGGGCGCCAAACAATTTTTCGACGACGAGCGCGCGCCGCTCGAGACTGCGCTCCCGGGCGAGAAACCGCGCATCGAAAAAGCCCTGCAAAACGCGCAAAAATCGTATGCAGACTACAAGCAATTTCTCGAGAAGACCGTGCTCCCCAAGGGGCGCGACGACTACGCCGCGGGACCCGAGCTCTTCGACTTTTTGCTCCACGAGGATTTTTTCCTCGAAGAGGGCGCCGCGCAGCTCGTTCCGATGGCGCAGAAGATCTTCGACCAGACCAACGCGCAGATGAACGAGATCGCGAAGAAGATCGATCCGAAAGCGAAGGGCTGGCCCGAGGTCGTTGCCAAGGTAAAAGGACACCATCCTACCGCGGCCGATTTGTTACCGAGTTACCGCAAGGAGCTCCAGCGCGCGCGGCAGTTCTTGATCGACAAGGACGTCGTCACGTTGCCGCCGGGCGACGACTGCGAGGTGATCGAGACGCCGCCGTTCCAGCGCGCCACGATCACCGCGGCGTACGACCAGCCAAAGCCGTTCGATCAGGTGACCAAGGGATTCTTCTTCGTGACGCCCGTCGACATGAAGGCGTCGAAGGCCGTGCAGGAGCAGATGCTCCGCGAAAACGATCACGGCGACGAGGTCGACACCGCGACGCACGAGACGTATCCGGGCCACCACCTCCAACTCTCGATCGCGCGGCGAAACCCGTCGGTCGTGCGCAAGGCGACCGGGCCGGCGATCTTCGCCGAAGGTTGGGCGCTCTACTCCGAGGAGCTCATGAGCGAGCTCGGCATGTACACCGACGAGGAGCGCCTCATGCAGCTCGAGTGGACGCTCGTGCGCGCGGCGCGAATCCTCATCGACGTCGGGCTTCACACGCAGGGGATGACGTTCGAGCAAGGCGTGAAATTCTTGACCGACAAGGTTCACCTCGAGCACGCGCTCGCCGAGAGCGAAGTGAAGCGATACACCGAGACGCCGACGCAGCCGTCGAGCTACTTGGTCGGCCGCGAGAAGATCATGGCGCTCCGCGAGCGCGCGAAAAAAGAGTGGGGCGCGAGCTTCACGCTCAAGCGCTTCCACGACGAGCTCCTATCGCACGGCACGATCGCGCCTGGCCTCGTCGAACGCGAGATGTTCACGCACTAAAAGCGGCCCGCGACGCCGAACGGAGTGAAAGCAACGGCCGCCGCGTGCGGTTTGGGGGCGGTCAGGTAGAGGACGACGCCGGCGACGACGCAGGCGCCCGCGACGATGAGCGTCACGTCGGCGGCGGTGCGGAACGCGATGCCCTCCGATTTGGTCGCGGGGTTCTGGTAGTTCGCCTCGCTCGGCGTGTTGTATTGGTTCGCGAGATCGATCGAGTGGACGCCGGCGAAGATGCCGAAGCCTCCGAGAAGGACGCCGGCGCCGAACAAGACGAAGCTCGTCACGCGCTGCACGCCGACGCCCACGTGCGGGCGCGGCGAAGCGTGCTCGGCGAGCGTGAGGTCGACGATCTTCGGCTCGGGGCCGTCGACGACGACGCGACCTTGCCACGTGTCGTGGCCCGCGGCGGTCGCGACGAGCTCGTGCGGGCCGAGCGCGACGCGTACGTCGGTGAGCTCGCCGGTGACGAGCGCGAGCGGTTTTTGGTCGAGCGTCGCGGTGGCGCCCGGAGGCGCGACGCGAACGCGCACCGTGCCGAGGTGCTTGCGCACGTCGGCGAGCATCGTGCGCGCGCTCTGCAGCTCGTCGGCGGTCGCGGTCGTGTCGACGGCGAGAAAGCGCGTGAGGTCTTGCTCGGCTTGCGTGTACTCGCCGACGTGCGCGCGCGAGACGCCGAGGTCGAGCAAAATGCTCGGGTGCGGAAAGAGCTCGTACGCGCGCACGAAGTCCTCGCGCGCCTCGGCCCACCGCTGCTGCTCGGCGGCGACGACCCCCTTGCGGAACATCGCGCGCGACTCCTGGCGCGGCTGCGACTCGTTCGGATCGTCGGGACGATCTTGCGCGGACGCGACGGACGCGAACGCGGTGACGAAAACGAAAACGGCGACGAGCGGGCGAGTCACGTCAGAAATTGTTCACCGCGGCGACCCACACGGTCGTGGTCGTGCCGAGATCGTTCTGAATCCAGAACGGCGCGCCGCCCGAGACGTTGCGGAGCGATTGAATGGTGAGCTGCCGCACGTCTCCGTTTTGTCCGGTGGTTTGATCGAGCGTGAACGAAAGGGCGGGTTTTCCGCCGAAAAATGCGCTCGTGAGATCGAGGACGCTGATCTTCCACGGGCCGGACGTCGGCGCGTCGCTGTAGAGGTCGAGCTCGATCGTCGTCGACTGGCCGGCGAGGAGCTTCACGCCGTTCGTCTTGACGGCTTGGCCGCTGACGTAGAGCGTGATCGTGTCGGCGAGCACCGGCGCCGAGTTGAAGTACGGGCTCGCGCCGTTCGGCTCGCACGGATCGTGACCGGCGGCCGCCGCCGCGTTCGACCAAACGCGCTGCACGAGGCTGTCGAAGCCGTTCGGTTTGTAGAAGACGTCGCCGAAACCGGCGCACAAGTCTCCGATTTCGCCGCCACCGAGCAGCTCCCACGCGTGGCTCGCCGAGTCGACGGTGAGATACGCGGCGCTCTTGAATGGGAGCGGATCGGTCGCGGCCTCGACGATCTCGTGCGACGCCTCGGCGGTCATTTGATCCGCGTCGGTAACGCCTTGAACCGGCGGCGGCGCGCAGCGCGGGACAATCGCGTAGACGACGTCGGTCCCGCCGAGCGCGAACGAGTCGTGGTAGCCCTGAAATTGCTGGCAGGTGACGCCGCCGCCGGAGACGACGTTCGTGCCGCTCGGATAAAAGAGCGTGTAGATGGTGCTCTCGTCGGGCTTCGGAAACGTCGCGTCGTTCTGAATTTTGTCGGTGAGCCAGCTCTGGACGTCCGCGTCCGCGAGGTTTTGCGCGGCCGTCTCGGCGGCGTGATACGTGCTCGATGCGATCGGACCGACGCCGTACTCGGAGACCGCGCCTTTCCAATAGTCGCCGAAATTCTGGAGGTCCGAAGCGAACGCGTCGATGGCGCCTTGGAGCGGATCGGCTTGAAACGAAATCGCGACGACCTTGGGCGATGCGATCACCGAGCCGCCGCCGCTCGTCGCCTGCGGCATCGGCGTGTGCGGCGCGGGATACGTCGGCGCGTCGACGCCGGCCTCGACGGACGCGTCACCGCCGTCGGGCTGGCCCGCGTCGTCGCCGCACGCGAGCGGCGCGAAGAAGACACAAGCAAGAAACGCGAGTCTCGGTCCTCGGACCACACCTCTTAATAGCGCGGTTCGGTCGTGATGTGCGCGCCCGTCTGCGCGGGAGGCGCCGTGTGCCTGCGCGGGCGCCATCGCGGCCTCGCGTGGTGCGCGCCCGCGTCGGGCGCGTCGACCGTGTCGATGATTTCGATCGTCGGCGTCGTGAGCTCCGCTTCGGTCTCGGGCTCGGCGGTCGCGCTCGCCGGCGCGGTCACGACCGGCTGCGCGCTCGTCGTCTCCTCGGGAATGGGCATGACGATGGGCGGTCTCGGTCGATGCAGCGCGATGCCGACCGCGATCGCCGACGCGAACACGCCGAGCGACGCTGCGACGAGCCCGGCGCGCGGGACGAAGCCGCTCACGCGCGTCTGGGTCGCGGCGGTCAGCGCGGACTGCGTCGGGTAGGTCGGCGTGATCGTCGCGCCGAGCTGCGCGCGCGGCGTCTCGGTCGCGGGTCCGAGCGCGCGCCACGCCTGCTGCATCTCGCGCGCGCTCGAGAATCGATCGCCCGGCCGGCGCGAGAGCGCCTTCGAGACGAGCGCGTCGAGGCCCGTGGGGATCGCGACGACGGAGCAATCGCGCACGCGCCGTGCGCGTCCTTCGAGCTTGGCCGCGAGGATCGCCATCTGCCCCGTCGCGTCGAACGCGATTCGCCCCGAGAGCGCCTCGAACACGACCATCGCGAGCGAGTACAAATCGGCGCGACCGTCGACGTCGGACGCGCCACGAATTTGCTCGGGCGCCATGTACGAGACGGTTCCGACCGACTCGCCCGTCACGGTGAGCTTCGGTCCGTCGCTCGCGTCGAGCTTGCACACGCCGAAGTCGAGGATCATCGCGCGCTCGAGCGCCGTCCCCGGAATCCACGCGGTCACCGGCGTGTGCGCCGGGATGGTCGGCTCTTCGATCTGCTCGAGAAAAATGTTCGCCGGCTTCAGATCGCGGTGCACGACGCCTGCTGCGTGCGCGTCGGAGAGCGCCGAGAGAACGTCGTCGACGATGCGCGAGACCTCGGGCCAGTGGAGCGCGCGACGATCTTTGAGACGCGTAGCGAGCGCCTCGCCGTGGAGCAAACGCATGACGAGGTAGAGCTCGCCATCCTCGGTGCGATCGATCTCGTAGACCTCGGGCACGTAGATGCTGCGGATGCGCCGCGCCGCGAGGGCCTCGCGCTCGAGGCGCGCCATCAGCGTGTCGTCGACGATGCGATGACTGACGACTTTGATCGCGACGTCGCGCTGGTCCTCGAGACGACGCGCGGCGAATACCTCGCCCATCCCGCCGCGTCCGATGCTCGACGTCAGCTGGTATTTCCCCTGCAAAATGGCGCCGGGTCCGAGATCCACGCGCGATTAGCTTACTTCACGGCGAGCATGTTGTCGCTCCATCCGCTTGGGTATTCTCGAGGTGCGGCCGTCGACGCGTCGCAGATGTGATCACGGCTTGTGCTTGTGACCGTGCGGACCATGGGGCGGCGGGTGATGCGGCCCGGGCGGGCCGGGCGGGCCGGGCGGGCGATCTTCGTCTTCTTCCTCTTCGGGCTGCGCGCTCGACGCGGCGGTCGCGGGTGCAGCGGTGACCGCTGCGGCGGTGGTCGACGCGGGCGGCGCGGGCTCGTGCGCACGAAACGCAGCGATCGCGAACGCGGTCACCAGCGAGCCGCCGAGCACGAGCAAGACCGCGCCGGCGGCGATGAGCCAGACGATCGGAACGCCGGCGATCGCGCGCTCGTCCTTCGACTCGGCCTGGCTGACCACCCGCGTCGGCAAACGCGACGCGGGGCCCGCCTCGCGCAAGAGCGCGCTCTCGGGCGCGGCGAGCATCGTCGGTGAGGAGACGATCGCAGGCGACGGGACGACGGCCGACGAGACGTGATGCGGCGTCACGGTCGCGATGCTGTCTTGCGGCGCGGGCGACACGGGCGCAGCGACCTCGGGGCTCGGCGTCTTCCGCGCGGCGCGCACCTCGTCGTTCATCGCGCGCGCGTCGGGAAAGCGCGCGTCACGATCGAACGCGAGCGCGCGGTCCACGATCCCCGCGACGTCCGCGCGCGGCGAGTCGATCACGCTCGCGAGCCGCGGCGCGGGCTCGCTCAGCACCTTCATCATCAGCTCGACGTCGCTGCCCGCTTGGTGCGGCGGCCGTCCGACGAGCATGCGAAACATCGTCGCGCCGACGCCGTACAAATCCGCGCGCCCGTCGATGTCGAGTCCTTTGAGCTGCTCGGGCGGCATGTACGCGACCGTGCCGAGCGTCGTACCGGTTTTGGTCTTGAGGTCGCTCGGCCCAGCGCGTAGCTGCGCGATGCCGAAATCGAGCACTTTGATCGGCCCGCTCGACGTGACGAACAAATTGTCCGGCTTGATGTCGCGATGGATGATGCCGCGTGTGTGCGCCGCGGCGAGCACGTCGAGCACCTCGTCGGCGACGCGCAGCGTCTCGTCGACGGTCGGCGGTCGCTCGCGGATCGTGTCGGCGAGCGACTTTCCTTCGAGGAGCTCCATCACGATGAACGGCGCACCGTCCTCGGTCGTCTCGAGATCGCGCACCTCGACGGCGCCCGGGTGCCCGAACGTCGAGAGCACGTGCGCTTCCTGCTCGAAACGCTTTCGCACTTGCTCGGCGCGCGCGAGCTCGGGGTGCATGATCTTGATCGCGTCGAGCCGCCCGATTTTGTGCCGCGCGACGTAAACCGCGGCCATCCCTCCGACGCCGAGCAATCGCTCCAGCGTCCACTTGCCGCGCAGGACCGTCCCCACGCGCTTCTGGCAGAGCTCGTCTACTTCCACGATCGCAGTTCGTTCTTGAGGACCTTGCCCGTCGGGTTTCGCGGCAGCGCGTCGATGAAGGCGTACTCGCGCGGCACCTTCGGCCCGGCGATTCGCTCGCGGAGAAATTGTTTGAGCTGCTCGGCGTCGATGCGCTCGCCCGGCTTCGCGACGACGAACGCCTTCACGCGCTCGCCCCACTCGGGGTCGGCGACGCCGACGACCGCGGCCTCGGCGACCTGCGGGTGCTCTTCGATCGCGTTCTCGACTTCGGCCGGGTAGACGTTCACGCCGCCGGTGATGACCATGTCGCGCTTGCGGCCCTCGATGAAGTAGCGGCCGTCGCCGTCGCACCGCGCGAGATCGCCGACGCTGAAATAGCCCGAGTGCATGCTCTCGCGCATGGCATCTGGGTTACCATGGTAACCTGCTACCAACATCGCGTTCTTGACGTAGAGCTCGCCGACCTCGCCGGGCTTGACCGGGTTCTTCTGGTCGTCGAGCAGCATCACGTCGTTGCCGGGGACGATGCGGCCGATCGTGCCGGTCGCGGCGCGCAGGTCGGCGGGCGTCGCGAGCGTGACGACGCCGAACTCGGTCGCGCCGTAGAAGTTGTAGACGACGTCGCCGAGCACGTTCATCGCGTCGATCGCGAGCTGTCCGGGGAGCTGCGCGCCGCCGCAGATGATTCCGCGGAGCGAGCGCGTGCGGCGGCTGCGGAGCTTCTCGGGGCCGACCGCGACGAGACGCTGGAGCATCGTCGGCACGATGGCCGTCGTCGTCACGCGTTCTTGCTCGACGAGCTCGAGGAAGCTCTCCGGCTTGAACTCGTCGGCGATGACCACGGTGCCGCCGACCATGTGCGTGATGGTCGAAAATGCGTACGCGGTCATGTGGTACATCGGGCAAACGACGAGATGAACGTCGTCGCATCGGATCGGCGTCGCGGCGACGAATTCGAGCATCTGCACGAACATCTCGCGCGGGAAGCGGCGCACCGCGCCCTTTGGTTTGCCCGTCGTCCCCGACGTGTACGTGACGACCGCGACGGCCTCGTCGTCGCCTTCGACGTCGCGCTTCGGCTCGTTCAAAAAATCTTCGTAGCGCGCGCAGCCCGGTGCGTCGCCGCCGACCGCGACCAGCCGATCGAGCGGCACGTCGATCTTGGCGCGAGCTTGTTCGATCGTCGGCCAGAGCGTGTGGTCGAAGAAGATGAAGCGCGCGCCGGAGTTTCCCGCGAGGAACGCGAGCTCGGACGGCGTCGAGCGCCACGAGACGTTCACCTGCGCGACGCCCGCGCGTCCGGCCGCGGCGCCGAGCTCGATGAGCTCGGGGCGGTTCTTCATCATGACGAGGACGCTCTGTTTGCGCTGGAGGCCCCGCGAAACGAGGCCCGACGCGAGCCGTGCGATGCGATCTTCGAGCTCGCCGTAAGTCGTCGAGCGCCCGCGAAAACGAATCGCGACACGGTCGGGCTGGTTCTTCGCGTGCATCGTGAAGACGAGCCCCGGGTTCGCGAACTCGCGATTCATCGTCTTCAAGAGCTCGACGATCCCCGCCGGCCGGAGCTCCCAGAGCATCCCGGTGCTCCGCCCCATGTGCCACGCCGCGCGCGCACGAGCCGGGGCGTCCTTGATCCGATTTCGAATGTTCTCCAGCGTCGTCGGCATGAAGTACGATGGATACCATGGACGGGTCGGAGAAGAGGCGGGCGGACCGCGCGGCCATCACACTCCGTGTAGACTACAAGCGTCTCAACACGTTCTTCGCCGACTACACGAAGAATATCTCGAAGGGCGGCACCTTCATCAAGACGACCAAGCCGCTCGACATCGGCACGGAGTTCGTCTTCGTCTTGTCGCTACCGACGAACGAGACGCAGCTCAAGCTGCGCGGCAAAGTCATTTGGGTGACGACCGAAGCCGACGTCGGCACGCGGCCCGACGCGACCACGCCCGGGATGGGCATTCGTTTTCTCTTCAGCGACGACCGCGAGCGCGACGCGCTCGACGACATCGTCGAACGGCTCATGGCCGACGCGCTCGGCGAGCACATCTCCGGCAAGCTCCTCTCGCGCAAGCCCGTCGACGAGTCGTGATGACGGCGTGGCTCGTCTACGGCTTCGCGCTCGCGATCGTGGTGACCATCGCGGCGACGGCGCGGAGCTTCAACGGCGGCGTGCCCGAGAGCCTCGTCGCGCTCGCAGTCGTGTCGACGGCGCTCGCGAGCTTGCACGGCGCGCGCGCCATCATCGTGCCCGTCGCGGCGGCGGCGCTCGTGGCGTTCGTAGTGCTCGCGGTGCGGCGGCGCGATGTGTTTCGTCGCATGCGGCCTCGACGCGAAACCGCGCAGCTCGGCGCGGTGCTCGCGTTCGTCGTCCTCGCGATCGCGTGGCTCGCGGGTCCGATGTGGACCGAGGGGAGCACGGGGCTCGCGATCCTCGCGCTCGCGGGCTCGGTCGCCGGCAGCTTCGCGAACGCGCGAAGGTCGCGGAGCCGGGCCGCGGCGCCTTATCGCGGGGCGGCGCTCGAGGTCGAGTCCGTCGGGCCGCGCGGGCTCGCGCCGGCCGCGGCAGCCGCGCTGGTCCTCGTCACCCCCGCAGTGATCGCGCTCGCGCGTTACGAGGTTACGGTCCTGCGCTGACTTGGCGGGAGCGCATTTCGTACCTACGATTGCCTGCGTGATCGACTTCGAAGCGGAGATTGCGCGGCTGAAGAAGGAGCGCAACGCGGTCCTCCTCGCGCACTATTACCAAGACGGCGAGATTCAGGACGTCGCCGACGTCATCGGCGATTCGCTCCAGCTCGCGCAAGCCGCCAAGAAGACGACGGCCGACGTCATCTGTTTCGCCGGCGTGCACTTCATGGCCGAGACGGCGAAGATCCTGAACCCGGACAAGATCGTCGTCTTGCCCGATCTCACGGCCGGCTGCTCGCTCGCCGACGGTTGCCCGCCGGAGCGCTTCCGCGCGTGGCGCGAGAAAAATCCGGGCGCCGTTTCGATCACGTACATCAACTGCTCGGCCGAGGTGAAAGCGCTCTCGGATTACATCTGCACGTCATCGAACGCAGAGAAGATCGTGAACGCCGTGCCGCGCGACAAGACCATCCTCTTCGCGCCGGACAAGAACCTCGGGCGCTTCCTCGAGAAGAAGCTCGAGCGGCCGATGAAGCTCTGGCAAGGTAGCTGTATCGTGCACGAAACGTTCAGTGAGCGAAAACTGGTCGCGCTGAAGACGCGGCACCCCGACGCCGAGATCCTCGCGCACCCCGAGTGCGAGGACGCGGTCCTCAAGATGGCCGACTACGTCGGCTCGACCACCGGCATCTTGAAGCACGCGCTCGCGAGCCCGAAGACCGAGTTCATCGTCGCGACCGAAGCGGGGATTTTGCATCAAATGCAGAAGCAAGCACCGCACAAGACGTTCATCGCGGCGCCCCCCGAGGGCAACTGCGCGTGCAACGAGTGCCCGCACATGAAAAAGAACACGCTCGAGAAGGTCTACCTCGCGCTCCGCGATCTCGAGCCGCGCCTCGAGATGCGGGCCGACTTGCTCGAGCGGGCGCGCGTTCCCATCGAGCGGATGCTCGCCCTCAGCGCCTGAAGCCGCGAAGTTGGCCCGTTCGCCGGACCTCGCGCAACCTCGGACCATGCGAGCCCGCTGCGAAGTTTGCGAAGGTTTTCGTCCCGGCGCCGAGCACGGCGCGAGCTACCGCGTGATCGAGGTGCCGCTCGACGTTCGCGTCGTTCGGCTCTGCGTCGCGCACGCGCGCATCGCCGAGCGCTCCGGCGCCAAGACGTTCGAGGATTTGCGCGAGCTCTACGGCGAGGGCCGGCGATCGTTCGTGCAGCGTCGCACGCCGCATCGAACGGGCGGCCGCCGCGCGACCGACGTGCGCTGAGCGCATGAGACGAAAGCTCGTTTGGGTCGCGCTCGGGCTCGCGGCTTCACCCGGTGAGTGGAAGGTCGCCGGCGCGCGCCTCGCACTCGCGCCTTAGCGACGCATCCACGACTCGATGCACGTCGTGTGGATGCCGCCCTCGGCGTCCGACCAATGAACGTCGGTGCCCGCGCGGTAACGGCGCCCGCACACGACGCAGTCGCCGCCGAGCGGGCTCTCGATGATCGGCGGAACGCGCGCATTCTTCTTCGAGCTCGGTCGCCGCGGCTTGGGCGTCACGCGTCGTCCTGCTTCTTGAACGACGAGCCCGTGCTCGCGAATCAGCTTCGCGGCGAGCACGGCGGCGTTGCGCGCTTCGTGCAAATTCGGCGAAGCCGCGAGCGCGAGGAGCTTGTTCACGCGATCGACGATGCTCGCCACGCTCCCAACATACTGCGATACTCGGGCGCATGCGGAGGTCGTTGGTTCGCGCCCTCGGTCTTTCTTTTGCGGTCGGCGCGCTCTTCGTCGCGTGCGGCTCGCGCACCGGCCTCCTCGCACCCGAGCTCGCCGACGCGACGACCGATGGCTCCGGTGACGTCTTGGTCGACCAGACCGGCGACGGCCCGCTCGTCGAAGGCGGCCCGCTCGACGTCACGACCGACTGCCCCGACTCGAGCACGTACTGCGATCCGAACGACCCCGATTATCTCTGGGCATGCGGCCAGCGCGTCTTTCAATGCAGCTCGCTCGAGCAGTGCGAAAACGGGCAGTGCGTGAACCCGTGCCTCGACACGCTCGGCCAAAACACGTCCAACGGCTGCGAGTTTTACATGGCCGAAATGGACATGACGCCGGAGGCCTCGGGCGTCTGCTACGCGATCTTCATCGTCAACCAGTGGAAGACCGGCGAGCCCGCGAAAATCGAGGTCGACCAAGGCGGCGCGCCGCTGCCCATCGCGCAGTTCGCGCGCATCCCGAGCGGCACCGGCACGAGCATCACGTACGGCCCGTTCGATCCGAACGTGGGCCTTCCGACGAATCAGATCGCCGTTTTGTTTTTGTCGCGCGACCCCGACGGCATCAACGACCCGAACACGACCGATCCGCGCAGGCTCGCCAACTGCCCCGCCGGCGTCACGCCCGCGATCGCCGGCGACGCGTCGCTCCACGGCACCGGCAAAGCGAAGGCCTTCCACATCAAGACCAACGTGCCGGTCGTCGCTTACTCGATGCTGCCGTACGGCGGCGGGAGCGCGCGCGTCACCGGCGCGTCGCTCCTTTTGCCGACCAACGTCTGGGGCGACAACTACGTCGCGATGAACGCGTACGACGCGCCGACGAGCTTCACCGAAGACCGCGCCGGCCCGACGATGATGATCCTCGCGCAAGCCGACAACACGACCGTCACCATCAAACCGGTCGTCGACATCGCGCCCGGCGGCGGCCTCGCCGGCATCGCCGCGGGCAAGTCCGGCAGCTATGTGCTGAGCCACGGCGAATACTTGCAGTTTACACAACCGAGCGCGCTGACCGGCAGCGCCATCCAAGCGAGCGCCCCCATCGCGGTCGTCGGCGGCTCGACGCTGATGGACGTGCCGCTCGATCGCGTGCGCGCCGACAGCGGCCACCAAATGCTGCCGCCCATCAAAGCGCTCGGCCACGAATACGTCGCCGTTCGCTACCGCTCGCGCGACACGCAGAGCGAAGAGGCGTCGCCGTATCGCGTCGTCGGCGTCGCGCCCGGCACGACGCTCACGTACGAGCCTTCGACGCCGCCGGGCGCGCCGACCGCGCTCTTTCCTGGGCAGATGGTCGAATTCACGACGAGCGCGCCGTTCGTCGTGCGAAGCCAAGACGCATCGCACCCGTTTTACATGGCGCAGTACATGACCGGCGGCGAGCCGTACGACGGCGCGGGCGATCCCGAGTTCGTGAACGTGCTCACGCCGGAGCAATATCTCCCGCGCTACACCTTCTTCACCGACCCGACGTATCCCGAGACGAACCTCGTCGTCGTGCGCGTCGCCGACCCACAACTAGGGTTTCCGACGGTCACCATCGACTGCGCCGGCACGCTCGGCGGCTGGACCAACGTCGGCACGAGCGGAAAGTACCAATTCACGCGCGTCGATCTCTCGACGGGGAATTTCCAAGGCGTGGGTCAGTGCGACAACGGCGTGCACGTGGCGACCGCGAGCTTTCCGGGCGACGCCGGCAGCGCGACGCCGCAGATCGGGCTGACGGTGTGGGGCTGGGGCAGCGGCGCGACGCTCGAGGCCGACATCGAGGACGATCCGCGCTTCACGCGCTGGGTGAGCTACGGCTATCCCGCAGGCGCGAACATCGCGCAGCTCAACAACGTCGTCATGCCGGCGAAATGATTTTAGCGACCGCCATGATCGCGGCCGCGTCGCTCGGCCTGAACGTTCACCAATCTTCGACGGTCGGCCCGTCGGCGACGAAGGGCGCGTCGCTCGGAATCGTGCGCATCGACGCCAACTGGCTCGACGCAGAAAAGAGCCAAGGACAGCTGAATTTCACGCTCTTCGATCAAGTCGTCGATGCGGCGAAGGGGCGCGGCCTCGACGTGCTCGCGGTCCTCGCGTACACGCCCGCGTGGGCGTCGACCGGCGACACGATGAGCGACGGCTCGAACAACGACATCCCCCAGCCCGGCACGTACGCGGCATACGTGACCGCGGCGGTCAACCACCTGAAAGATCGCGTCACCTACTTCGAGATCTGGAACGAGCCCGACCTCGCCCAATTTTGGGAAGGCACCGCGACCGATTACGTGAACGACATCTTGATTCCGGGCGCCGACGCCGTTCACGCCGCGTGCGCCACATGCAAAGTGGTCGCGCCTGCGCTCGCGACCGTCGGCACGACCTACGCCGATTTTCTCGACACGGTGCTCGCGCAAGCCCAAGACAAGATCGACATCATCAGCGGTCACATTTACGCGCAGTTTCCGCAAGACACGCCCGGCGCCGGCGGCACCAACGATAGTTTCTACAACAAGCTCGAGTCGCATCGCGTCGTCATGATCGGCACGGTCAAGGCTTACGAGGGGCCGCTTTCGTTCAAAGAAGTGATGGCGGCGCACGGCGCGACGCAGCCATTCTGGCTCGACGAGACCGGCATCGAAGCGACGTACGGCGACGCGGCGCAGGAAGCGACGCAGACGCTCTACTACCGTCGCGTGCTCGAGAGCATGCTCTCGCGGCCGTGGTGGCAGGCGACGATTTTCTACGAAGGTTTCGACGAGCCCGCGGGCACGACGCATTACGGCGTCTGTCTCGACGATCCCGACGCGGGCCTCGGCTACGACGAAAAGCCGGTGATGGCGATGCTTCGCAAGGCGGCGCAGAACCAGCCGCTCTTCGGTGGAACCGGAACCGACTGCACCGACGGTCTCGACAACGACGGCGACGGGCTCATCGACTCGGCCGATCCAGACTGCGCAAAAGGGACGAACGAAGGCGTGCCGGAGCTCGACGCGGGCACGCAAGAGGACGGGGGCGACACCGGCGACGCGGAGACGGACGGCGGCGGCGGATGCAACACGAGCGACCGCGGACCGAGCGCGCTCGCGGCGCTCGCGCTCGTCGTGGGATCGGTTATCACGAGGCGATGGCGCATTCGATCGACGCGCACGCGCTCGTAGCCATACCGCTCCCGAACGGCAAGCACGCGGTCATCTGGATGATGGATGCGACGCCCATCGGCACGCGAGCGTCCTACACCTTCTTCGTGCTCGACGGGTTCTGGGACGACGTTCCGCGCGAGGCCGACGTCGCGCGCGCGCGGGTGTACCGCAAGAGAGAAGGAGCGCTGCCCGGTGAGGACGACCGCTGGAAAGCTTGGTTTCAAGGACGAGCGCCGCGGGATTTCGCCGTCGTCGGTCGCCGCAAACCGCGCGCGGCGGAGCGCGCCGCCGCGGCCGATGACTCGGGGACGATGATCTTCCAAGACGCGGAGCATCTTCGCTCCGGCCTTCACCGCGAATGGCGATGGCTCCACGATCGTGAGGCGCTCGAGGCCGAGTGGGCGCGAGCGAGCGACGCACGAGCTCGCAAACGCAAAGCGCGACGCGACGGACTGACGCTCGGGAAGATGTCGCGCGAGAAGACGTTCGCGGAGGCTCGATGGTCGCCGCGCATCGTTCGCGAGGTTCGTCGCATCTTTCGCGATGCCACGCGCGCGCTGATCGATCTCGAAGCCGCCGGGACGGCCCGCCAGCGAACGACAATCCTGAAACGCATCGTGACCGAGCTCAATGCGCTCGACGACGGCTTCATCGAGACGCCCGAGCGAGAGGCGTTCGTCGCGCGCATCGCGGAGCTCGCAGCGCTCGTCGGCCTGAGCAACGAAGACGAGAAGCTGACGGGCGACCGCGACTGGTGACGTCTCAGGTCGCGCGGCGCGCGCGTTTGAGCGAAAACTCGCTCTTTGGCGCTTTCTTGCCGCCCGGCGAATCGGGAACGAAATCGGGATCCTCTTTGATGCGCCGGAGATCGCGCGCGAGCTCTTTGGCGTAAGCGAGCCACCACTCGCGTCCGGGATCGACGTCGCCCTCGGGGACAGCCGCGCGCAAAGCCGCGATGACCTCGGGCGACGCGATGCTCGCGAGCAGCGCGATCGCCTCGGCGCGACCCGGATACCGATCCGACGGCGCGACGGACGCGGGCGGCGCGGCTGCAGCGACCGGATAAACGTCGCTGAGACGCTCGCGCGGACCTTCGCCGCGCGTCAGCCAATCGACCGTGACCGCGAGCGCGTGCGCGAGGCGCCGCGCGGTGTCGAGCGGGAGGCGCCCTCCGCGCTCGCCGCTCCGGAGCGAGTTGATGTACTGCGCGGTGAAGCCGCTCCGCCGCGCGAGCTCGCCGCCGCTCAAGCCGCGCGCTTGCATCGCCTCGTCGAGCCGCTGCTGCCAGTCCGCTTCGTCCTTCGCGCCGCGCGATCCAGTCATCCACAGCCACTCTACCACGCGACGGGCGGCGACCAGGAAGGTTGACAACTTTAGTTTCCGATCGCAAGCTCAGAGGCATGACGTCCAGCCCGTTCGCCGAGCCCCTCCCCTTTCGCGTCCTCTTCGCTGCCGCGAGCCACGTCGGGCGCGTGCGATCGAACAACGAAGACCGCGTCGTCGTCGCCGACTTCGCGACCGGCGTCGCGCTGTCGGGCGGCGCAGAGGGCGCGTCGCGCGCCGCGCGCGGCGGTTGGGTCGCCGCGGTGTGCGACGGCATGGGCGGCGAGGAGGGCGGCGAAGTGGCGAGCTCGATGGCCGTGGACGCGATCCTCGGGTCGATGCTCGCGTCACGCGGCGCACGGGACGTCGCCGAGAGCGTGCGGGGCGCGCTCGACCGGGCGTCGGCGCTCATCTTCGCTGAAGCCCGCCGAATTCCGCGGCTTTCCCGCATGGGAACGACCGCGACGGTCGCGGCGCTCGGCGACGGCGAGCTCGTCGTCGGACAAGTCGGCGACTCGCGCTGCTACCTCCTCCGCCGCGGCGCCCTCGTCCAGCTCACGCGCGATCAAACGCTCGTCGCGATGCTCGCCGAGCGCACGCGGCAAACTTACGAGGAGCTCGTCGCGGCGCACGGCTCGAACGTGATTCTTCAAGCCGTCGGCACGTCGCCGAGCGTCGACGTCGCGATGACGCGTGTGCCGCTCCTCGCTGGCGACGTCGTCCTGTTGTGCTCCGACGGCCTGCACGGCCCGGTCGACGACGACCGTCTCCGCGCGATCCTCCTCGCCGAGCCGCAGCCTGCCCGCGCGTGTGAAGCTCTCGTTTCCACCGCAAACGACCGCGGCGGTCCCGACAACGTGAGCTGCGTCGTCGCCCGGTTCGAACGGGTCTAGATGTTCGTCATCAAGGTCGTCAGCACATAGTCGGCGCAGAAGATCATGACGATGCTCGCGACGACCGCCTTCGCCGTCGCTTCGCCGACGCCGCGCGCGCCGCCCGACGCGTAGAAGCCCTTCTTGCAGCAGATGATGCTGACGAGGCCGCCGAACACGATCGCCTTCACGATGCACATGCGGACGTCGCCCCACTGGAGGAACTGCCGCACGCGGTCGACGAAGATGCCCGGGTCGATGCCCTGCCACGCGACGCCCACGATCCACGCGCCGAACATGCCGGCGAGGCCGAAGACGATCGCGAGCATCGGCGTCACGATGAGCGACGCGAGGACGCGCGGGCCGACGAGGTATTGAACCGGGCTGACGCCCATCGTGGTGATGGCGTCGATTTGCTCGGTGACGCGCATGTTGCCGAGCTCGCTGGCCATCGTGCTGCCGGCGCGCGCGGTGAGGACGACCGACGCGAGGACCGGCGCGAGCTCGCGGGCGAGCGCCAACGCGACGACGCCGCCCACCATGTTTTCAGCGGAAAACTGCCGGAATCCGACGATCGTGCTGACCGTGAACGCCATGCCGGTGAAGATGCCGACGAGCGCGACGATGAACGTCGAGCCCGCGCCGATGAAGTCGAGCGCGCCGACGAGCTGCGCGAGCCGAAACGGCGGACGAAAGAGCCACGCGAAGGTGCTCGCCCCGAGCGTGACCGTTCCGCCGACGTCGTCGAGCAAGTCGAGCACCGGCGAGAGCACCGTCAGAATGATCGACGACGATCGCTCCGGCTCTTCTTGCTCTGTCGTGGTGCTGCTCATGTTGTCACGGCTCGCGGTAGAAGCGCGGGACGCGGCGCGAGACCGACGTGAGGACTTCCCACGGGATGGTCCCGATCGCGTCCGCGATTTCGTCGGCGCCGATCGCGTCTTTGCCGAGCGGACCTTCTTGCGCGCCGAGGACGACGACTTCGTCGCGGAGCTGCACGCCGGCGATCTCGGTGACGTCGATCATCGTCATGTCCATCGAGACGGCGCCGACGATCGGCGCGCGCTTGCCGCGGACGAGAACGTGACCGACGCTGGTGAGCGCGCGGGAGAGGCCGTCGGCGTAGCCCATCGGGATGGTCGCGATGCGCGACGGACGCGCCGCACGAAAGAGCGCGCCGTACCCGACCGGCGCGCCCACCGGCAAATCGCGGAGCGAGACGATTTCGGTGCGGACGCGCATGACGAGACGCAAATCGTCCGCAAGCGGTTTCTTTTGGATCTGCGGGGAGACGCCGAAGATCGCGATGCCGGGACGCACGGCGTCGAGGCGAGCATCTTCGTGGAAGAGCGCGGCGCTGTTCGCGGCGTGACGAACCGGCGGACGAATGCCGTGACGCGCGAGGAGCGCGGTCGCTTCGTCGAAGAGGACCATTTGCTCCGTCGTCTCCTCGGCGCCGCTGTCGGCGCACGCGAGGTGCGTCATCAGACCGTCGATCGCGACCTCGGGGAAGTCGGCGAGCGACTCGGCGAGCGCGGGGAGCGCTTGCATCGTGATACCGAGGCGCGCCATGCCGGTGTCGACCTTGAGGTGAACGCGGACGGGACGTTCGACGTCGCCGCTCCGCACGAGACGCGCGAACGACTCGATTTGTCCGACGTCGTAGACGACCGGCGTGAGCTTGCGCGCGAGCACCTCGGCGTGCGCGCCGGGGTAGTAACCACCCATCACGAGGATCGGCGCGACGATGCCCGCTTCGCGAAGCTCGACTCCCTCTTCGAGGAGGGCGACGCAAAATCCGTCGGCGCCGGCGCGCTCGAGCGTGCGCGCGACCGCGGGCGCGCCGTGGCCGTAGCCGTCGGCTTTGAGGACGGCCCACACTTTCGCGCCGCCGGCGTGACGCTTGACCGCGCGAAGGTTGAGCCGCAGCGCCTCGAGGTTGATCTCGGCGCGCGTCGGCCGAACCGCGTCGGACGGCGCGGCCCGGCGCGGCTTGAGGACTCGCATTTCGCTCACCTGCGCTTTCTACCGTTTTCCCGCCGAAAACGAAACGCCCAGGGCGCGCGAACGCTTTCGGCTCAGCGACAGAGGCGAGCGGTGCGGCACGCCGAGAGGATCGGAACGCCCGCGCGCTCGTCGCCGCACTGCGAGTTGCGGATGGCGTCGGCGCAGGTCGCGAGACCGAGGGTGTCGACGGTGTCGCAGCTCTCCGCTTGGAGATAGTCGCGCGTCGTTTGGTGCACGTCGCGGCGACACGCTTGCATCGTGTCCCAGTAACGGTCGGGGCCGATGTTGCCGCACGAGAGCTCGCGGTTGCAGCGCTCGGTCGTGATTTTATCGAGGGCTTGGGTCGCCGAGACGTTGCTCGCGGCCGTCACGGTCGCGCTGCCGACCGCATATTCACCACTGCATGCCGCGACGAGACCGCCGATGACGGTCGCGCCGACGAGACCGAGGATTCTCATGAGAGCGCTCCTTTCGATTCCGGCGAGCAAGAAGCATCGCGCGCGCCACCCGCCTGGCGCCGAGATTCGAACGGCTCAGGTTCGGCGCGGACGCGGACGGTTCGCCGCGAACGCGCGAGCGCGTCACTCAGCCGCGGCGGCGAACTGGAGACGGTGGAGCTTCGCGTAGAAGCCGTCTTTCGCGAGGAGCTCCTCGTGCGTGCCTTGCTCGACGATCGCGCCTTTGTGCAAGACGACGATGCGATCGGCGGCTTTGATGGTCGAGAGGCGGTGCGCGATGACGAGGCCGGTGCGATCCGCAAGGACCGCGTCGAGCGCATGCTGCAGGCGCGCCTCGGTGTCGGAGTCGACGCTCGCGGTCGCTTCGTCGAGCACGATGAACGGCGCGTCGCGATAGAGCGCGCGCGCGAACGCGATGAGCTGCCGCTCGCCCGCGCTGAAGTTCGAGCCGCGCTCGTCGACGGGCGAATCGAGGAAGTCTTGCTCGCGCCCTGCTCGCCTCTTGAAGAGCGAGGCCGCGCCCACGCGCTCGAGGGCTTGGCGGGCGCGGTCGCGGTCGGGCTTGCTGTCGGCCATCGCGACGTTCGTGAGGAGCGTGCCGGAGAAGAGGTAGACGTCTTGCGGGACGACCGAGAACTTCTCGCGCAGATCGCTGCGTTTGTATTTTCGAATGTCGCGGCCTTCGACGCGCGCGACGCCGCTGGTGATCTCGTAGAGGCGCAAGAAGAGGCTCGCGATGGTCGTCTTGCCCGAGCCGGTCGCGCCGACGAGCGCGATTTTCTCCCCTTTTTTGGCTGAAATCGTGATGTCGCGCAAAACGGGGACGCCCGGCTTGTACTCGAACGTGACGTGCTCGAGCGAGAGCGCTTCGCTCGGTGCGTCCGGCGCGCACTTGGATTCGTGGACGTCCTGTTCGACGTCGCCTTCGTCGAGCAATTGGAAGATTCGCTCCGCGCCGGCCATCGCGCTCTGCAAGACCGTGTACCGCTGCGAGAGCATGCTGATCGGCTCGAAGAACTGTTTGATGTACCCGGTGAACGTGACGACGAGCGCGAACGCGCCGGCCGCCGTCGCGGCGCCCGCGTGGCCGCGACGAATCGCGACCCAAAAGAGGAGGCTCGCGATGCACACCGTCGCGACCATCTCGATCGCCGCGTCGAGGACGGCCTCGTAATAAATCGAGCGCTTGCTCGCGTCGCGGTACGACTCGTTGATGACGTCGAACTCGGACTCCATCGCGCGCTCGCGGCCGTAGGCTTGGACGACTGCGATGCCGTTCACCTGCTCGCCGAGGAAGGCATTGAGGCGCGCCGTCTTCGCGCGGATCTCGCGGTAGGCTTGGCGCGAGCGACCGCGGATGACGCTCACGATGACGAGCACGACCGGCATCGCCGCGAACGCGATGAGCGACATGCGCCAGTCGAGGATCACCATCGCGACGACGTAGCCGGTGAGCGACACGACGTCGCCGACCGCGTTGAGCACGCCGGACGCGAAGACCTCGCCGAGCGCGTCGACGTCGTTGGTCGCGCGCGTCACGAGGCGACCGATCGGCGTCTTGTCGAAGAAGCGGAGCGTGAGACGTTGCAAGAACAAGAAGACGCGCTCGCGCAAGTCGGCCATCGCGCGCGCGCCGGCGAGCTGCATTTGATAGAGCTGCACGAACCCGAGAATCTGGGCCGTGACGACGAGACCGGTGAGAATGAGGCCGTCGCGGAAGAGACCGTGGCGATCGTGGTTGGCCGCGTGACGCACGATCGCGCCCATGAAGAGCGGCCGCGCGAGGTTGAGCCCCGCGACGACGAAGAGCACGCAGAGCGAGACGACCAGATGGCGCGCGTGCGGCTTCACGAACGGCCAGAGCCGCCGGAGCAGCGTCGAGTCGTACGCCTTGCCGAGCGAGCCTTCTTCGTGGAACGCGCGGAGGCGCTCCTCGCTCGTCTTGGTCGTGGCCGCGCTCACTCGGCCACCTCGTCGCTTGATTCGAGCTCTTCGAGCTCGCGGGCGGCGCGCTGCTCTTCGGCGAACGTCGCGTAGAGACCGCCTTCGCGCACGAGCGAATCGTGCGTGCCGCGCGCGACGATGCGGCCGCCGTCGAGCACGACGATTTGGTCGCATTTCGCGGCCGCTGCGACGCGGTGCGTGACGAGCAGGAGCGTGCGGTTCTCGGCTTGTCGCTCGAGCGCTTCCAAAATGGCGGCTTCGGTCTTCGCGTCGACCGCGCTCAGCGGGTCGTCGAGCAAGAGGATCGGCGGCTGCCACGCGAGCGCGCGCGCGAGCGCGATGCGCTGCCGTTGACCGCCCGAGAGCTGCACGCCTCGCTCGCCGACGACGGTGTCGAACTGCTCGGGGAGCTCGAGCGCCTCCTGCAGCACCTGGGCTTCGTTCGCCGCTTGTCGAATTTTTTCGAGCGCGGCGGGCGAGTCCGGATCGTCAATCGAGAACCCGATGTTGCGCGACACGGTCGTCGAAAAGAGAAACGCGTCTTGCTGCGCGTAACCGAGCCGGTGGCGAAGCTCGGCGAGCGGGAGCTCGCACGCGTCGGCGCCGCCGACGAACACCGTGCGCGGCGGCGTCGGCAAGAGCCGAACGAGGAGCTGCGCCAGCGTGGACTTGCCCGACCCGGTTCGTCCGACGATCGCGAGTGACGCGCCCGCCGCGACCTCGAGTGTCACGTCGCGAAGGACTTCGTTGTCTCCGTACGCGAACGAGAGACCACGCACCGCGAGCGAGCCTTCCTGCGTCATCGTCGCGCCCGCGCCGTCGCGGATGTCGGGGGCCGTGTCGAAAATTTCCTTGAGCCGCGCGAAGCACGCGCGCCCGCGCTGCAAGATCGAAAACGCGAACCCGAGCGCGATGATCGGCCACGTCATGCGCGCGAGCGCGAGGTTGAACGCGAAGAAATCGCCTTTGCTGATGCCGCCGTGCGCCGCATCGGTCAAAAGCAAGATGCCGCCGTACCAGAAGAAGAGCAGCACGCCCGCAGCGCTCGCGGCGCCGAGCGTCGGGCCCATCGACCCGCGGATGCGCGCGAGCGAGAGGCTCGCTTGCAAATACTCTTCGTTGATCGTGCGGAAGCGCTCCATCTCGCGCGCTTCGAGCGCGAAGCTCCGAACCACGCGCACGCCGGTGAGGTTGCCTTGAACGAGCGACGAGAGCCTTCCGAGCGTCTCTTGGTTCGCTCGGTTACGCAGGAAGAGTTGGCGCGAGAAACCGCGCGTCGCGAGCACGACGAGCGGCACCATCACGAGTGCGGCGAGCGTGAGTCGCCACGAGATCGCGAGCATGACTTGAAGCGCGCTCGCGAACGCGAAGACGACGTTCACGACGTTCAAGACACCGAACCCGAAGGTCATGCGCACTTGACCGATGTCGTTGGTCGCGCGGCTCATGATCTCGCCGGCCGACATGCGGCGATAAAACGCGCTCCCGAGCTCGTGGAGCTTGTCGAGCAATTCGCGGCGAAGCTCGTACTCGACGTCGCGGCCCGCGTTGAAGACGAAGTAGCGGCTCGCGATGCGGCAGACGAACGCGAAGAGCGCGAGGCCGAGCATGAACGACGCGGCGCGCGTCGCGCGCTCGCCGTGGCCGCTGAAGACCGCGTCGATGGCGGTCTTCGAGAGCCAGTCGATGCGGTTCATCGCGAGCTGGAAGCCGCCGAGAAAAATCGCGCCCGAGATGTAGGCGCCGAGACGGCGGCGGAAGTAGCCTCGAAGCGTGGGCGAGTGGCTCACGTCGTCGGTTTCCTCCCCCGACGAGCGGTTCCGAGAGACGTGTGCGAGCTCGAGAGCAGCGGGCCGCGCTTGCGAGGGAGAGCTCCGCCGCGGCCGCGCTCTTTGCCGAGCACCGCGAGATCGCCGAGCTCGACGCGCGCGGCGAGCAAACCGAAGAGGACGCGGGCGCCGCCTTTTCCGTCGAGCTCTTGGACGACGCCCGCTTGCCCCGCGAACGGACCGGCGAGCGCGCGAACGTGAACGCCTCGATCGACGACCGGTTTGGCGGACGTCTCCGGCGGATCCGGCGTCTTCGTCGCGCGGACGACGGCGCGCTTTCCCGCGCGATGCGCGCGTCTTTCGGCGATGCGCTCGGCCGCCCACACCTCGCCCTCGGCCGACCACGCGATCGCGTGGAGCAACCGTCCGAGCCCGAGCGCGATCTCGCTCCATCCGCGCGTCGAGCCCGCGAGCGCTTCGGCGCGGGTCGCGCGCACGCCGATCACGAGCGGCACGTCGGACTCGAGCGCCTCCTTCGCGACGTGGGACGCCTCGCGCGCGCCGAGCTCGACGAGCGGCCGCGCCTTGGGCGAAAGCGAGCCGCGCGCTTCGATGGAGAGACCCGGCGGCAGCGCCTCCCACGCCGTGAGCACTTCTTCCGGCTCTAGCATGAGCATCGTCGCCGCATGCTCGAGGTCGCTGCGCGAGTCGCCCCCGAGGCGAAGCCAGAGCGCCACGCCCCCGGCGTCGATGCGCAATTCGATCCGCGCGTGACCCGACTCGGGTTGCGTGTCGTCGCGAACGAAGCGGCTCGGCGCCTCGTCGGAAAAGAGACACACCGTTTGTGCATCGACGCGGTGCCCGTTTCGGGCGCTCGGGTGCTCGTCGCTCGCCGCCATCGATAGTTCGATGCCGCTCGCGGAAAGGCGCTCCGCGACCGCTTGCATCCATGCCACGAGCCGGCGCTTCACCGCGCCGCGCGGCGCCGACATGGCGGTCGCCCTGGCGCGTGCCTCCCCGTACGCGTCGAAGTCCTCCGCGGACAGCTGCATCGTCTCCAAAGTGCTACTGGCTCTTTACCATGCGGTGAATTAGAAAGAGTCGGCCGTGCCGCGTAAAACCGCACAAAAGCCCGCCGCGCCCCGCAAGGGCTCGCGGAAGAAAGCCGCCGCCTCACCTCCCGACGAGGAGACGCTCGACGGGCGCGGATCTGACGACGGCGAGGCCGAAGAACGCGCCGAGGGCGAAAGCGAAGACGCCGAGCCCGGCGCGAGCGAGATCGAAGAAGCGCCCGAGAGCGCGCGCGCGACGCCCGCGGCGGCGACGGGTGAAGGCGCGATCACGCGCTTCGATCCGTTCGCGGCCTATATGCGCGAGGTGCAGCACCACCCCGTGATGTCGCCCGAGCAAACGCACGAGCTCGCCGTGAAGTTCTTGCAGACGCAAGATGCGGCGCTCGCCGCGTCGCTCGTCACCGCGAACCTGCGGCTCGTCGTGAAGATCGCGTACGAGTATCGGCGCGCTTACAAGAACATCATGGACCTCATTCAAGAGGGCAACATCGGCCTGATGCAGGCGGTGAAGCGCTACGATCCGTATCGCGGCGTGAAGCTCTCTTCGTACGCGGCGTGGTGGATTCGCGCGTACATCCTCCGGTTCATTTTGAACAACTGGCGCCTCGTGAAGCTCGGCACGACACAGGCGCAGCGAAAGCTGTTCTTCAACCTGCGGAAGAAGCGCGCCGAATTGCAGGCGATGGGCATCGACCCGACGGACGCGGAGATCGCCAAGCGTCTCAACGTGCCCGAGTCCGACGTGACCGAGATGGACCAACGGCTTGCGTCGACCGAAAAATCGCTCGACGCGCCCGTCGGCGACGCCGAGGGCCGCGCGATCGCGAAGGTCGACTTGATGCCGTCGGCGAACGAAGGCCCCGAGTCGCTCATGGCCGACGGCGAGCTCCAAGCGCTCCTCAAGGACAAGCTCGACGATTTTCGCAAGACGCTCGTCGGCAAAGACAAAGAGCTCGCGATCTTCGATCATCGCTTGGTGGCCGACGAGCCCCTCACGCTTCAAGAGCTCGGCGACAAGTTCGGCATCTCGCGCGAGCGCGTGCGTCAGCTCGAGCAGCGGCTCACGTCGCGCCTCCGCGATTTTTTGCGCGAAGAGATCGGCGACGCGGCCGAGCTCGCGTGAGCATCCTCTTCGTCGTCGCGACTCCGATCGGCAATCTGAAGGACATCACGCTGCGCGCGCTCGAGACGCTGCGCGCGTGCGACGTCATCGTGGCCGAGGACACGCGCCACACGCGAAAGCTCCTCGCGGCACACGGAATCGAGGGAAAACCGCTGCTTTCGTTGCATGCGCGGTCGACCAAGCAAGACGTCGAGCGCGCGGCGGCGCGGCTGCGCGCGGGGGAGAGCGTCGCGCTCGTGACCGACGCGGGGACGCCCGGCGTGAGCGATCCCGGCGACGCGCTCGTTCGCGCGGCGATCGCAGCCGGCGTCCGCGTCGTGCCGATTCCGGGAGCGAGCGCCGTGCTCGCGGCGCTCTCTGCGAGTGGCCTCGGCGGCGGCGGCGCGTTTCGTTTTTTCGGATTCTTGCCGCGCGACGGAACCGCGCGCGCACGCGCCATCGCGGCGATCGCGAGCACGCCCGAGCCTGCGATCCTCTTCGAGTCGCCCGAGCGCGCCAACGACACGCTCGTCGAGCTCTGCGAGGTCATGCCGACGCGCTCGGCGTGCGTCGCCCGCGAGCTCACCAAGCTCCACGAGGAGCTCGTTCGCGGCCCGCTCGTCGAGCTCATTCATCGGCGCGAGTGGCGCGGCGAAATCGTCATCGTCCTCGGCCCGCAAGAAGTTCCCGAGACCGCGGTCGACGACGCCGCGATCGACGCGCGCATCGACCACGAGCTCGCGCGCGGCTCCGGCGCCAAGCGTACGGCGGAGCTCGTCGCCGCGTGGAGCGGTCGACCCAAGCGAGAGATCTACGAGCGTGTCGTTCGTCGGCGTCACACTTCGTGACGCGCGCGCGACAGCTCGACGTGAGACGACTCCTCCTCGCCCTTCTCCTCGCCGCCTGCGACAAGCCGGCCGCCGTCCCGCCGCACGCCCCCGACGCCGACTCCGGCTCCGCGTCCGACTCCGCGGCCGACTCGGGCTCCGACGCCGCGTCCGCACCCGACGCCGAAGCCGCGCAGCTCGAGCCCGACGGCGACGACGATCGGGAGGACCCCGGGACCGGAACGCGCCCAACGTCCGGAAAATTCGTCCGCGTCGGTCGCTCGTGGCTCAGTCTTTCGCGCGTCTGCGATCTCACGCCGTTCGACGGCGCGCTCTACGCCGCCCACGCGTATCAACCCCTCGGCGTCGATGGCGCGACCATCACGCGCTACGAGCGAGACACGAACAAGATCAGCGTGGCCTTCGATTGGAACCGCCCGGGCGAGCCCACCGGCGGCGGCGGCGCGGGCCAAGGCTTCGTCCGCGTGCATGCGATCGGCGGAAAACTTTGGGTCCCCGACGCCGACCCGCCCTACGACGGCTTCGGTCTCGTCGACCCCGGCACCGAAGGCTACGTCTTCGTGTCCGACGAGCACGGCGCGTTCGCCAAGGCGCAAAACCCAGCGCGCAAAGACGAAGAGCGCAAACGCAAAGTCCATTATCGCCCGCCGAGCACCGCCATCGTCATCCCGCGCGCGTATCACGATCTCGACGTGATTCGTTTTCAGGGCAAAATGTGGGCTTCGACGGGATCCGTCCCGCCGAGCGAGCGCGCCTGGCACGGCTCGTCTCCCGGCGCGCTCAACGTGCTCGACGAAACGAAGAATCGATTTCAATACGTCGTCGGATATCCCGAGGACGCGACGCAAGACGTTTGGCGACTCACGTTCATGGTGCGTTATCGCGACAGGCTCTATTCGGGTATCCAAGAATATTATCCGCGCGAGACGAACGACTACGTCGTTTTCGACGGCAAGACGCTCGCGGGCAAACGCGTGACCGAAGACGGCGGCGCCGAGACGCTGCGCTGGTATGCCGATCGAGGATCGCTCTACTGGATCACCATCGACAAAGACGGAACCGGCGTGCTTCGCGTCACGCACGACGGCGCGACGTGGGGCGCGATTCAGCTTCCTCCCGGCGTGGGCCGACCGGCGGACATCGTCCGTTTTCGCGACGGGCTCGTGGTGCTCACCGACCGCGCGCTTCTTCGATTGGACGGCGAGACCGCGACCGCGATCGCGACGTGGGACGACAAGAAGCTCTTCGCCGTCACCGATTTCTTTTGCGCCGCGCCGCTCGCCGTTTATCAAAACGAGCTCTACGCTGGATCGCAAAAAGACGGAGCGCTCTACCGGTTCGAAGAGAGTCCGTGAACATCGCGACGTCCACCGGTCGCGCGCGAAAACGGCTCATTTTGCGGCCTCGCATGTCGGCACGCCGCGTGCGACCGTCGGAGCATGAACGTTCGTTGGGCTTGGCTCGGGTTGGTCGCGGTCGGCGTCGCGTGCAGCGGCGCGCAAGAGGAATTGGACGCCGGCACCGACGCCTCGATCGACGCGACCGCGCTGGACGTCGCGACCGAATCGGCCACTGACGCGCCAGTCGACGCGCCAGCCGACGACGGCGGCATCACCGGCGGCCCCTCGAAATGCAACGGCGCGACTTACCGTTTGTGCGACGGATTCGAAGGCGCCTCGATCGACAAATCCCTCTGGGCGATGACGCTCACGAAAAACGCGACCGTCCAAATCGACTCGACCCACGTCGCGCGCGGAAAGAGCGCGCTCTGGGTTCACACCGGCCTCGGCGACGCGGGCGATCCCGCCGGGACGATTGGCGACCTTCGCACGACACACAACTTCCCATTTCCGAACGACGACATTTGGGGCCGCGCCTTCGTCTACATGGCCAATCAATCGCCCGACATGCACACCAACATGATCGAAGCGGTGGGCAACCTAGCCGGCGACGCCGGTCAATCGCATTATCGAATCGGCGTTTCGACCAATCACGTCATTGCCGGGAACTACATTCCGGGCGACTACGCCGATCACTCGAGCACCACGATGCCGCTCGATCAATGGGTTTGCTTCGAATGGCACTTCGACGGCAAAAACAGCGAATACCACTTTTATCTGAGCGGGAGCGAGCTCACCGACATGGCGATCCTCTCGGATGCATCGCCCGCGTGGACCGCGCCGCCGTTCGATTACGTCGAGCTCGGCTTGCACCTCTATCACGACCTCACGACCATCCCGACGCTCGACGTCTGGTATGACGAGGTCGCCCTCGACACGTCGAGGATCGGCTGCGCGAATTAGGTGGCGTGGCCGAGGGCGTCGTCGATCGAATTCGGGTTGAAGCCGACCATCACGCGCCCTCGAACGTCGATGACCGGAATCGACCCGGAGCGCATCCCGGCGCCGCGAAGCTTCGCCTGCATCTCGCGCGCTGCTTGCGGATCTTTTTCGATGTCCTTCTCGACGAACGGAATTCCCTTTTTGCGCAAATACGCCGCCGCCTCGTGGCAGGCGCCGCACCACTCCGCTCCGTAGATGATGACCGTCGAGCGCGCCGTGCCCGTGCTCGTGTCGACGCCCGCGGCCGCCGCCGACGCGGCCGCCGAAGCTGCAGCCGACGCCGCCGTCGCGAGCGTCGGTCCGTGCTTTTCGCGACGCGCCTCGGCGATCTTCTCGAAGTCCTCGCGCGTCATCGTCGAAATCGGATACGTCCCGTCGGCGTTCACTTGCCGCAGATCGGCGACGAACACCTTGCCGTCGTGCGTGCCTTCGTCTTTGTTCGGGTCGACGACTCGCACGGCGTCGCGGCCCATCATCGGCACGTCGGAGACTTTTTGCTCGACGTGAAAATCGCCTTTGTCGTCGATCCACGTGAGCAGGAGCCCGTCGCTCGAGTCGCGCACGACGACGCTCGCGGTGTCGGCCTTCGCCGGCGTCGGATTCTTTTTATGGCAGCCGGCGACCGCGATCGCGACCGCGAGCCAAACGAAGAACAGACGTTTCATCCAGGCTCCTGCAGTTTGGCCCATTCGGTCATCATCGTCTCGACTTTTCGCGCGAGCTCCTGCTCTCGCTCGGCGAGCTCGGCGAGCCGCGACCAGTCGCCGCCGTGATCTTGTTTCAGCTTTTCGCGCATCAGCTCGATTTCGGTTTCGGCGACCGCGATGGCGCTCTCGAGCTCGGCGATGCGGCGCTTGCGCTTCTCGTCCTCGCGCGCCTTCGATTTGCTCTCTTCGTATTGCGTCTTGCCCGCGGGCGGCGGCTGCGACTTCGGTCTCGGTTTTTCGCGTTTTTCCGCGATTTCTTGCTTCTTTTTATTTGTATCTTGCACGAAATCGCGGAAGCCGCCGCCGTAGACGTCGACCTTGCCGTCGCGCACGCTGACGACGCGCGTCGCGACGTTTTCGAGAAACCGCCGGTCGTGCGACACGAAGATGACCGTTCCCTCGAAGGCCGCGAGGGCCTCCTCGAGGATCTCGGCCGCCGGGATGTCGAGGTGGTTGGTCGGCTCGTCGAGGAAGAGGAGATTGCGCGGCTCGAGCAAGAGCTTCGCGAGCGCGAGACGCGAGCGCTCGCCGCCCGAGTAACCGGAGACGACGCGGAGCGGGTCGTCCCCCCAGAAGCGGAAGCGCGCCAAATACTCGCGCGCTTTCTCGACCGTGAAATCGCCGCGGACGGTGCGCACCTCTTCGACCGCAGTGTTCGCCGGGTTCACCTCGCCGAGGTGTTGATCGAAATAGCCTTCTTGCAAGTTGGTTCCGCGTCGCACGCTCCCGCGATCGCTCGCATCGCCGCGGCCCGCGAGGAGCCGGAGGAGCGTCGTCTTGCCCGCGCCGTTCGGACCGACGACGCCGATGCGCTCACCGCGCCGCACGAGGAGCTCGACGCCGTCGAAGAGCGTGCGCCCACCGCGCGTCGCCGCGAGCCCTTTGCAGTCGAGCACGATGTCGCCCGAGCGCGCCGCGGGCGCGAAGCGCAGGCTCATCTTGTCGGCGACCTTCCAGACGTCTTCGGGTCGCTCGACGCGATCGAGCTTTTCCAGCATTTTTCGGCGCGATTGCGCTTGTTTCGTTTTTTGGCCGGCGATGTTCTTGCGGATGAAATCTTCGGTCTTGTCGATGAAGTCTTGCTGCCGCTCGAGGAGGGCGCGCTCGCGCGCCAAGTCTTCTTCGCGCGCGACGGCGTAGTCGCTGTAGCGAAGCGGATAGACGCGGAGCGCTTTGCGCCCGAGCTCGAAGGTGCGCTCGCACGTGTCGTCGAGGAACGCGCGATCGTGCGACACGATCAAGACCGCGCCGCGATACGACGCGAGGTAGCTCTCGAGCCAACCGATGGTGTCGAGGTCGAGGTGATTGGTCGGCTCGTCGAGCAAGAGGAGCTCCGGTTTTTGCGCGAGCACGACGCCGAGCCGAAGACGCCCGCGCTCGCCGCCCGAGAGCGACTCGACCGGCCGCGACAAGTCCGCGTCCGAAAATCCGAGGCGATGCGCGATCGCGGCGACCTCGTGCTCGATCGCGTCGCCGCCCGCCACTTGATACTCGTCGGTCACGCGCGCGAGTCGGTCGAGCGCCGCTTCGTCGCCCGAGGCGGCCGCGTGCTGCGCCTCGGCGAGCTTCTCGCGGAGCGCGAGCACGTCGCCGTAACCGGAGAGAAGCGCCGAGAGCACGTCGCCCTGCGCTTCGATTTCGTGCGACTGCCGGTAGTAGCCGAGCGTCGTTCCTTTTTTGATGACCGAGCTGCCGCGGTCGGCCTCGATTTCGCCGGCGATGATCCGGAGGAGCGTCGACTTGCCGGCGCCGTTCGGCGCGACGAGCGCGGCGCGCTCACCGACGGCCAAGCTGAACGTCACGCTCTCGAACAGCACGCCGCCTCCGTAGCCGAAGCGCAAATCGGCGACTTGAAGGACGGTCATGATTCGGGCGTTTACTAGCATAAGGATTCGACGCTCCGCCCAAGGCGTGCTGTAATTTTCTCGCTTAGGCGGAGGCTTCGATGAATGCTCGTTTCGCACGCGTCTCGATGATCGTGTCACTCGGAATCGCGGTCGCTTGCGGCAGCAACGGCCCGAACGGTTTCGGCAGCGATGGCGGCAGCGACGGCACCGTCGGCGACGCTTCGGGCGACGGTCCGAGCTTCAACATTCAAGATGGATCGACCGCGGGTCTCACCGTGCAGCCACCGTCGGCGACCCTCCTCTACAAAGGCAGCCCGGTCACGCAGCAGTTCACGGCGCTCTCCGACAATCAGCCGGTCTCCGGCGTCCAGTGGTCGGTCGACAATTTCCAAATCGGCAGCATCGACGCGAGCGGCCTCTTCACCGCGAGCGGCGGCGTCGGCGGAACGGCGACCGTCACGGCGACCAAGGGCAGCGCGACGGGCACGGGCACGGTCCTCGTGCAGCTCCAAGTCAGCGCGAACCCGGGCAACGTGCCGAGCAACATCATCACGCAGCTTCAAGCGGGCGGCACGTCCGACGCGAGCTTCAAGTGGCTCTACCCGTACGACAAGACGCTCTGGCCGCGCGGGCTCTCGGGCCCGGTTCTCCAATTCGCCGGCACGGCGACCACGTACGCGTGGCTCCACGTCGAGACCACGTCGCAGTCGATCGTCTACGACGCCTACTACGGCGCATCGAGCCCGAGCCGGATCGATCTCTCGAACGATCCGATTTGGACGACCATCGGCCTCTCGACCGCGCCGAACGAAGACGTGACGGTCAGCGTGACGAAGATGAGCGGCGCGACGGTGACCGGGCCCATCAGCGAGAAATGGAATTTCGCGCCCGGCTCGCTGAAGGGCACCGTCTATTACAACTCGTACACGTCGCAGCTCGCGAACGGCTACGGCGCAGTGCTCAAGATCAAACCGGGCCTCGGCGCGGCGCCGTCGCTCATCGCGGGCGGGACCGCGGGCAAGTGCACCGTTTGCCACACGGTCAGCTCGAACGGCAACGTGATGTACGCCGCGAACAACGGCTACGGCACCGGCGCGAAATACGATTTGCTCAACGGCGCCGCGCAGAGTCAGAGCCGAAACGACTACGTCTACGAGTTCACCGCCACCAACCCGGACGGCAGCATCGTCGTCATGACGACGAGCGACAAGCTCGGCGGCATGTGGCAAGCGAACCCCGTCGCGATCTACGACGGCGCGGGCAACAAGCTCACGACGACCGGCCTCGAAGGTCTCGTGCAATACGCCGCGACGCCGTCCTTCTCGCCCGACGGCAAGCTCCTCGCGTTCAACGACGAGCACACGGCGGGCGAAGGCTCGCCGAGCGCCAACAACCAGATCGACATGCTCTCGTTCGACCCGAACGCCAAGACGTTCTCGAACCTCGTGACGCTCGTGAAGGACACGACCACCGTGAACCTCCTCGGGTGGCCGTCGTTCACGCCCGACGGGAAATTCGTTTTCTACGACCACCACCAAGGCGAGAGCTCGTCGGGCGTGAGCATCCAGCCGAACTACGGCACGTGGGGCGGACAGCGGTCCGCGCTCGAGATGGTCGACGTCTCGACGAAGCAGGTCTACCCAATCAACGCGCTCAACGGCCTCGACACGAGCAACCAGCCGTACCTGCCGTTCGGCGCCGACGACGAGAATCGAAACTTCGAGCCGAACGTGCTGCCGCTCGCGGCCGGCGGTTATTTCTGGGTCGTCTTCACGAGCCGCCGCCAATACGGCAACACGATCAACTCGGCCGAGACCGGCACGTACGGACAAGACGTCCGCAAAAAACTTTGGGTCTCGGCGGTCGACATCAACCCGACGCCGGGCAAAGATCCGACGCACGTTCCGTTCTACTTGCCGGGCCAAGAGGTCACCGCCGGCAACATGCGCGGCTTCTGGGTGCTCGACCCGTGCAAGCAAAACGGCAACTCGTGCGACTCGGGCGACGAGTGCTGCGGCGGGTACTGCCGCCAGGTGAGCGAGCCGGACGGCGGCACGTCGAACGTCTGCGTTCCGCCGCCGAACGGCTGCTCGCACGAATACGAAAAATGCTCGACCTCCGGCGACTGCTGCGACACCGGCGCGCAGTGCATCAACGGCTTCTGCGCGCTGCCGACGCCGCACTGAGCCGCGCGCGTCAGCCGCGCTCGGCCAGCTTCGCGAACGCCGCGCGGTCCGCTTTGTCGAGCGAGCCCAAGATCGCGTCGGCCACCGTGTTCATCGTCGTCGACGCGTCCTTCACAAGCGCGCGTCCGCTCTTGGTGAGCACCGCGAACGTCGCGCGCGCGTCGTGACCGGCTTCTTCGCGCGTGACGATGCCGCGCCGCTCGAGCGGGCCGAGCAAACGCGTGACGCCCGACGGCGTCAACGCGAGCCTTTGCGCGAGGTCCACGCGCCGGAGCTTTTGCCCGGGCGCTTGCGCGATGGCGTGGAGCGCCGCGAAGTCCGAAAGGCCGAGGCCGTGAACCGCGCCGAGCTCCACGTTCGCCCGCGACTCCCAGAGCGCGACCGCACGACGGATACCGAGAAATTCTTCCAGAGCTGCCATGCGCGAAAACATGGGCCCGGATAGTTGACTAGTCAAGTACCAGTCATTGAACGGACAACAGCTCGACCTCGAAGACGAGCGTCGAGTTCGGCGGGATGACCGGCGGGAAGCCGCGCGCGCCGTACGCGAGGTCCGGCGAGATGGTGAGGCGGCGCACTTGACCGACCTTCATCCCGGCGACGCCTTGGTCCCAGCCGGCGATGACCTCGCCGCCGCCGAGACGGAAAGAAAATCCGCGTCCGCGGTCGCGCGACGAGTCGAACTTCTGTCCGTTGGTCAACGTGCCGACGTAGTGGACCGTGACGTTGTTTCCGGCGCGCGCTTCGGCGCCCGCGCCGGGCTTCAGCTCTTCGATTTGAACGCCCATGACCGCCTCTTTTAACACATCAGGAAAGAATCGACGCGCTGCGACGTAAGAGCGGGCCATGAAACTTCGATCTTTGGGTTGCCTCGCCGTCCTCGCCGTCGGAGCCGCCCACTGCGGCGACGCGAACGTCGAGCAGGGCGCCGACGATCTCGCGACGGTCACCGACGACGACCTCAACGGGCTTTGGGTGACGACGCAAAACGGAACCAAGCTCTCCGGCGACACGGTCATCGAGTCTTGGCAAGCGGTCGGCATCCAAATGAACCTCGGCTCGAACGTCACCGCGCTCACGCGCAGCGGCGACACGCTGACGGCGCCGAACGGCTCGCTCGCCGTCGCCGCGAACGGCTACTACCCGACCGACGACAGCATCACCGGCACGATCGACGGCCAGTCGGTCACGCTGAAGCGCGACACCGCGGCGAAGAAACCCATCACGCTGAGCTTTCCCGGCGACCGTCCGTTTCGCGCGCTCTTGAGCGACACGATCTTGCCGCTCGCGCAGCAAGACCGCGAGTCGTACACGGTGCTGCACGCGTCTTCGATGTCGACGTGGCTCCACAAGTGCGAGCTCTACAAACACGACTCGTGGCAATCCAAGCTCGCGGGCACGACGTGGGCGGAGCGCAGCGCGAGCTTCGCGAAGATCGTGAGCGCCGTGAACGACATCAAGACGACGCCGCGCGAGATGACGCACGAGTCGAAGTTCACCAAAGCGGTCGTCGCGAATTTGGCCGATCAGAGCCAAGCCGGCCTTTGGATCTCGTCGTTCGGGATGTACTTCACGACCGCCGCGGGCCGCGGCATTCGCATGCCGATCGCGCCGGATTCGACGGCGTACTTCATCACCGATCGACCCGCGCGCGGCGCGCTCATCGGGTTGTCGGTCATGGATACGCCGCTCCACGGGCCGCTCGCGAGCACCTTCGGACGGCAGCTCCTCGACCTCGGCGCGATGCCGACCACCGACGACTCGACCTACGCGCGCTCGATGATGGAGCTCCTCGCAAAATCGGACAACCATCGCGCGAGCACGCTCTCGCCCGCGGGCCGCTCGGCGCTCACCGATTGGTTCGCCGTCATGGCCATCGAAGATTATCGCGGCGTCGCGTTCGGCATGCCCACGCTCGACTGGGGCTCGGACATGACCAACGTGCAGATGTACGGCCTCGTCGTTCGCGCGCTCGGAAACCAAGTGCTCGTCGGCAGCGAGCTCCGGCCGGGCGATCCGTCGTACGCCGACGTGCTCAACGGCGGCGGCGACATGCAGGAATATCCGGACATGAGCGCGCTCAAAACGCTCGCGACCGGTTACTTGCGCGCCGCGCATCCGGATTTGATCGCGAACGTCGAGAACGCGTTCGCCGGCGTCGAGCCCGCGTGGGAATTCGGCGACACCGACATCTTCCGCACGATCACCGCCGAGCTCTACGACGCCGCGACGCCGAATTTGAAAGGCGCGTCCGCCGACGCCGCGATCGACGCGGTCGTCGCGCTCTTCGACGCGCTCTCGAAAGATTCGAGCGCGTTCGAGGCGTACGTCCTCTCGCAGGGCTACACGAAGAGCTCGGTCCCGGCGCCCAAGTCGACGGGCTACTGACGCCGCGCGCGCCCCTTCTTCGTCCCTTCGAGCTCGCGCGCGATCGCGTCGGCCACGGCGCGGATGCGCGGCACGTCGAGCGCGCTCCGCGCACACGCGAGGTGGAGCGCGCTCTTTTGCGGCGGCACGACGCCGAGCGGCACGAGCCCGTCGTCGCTCGAAAACCGATGTCGAATGTCGCCGAGAAAAATCGCGCCGAGCCCCGCCTGCGCCGCGCGAAACTGCACCAAAAAATCGTCGCTCGCGAACGACGGACGAAACCCCGGGATGAGCGCGGCGAGCTCGGGATTCGGCGAGAGATGATCGAGCGGCGGCGCCCAGCCGATCCAATCGACGTCCTTCGGCTTCGCTTTTTTCGGGAGCTTCGCCGCATACGCGGGTGACGCGAACGGGAGCGCGTCGAACGCGACGCGCGCGACCGAGACGACGTCGCGCTGCGTCGGCTCGGCGAACCGAAGGGCGAGGTCCGCCTCGCGCCGCGCGATGTCGAGGTACTGCACAGTCGAGATCACCTCGAGCCGAACCTCCGGCAGCTTCGCGCGGAGATGCGCTGCGAACGGCGCGAGAAAATCGAACGCGAGCCCCGGCGCAGCGGTCAAGCGCACGACGCCGCGCGGCGCGGTCTCGGTCCGCTCGGCGACACGCTCGGCTTCGCCCGCCCACTCCGCCATGCGCCGCGACGGCTCGAGAAGCCGCTCGCCGAAGCTCGTGAGGTGCGCGCCGTTCTGATCGCGCACGAAGAGAGCCTCGCCGATCGCCGACTCGAGCTCGAGCAACCGCCGGCTCGCCGTCGGCTGCGTCACCCGCAGCTTGCGCGCCGCGGCCGTCACGCTCCCCGAATCGGCGACCGCCAAAAAGAGCTCGAGGTCGTTCCACTCCATATGCATTTTCGTATGGTCCTATGCGCTTTTCGTCAGTTCACATGCGCATGCGAATGATTCATCTTGGTGGGCATGAAACGCAAGCACATCGTTCTCGTGGGCCTCGCGACCGTCACCCTCGCCGCCGCCGCGCGCGCCGCCATCGGATTCGCGCCGACGACGCACGCCTCGGAGCCCGCTTCGCTCGGAACGGCGATCGCGAGCGACGCGATGGAAAAAGTGATCGACGAGCCCGGACCGGTGACGGTCGAAACCGTCGTCGGCGCCGATTGGGCCGTCACGCGCGCGGGGCTCATCGACTTGCACGATCCGAAAGCACGCTCCGCGCACCTCGAGGACGGCGACGAGCCGATCGTGATCCAATTCCACGCGCTGCATCATCCGACGCGCGGGCTCTGGCTCATCGACACCGGCGTCGAGCGGGCGCTCGGCACCGACCCGGCGCACTCGGCGTTCGGCGGCACGATCGCCGCGCGCTTCATGCATTTCGAAAAGCTGAAAGTGCGCACCGACACCGCGACCTGGCTCGCGTCGCAAAAGGAAGCGCCGGCCGGCGTGCTCCTCACGCATCTTCATCTCGATCACGTCTCGGGCATGCGCGACGTGCCGGCCGCGACGCCGGTTTTCGTCGGTCCCGGCGAAGCGCGCGACCGAACGGCGCTCAACTGGTTCGTTCGTTCGCCGACCGACGCGGCGCTCGAAGGCAAAGGCCCGCTTCGCGAGCTCGCGTTCGGACCCGATGGCGTGCTCGATCTCTTCGGCGACCAAACCGTCTTTGCGATTTGGGTGCCCGGGCACACCCAAGGCAGCGTCGCGTTCGTCGCGCGCACGCCGAACGGTCCAGTCCTCTTCACCGGCGACGCCTGCCACACCGTTTGGGGCTGGAAGAACGACGTCCCGCCCGGCACCTTCTCCGAGGACGTGAAAAAGAGCGCCGCGAGCCTCGACCGTCTCGAACAGCTCGCGTCACGACACCCGAAAATGGCCATTCGCGTCGGCCACCAAATTTTTCAGTGAGGCGTGTCGATCCGCGGGCGGGCCGTTCGTCGCGTTGATAGAAGGAGACGAACAATGCGATTCATGGTCTTGGTTCCGGGCGACGAAGGATACGAAAACGGCCGCATGCCGAGCGAAAAAGAGCTCGCGACGATGGGCAAGTTCAACGAAGAGCTGGTGAAGGCCGGCGTGATGCTCGCGGGCGAAGGGCTGCACCCGACGTCGAAGGGCGCGAAGCTCGTCTTCGGCCAAGGCAAGCCGCGCGTGATCGACGGGCCGTTCGCCGAGACGAAGGAGCTGGTCGCGGGGTTCTGGCTGATCCAAACGAAGACGCGCGAAGAGGCGATCGAGTGGATGTCGCGCGCGCCGTTCCCGCCGGGGACCGAGCTCGTTCTCCGGCAAGTGTTCGATCCGTCGGACTTCGGCGCGAGCGATCCGACGGGCGAGCTCCGCGCGAAGGAAGCCGAGCTGCGGAAAAAGATCGAAACGCGCGGGTGACGGTGCTCTGATGCGCGCGGGTCATGAGCGACGCGCGCGCGACGATCTCCGCGATTTTTCGCATCGAGTGGCCGAAGCTCGTGGCCGGCCTCGCGCGCATCACGCGTGACGTCGGCACCGCCGAGGAGCTCGCCCAAGACGCGCTCGCCGCCGCGCTCGAAGAGTGGCCGGCGGCGGGCGTGCCGGACAAGCCGGGCGCGTGGCTCATGGCGACCGCGAAAAATCGCGCGATCGACGCCATTCGGCGCGCGAAAGTGTTCGAACGAAAACAGGCCGAGATCGGCGCGCTCACGCCGGGCTCGGTCGACGCGAATTTCGACGAAGCGATGGATGACGACGTCGGCGACGATCTCTTGCGGCTCGTCTTCGTGTGCTGTCACCCGGTGCTCTCGTCCGACGCGCGCGTCGCGCTCACGTTGCGATTGCTCGGCGGGCTCGAGACCGGCGAGATCGCGCGCGCGTTCGTCGCGCCCGAGGTGACCATCGCGCAGCGCATCGTGCGCGCGAAGCGAACGCTCGCCGACGCGCACGTGCCGTTCGAGGTTCCGCGCGGCGAGGATCGCGCCGAGCGGCTCGCATCGGTGCTCGAGGTCGTCTACTTGATCTTCAACGAAGGTTACTCGGCGACCGCCGGGGACGATTGGGTGCGGCCGGCGCTGTGCGAGGACGCGCTTCGACTCGGTCGCGTGCTCGCCGAGCTCGCGCCGGACGAGCCCGAGGTTCACGGGCTCGTCGCGCTGATGGAGATTCAAGCGTCGCGGCTCGGCGCGCGCGTGGGCCCGTCGGGCGAGCCCATTTTGCTGCTGGATCAAAACCGCGCGCGCTGGGATCGCGTGCTCATCGGACGCGGCCTCGCGGCGCTCGCGCGCGCGGAGAAACTCGGCGCCGACCCCGGGCCATATTTACTGCAAGCCGCGATCGCGGCGTGTCATGCGCGCGCGACGACCGCAGCCGCGACCGATTGGGCGCGCATCGCGGCGATTTACGCCGAGCTCGCGCGCGTCGCGCCTTCGCCGGTCGTCGAGCTGAATCGCGCGGTCGCGGTCTCGATGGCCGACGGTCCGGCCGCGGCGCTCGCGATCGTCGACGCGGTCGCAGAGCACCCGGCGATGCGCGATTATCATCTCGTCCCGGCGGTGCGCGGCGATCTGCTCGCGAAGCTCGGGCGGCGCGACGAAGCGCGCAGCGAGCTCGAACGCGCGGCGTCGCTCACGCGAAACGAGCGCGAGCGCGCGCTCCTCGCCGAACGCGCGCGTCAGGTGTGAGCTTTGTCGGCTTCGATTTGCGCGTGGTGGAGCGCGCCCACGAGCATGCCGCCGCCGAGCAGGTTGCCGAGCAAGACCGGCACGATGAATCCGATGACGACGTGCCCGAACGCCGCGCCGCCGGTGACGACCGCGTAGAACGCCTCGACCGATCCCGCGACGATGTGCGAGAGCTGCCCGATGCCGATCATGTACGTCAGCAAGACGACGACGAACACGCGCGACGTGTCCGCGTTCGGCAGGAGCCACACCATCAGCGCGATGAGCCAGCCGGAGAAAATCGCGCGCAAGAACTGATCGCCGAAGCTCCCCGCGAGCGCTTGCTGCGCGAGGGCAGCGAACTGATCGCGCAGCTCCACCGGGAAAACGTGCGTGCGGCCGACGACGAGCGAAAAACAAAATGCACCGACGAGGTTCGCGACCAAAACGACGCCCCAGAGCCGGCAAACGCGCTTGAACGTCGCCACGTCTCGGTTGTGGAGGAGCGGAATCACCGGCGTCAGCGTGTTCTCGGTGAAGAGCTGCTGCCGCCCGATGACGATGATGAGAAACCCGACGCAGTAACCGAGCTTCACGACGAGCTCGCGCCACGGGGCGTCCGGAAGCGCGGCGCGAATGGCGCCCATCGCCACGAGCGAAAACCCCATCGACAATCCCGCCGCGAGGCCGGAGAGCGCGAGCGCGGCGGTCGGCCGATGGAGCTCGAGCTCGCCTTCGGCGCGAATCGTCTCGAGGACGACCACCGCGCGCGGCGGCACGCGCTTGTGGACATCTTCTTTCTCGGCCTCGGTCAGCTCTTCGGCGAGCTCTTGATCATCGAGGGTTACGGGGTTCGTAGCGTCGGGCACGCCACAGCAGCAGCAACGGTCGTGCCGCTCAGCGCACCGTCTGCTGCAAGAGTGCGACTGTGTCGCTGAATGCGACTTTGTCCTGCGGCGTTTGCCGGAGGAGCTGCTCGATCTTCGGCATCTTCGCGATCGCCTCGTCGAGCTCCTTGTCGCTGCCCTTCGCGTATGCGCCGAGCGTGACGAGATCGCGCTTGGCCTCGTAGACGCCGAGGAGCGCGCGGAGCTTGCGCGCGGCGTCGCGGTGCTCCTTCGAGACGATGCCGTCCATCACGCGCGAGAGCGACACGGTGACGTCCACCGCGGGATATCGGCCGCGCGCCGCGATTCCGCGATCCATGACGACGTGGCCGTCGAGCACGCCGCGCACCTCGTCGGCGATGGGCTCGTCCATGTCGCCGCCCTCGACGAGAACCGTGTAGATTGCAGTGATCGAGCCGCGCTCGCCCTGCCCGCTTCGTTCGAGGAGGCGCGGGAGCATCGCGAAGACGCTCGGTGGATAACCGCGACGCGCCGGCGGCTCGCCCGCCGCGAGCCCGACCTCGCGCTGCGCGCGCGCGAACCGCGTGACCGAGTCGACGAGCAGCATCACGCGCTTGCCGCGGTCGCGAAAATATTCGGCGTACGCGGTCGCGACTTGCGCCGCGCGCAAACGCTCGAGCGCCGCGACGTCGCTCGTCGCGACGACGACCACGCTCTTCTTGCGACCCTCGGCGCCGAGCGAGTGCTCGAGAAATTCGCCGACCTCGCGACCGCGCTCGCCGACCAGGGCGACGACCACGACGTCGGCGTCCACGCCGCGCGCGACCGCGCCGAGCAACGTGCTCTTGCCGACGCCCGACCCCGCGAAGAGACCGATGCGCTGTCCTTCGCCGAGCGTCAGAAGCCCGTCGAGCACGCGCACGCCGGTGGGAATCGCGTTCGCCACGGGCCGTCGCGCGAGCGGATCGGGCGGATCGCGATCGACGATCACGATCTCGCCGTCTTCGATCGGCGGGCCATCGATGGCCCGTCCGAGGCCGTCGACCACGCGTCCGAGCAGCGCCTCCGACGCGCGCACGGTGAACGGGCCGCCCGTCGACTCGACGACATCGTCGGGCCCGACGCCCGCGAGCGCCCCGAGCGCCATCGCGACCGCCTCGCCTTCGACGAACCCGACGACCTCGCACGCGAGCGGCTCGCCGCGCCGCTTCACGTGGACGACGTCGCCGACGCGCACGCCGGGCATCGCGAACCGAATCGACAAACCCGTGACGCCGAGGACGCGCCCCGTCGGTCGCGTGACCGGGGTGGCCGCCAGCCGAGCGCGCAGAGCGTCGAGGTCCATCGCGCCATCGTAACGTCGAGCGCGCGACCGATCACGCATGATCGACGGAGCGATCACGCACGATCGACGGCGGCCTCAGCGCCGCAGCGTCGGCGGTACGAGCGCTCGGAGCCACTGGCTGCGCATCGCCGCGTGAGCCTCCCCGGCGGCGCTCGCGGCGGACGGATGGCGCAGCTCGATGACGACCATCGGCTTCGGCGCGCGCCCGTAAATCGTGACCTGCCTCAGGCATTGAACGTGCGGCTCGCACGTGTCATCGGCGGCCGCGAGCGTGGACGCAGCGAGGGTCGCGACCGCGGTGAGCACGAAGAGGGCGCGCTTCATGAAGATGAGTCTGACACGCGCCCGCGCTTCACGCGACACCGTTGGCAGACGGCCCGCGGCTTCGTATGTTTGCGTCATGGCCAAAGGCATCGAACGCGGAAAGAAAGACAACAAACCGAAGCTCTCGACCAAGGAGAAACAAAAGAAGAAAAAGGAAAAACAAGCGCTCAAGCGCTGACGCGTCACGGCACGTAACGGCTGCAGCGTCCGTCGAGGCAGATGCCGGTTCCCGCCGGACAGTCTGCGTCGAAATCACAGTGGCCGCACTGGCCTCCGCCGCACTTGCCGTTGCCTTTGCAGTCCGACGTCGCGCTGCATCCGCCGCATCGAAAATCGACGCACGTGCCCGTGAGGCAATCGGCGCTCGTTCGGCATGCGTTGCATCCGCCGCTTCGGCAAACGCCGTGACCGTTGCACTCGCTGTCCGAGCTGCAGTGGCCGCACGACATCGCGAAGCAGGTGCCGTAGCCGTGGCAATCGGGAGTTCGCCGGCACGGGCCGCTCGTTCCGAACGCGGCGGCGTCCGGCGCCTGCGCCCCGAGCGCGACGAGCGCGCCCGCGGCGCCCATCGCCGCCACCCATCGCGTCGTGCCTCGCGACATTCTTGGAGCATAGCGGAGAACGTCGCGCTGCGCGTTACTGCGAGACGCGCGCGGTCATCGCGCGGCGAACCGCGGCGAGCGGCGCCGTGTCGTCGTAAGTGACGGCGTGACCGTTCCATGCGACGCCGAGACGTCGCCATAGCGCGTCGAGGTCGACGGCGACGGCCGACCTCGCGTGTTTCATGTAGAGTACACGGATCGTATCGGCGCCGATGGCCGCGTCGCCGACGTCCACGACCCGGTCGATCGTCCACGCCGTCCCGACGTTCCCGCCCGCGTCGACGATCCCGCGCAGCGCGTCATCCAGCGATTTGCTGCCGTGGGTCTCCGTTCGAATCTCGACGTCGGCGAGCAAACAAAAAAGCGCGCCGCCCCAATACGTGCGGCCCCACGTGTCGGTGCGGTCGAGGCCTTGGTCGCCTGCCTCGGGGAGACCGTTCGGCATTCCGACGATCCAGTCGCGCCACAGGTCGTCCTCGGATTTCATCCCGGCGCGCACGCGCACGAGCGGCTCGAGGTAGCTCGCGAGCCCCTCCTCGAGCCAACGATGACGCGCGTCGAGGTTCGGCAAGGCCGTGTGGATCATTTCGTGGATTAAGACCCAGTCGCGCTCGAGGGTTTTCGTCGTCGCGTGCTCGCCGACGTCGATGTCGATCGCGGCGCCTCCGTTTCCGAGCGTCCTACCTTCGTCGACCGCGTCGCCCGTCGTTGGGTGAACCACGACGAGGAGTCGCGCGATCGGAAATCGCCCATAAAACGAGGCCACAGCGCGTGCGGATTTCGCGACCCACGCGACCACGTCCTCGTCGTGATCCATTCGCCCGGGCAGAAGCGCGACCTCGACCGGCTTCAGCTCGAACGCGCGAAACGATCCGAAGACCGAGTACGGCAGCTCGAACTGCGGACCGCTCACGGCCGCGTACACGTCGTCGTTCGCCGAACGAAACACGCCGCTCACGAACGAGTCGTCCTTTGCCGTCGTCACGTGAAAACGAAACGGCGTCCCGATGTCCGCGTGGAGCGGCCGCAAGAGCCAAGTCGACGGGAGCGTCTCGATCGCTCCGCCGATCGCCCTCGCGATCGACGCGCGCGCGGCGGCGCGAAGCAGAAACCGATAGCGAACGAGACAACCGCGCGCGCACGCCGGCACGAAAAACGACGTGCCCCGTGGCGCGACCGCCCGCCAGCGCTCGCCGTCCAGGAACGCGACGTCCTGTACGAAAGGCTCGCCGCCGGTGTCGACGGTCAGCTCACGGTCGGCCCCCGCCGCGAATGCCGCCTCGACGACGAGCTCGTCGGCGTGACGCGCGGCCACGATCTCGTAGGTCCACCCCGCCTTGGGCGACGGCGGCGCGCGCGCGTCGAGTCGCGCGAAGGGCGACGCGGCGTGACACCCGACGAGCGCGCTCATCGCGACCAAACCCATTAAGCGTGCCGAGGGGACGACCACAAGGTGCTTTCTACCGCGGCAGGCGCGCCGCGCAGCGTTGGATCTTCTAAGCCCCCTCGTTGTAGAAAAAGAAGCCAATCGGCACGCCGAGGAGCGCGAGGCTCGCAACCATCTCCGCGTCCAAGACCAGGGCCATCGTGAGCGACTCGACCTGAAACGAAAGGCGCGCTCTCGCGTCGTACTTGGATCGAAGCGTGGCCCACGCGGTGGACGCGTGCGGTACACGTCCCACGAGATCGCGAACGCGCGAAGCAAAGGACGTGACCGGCGCGTCGCCGAGATCGAACCGCCAGACGCTTCGCTTGCACAGCGCCCGCCCACCCGGCTCGAGCGGCTCGCCCGCCCGAAGAACGAGCGTCGCCTCGAGGCCCATCGGCTCCGTGAGGTCGCGCGGATCGTCGGCGCCCGTCCATATTTCGATGCCGGCGTCGAACGTCGCGCCGCTGCTGGGAGGCGCGCCGTCCACGAGCCGAATGTCGAGGCCAGCACGCAGCGCCGCGACACGCGCGACCACGTCCGCCTCGAGGACCATCGAGTACGTGAGCAGCGGGGGGAGCTCGAGATCCCAGCGGACGGTCAGCGCGCTGAGCAGCTCGCGCGTCCGGATGCTAGGTTCGGCCGGAGCGTCGACCAGCGGCGAGCCCGTGAGCGTTGCGCCCGCTGCGACGAGCGATACGCTGCACCGGCCCATCGTCGCGACGTCGAGCGAAGCGCCACAAAACGGACAGAACAGAATCGTCGGACCGTAAAGCCGGCTCTCGAATCTCGAGTCGGGCCCGCCACGCGATTGAATGTCCGCGAGTCGGACCGCCTCGGAGGTCTCGACGACGAACCCGCCGGAGACGGCGCGGTCCATGTCGCCGCACCGATGCCGTTTCCGAGCTCCGCTCGTCATCCCTCGAGGTTACTCGGTCTAGCAAAAGTCTGTTGCGTATGCGCGCCGCGGCACGCCGCCTACGTCGGCGTGAGCCAGCGCAGCGGACGGAGATGCGCTGCCCGAATGTGCACCCGCGGCGTGCCACGCACGCGCCGCGGCGCACCGTCGTTTTGCACACGGCTCCGATGTCTTCCCAGACCGCGCCGATGCTACTCTCGAGGTAGTCTGGCGCGATCCGACCGACGTCGCGCGCGGCGGCGATACCCTCGACCCTGGCGAGCCGCCGGGGAAGAGGCGAGAGCGACGCGCGTAGAACGGCGCATGAGCATCGTGACACTGTTTCGCACGCCAAAGGGAGCCACGTCCCGCGAGATCCGACGCCTCGGTTTGCGTTCGCTCGCCATCGGCTCGGTGCTGTTCGTGCCGGGGCTCGCGCTCGAGGTCCTCGCGCGTAGCTGGCTTCTCCACACGTTCGGCACCGCGGGCCCCGACGGAACGTCGGTCTTGATCCCGCGGCCGGTTGCGTTCGTGATCGCCGGACCGTTTACCGCGGGCTATTGCCTCGTCTTGATCGGGCTCTCGCGTATCTTGTTTGGCGCCGCCGCCGAGTCGAAGTCGGTGGCGATGGGGCTCGTGCGATTGTCGTTCGGCGTGCTCGCGACGATCTCGTTCGTCGCGCTGGCCTTCGTGGTCGTCGCGATGGTCGCCCGTTCGAGCTGACCCCGCGGCCGTTCCGTCGGCGGCTCCTGCGTGCGATCCGTGCTAGCCAACCGGGTGATGCGAGGCGCCGCAAGCGCGAGGCAAGATCGATCGCGAGCCGCCGCCCGACGTCGACCGCGAACGCGAGCAGCGACGGCGTTCATGAACGCGCCGATGTCGCCGGGGCCGCACGCCGCGACCAACAGAAGCAAGCCAAGGAGTCGAAGCACGAGACGCACCAGTGCTCGCCGCGCCTCGTGCGTTCACGCTCGCCGCCCGCGTATGATTCGCCCATGAAGCAATTCGCCGCGGTGCTCGTCGCCGTTTCGCTGGTCGTGATGGTCGCGTGTCGCGGGCCGGCGAGCGCGCGACCGGACGCCACCGCATGCACCGTGGACGCAGACTGCACGTTCGGGTTCGGTGTCGACTCCGACGATTGCTGCCTCGACACGAACGGTCGCGGCGCGGGCGCGCAGAGCATCACGTTCGCGCGCTGGGCGCGGGCGCGCGCCGAGTCGGCGGCGTGCGCGCACGTGAAGTGCGCGCCGATGGCGTCGCCGATCCCGGCGCCGGCAGGCTGCGCCAGCGAGCCGCGGTGCCGACAAGGACGCTGCGACAGCGCATGTTGACGATGCTCTTCGGCGCGCTCGCTCGAGGACGCGCGCCCACGCGCAAAGCTGAATCGCCACGATTCTTCGTGACGGCGCGGCGACGAAAACTGCCGGCGGCGCGAAAGCACGCGGCCGGCAAACGTGCTTCGATCATCACCGTGCGAGCGCTCGTGTGCGTCCTTTTCGGCCTCGGCTGCGCGCCGGCGCAGCAGACTGAAACCGCCGACGCGACGACCGGCGCGGCCGTCGACGCGGCTCCCGCGCCCGCCGCCGACGCACCGACCGACACCGTCCCGGTCAAGGTCTGCGACGTCCGGAGCTACGGCGCCGTCGGCGACGGCGTGACCAAGGACACCCACGCGATTCAAGCCGCCATCGACGACTGCACCGGCGGCGTCGTCACCCTGACGGATGGCATTTTCCTTTCCGGCACCATCGTCCTTCGCAGCCACGTGACGCTCGACATCACCGGGTCGGGCGAGCTCCTCGGCAGCCAGGACATCCGCGACTATCCCGACCAGAGCCCGCCGGTCGCCAACACGCAGCTCGCCAACTGCAGAAAGACGCTGGTCTACGCCGAAAGCGCCGACGACGTCCGCATCGAAGGCAGCGGCACGATCGACGGCAACGCCGCGGGCGTACCGCTCTGGAACGGCGACCAGATCAAGGAGGGCACGCGTCCGATGGCGATCTTCACCGTGCTCTCGACGCACGTGACGATCGAGGACGTGACAGTCCGAAACGCCGGCGTGTGGGCGGTGGTGAACATGGAGGTCCAGCACCTCGACATCGACGGCATCCACGTCGACAACGACATCGGCGCGACCCACGACGGCATCGACGTCGTCGACGGCGAGGACGTCGTCGTGGAGAACTCCACCGTGGCGAGCGGCGACGACTCCATCTGCCTGAAGAGCGGCAGCGCGACCGGCCTCCGCGACGTCACCGTCAGAAACTGCCATACGACCCAGTCGGGCGTGGCCAACGGCGTGAAGCTCGGCACCGCGAGCGTCGGCGTTTTCCAGAACATCACCGTCGAGGACATGCTCGTCGAGAACGCTCAGGCGGCGGCGCTTTCGGTCGAGTCGGTCGACGGCTCGGCCATCTCGAACCTCGCGTTTCGTCACGTCACCATCGACGGCGTCGGCACGCCCATCTTCGTGCTCCTCGGCAGCCGCGACCGCGATCCCACCAAAGTCGGGAGCATCGACGGCGTGTCCTTCGACGACATCCACGCGTCCGCGATGAAGGACAATTGGGGCTCGATCGTCACCGGCAGCGTCATCGGCCAGCAGACGTTCGACATCTCGAACCTCTCGTTCAGCAACATCGACTTCGCCTACGCCGGCGCGGGCGCGTCGCCCGACCCGCCGCCGTTCACCGTCGACGATTTCCCCGAGTACCAGGGCCCGGTGCCGGGCCAGCCGGGCAAGCGTCTACGACGCTTATCCCGACGCCAAGTTCATCACCGGCACCGACGGCAACGAGAACACCGCGTATCACGGGCCCGGTTACGCGTTCTTCGTGCGTCACGCCGCGGGCGTCGGTTTTTCCAACTGCAAGACCACGCTCGTCGGCGTGGACGCTCGCCCGGCGCTCGCGACCAAAGACGTGAGCGGTCTCACGGGCGCCTGCGCGCCGTGAGCGCCGCCTCGCTTCAGGCGACGACGTCGGCGAAGACGCAGGAGCCCACGTCCTGATCGAAGTACGGCATGCCGGCGCAGTCCTGTTTGGACATGCACGCGACGACCGCCGACCGCCCGTGAGACGTGAGCGACGGAAAAACGCTCGAGCAGTTGCGACGCCAACCGGGGGCGGCTTTCTTTCCGCTGCAGGCGCGCGCGAGGCGATCGCAGTCCGCTTCGGCGAGCGCATCGCTTCGCGCCGTCGCGAGCGCGCCCTCGACGCACGCATAGGCCGCGGGCGGGACGCACGTCTCTCCGCTGTTCGCATGGCGCAGACACGAGACGATGCCCGGCGCCACGCGCGAGTCGAGACGCGAGACGAGCTCGTCGCACGAGCTGAGGCAGATGTCGGCGCCCCGGTTTGCGCAGAGCGGCGCCCGCGTCGACGTGGCCGCGCTGGCCGACCGCAACGCAGCACACGCCACGATCACGAAAGCGACCGAAGCCAATGCGAACGGGAAAGCTGCGCGCATGCGCGAACCGTATCCGAGCCCCGCACGGACGTCGACCTCACGCGCGTCCGCGTCACGCCTTCGCGGCGACCTTGCGGCTCTCGACCGGCGCCTCTTCGACCGCCGCACGCGAGCCGAGCTCGGCGTCGAGATCTTCGAGCAGCTTCTTCGCGCGCGACGAGAGCTTCGTCGGAACGTCCACGCGGATTTCGACGACGAGCGAGCCGCGCCCGCGACCGTCGAGTCGCGGGACGCCGCGACCCTTGAGCGTGATGACGTGTCCGGGCTGCGTGCCCGCGCCGAGCTTCACCGTTTCGGTCTTGCCGTCATTTTCCGGCTCGAGAACGGGCACGCGCACCTCGCCGCCGAGCGCCGCGAGCGTCAGCGGCACGTGCACGCGCGTCACGAGATCGACCCCGTCGCGCTCGAAGCGCGGATCGTCTTCGAGGTCGACGTCGACGTACAAATCGCCGCTGCCGTTCGGTCCGGGCAAGCCTTGGCCCGGCACGCGCAACCGCTGGCCGCCGTCGATGCCCGCCGGAAACGTCACGGTCACCGTGCGCGATTTTTCGACGAGCCCCTGCCCCGAGCACGTCTTGCACGGCGTCTTCACGAACACGCCGCGCCCGCCGCACTTCGCGCACGGCGCGGTGAACATCACGAACCCGCGCGCGTTCGATACCTGTCCGGTGCCGCGACACACGCCACACTGCTCCGGCTTCGTGCCTTTCGCCGCGCCCGCGCCTTCGCAATCGTCGCAGCGTGCGGGCGCGTTCACCGTGACGTCGCGCTTGCAGCCGAACGCCGCCTCGACGAGCGTGATGCGCTCCTGCACGCGCAGGTCCCCGCCGCGCCGCGCCGCGCGCCCGCCGAACCCGAACGGCCCGGAGAACATTTCGGCGAAGAGATCCTGCATGTGCGACAGCACGTCGCCGATGCCGCCCGCGCCCATCCCGCCGCCTTCGAGGCCCGCGTGGCCGAATCGATCGTAGATCGCGCGCTTCTCCTCGTCGGAGAGGACCTGGTACGCCTCGTTCACGTACTTGAACTTGCTCTCGGCCTCGCAGTTGCCGGGATTGCGGTCGGGGTGATGTTTGAGCGCTTCACGCTTGTACGCACGCCGCACCTCGTCGGGCGACGCTTCTCGCTCGATTCCGAGCGTCTCGTAGTAGCAGCGCTTTTCGCTCATACGTCCGCGAAGGCCAAGGTAAGTCGAGGGTTTAGCGTGTCAACTTTCACGGTGCGATCGCCCACTTGTCCAAAAGATAGCCTTCGACCGCGTTTCGGGCGCTCTCGTCGAGCGCCGAAGTGTACACAATCGCTTCGGCGACGTCGCCGTCGGTGAACGAGGCCTGGAAGCCGGTGGCCGGGAGCGAGCCGCCGATGAAGAGCGTCGAGGCAGGCGGCAGAGCCGGGTCCACGATTCGCTGCTCGATGAGCTTTCCGTCGAGGAACGTCGCAGCCGTGGCCGCGACCGTCGTGCTCCAGGTCGTCTCGAGGACGGATGCGCCGCCGTCGAAGTACGTGAAGAGGTCGGCCGAGTGTGCCTGCGTGTCGCCGACGTCCAACCAAAAGCTCGGGCTCGCCGCGTTTGCGGCCAAATCGATCGGAAAAATCAGATACGGAATCGCGCCGAACGTGGACTGAAAACGGAGCGCCGAAGTCGCGTAGCCGCGCACGACGACGAAGATCGAGAGGTTCGCTACGCCCGGCCCGCTCCAGGACGTTTGCAACAGATCGGGGTCGGCCGCGGTGAAATGGACGACCGGTTTTCCGCCGAGCGCCGCGGCGACGAGCTTCGGAGCTCGTGTCGCTTGGTTGGGCGGGATCGCGTCGTAATGGTTGGCCGACAAGTCGTGCCACACGGTCACCGCGTTCGTGCCGTCGACGTCCACGCCTTGCGTCGCGTCGATCCAAAATGCGAGCCCGGGCAGCGAGGTCGGGACGAACGGCGGCGGGACCTCGATGCTCACGTCGGGAAGCGTCTCGTGCGCGTCGACGACGTCGACCTCGGCGTCGGTCGGTGCGGGGTGCGCGTCGTCGAAGCTCGCGCCGATGAGACTCGCGCAGCCGACGAGCGGAATCGCGGCGAGCGCGGGCCACCTCACTCGAAGCTCCCGCGCAAGACGAAGCTCCCCGGGCCGAGCGCCGCGGTGATGGCCTTCGGGTGCGACGTGAGCGACACGACGAAAAATGCAGCGCCGAGCGCGAGCAGCGCGCCGCCCGCGATGAATGTCGCCGTGCTGACCGTCGCCCACGTCGAGCCGTCGCGCGCCGCGTCGAGTCCGGCGGGCGTGCACGCGTTTCCCGCGTCGCAGTTGGCGCGCTGAACGTCGCGGCGATCGATCGCCATCAGCCCCGCGAGGCTTCCGATCCACATGCCCGCGACACCGAGGCCCATCGTCGTGATGCCGAGCGGCCGTGTCCACGTCGAGCTCGCGCGCGGCGGGGGCGGTTGCGGACCTAGCGACGTCGGCAGCTCCTCTTCGAGCGGCACGCCCGGCGTCACGTGGATCAAACGAATCTCACCGTCACCCAAGTCGACGTTGTAACGCATGCCTCGATAGCCGACCGCCGTCACGAGCACGACATGCGAGCCCTTCGCGAGATGCAGCGGCGCTTCGTGCATCGCGACGACGGCGCCGTCGACCGTGACGACCGTTCCTTGCGGCGAGCCGGGCTCGAGGTGAATCGCGAGCTTTGCGGCGTGCTGCTCGATGTTGTCGATGCGGTCGCGCAAGTGCGGCGCGCGGTCGTCGCTCTCGCTCATGCGCGCGTAAGCGGTTCGGTAGTAGCCGTACGCGTGCTCGAGATCGCCGAGGTGCTCGGCGCAATCGCCGAGGTTGATGAGCGTCCCGACGCCGGGATCGAGCCGGAAGCTGTCCTCGAAGAGATGGCACGCGCGCGCGTAATCGTGTTGCTCGGCGGCGTGACGGCCTTCTTTGAAGAGACGATCCGCGCGGCCGACCGCGTCGCCGTCCGCGCGCGCGACGGCGCTCGCGAAGAGGCACATGACGCCGAGGGTCACTTGCGTCGATCGAGCCAACTCGGCCTCGAATGAGGTGTGCGCGGATGCGCGACCGCGCCGAAAGACGAGGAGGACGACGGAGAGGGCGTGGCCACCGGGGCCGGCTCGCTCGACGTGACAGGCTCGGCGCTCGCCGGCGGCGTGCTCGACGGTGCCTGCGCGGTGGACTGGGCCGGCGGCGGCGCTTCTTCCGTGCTCGCCGGCGGGACGGCAGCCGGCGCGCGCGGCGCGACCCTTCGTCCGACGATCGCGGCCGCGCCGAGCACCGCGACGCCGAGCGCTGCGCCGACGATCGCCGCGCGCACGAAACGTGTCGTTCGACTCGACGCCGGCGCGACCTCCACCGGCCCGATCGTCGGCCCGCGTCCCGAGTGCCCGTCGGCCGATTCGTTCGCGCCGAGCGGCGGAGGGCGCTCGGTCGTCGGCCCGAGCCCCGGCTGCGCGCCCGGTCCCCACGAAATCGCGAGGAGCGCATCGCGGAGCGCCGTCTCGAACGCGCGCGCATCCGGAAATCGATTTTCTTTCGCGAACTCGAGCGCGCGATCGACGACCTCCGCGAGCGGCGCCGGCACGTCTGGCGCGACGCGCGAGAGGCTCGGCGCGGGGAGCGTGGCCGCGGCGACGAGCTGCTCGTTCGGCGTCTCGGCTTCGTGGACCGGGCGACCCGACGCGAGATAAAAGAGCGTGGCGCCGAGCGCCCAAACGTCGCTCGTCGCGTCCATCTCGTTGGCGCGGCCGCGCGCTTGCTCGGGCGGCATGAACGCGGGCGTCCCCATCATCGTGCCCGTTCGCGTTTGCGACGCGCTGATGCCGGTCGCGTCTTTGATGCGCGCGATGCCGAAGTCCAGCACGACGACGCGCCCGGCGTCGGTGACGAACACGTTGTCCGGCTTGATGTCGCGATGAATGATTCCCTTCGCGTGCGCCGCGGCGAGAACGCTCGCGACCGATTCGCCCAAAAACGCGACCTCGCCGACCGGTAGCTTTCCGCCGAGACGTTCGGCGCGCGCTGCCGACGTCTCGCCTTCGAGCAGCTCCATCACGAGAAAAGCCGCGCCATCGTCGGCGACGTCGTCGTCGAGCACGCGCGCGACGCCGTCGTGCTCGACCGTGTTCGCGACGTAACCCTCCTGCGCGAATCGTTTACGCACCGACTCGTTGAGCGAGAGCTGCGGATGCAGCATCTTGATCGCGACGCGGCTGCCGGTGCGGTGCGTCGCCGCGTAGACGGCCGCCATGCCGCCGACGCCGAGGACCGCGTCGATCCGCCACTTGTCTTTCAGGGTGGTGCCGAGTCGCGCACGCACCTGGTCGAGGACCGCTTGAGGCAGGTTGCTCATCGCTGCAAACTGGCGCAGCGGTCATCCTATCACGTCACGCGGGCGGCTCTGCGTGCTCCGACGTGGCGCGCTCGAGCTCGGCGATGCGCCAGGCGCGCGCTTCGAGCTCGCTCTCTTGTCGAGCCGCGAGCACCGCGAGATCGTCGAGCTTTTGCGCGAGCTCGCCGTTCGCCTCGCCGCTCAGCTCGGCCGGCTCGAGACGTGCCACGAGCTCGCGAACCAATTTTTCGCGGCGCGCGTTCTCGCCTTCGAGCGCGAGAATTTTTTCTCCGCACTCGCGAAGCTTGGCTTCGAGAGCCGCGTTTTCGTGCTCGACGTCGGTGTCGGCGTGCGTGGGCTCGGGTGGGGCGAGCGCCGCAGCTTCCTCGGCCTCGGCGAGACGACCTTCGAGCTCGGCGATGCGATCGCGCTGTGCGACGATCGTCTTCTCGGCGAGCTCGACGCCTTCCTCGAGCGCGGCTGCGCGAATCTGCGTTTCGGCGAGCTGCTCGGCGAGATCATCGGCCGCCTTCTGCGGCTGCGGCTCCGGGGCTTTGGCGCGCGCGGCGGAGAGCGCGTCGAGATCGCGCTCGAGACGCTGCGCGCGCGCGCGTTCGATGTCGAGCGCTTCGAGCGCGCGGCGGGCTTCTTCTTCGGCCCGAGCTTGCGCGGCGCGCGTGTCGGCGAGCTCGGCGAGCTGCGACTGGAGCACGTCGGCGCGAAGGCGCGCTTGCGCGAGCGCCGCATGATCGACCGATTTTGCCGGCACTTCCTCGTTCGGCTCGAGCTCGATGACGGCGTACGCGTCGAGCGCGGCGTCGCTCTGGGACGCGAGCGCGACGTAAGCGCTCGGCGGCGGCCGATCGCCCGCGAGCTGCGTGTCGACGCGCACCGCGGCGTCGACCTCGTCTTGCCCGAGCTCCGCCAACGTCACGCCGGCGAACGGCATCGCGGCGATCATCCGCACGTGCGAGAACTGGAGCGCGACGACGTCGTAGAGCGCGTAATAGTCGAGCGCGTCGCCTTCTTCTCGATTCGGCGCGGCGCAGAGGACGGCACCGGACGCGCCGACGACCCGACGCAAGCGCGCGAGCAGCGCAGCGACGTCCTCGATCGCGGCGACGTCGGGAACGATCGCGAGATCGAACGCGCCGTCACGAACTTCGAAGTCGCCCTCTGGCAGCGCGCGGAGAGTCGTGCCACGCGCGGCGGGCGCGTCCTGCGACGCGGCGCGCTCGCCATCGGGATCGTAGACGTGCACGAGGCGCGCTCCGAGATCGACGAGCAAGCCCTGGAGCCCGAGCGACGAGTCGCCGACGACGATCACGCGTCGCTCCGATACGAGCGCCTCGGCGAGCACGACGAGCGCGCGTGCGATTTGAGATTCGGTGAGCATCGAGCGGCGGGACTATAGCGCACCGACTTGTAGACCGGGATGAGCTATGACAAGGGAGATGCATTCGAAAGCTCTGGCCGGAATTCTCGCCGGCGCGCTGCTCGCCTGTTCTTCCACCGGCGAATCGCCCGCGGACGGGGGCGTCGACGCGGTCGCGAGTGACGGCGCGCCGGTCGAGGCGGACGCAGGCTGGGCCTTCACGCCCTCGAGCTCGGTCGCCGAGCTCACGCAGAACAACACGTCCGCCAAAGGCTGGACGACGTCGCACACGGTCACTTACGGCTCCGGGAGCAGCTACTCCGGTCAGAAAAAAACGGTCGACGGCTTCTGGGACGAGCCCATCGGGACGGGCGCGCAGAGCCCGGGCAGCGCGAACGGTCGCGTGAGCAAAGCACCGATCGACACGCTCCTGCCCGGTCACGCCGTGCCGGTCTTCGTCGAAACTCAGAACTGGTGGGGCGACGGCAGCGGCCACATCGACAACGGCGAGGTCTCGTCCGACCCGACGCAAATCGCGAACCAAGTCGCCGACCATTTGAGCCGCGGCTTCGCCGGTCAGATCGTCGATTGGTACGGCCAAGGCACGACCGCCGACAAAGCGATGCCCGCGATCCGCACCAACGCCGAAGCCGCCGGCGGCAAATACCAATTCGCCGTCATGATCGACAAAGGCTTGTTCGATCATTGCGGCGAAACCGTGACCTGCCTGAACGACTCGATTGCTTATTTGGTTTCGAATTACACCGGCTCGACCGCTTATCTCAAAGACGGTAGTGGTCATCCGATTATCTTTTATTTCATCAATCAATATTATCCGACCGAATACGCCATCTTGACCGGGCCGGGCGTGAACGCGATGGGCACGACGTTCGTCATGTACGAGCCGAACGGCTTTCCGAAGAGCGATCCTCCGAACACGATTGGCGAGTACGGGTGGGTCAATCCCGGCGACACGTCGGCGACGACGACGACGGGGTCGGCGGGCACCTTCGCGTGGACGACCGATTTCGGCTTCGGGAACATCAAGAGCTTCTTCGGCGCAGCCGCGTCGAACCCGACGTCGTACGCCGTCTCCGACGTCCACAAGGGTTTCGAGGACAACCTCGCCAATTGGAGCCTGAATCGCATCATCGATCAGCGATGCGGCCAAACCTGGCTGCAAACGTTCCACCACACGGGCACGTTCGGCGGCAGCGCGAGCTTCGTCGGCAGCCTCGATTATCTCGCGTCCGGCGGAAAGCTCGATTTGATCATGGTCGACACGTGGGACGATTACGAAGAAGGCACCGAGATCGAAACCGGCATCGACAATTGTCTCACGACCCTCGACGTCACGCTCTCCGGAACGACGCTCGCTTGGACGCCGACATGGGGAACCGACCCAATGGACTCGAGCGTGACGGGAACCGAAGATACGTTATTTCGATATTCGGTTTGGGCGGCGCAAGAGGGCGCGACGCAGCTGATGGACGTCGCCGACCTCGCGTGCACCGCGGGCACGTGCCCACACTCGGTCGACTTGTCGACGCTCGGCATTCGCGGCGGGCCCTACGTGTTTTACGTGCAGGCCGTCGGCATGCCGTCGATCGTGAGCACGCTCGGCGGCCCCACCGCGACCGCGCTCACGCGCTGATTACTTCAAACGCCCTTCGAGCGTGACCGCCGCGCACGCGAGCATCGCCGCCTCGCGAAGCAGCTGGAGCACGGCGAGCCGGTCGTCGCACTCGGGCACGTGCTCGAGCACGACGCGCGCGAAGCTCCTCGCGGCCTCGTGAAGCGCCTCGTAGTCGGCGAGCTTCTGCGGCGTCGCGTGGTGATGAGAAAAGACGTAATCGGGGTCGAAGTTGCCGTGGTCCATCCGTCATTCATACCAGCGGCCACGGACAGTCGACGGCCCGTTCGCGAAGTCAGGAAATGACCGTGCTCGGCGACGTCGGGTTCACCATGTTGGCGCCGACCCAGCACGAGAGCGCGCAGATCGTCATCGTCGGGTTGTAACCGCTCGACGTCGGGAAGAGCGCGCCGTCGCTGCAATAGAGGTTTTGGATGTCGTGGAATTTCCCGGTCGGATCGCAGACCGACTTCGTCGGGTCCGTTCCGAATCGGAGCGTGCCCATGATGTGCGCGCTCGCGGGGATCGTGTCGCGCGGCGTGACCGCCGCCCAGCGCGCGCCGGCATCTTTGAAAATCTTGTTTTGCATGATCGGCGCGTAATACGAGCTCGCGGCGAGCTCGTACGGGTGGTTCGCGTAGGTCACGCGCGCCGCGGGCGTGCCGAAGAAGTCGACCACTTGCGGATCGAGGTCGACGCGGTTGATCGCTTGCGGCGCGTCCTCGGCCTGCATCGTGAGGACGATGATGCGATCGCGGAAAGGCGATTGGCGCATCAGCTTCTTGAAGAGCCGGCCATCGAACTTGAACTGCGAGCGCAGCAAAATTTCGGTGTAGTAGCTCGCTTCGTTGACCGGGCGCTCGCTGCCGCTGATCTCGACGATGCCGCCGAGCGATTTCGACGGGTCGTTCGGATCGTAGTTGGCCGCGATGCCGCGGAAGTCGGCGAAGCCGTGATCGACGGTGCGCCCGCGGTGGCCGTGGAGGCGATCGTTGAAGATGCCGACGCACGACGTCTGCAAGTGGAACATCAAATTACGGCCGACCATGTCGCTCGAATTTCCGACGCCGGTTCCGCTTGGATCGCTGAGCAACAGAATGCGCGCGTCTTCGATCGGACTCGCGGCGAGCACGTAGCGTGCGGCGCTGTATTGCTGCGTTTGGCCCGTGGGGTCGACGCACTCGACCGCGGTGACCGTGTCCTTCGCGCCGTTCATGATCAGCTTGGTCACGCGCGTTTCGGCGAGGAGCAGGCAGTTTCCGGTGAGGAGCGCCTTGCGGAGCATGGTGACCGCGGTCGAGCCCTTCGCGTTGTTCGGGCAGCCGTAGTCGCTGCAGTATCCGCAGTCGTTGCACGCGGGGCGCCCGTCGTACGGCTCGGAGTTCACCGCGGTCGGGTACGGAAAAATCGTGTAGCCGTTCGCGCCGAGGCCCTTCGCGATGATGCTGTTCAAGTACATCGGGAGCCCGGGCGGCATCGGATACTCGGTGCTGCGCGGCGGCTCGAACGGGTTCGCGCCCTTCTTTCCCTGAACGCCGACGGCGACCTCGGCGTACGCGTAGTACGGCTCGAGATCGGCGTAGGTGATGGGCCAGTCGGCGAAGTTTGCATTCTGCACCTTGTTGCCGAGGAGCGTCGCCATCTGGAAGTCTTGCGCTTCGTAGCGCGGCATCTTCACGTCGGCGTGGACCATGCCGCCGCCGACGTGCTTGGGCAGACCGTTGACGTCGGTCACGTCGACGCGATCGGTGCTCGTGTCGACGCGCCAGCTGCGCGGGTCCATGCGCGCGTCGACGTCGATGAAGCTCCGCACTTGGTACTTGAGCTCGTCGTTCGAGTGCTCGGGCACCGGCTGCTGCGCCGGGTCGTCGAGGTGATCGTAGTGGTTCGGGCCCGCCTCGAGGACGAGCACTTTGAGGCCGTTTTTCGCGCACAAATACGCGACCGGGCCGGCGCCCGCGCCGCTGCCGACGATGAGGACGTCGAACGTCGTGAGCGAAGAGTTTCCGACGATGCGCGCGCTCATGGCTGAAACACCGTTCCACCGAGGAGGCTGACGACGTTGTCGCAGAGTGCGATGACGTCGGCGTCGAGCGGCTCGGGATCCGTCGCGTTGGGTGTCGTCATCGGAGCGTCGGGGCGCTCGACGTATTGGTTTTGCGCCGTCGACCAGACGCTGTAACCGAGCGGCTGGCTGTCGCCTTCGAAGTGCGTCATCTGCCAGCCGGCGAGGTTCGGGTTTCCGCCGTACTCGGGCGGACCGAACGAGGCCTGGCAAACGAGATCGATCACGAGCTGGCGAAACGGCACCGAGAGACCGGTGTTGAGGAAGTCGATCAAGTCGTCTTGGCTCAGTTGGTCGATCGGCGTGGGCGACCCGGCGATCGCGGCGGCGAGGCCTTGCTTCACTTGATCGCGCAAGCCGGTGACCGCGCCGAGCAGCGCGTCGTTGGGCGCGCCGGCGGGGAGCGCCGAGGAGCCGAAGATTTGAACGCGCCAGCCCGCGTCCTTCACGATGTCGAGCGGCAGGAACGTCGCGAACGAATTCGGCGGAAAGTTGCTCGACGGTGCGCCGTTCTCGTCCGCGAAAGGGACTCGTCCCGAATAGGGACCGCCGGCGTAAATCGCGGGCGGCGTCGTCGCGTCGGCTGCGTCGAACGCCGTGAGGAGGCGTTCGATGTAAGCGACCGCTCCGAGATCTTTTCCGCCGGGTGTGTCGTCGGGCGGGAGCACCGCGTTCGCGAGCGCACCGAGGACCGCGCGCTCCTGGTCGGTGAAAAATCCGGTCTGCGGCGGCGGCGTCGTGCCGTCGTCACAACCGGCGAGCGGAAATGGGATCGCCGTGGCGACCGCGATGCCGCCCAAATAACGCAAGAGATCGCGTCGCGAGTGCGCAGGCGCAGCGGCTGCTCCCAAGACGGGAAGTCGGTACTTCATGGCCGCTCACTATGCCAGAGACGCGCGCGACGGTGCAGCCGGAAGTCGCGCGTTCGGCGGGAGCCTGCGTTCTTCGCCGGGGGACCGCGAGCCGAGCGCGAGGCGACGATCCCGCAGGATTTCCGCCAAATCGCGCACGCACGCCGCGCACGACGCGGCGCTCGGTCCCTCGGGCTCGAAGCGGTAGACGCGCTCTTCGGGCTTGCGACCGGGGAGCGCGCGCATCGCGGGATACGCGGCGGTCATCTTCGCGGCGGCGAACGTCGCGTCGGTGACGCGCGCGAGGACCTCGAACGACGGGAGCGTCGCGCCGCCTGCGGTTTGCCAGGCGACGCCGATTTCGATCCCGAGCGCGCCGGCCATCGCGAGACGCGGCGAAGCGAGGAGCCGAGTCTCGTCGAGCGCGCCGTCCGGGAGGACCCGGGCGAGCGGCGCCACTTTGACCGATTCGATCGACGCGAGCTTCGCCGCGATCGGGCCGAGCGCTTCGCCTTCGCGTGCAGCGCTCGGCGGCCTTTGACGCGAAGTGCCCGTGAAAAAAATCGGCACGATCGCGAGCGCGTCGATCGCGACGAGATAAGGCGCGCCGCCGCCGGCCGCGCGGAGAACACGGCACAGGACGAGCACGACGGCGATGGCGCACGTCAAGACGAGCGCGCCCGTCCGCGTCGTCCCGTCGAGCCAATCGGCGCGCGAGCGCGCGCGTGCGAGGGCTTCCTCCGGTTTCACGACGAGCCACGTCGCCGGCCCGCGAACGCCGCGCGGCTCGGACGCAATGCGCCACGCGAGGAGCGGCATCGCGAGCGCGACGAGCGCCGCGCCCAGCGTGAGTCGCCCGGCGGCCTCGGCGTAGACGCCCGCAGCATAGAAGAGCGCGGCGAGGCCCGCACGCGCGGCCGCGGAAATCGGCACGAGCCCTCGCGCCGTCGCGAGCAGGCGTCCCTTCGCGAGCGCGAGAGCGAAGAGCGCGAGCGCGCACGCGGCGACGAGGACGGCGCGCCCGATCGGCAGTCCCTCCTGCGCGACGAGCATCGGCGCGATCGGCGCCGGCTCGCGGACCGCGGGGTCCTTCATCTCGGGGAGCGCCTTCGGATCGACGCGCGCGTAGAACGTCGCCGCCTCGCCTTTCGGAACGTGCGGCCGCACGAGCTCGAGCTCGTCGCGCTCGGCCATGCGTCGCAGCGTCGACAAATCCGCCGCGCCGTCACCGTCGGTGATTTGCCGCGGCTCGGTCGGCGCCGACGGAAGGTCCAAGACGAGGCGCGCGCCGTCGACGCCCTCGCGCGACGGCGGGAGCGCGAACCGCAAACGCAAGAGCGCGCCCTCGCGCGTCACGCGGCCGACGAGCGACGTCTCGTAGACCAGCTCGAAGCGCCAGTCGCCGCGCTTGAGACCTTTGGGATCGTCGACCGTGACGTGCACGACGTCGTGATCGTCGCGCACGACCGACGCCCCGAGCGCTTGGCCGTCGGACGACGTCACGCTGGCGGTCGGACGAAAGCGCAAGTCGTCCTCGAAGCCGACGATCGCGATCGTTCGAAGCGCGCCGGCGACGACGCGATACGAAATCGCGTGCGTGACGACGACGCTTCCGTCGCGCGCGATCACGGCGCGCGCGTCCTCGCCCGTCACGTGCGCTTCGGTGTAGCTCGCGTGCGCTTGGCCGACGGCGAGCAGCGCCGCCAAGCAAAGCAGCCAAATGAGGACGTGCCGAAGCATGTCCTACATCTACCCACCCTGCCGGATTCGGCCAAAAATCTCTCAGTGAAAGATGCGCGGACCGATCGCGAGGAAGTCGGCGAGCGCGGCGCGCGGCACGTCGGCGCTCAGCGTGAGCGAGCGCTCCGAGCCCGACGCGCCTTCGGCCGCCGTGATGAGGAGCGGCGTCGTGTACTGCGACGACGACGAGATTCCCATGAGCGGATCGTTGGTGACCTTGTACCAAGGTGAGCCGACGAGCCATCCCATCGGGATGCCGAGCCCGAGCCCGCGCGGCGTGACGAAGCCGGCTGCGTTGACGTGTCCGTTCTTGAGCGCCTCGAGGCCGGCGCGTCCGGAGAGCGTGCCGCCCGCGCCGGAGACGAGCGCGCGCGCTTTGGCGACGGCGGTCGCCTCGTCGAGCGCGTTCACGACCCACACCGTGCCGTGGTCCGGAACGACGAGCGTGTGCATCGCGAGGACGAGCGGCGGCTTCTGCTTCGGCTTCGGACCGTTGTAGTCCCATCGCTCGTGCTTGATGCCGAGCGAGAACGCGATCGTTCCCGGCGGCGCGCCGCGCGGCGCGCCCGACACGCGAAACGTCGGCGCGTCGTGGTGCATGCTCGCGACGACTCCGGGGCGAGCGAGCGCCGCCGACCACCCTTTGAGGACGGCGGTGATCTTTTCCGGCGGGGCCTCCACGCCGAAGACGTCCCACCCGGCGGCTTGCTCGACGCCCGCGCGGATCTTCGCGACGTCGGACGCGTCGGTGAGGCCGTTGACCGCCGGCACCGCCTTCGCGAAATCGACCCCGCGCGCGTAGACGACCGGCAGCGCGAAGAGATCGAACGTGCGACCGATCGCGTCGAGGAGCGCGGTGCGATCGGCGGCCTTGAGCTTGTCGTCGTCGGACATCGCGGCTTCGAGCGAGTGGAGCAGCGCCTCTTTCGGCGGCGCGAGCTGATCGGCGTCGAGCCCGTGCTCGAAGAACGCGAAGTCGGCGTCGGACGGGAGCTTGAAAAAATTCGCGGGCGGCGCCTCGGCGCGCTCGGGGTGCGCGGAGAGGATGCGCGTGACGAGGCCCTTCGAGCCGTTCGCGTGAATCGTCATGCGCGCGGTGCCGTGCGTTTGATCGATGTCGGCGTCCAGCGTCGCCTTGGTCACGTCGGTGAAGCTGTCGACCAAATCGAAGATGCCCGCCTGCCACGCGGGGCGCATCGCGCTGCCGCCCATGAAGTGCGCGCCGCTCCGCGCGATGTCGGCGCGCTCGCGGTCGGCGAGCTCGTGGAATGGGCCGGGTCGTGCTTCGACGTGGACGTCGCTCTTGATCGACGCGAGGCCCGACGTGCCGCGCGTGAGGAACGGCAAGAGCGCGTCGCGCGCGGTCGCGTCGCGGCTGCAGACGACGCGGGCGCCGCCGATCGCGGGCGCGAGCGCGCACACGCGAAAATCCGAGTCGCCGTCGCGCCGCCCGCCGCCGCTGCGCTGAATTTCGAACGCGCCGTTGTCGATCGGCAAGAGGCCGTAGTCGCCCTGGAGCGTCGCCTTCGCCGCTTCGAAATTTTTCACCGGGAGCGAGACTGCGAACGACGCGTCCGGCTCGCGACGACCGCCGCGGTCTTTGACGCTCACGGCGAGATCGGCCGGCGCGTCGAGGTCGACGACTTTCGCGACCCGTTCGCCGACCATCTCGGCGAGCGCCGATTGCGCGTCGAGCGGCTGACCCGCCCACGCCGAGATGACGTCGGCCGACGCGGCCGGGTGCGCGACGTGCACGAGCACGACGAGCGACTCGGGCATCGGCACCGGCGAGAGATCCACCTTCGGCACCGCGCTCGCGGTCGCGCTCGCGATGGGCAAGGTCGTCGTGTTTTGCGGCTTGGGCTCGGCGCCGCCGCACGCGAGGACGAGCGTGCACGTCGCGGCGATCGCGCGTCTTTCGATTTTTCGCATGGGACTCGAGAGGATAATCGAGCGAGACAGAAGCCGAAGCGAAAAGCAATCTTCCTTCCGCGCGGCTCCCGTGGTTGAACGCGCGCTCGCAGCATGTCCATTCCGCTCAATCCGGCGCAGAAGCGCGCCGTCGAGCACTTCACCGGGCCGATCTTGGTCCTCGCGGGCGCGGGCTCCGGCAAGACCCGCGTCATCACCGAGCGCATCGCGCGTTTGCTCGAGCGCGGCATCTCCGCGCGGCAGATCCTCGCGCTCACGTTCACCAACAAAGCCGCCGGCGAGATGGCCGAGCGCATCGCCGCCATCGCCAAGGCGCGCAAGCTCGCGGCGAAAGAGCTCACGGTCTCGACGTTCCACTCGTTCGGCCTGATGGCCCTCGGACGCGAGCGCACCGCGATCGGCGGCGCGTTCACGATTTTCGATCAAGGCGACTCCCTCGGCGTCGTCAAAGAGGCGCTCCGCGGTCTCGACATGGACGGCGGCCGCCGCTTCGACGCGCCGGCGATCCTCGCGCGCATCTCGCTCGCGAAGAACGCGTTCGTCGACCCTGCGAATTACGTCGTCAACGAAGAAGACGAATACGATTTGATCACGCGCGAGGTCTACCCGCGTTACCAGAGCGCGCTCCGCTCGTTTCGCGCGTTCGACTTCGACGATCTCGTGTGCGAGCTCGCGCGCCTCTTGCGAACGCGCGAGGACGTCCTCTCGCGGTTCCAGGATCGTTACCGTTTTATCTTGGTAGATGAGTACCAAGATACCAACGTCGCCCAGCTCGAGCTCCTCCGGCACCTCGGCGCGCGCGACAAGAACGTCTGCGTCGTCGGCGACGACGATCAAGCGATCTACGGCTGGCGCGGCGCCGACGTGCGCAACATCCTCGAGTTCGAGAATCATTTTCCCGGCGCGGCGATCGTGAAGCTCGAGCAAAACTACCGCTCGCGGCCCGAGATCCTCGCGGTCGCCAACGCGGTCATCTCGAAGCGGCAAGATTCGAAGCACGAAAAAACGCTCTTCTCGACCAAGCCGAGCGGCGCGTTGCCGGTCGTGCTCACCTGCTCGACGCCCGAGGCCGAAGCGTCGTGGGTCGCGCGCGAGGCCCGAAAGCTCATTCACGACGAGCACGTCAAACCGAGCCAAATCGCGGTGCTCTATCGCTCGAACGGACAGGCGCGTCCGATCGAAGAGGCGATGCGCGAGCAGGGCGTCGGGTATCGCGTCGTCGGGGGACAGCAATTTTTCGAGCGCAAAGAGGTCAAGGATCTCCTCTCGTATTTGAAGCTCGCGCTCCATCGCAATGACGAGATCGCGCTCCGCCGCGTCGTGAACTATCCGGCGCGCGGCGTCGGCGAGCAGAGCTTGCAACGTCTCGCGACGCACGCGACCGCGAACGATTGGACGCTCTGGCAAGCGATCGAGCGAATCGACGCGATCGACGACATCCCGACCGCGGCTCGAAACGGCTGCGCGGATCTCGAAAAAACGATCGCCGAGGCGCGCAAGCGATTGCTCGTCGAGCGACAGCCCGCGAGCGGCGTGGTGCGTTGGCTGTGCGAGCGCGTGGGGCTCAAGGGCGACGTCGAGAAGAGCTCGTCGTCGAACGAAGCCGCGGCGCGCCGCTGGGGAAACGTCGAAGGGCTCGCCGCGATGCTCGGGCGCCGCGAAGAACGCGAGCGCACCGCCGGCCGCGACCCGACGAGCGAAGACGGCCTGCGCATGTTCATCCAAGCGATGATGCTCGACACGAGCGACGACGACGAAGACGACAAACCCAAAGAGCTCGTCTTGCTCTCGACCCTCCACGGATCGAAGGGTCTCGAGTTCGATCACGTTTTTCTGATCGGCTGCGAGGAGGGTTACCTCCCGCACGCGCGCACGCAGGCCGACAAAGCGACCGACGCGACCGGAAGCGAAATGGCCAAAGAAATGGGCGTTTCGAGCGACGTCGAGGAAGAGCGGCGACTCTTCTACGTCGGCATCACGCGCGCGCGCGAGAAGCTCGTCATCTCGCGATGCGAAGGACGCGCGATGCGCGGCAAAGCGATCCCGCGGACGCCGAGCCGATTCTTGTCGGACATTCCGGAGGACGCGGTGACGCTCGCGGTCTGCAAAGACGCTCGCCCGATGTCGACCGACGAAGCCGCCGCGTCGGCGAACGCGCTCCTCGCCGCGCTCGAAGGTTTGGGCTGACTCAATGCGGCTTCTTGATGACGAAGAAGGAGCCGCGAATCGTTCCCGCGAGCTTCGACTTCTGCCGGGCGAACTTGAACTTCGAGAGCTCCGCGGGAATTTCCATTCCTTCGGAGAGCTTGAAACCCACCGCGCGCTTCTTGCCGTCGTCGATCGTGTACATCACGTTGATCGCGAGGCCGCTCTCGTAGAAGACGTACGCCATTTTGATGCCTTCGACCTCGAAGGCGGTGGCCTCGAGCGGGCGCGACGCGATGACGATGTCGCGTTCCTCTTTGAGGATTCCGTGGATCCACTCGATCGTCTTCTTGGCCTTGCTCGCGGGCTCGGTCGTGAAGACGTGGTCGTACTTGTTCTTGAAGTAGCGCGCCTCGTTCGCGCGCATGCCGGCGAGCGCTGCGGCGACCGGCGACGAGGCGAGACCGACGGTCGACACCTTCTCGAAATCCACGACGTAGGACATCGCGTTTTTTTCTACGCGGAGAGCGCCCGCGTCAAGTCCTCGATGAGATCGACGGGCTCCTCGATGCCCACCGCGAGGCGGACGAGGCCGTCTTCGATGCCGATGGTGGCGCGCTCCTCGGACGTGAGCTCGTAGAAGCTCATCACCGCGGGCTGCTCGACGAGCGTGTCCACGCCGCCGAAGCTCGGGGCGATGCGTGCAATCTGCAAGCGATCGACGAAGCGGCGGGCGCCCTCGAGCCCGCCGCGCACGACGAAGCTCACGACGCCGCCGAAGCCGGTCATCTGCGCGCGCGCGATCGCGTGGTCCGGATGCGACGGGAGGCCGGGGTAGAAGACTCTTTCGACCTCGGGGCGCGCTTCGAGGAGCTCGGCGATGGCGAGGGCGCTCGCGTTTTGTTTTTCGACGCGGAGCGCGAGCGTCTTGAGGCCGCGACCGACCAGAAACGCGGCGTGCGGATCGCAGATCGGCCCGAGCACCCCACGGAGATCGCGCACGACCGACACGAGCGCGCCCGTGCCGCACACGACGCCGCCGAGGACGTCGTGGTGCCCGCCCAAATATTTGGTTGCAGAATGCACGATTAAATCGGCGCCAAATTCGGCCGGGCGACAGTTCACCGGCGTCGCGAAGGTCGCGTCGATCATCGTCTTGAGGCCACGCCGGCCGCGACAGGTCTCGACGATTTTGCCCAAGTCGAGGCAGCGCAAGTGCGGGTTGCTCGGCATCTCGGCGAGCACGAGCCGCGTCTCGCTTCGGAGCGCGCCGGCGAGCGCGGACGCGTCCATCGGCACGAAGGTCGTCTCGACGCCGAAGCGCGCGAGCGTCTTTTCGGCGAGCTCGCGCGTCATGCGGTAGCACTCCGAAAAAATCGCGACGTGGTCGCCGCGTTTGACGAGCGCGAGCACGGCCGTCGAGACGGCGGCCATGCCGCTCGCGAACATCGCCGCGTCCTCGGTGCCCTCGAGCGCCGCGAGCCGCTCCTCGACCGCGCGCGTCGTCGGGTTGCCGTACCGGCCGTATTCTTCGCGCTCGTGCGAGAGTCGCCCCTCGGCGCGCGCGACGACCTCGTCCGAATTTTCGAACGTGTAAGGCGCAGTCGCGACGATCGGCTGCGGCACCGCGTCGAACGGCTTGCGCTTGCGATCGCCTGCGCGGACCGCGTCCGTCGATGTGACTCGGCGCTTGCTCACGCGATGGAAGCTAACACGCGCGCGATCGCTCCGACGTTCGTGGTGTCGCCGCGCGCGATCTCGAAAATGCGCGGGCAGACGTCGCCCAGCCGCCGGCGGAGGACCGTCGCGTTCGTACCGGTCGACGCGTCGCGAACGGACGGCTCGATCAGCGCGATGGCGCTCGGAGGAAGACACCGCATCGCCGCGAGCGTCGCGCTGAGCGTACCGAGCGCGTCGGGCGCGACGAGGAGCACCTTCGCGTCGAGACGCCGTGCGAGATCGGTCGCATCCGCTTCGTACGTGAGCGGAGAGAGCACGCCGCCGGCGCCCTCCACGATCGCGTGGTCGAAATCTTTCGCGAGACGCGCGACGTCCGCGACGAGCGCGTCGAAATCCATCGCGGCGCCCTCGCGCTCGGCGGCGAGCGCGGGCGTGAGCGGGTCGCGAAATCGCAAGAGCGCACGAAGCGGCTCGCGCTGCCCCGTGGCTGCCGCGAGGAGCTCGCCGTCGTCTCCCCCGCCCGTCTCCACCGGTTTGATCGCGACGACGCGCGCATGCCCGGCGAGCTCACGCGCGAGCGCGCACGACAGCCAAGTTTTTCCGACGCCCGTCCCCGTAGCCGTGACGAAGAGGATCACCCCAGCGCGCTCTTCACGCGGTCGGCGATCGTCTTCGCCGCGACGTCGAGCGGCACGAGCTCGGCCTTCTTCGGATCCTTTTCGGTGCGCGGCTTGAGCTCGACGGCGCCCTGCGCAAGCCCCTTGGCGCCGATCGTCACGCGCAGCGGCACGCCGAGCAAATCGGCGTCTTTGAATTTCACGCCGGGTCGCTCGTCGCGATCGTCCCACAAAACTTCGACGCCCTCGGCCTCGAGCCCGTCCACGAGCTTCTGCGCCGCTTCCACCACTGCGCCGTCGTTCGCGAGCGTGCAAATATGGACGTGATACGGCGCGACCCTCATCGGCCACGCGATGCCGTTGTCGTCGTGGTGCTGTTCGATCGCCGTCGCGACGAGACGCGAGACGCCGATGCCGTAGCAGCCCATGACGACCGGCTTCTGCTGCTGTTGCTCGTCGAGGAACGTCGCGCCCATCTTGGCCGAGTAGTGCGTGCCGAGGACGAAGATGTGCCCCGCCTCGATGCCTTTGTACGCGTGGAGCCTTCCGCCCTCGCAGCGCGGGCAGAGATCGCCGTCTTGCGCTTGGCGAACGTCGACCACCTCGGCGTCGAAGTCGCGCCCGTGGTTCACGTTGGCGAGGTGATAGTCGGTCTCGTTCGCGCCCGAGACCCCGTTGCGGACGAGCGCCGCGGCGCGGTCGATGTAGATCTTTCCCTTGAAGCCGATCGGCCCGGCGAACCCGAGCTCGGCGCCGGTCGCCGCCTTCACGTCCGCCTCGCTCGCGAGGTGCACCGACGACACGCCGAGCACGCGCGCGAGCTTCACCTCGTTGAGCGCGTGGTCGCCGCGCATGAGCGCCATGACGACTTCTTTGGACCCCTCGCCGACGTAAAGGAGAGACTTGAACGTGTCGCTCGGCTTCACGTTGAGGAACGTGGAAACCTCTTCGATCGTTTTCTGTCCCGGGGTGTGGACCTTCATCATGCGGATGGTCGTCGCCATCGCGCGGCGGCCGGGGTCGACCACTTTCACCTCGGCGACCTCGACGTTCGCGGCGTAGTCGCACTTGTCGCACGCGACGATCGCGTCCTCGCCCGAGTCGACGAGCACCTGGAACTCGGCGCTGGTGTTGCCGCCCATCGCGCCGCTGTCGGCCGCGACCATGCGGTATTTCAGGCCCATCCGCGTGAAAATGTTGTTGTAAGCTACACGCATCTTCTCGTAGCTCGCGAGCGCTTTTTCTTCGCTCGTGTCGAACGAGTACGCGTCCTTCATCAAGAACTCGCGGCAACGCAAGAGCCCGGCGCGCGGGCGCGGCTCGTCGCGGAACTTGGTTTGGATTTGGTAGAGGTTCTTCGGCATGTCGCGCCACGATTTGATTTCGCGGCGGGCGATGTCGGTGACGATCTCTTCGTGCGTCGGCGCGAGGTTGTAGTCGCCGCCTTTGCGATCCTTCAAACGGAAGAGCACGTCGCCGTAGAGGTCCCAGCGGCCGGTCTCTTTGTAGTACTCGCCCGGCAGGAGCACCGGCATGAGGATCTCGAGCGCGCCGGCGCGGTCCATCTCGGCGCGCACGATGCGCTCGACCTTGCGGAGCACGCGCAAGCCCAACGGTAGAAAATCGTAGATGCCGGCGCCGAGACGGCGAATGTAACCACCCCGCAAGAGGAGCGCGTGGCTCGCGCTCGTCGCGTCCTGGGGGGCTTCTTTCAGCGTGGGAATCAGCGCGTGCGTGAATCGCATGGGCGCATGCGGAATAGCACAATCTCGCCTTATGTTCTTCGTGTGGTGCTGCGCGTTTCGAAGTTCATGCGGCGGCTGCTCGCGCTCACCGCGGTCGGTCAGGCGGCGTTCGCGGCAGCCGCGGCGAGCGTCGTGCCGTGGCCGGTCGCCGTCGTGCTCGCGGCGGCGGCGACGATCGCGTTCGTGCCGGTCGCGAATCGCGGGCTTCGCGGCGAACGTCACGCGGTCGACCTCCCCTATTTCGTTCACTGGACGGCGAGCTTTCTCGCGATCGCGCTCGCGCCGCTCGCGCTCGTTTTGTTCGCGCTCCTGCATCGGCCGCTCGCGCCGGCCCCCGCGATCGGTTACCTCGCGGCGCTCGCGATCGCGGCGTACGGCGCGCTCGTTCGTCGACGCTGGACCCGAGTCCAGCGCGTCGACGTTCGCATCGACGGGCTCGACCCGCGCTTCGACGGTTATCGCATCGCGCACCTCTCCGATTTGCACATCGGCCCGTTCACGCCGCGCGCGTGGGGCCTCCGCTGGGCGCGCGCCGCGAGCGCGCTCGATTGCGATCTCGCGGTCGTCACCGGCGACCTCGTCACGCAAGGCTCCGCGTTCCACGCCGACATCGCCGACGTCGTCGGAGCGATCCGCGCGCGCGACGGCGTCCTGCTCGTGATGGGCAATCACGATTATGCCGAAGCGCCCGAGTCGCTCGTCGCGATGCTCGAAGCGCGCGGCGCACGCGTCTTGCGAAATGAAAGTGTCGTGCCGCGCGCGGGGCTCTTCGTCGCCGGCATCGACGATCGCTGGTCGCGACGCGCCGACATGGACCGCGCGCTCGAAAAACGGCCCGACGGCGCGAGCGCGATTTTACTCGCGCACGATCCCGTCGACTTCGAAGCGGCCGCCGCGCGCGGCGTCGATCTCGTCTTGAGCGGCCACACGCACGGCGGACAAATCGCGCTGCCGCTCGCGGCGCGTCGCTTCAACTTCGGCCGACTTCATCGGCGGCACACGCTCGGCTTCTACCGAAAAGGGCGGAGCGCGCTCGTCGTTCACCCCGGGCTCGGCACCAGCGGCCCGCCCGTTCGTGTCGGCGTCGCGCCCGCGATTCTCGAAATCACCCTGCGGCGCGGCGACCCTTCCGGCCGCCGGATTTCTTCGGGCCCGCGAGCAAGAGATCGAGCTTGCAGTCCGTCGCGTCGAGCGCGTGGTTGAGTAGGAGACGCACGATGTCCGCGCGCGTCAGGTCGAGACCGCTCGCGTGGACGCTTCGAACGCAGCGCTCGACTCGGTCCACGAGCGATTTGGGCAGGCGAAAAGAAAACTGCCTCGTCGCTTCACGCTTCATTGGGTGTTCGCACCTTTCTTGTGTCACCCGGCGGGATGCACGCACCGCGCCGCATCCCATTGCGCGACGAAATGATCGAATCGCGTAGCGGAATGCCTCGCGCGTCGCGCTTTGGGTCGCGCGTCAGTCGGCTTTGCCCTTTTGAACCATCGCGCCCCACGTGTCCTTCAGGGTGATGGTTCTATTGAACACGAGCGCGCCCGGACCGCTATCCGAATCGACACAGAAATACCCGAGTCGCTCGAATTGAAAGCGTTCCAGCGATTTTGCCGATTCGAGGCTCGGCTCCACTTTGCAGCCCTCGAGCCTCTCGAGCGAATTGGGATTCAGCGTGTCGAGAAAATTTTCGGCGTGCGTCGGGTTCTCGTCTTTGAAGAGACGATCGTAAAGCCGTACTTCGGCGGTCTTCGCGTGGCCGGCCGAAACCCAGTGGATGGTGCCTTTGATTTTTCGCCCGTCTTTCGGCTGTCCTCCGACCGCGTCGGGGTCGTACGTGCAGATCAACTTGGTGATCGCGCCGCTCGCGTCTTTCACGACGCGCGTGCACTTGATGACCGTCGCCCAGCGAAGACGCACCTCGGTGCCCGGCGCGAGACGAAAGAATTTTTTCGGCGGATCTTCCATGAAGTCGTCGCGCTCGATGAAGACGCGCCCGGAAAACGGAACTTTGCGCTTCGCACCGTCGGGCTTTTCGGGATCGTACGGCGCTTCGATCCACTCGACTTTGCCGGCGGGCCAATTTTCGATCTCGAGCTCGAGCGGGCGAAGCACCGCCATCACGCGCGGCGAGCTCGCGTTGAGATCTTCGCGCAGCGTGTGCTCGAGGAGCGAGACGTCGACCACGCTGTCGCGCGTCGAGACGCCGACACGCTCGCAAAACGCGCGGAGCGCGCTCGCCGTGTACCCGCGACGCCGCAGCCCCGCGAGCGTCGGCATGCGCGGATCGTCCCAGCCCGAGACGCGCTTCTCCTCGACGAGCTGCTTCAGCTTGCGCTTCGAGAAGAGCATGTACGTGATGATGAGCTTCGCGAACTCGATCTGCTGCGGGTGCGATTTCAAACGCTCCTCGCCGACGGCGTCGATGAACCAGTGATAGAGCGGCCGGTGATTCACGAACTCGAGCGTGCACACCGAGTGCGTGACGCCCTCGATCGCGTCGGAGAGGCCGTGCGCGAAATCGTACATCGGGTAGATGCACCACTCGTCGCCGGTCCGATGATGATGCGCATGCACGATGCGGTACATGATCGGGTCGCGCAGATTGAGGTTCGCCGACGCCATATCGATCTTGGCCCGCAGGGTGCGCGAGCCGTCGGGGAATTCGCCGGCCTTCATGCGCGCGAACAGGTCCAGGTTCTCTTCCACGCTGCGATTGCGGTACGGACTGTCCTTGCCGGGCTCGGTCAGGGTGCCGCGATATTGCCGGATCTCCTCGGCTGTAAGATCGCAGACG